>CBDDED010000001.1:0-14123 GCA_965226825.1 Dehalococcoidia bacterium
AAACCAGGCTATCGGCGAAGCCTTGGCCGTCATCCGGCGGGGGGAAGCCGACGTGATGCTCGCCGGCGGTTCGGAGGCCGGAATCAGCCAGTTGGGCCTGGCAGGATTTGCGGTGATGCGGGCCCTGAGCACTCGAAACGACGAGCCGCAGAAAGCCAGCCGTCCCTTTGACGCCGGACGCGACGGCTTCGTCCCGGCGGAAGGCTCGGTCATAATGGTTTTGGAATCTTTGCACCATGCCTTGGCCCGGAACGCCGAGATTCTGGTTGAGATCGCCGGCTTTGGTTGCACCTCCGACGCCGGTCATCCCGTGCAGCCCGAGGAAAGCGGGGAAGCCGCCGCCCGCGCCATGGAGTTGGCGCTGCGGGACGCCGACGTTGCGCTGGATCAGGTTGACTATATCAACGCCCACGGAACGTCTACTCCTCTGAATGATGCGTTGGAAACGACGGCGGTCAAGCGGTTGTTCGGCAGCCTGGCTTATCAGATTCCAATTAGTTCCACCAAGTCCATGATCGGCCACTCCCTCGGGGCGTCGGGTTCGTTGGAAGCCGCCGCGTGCGTCAAAACCATCACCCAGGGCATGATTCACCCTACTATCAACTATGAAGAGCCGGACCCGGCCTGCGACCTCGACTACGTGCCCAACGAGGCCCGGAAAAAAGATGTCAGCGTGGCCCTGTCCAACGCCTTCGGTTTCGGCGGACAGAATGCCTGCCTGGTCTTCCGGAAATTCGAGGGATAGAGTTGTTCCTGAAGCGGCCCTGACGGGTCCCGCAGCCCAATTCCCCGGCCTAGTGACCTGGCTTCCTTGACGCCTGAATCGACTAAACCTAGAATCCGGATACCGTAGACTTGGAGCAATGCCCTGGAACGGTGGTGGGAGGGGGCCGAATGACCGAACGAATGGTGTCGGCAGAAGTCCAGCCCGACGACACGGACCAATCTCTGCGGCCGCGCCGTCTCGCGGATTTCGTCGGCCAAGGCCACGTTAAAGGCAATCTGGACATAGCAATTCGCGCCGCCAAAATACGGGGCGAACCCTTGGACCACATCATCGTCTATGGGCCCCCGGGACTGGGCAAGACCACGCTGGCCCACATCGTGGCCCATGAGATGGAGGCCGATATACGGGTCACTTCGGGACCCGCTATCGAACGGGCCGGCGACATGGCCGCCATCCTGACCGGGCTCCAGCCCAACGACGTCCTCTTCATTGACGAAATCCACCGCCTGAACCGGGTAGTGGAAGAAGTCCTGCATTCGGCGATGGAAGACTTTTTCCTCTCGTGGATGGTGGGAAAAGGCCTGGCGGCCCGAAACATCAACCTGAGAATAAACCCCTTCACGTTGCTGGGCGCCACCACCCGGTTCTCCATGATTAGCGCACCACTTCGGGACAGGTTCGGGTCGGTGTTCCGGCTGGAGTATTACGAGCCCGAAGACATGGAAGTAATCGTGCGCCGGTCGGCCCGCATTCTGGCGGTTGAGGCCAACGATGAAGCCGTCAGCGCCATTGCCGCCTGTTCCCGGGGCACGCCGCGAATAGCCAACCGTCTCCTGAAACGCAACCGGGACTACGCCCTGGTGATGGCCGATGGGTATATTGATGGGCCGGTGGCCCAGGCAGCCCTGGAACAACTTTCGGTAGACCGCTTGGGGTTGGACCAGTCGGACCACCGGCTGTTGGCCAGCATCATTGACAAGTTTGACGGAGGCCCGGTCGGCCTGGAAACTCTGGCTGCTTCGGTAAATGAGGACGCCGATACCGTAATGGACGTTTGGGAGCCTTACCTCTTGCAGATCGGTTTCCTGGAAAGGACGCGACGGGGAAGGGTCGCCACCCGGCTGGCCCACGAATTCCTGGGGCGCCAGTATATGCCCAACGCCCCAACCGACCAGGGACGGCTGTCTGGTTTTTAGCCCGTTAGCAGCAATGTATTACGCCGACCTGTCGGGCCGTACGAGACCTACCGCGCGGCTGGGAACAGGGTAGTCGGCTGCCAAACATGGAATAAATTGACATGGAGGACTTATGATTTACGAACTTCGCATCTACGAAACCATACCGGGGCGTCTCCCCGCGTTAAACGACCGGTTTGCCAATCACACCGTGGGTTTCTTTGAGAAACACGGCATCCACGTGGTTGGGTTTTGGACCGAGGAAATTGGCACCAGCAACCAACTGGTCTACATGTTGGGGTTTGACAGCCTGGCCGACCGAGAACAGAAATGGGCCGCTTTCCAGGCCGACCCCGGCTGGCACCAAGCGCGCGCCGAATCGGAGACTGACGGTCCGATAAACGCCCGGGTGCGGAACGTGATTCTCCGGCCCACGAGTTACTCGCCGATGCAGTAGCTTGAGATCCACTCCCAGGGCAGTCGCGTGAAATGGCAGTCGCGCTTTGAATGTCCTTATGTGCGAATCTCCCTGCAATCGAGAATTCGCGGGGATCCTGGCTGCGCTCTCCGCTAGGTAAAGTGCAGGCTGATTGGACAGGTTGTCCAAGGTTTGGGATGCAATAGCTGCCCACATTACCACCGCGGCGAGAATTACGGAGACAAAAGTTCGGCGTCACACTAGCCCTGTCTACGCCGCGGCAGGTGGAATTTTTCAGATGCGGCGCCAATGGTCCGAAATGCGATCGCCTGGTGAGCCGCTTCAGGACGATTGCAAAGTGACGCCGCTATCGGTGTCTGCTCCATCCTGAGCCTGTCGAGGGATGCCTGTTCAAGCTACTGATCGTTCTGCAGGCGCACCAAGACGTGGCTGGAAAAGCCTTTGTAACTGCCTCACGGCCACTTCGGCTGCGGTTGCTTGGCTAAGTTGGAGCGGATACAATAAACGCTGCCGCCGCCCTGTATCTATTGCTACGGCTCAGGACAGGGGTGGATAACTTTTGGGGAAGGGTGGTCCCGCGTTCTGGCGACTACAGATCAGATAACTCGTGGCGCGGCCCAGATTTTGGAGTGCCTGCACTCCGTCGCTGGCGGTCGCCCGTTGCCCGAATTGCAATGCCGGTCTCTGGCCGAGATTGAGCATTTTGACCTGGATGTCCTCTGTTCGGCTGCTGCTGAGTTGCGGGATCTAGGCAAAGGGCGGACCGTTACTTTTTCACCCAAGGTTTTCATACCATTGACGCGACTGTGCCGTGATTTCTGCGGCTACTGCACGTTCCGGCAGGACCCTTCTCAGACTGATAACCTTTTCATGACTCCCGAGCAGGTCTTGGATGTTGCCAGGTCAGGCCAGGACCTTGGTTGCACCGAAGCGCTGTTCACTTTGGGTGAGCGGCCTGAGCAAAGGTATCCCGAGGCCAAAGAATGGCTGGTCCATCGGGGTTACAGCACGACCCTGGATTATCTTACCGACATGTGCCGCTTGCTCAGCGAAGAAACAAGCATGGTGCCCCACGCCAATCCGGGTACGATGAGCCGCAGAGAAATGGCCGCGTTGCGCCCGTTTAGCCCGTCCATGGGGTTGATGCTAGAGTCCGTCAGCCAGCGGCTGTACGGCCCTGGCGGGCCGCACGAGTTTGCTCCCAGCAAAAGGCCCCGTGTGCGCCTCAGGACGTTGGAAATAGCCGGGGAGCTGGACGTGCCGTTTACGACCGGCCTCCTGATCGGCATAGGGGAAACCAGGTTGGAGACGGTTGAAGCCCTGCTGAAGATTCGGGATTTGCATCAGACCTTCGGCCACGTCCAGGAGGTTATCATCCAGAATTTCCGGGCCAAGCCTGACACTCCAATGGCCGGTGACACCGACGCCGGGACAGCGGAAATGCGCTGGGCGGTTGCCGCCGCCCGCCTGATTTTGGGTCGGGATATGAATCTCCAGGTCCCGCCGAACCTTAACGGCCGGGATTATCAGATATACCTTGATGCCGGAATCAACGATTGGGGAGGCGTCTCTCCATTGACCATTGACTACGTCAACCCGGAAGCCCCGTGGCCGGCCCTGCAGGAACTGCGCCAGCGGTCCGCGGCGTCGGGGTTTGACCTGAAGCCCAGATTACCCGTTTACCCCGAGTTCTTAGGTTTCGGGAGCGGCTACTTGTCTAGCCGGTTCCAGCAGAAAATCGGCGATTTGACCGATGATGAAGGTTATGTTGTAGGGGGGATTGAAAGGTATGCCGGGACCAAGTAAACCCGCCAGTAATATGGAAAAAATAGGTGACACGGAAAACATAGAGCAGTTGCTGGGCCTGTTGGAACCGAAGATTGCCCGGGTCCTGAATGATGCCCTTGAGGGCAAGGATATTTCCGCCGAAGACGGCGAGCTTCTTTTCGACGCCAACGGCCTGGAATATCACGGCGTCGTGATGACTGCCGACCACCTGCGCCGGCGGTCGGTGGGAGACGTGGCCACTTACGTGGTCAACCGCAACATCAACTTCACCAACGTGTGCATCAAACGTTGCGGCTTCTGCGCGTTCAGCCGGGACCACCGAGAGGAGCAGGGGTATTTCCTGCCGGTGGAAGAGATCATCCGCCGCACCAAGGAAGCCCGGGACTACGGGGCCACCGAGGTCTGCCTGCAGGCCGGTCTGCCGCCGCAAATGGAAGGGGACCTGTACATCAGGCTCTGCGAAGCCATCAAACAAGAGGTGCCGGAGATACACATCCATGGCTTCTCCCCGGAAGAGGTACTGTACGGTTCGGTCCGGTCGCGGTGCACCATCCGGGAATACCTGCAGGGCCTCAAGGCTGCCGGCGTAGGCAGCCTCCCGGGCACTTCAGCGGAAATTCTCGACCAGGATATGCGGGACCGGATATCGCCCGGACGCATCCGGGTGGATCAATGGGTAGAAGTGATCGGCACGGCCCACGAATTGGGGATTCCCACCACGTCCACGGTGATGTTTGGCCACCTGGAAACCAATGGGCACATTACCCGGCACATCGACCTGTTGAGAAATATTCAAAAGGACTCCGGCGGTATCACCGAGTTCGTTCCGCTGAGCTTTGTGCACACCGAAGCCCCCATGTTCATGCAGAACCTGGTGGAGAACGTCAGGTCCGGTCCCACCGGCATGGACGTGGTTAAGGTACACGCTATCGCCCGTATCATGTTGAACAATTGGATTCCCAATATCCAGGCGTCCTGGGTAAAAGAGGGGTCCCGCATGTCCCAGGTCCTGCTGACCGCAGGGGTCAACGATCTGGGGGGCACGCTGATTAACGAAAGCATTTCCACCGCCGCCGGCGCCCAACACGGTCAACTCATGCGACCCTGGGAATTCCGGCACATGATCAGACAGGCGGGCCGGATTCCAGCCGAACGGTATACTACCTACCAGACCAAACGATTGTTCGATGACTCCGACGAGGAGCTTGACCCATTGGATGTGGTTGGGGACAACGTGGAAGAACTGTTTGGGTCCTACCAGAAGCTGGTAAATCTGGATTCCTACCGGTTCGTGCATCCCCGGCGGATAAAGCTGGAACCGGTTGGACAGGGCTTGGCCACTCATGGGTCAGGGCCGGCTACTCATCCGGGAGTCGATGCGCCGTAGTCGGAAATTTGATGAACCTTGCGCTCCAAGCAGTCCCCCACGGCAGCCCCACACGTGGGTTGCCGTGGGGGACTTTTCCTAGACCGGTGGATGTGTCGCCACAATTGGGACTGTTTCGGAGTTCCCACTGACCTCGCGTAGAGAAACCAACGGCAGAGTTCTGGCGCTGGCCGGGGGCGTGGGTGGGGCCAAGCTGGCTTGGGGGCTGGCCCAGCTTCTTCCTCCTGCCAAACTGGTGATGGTCGTAAACACCGGTGACGATGAGTCGTTCCACGGGTTGCACGTTTCGCCGGACGTTGACACTATGATGTATACGCTGGCAGGATTGGCTAACCCTGAGACCGGATGGGGAGTGGCTGGAGACACCTTCAATTCCCTATCGATGCTGCGCCAATTAGGGCTCGACGCCTGGTTCAACCTGGGTGATCGGGATCTGGCGGTTCATATTAGACGGACCCAATTGCTCAACCAAGGGTTTTCCCTCTCCCAGGCCACCGCGGCCATTAGCCGCGCCTTGGGAGTGAGCCATGATATTGTCCCCATGAGTGACGGTCCCGTAAAAACGGTGGTAACCACGGATGAGGGCGACTTGCCCATGCAGCAATATTTCGTGCAGCGCCGCGCCGAACCGGTGGTAAGCAGCATTGAATACGCCGGCGCCGGTTCCGCCAAGCCGGCGCCCGGATTCGCCGAGGCAATGGATCAAGGCGGGATGTTGGTGCTGTGTCCTTCCAACCCTTTCCTCAGCCTCGCCCCCATCCTGGCAATGCCTGGCGTGCGTCAAGCCTTGGAGGTCTTTCCGGGGCGTCGCGTCGCGGTTAGCCCCATTGTCGCCGGGGCGGCGGTAAGGGGGCCGGCGGCCAAAATCATGACCGAATTGGGCAAGGACGCTTCCGTAGTGGGAGTGGCCCGGGAATACGCCGGAATTTGCGACTATTTCCTGATTGACCGCCAGGATTCATCCCTGGCTCCCGAGATCGCCGAATTAGGGATCAACCCGGTGGTTGACTCGATCATCATGCACACCAATGAAGACAAGGTGGCGTTGGCCCAGCGGATTTTGAATTTGAACTCGGACGAAGTCTGATGTCAACCGGTGTCCCCAGAATGACTGCCATTGTCCCCATGAAGCCACTGGCCGATAGCAAGACGCGGCTGGCTGACGTTTTGAGCACCGACCAGCGGGGCGAACTGGTGTTGGGCATGCTGCGCCAAGTTCTAACCGCAGTCCGAGAAACCGGCATCGATGAGGTCTGGGTAGTGGGGGGAGACACCCGGGTAAGGACCGCGGCCGAGGACATGGGAGCCGTATGGTGGGACGAGCTCGGCAATGACCTCAACGACACTTTGAGAATCGGCTTTGAAAAAGTGGCGACACAGGGCAACTCCGCTCTGTACGTGGCCGGGGACTTGCCGTTTCTGAAATCCAGCGATCTGCACAGCATCGTCAACGCCACTCGGCGGCAGACCCACATCACCCTGGCCCCAGCCCGGCGGGACGGCGGGACCAACGGAATCCTGGTGCCGCATGGCATAACCTTTACGCCGGACCTGGGGCCCCGGAGCTTTCCCCGGCACCTGGCGAAAGCCGCCGTGCTGGGGATATCCGCAGCGTTTTGCTATAGTTCCGGCCTTGCTTTCGACCTGGACATTCCCGAAGACCTGGAGACCTACCAACATATGGACCCGGAGTTGCTGTCCCGGCTGACCGGCGAATGACCGCGGCGTCCAGGGTTAAGCTGGGGGTCTTGCTGCCAACCCGGGGACTGCTGCTGGCAGATTCCCAAGCGCGTGACGCCGGCTTGGTGCTGGAAATGGCCAAGCAGGTGGAATCGGCGGGATTGGATTCGGTCTGGGTAGGCGATAGCCTCACCGCCAAACCTCGGCTGGAACCTCTCTCCACCCTTGCGGCCATTGCTGCTTGCACCCAACGGGTAAGACTGGGAACCGCCGTGTTGCTGGCTGCTTTACGACATCCACTCTTGTTGGCTCAAACCTGCGCCTCCGTAGACGTCATATCCCGGGGGCGCTTGATTATAACCGCCGGGGTTGGCGGCGCATTCAACCAGGCGCAGGCGGCAGAATGGGAGGCCGCCGGCGTTGATGCGAAGACCCGGGCGACCAGGCTGGAAGAGATTGTCGAAATCGTCAAGGCGCTGGCCGCCGGCGAGCCCGTAACCTACCGCGGCAGACATTTCAGTCTTGAAGAGGTGGAAATGCTTCCCCGGCCGGTGCAGCCGAACGGGGCGCCTTTTCTGTTGGCCTGCCACTGGCGTTACCGCAGGCCGGCCCAGTTGAAGCGCGCGGCCCGGTTGGGCGATGGCCTGATATCCATATCGGACACTCCCGAGGAGTATGCTGAGATGGTTCCCCACCTGAGGGGAATGGTGGCCGATTTGGGGCGGGACCCCGGCCGTTTTGAGGCCGTGATGTACCTGACAGTTAATGTGGACCCAGACCCCGCCAGGGCCAACGCTGACGCAACCGAGTTTCTCACGGGGTACTACGGCTCCAATATTTGGGGAGACCGTTGGGGCCCCTTCGGCGACCCGGAGCGGGTTAAGCAGCGAATCGCCGAATACGCGGAGGCCGGCGCGGAGACAATCATCGTTCGTTTCGCGTCCTTTGAGCCGCAGCGGCAACTCGAAACGTTCCTCGACAAAGTGGCAGGGTCCTTTTGCTGACTCCACGGCGGACATTCGAGCACATGGGAGGTTGGACCAGGTGTACCCGATAGACCTGAGCGGCAAGTCCGGTATTGTCTTGGGCATCGCCAACGAAAGGAGTATCGCCTGGGGTATCGCCGGTGTCCTGGCGCAGGCCGGGGCACGGCTGGTCATGACCTACCAAAATGAACGCCTGAAGGACCGCGTCACCCGGTTGGCCGACACCCTGGAAGGGGCCATCGTGGCGCCCTGCGATGCCACGGACGATGAGCAAATTTCGGACCTGTTCCAACTGGTGGAAACAGAATTAGGGGAGATTTCCTTCCTGGTGCACAGCATTGCATTCGCCAACCGGGAAGACCTCGCCCAACCCTTCGCCGACACCGGCAGAGAGGGATTCCGCCTGGCCCTGGAGGTCAGCGCCTACTCGCTGATTCCATTGGTGCGCCACGCCGCGCCCTTGATGAAATCCGGCGGCAGCGTGGTCACCATGACGTTCGATGCGTCCCAAAGGGTGTATCCGGGGTATAACGTCATGGGAACAGCTAAGGCGGCCCTGGAGCACGAGGTGCGTCAACTGGCGTTCGAGTACGGCCGGCAAAACATCAGGTTGAACGCCATTTCCGCTGGGCCGCTGGAAACGTTGGCGGCGCGGGGCATCCACGGGTTTATCGACATGAAGCGGGTCCACGCTGAAAGGGCGGCGATGGGGCGTAACATCACGGTGGACGAGGTATCCAAGACCGCCTTGTTCTTGTGCAGTGACCTTTCGAGCGGGATTACCGGATCCGTGATCCCGGTGGACGCCGGGTTTCACATAATGGCGGTCTGAACCCTGAGTTTTCGCCGCTGGGTCAACCGGCGTTGAGCGCCTGAAGCCGCCGCCGGTCCTCTTCTGCCTGTTCACCCCGGCCCAAGCGGGCGTAGGCTTCTGCCCGGTACTCCCAAGCTTCTTTGTAGTTGGGGTCCAGGGCAATAGCCTTGGTGTATTGGTCGATGGATTCCTGGATGCGCCCCAGGTTGAACAACCGGATTCCCCGCTCGGTCATATTGGCCGGGGTGGGTAGCCCGCGGAACACCGGCGGTTCGGGCGCGGTTTCTACTTCCGGCTCATTCGCTTCACCGGGCAGGTCGGAAGGTTGAACCTCTTGGCTGGCCGCAACCGGCGCGGCCACTTCGGGTTCAGTCGCCACGTCGGGTTCCGCTCCGGTCTCAGGTACGGCGTGAGCCTCGGGGACGAAGTGAGTCTCGGGGACGGTTGCCGCGGCAGGCGCTTCCGGTGCGGCGCCTGCGCTGTCTGCCGGGTCTTCGCCAGGCTCTTCAGCTGAGGCGCGGGCGGCCTCTTTGGCCCTCTCGGCGGTCAGGGTCTCCGGGTAGGCCCGCCCCAACTCCCATCCGCAGTCAACGCAGTATCTCTGGCTGGGTAGCTGCGCGGCGTTGCACCTGGGACAGCTCAACCCCTTGGGCGGAGCATCAACCCTGGTTCGGGGGCTCCGCATGAACAGCAACACAAACAAAGGGCCCATTCCCAGCAGGCGCCAGGTATCTTGGACTTGCAACAGCAATGGCACCAGCGTTAGCACCAGGGCGGTGCCTCCCCAGAGCCAAGACCCGTTGCGGCCCTTACTTCGGGCCAATCCGGAAGTCCACAGACCGAGGAGCAGAGCCAAGCCTACCGTTAGAAGAAGAGGCATTCCCAGGGTCCTTTGTCTTGATGGGTAAGCGCCGGCCCGGCCGCCGCAGCAGAGGGAACGGGGGATGTACAGTTGAATATACACCGAAGGAGGGCAGAGCGACAACCGCGATTTGCGGATTGGCCGACCGTCGCCAGGTCCGCCGCTCCGAATCCTTCTCAATATTGGAAATGAACTAACGGTGGTGATGGGATCGTGCGTTGGGTTAATGTGGGCAAGACAGGGGTGGTGTTGGATGATGAGGTACGATTGAAAGGCAGGGAACTGATTGGTACGTGCCAGACACTCCGCGGGAATGAATCCATCTTGTAATTTTGGAATCGGACCCACACGGGAAGACAAGACGCCAACGAGATGCCTTAAGGTAAATGTTGAACGGAATCATCTGCCCGGTGCGTAGCGGTTGCCATCGGGACCGTTGGCCCCGTGAACTTGGGGACGACAGCGCCATCCACCGGACCATACAATATTGGGTAGAATGAGGAATGCCTGAGAGGATCTGAGCAACTTTGGTGCAATGTTGCGACGAACTGGGGGTGGCCTGGCGCCGGCTCGCTGCCTGATCAACCAGGGGCAAGCTCGGTTGGTGGGACGCAGCCGGTTCCAGTGCTCCGGACCAGTCCAACGCTGGCAAGCGGGCGAAGCGTCCTCGTTTACGGGAGCGGTAGACTGTTGAGTGACGTGGTGGCCGGAGCTAACGTTCACGACATCCTGTTCTTAAACTTAGGAGGCGTACACCATGCCTGGCAATCGAAAGGACCGCTACGGAATGACCCTCACCACCAACTCACCGGTCGCCGCCGACCGCTGGCAGGAGGGTGTTGACCTGCTGCTGGCCCAGAATTACGGGGCGGAGGAAAAGTTGCAGGAAGCCATTGACCTGGACGAAGGCTTTGCCATCGCTCACGGTTGCCTTGCCTTCCTCCACATGACCCGCGCCCGCCCCCAGGAAGCCCGACAGAGCGCCAAGCGAGGGCTGGAACTGGCCGATGGAATTACCGGCAGGGAGCGCCGGCACATCGAGGCCGTTGACCTCTGGACGAACGGCAAGGGCCCTGATGCCGTTCGCATGGCGAAGGAACACCTGGCCGATTACCCCAGGGATGTCATCTTGATGCGGGTGGCCCAGCGGTTGTACATGCTGGGTTGCAGCGGGGCCGGCGAACCCACTTTCCCACCGGCGCTGTTCGCGCTGATGAACCAACTGGCCCCTCACTGTGGCGACGACTGGGCTTTCCTCGGCCAGTACGCCTTCGCGCACCATGAAATGGGCATCCTGGACAAGGCACTGAGCCTCGCCCAGCGGTCATTGGAACTGCACTCCGGCAACGCCGTGGCTGCCCATTCGGTGACCCATTCCTACTTCGAGTATGGGGACGCTGCCACCGGCGGCAACTTCCTGGGGAACTGGTTGGAGGGGTTCGACCCCCGTGCCACCTATCACGTCCACTTGTCCTGGCACCAGGCCTTGTTCGAGTTGGCCCAAGGTCGCTACAAGGAAGCGTTGCAACTGTATGAGGACTGGATAAGGCCCACCGCCATCGCCAAGAACATTTCAGGTCTGTCCGACAGTGCCTCGTTGATGTGGCGGATCCAGATCTACGGTGGTGAGGCGCCACCCATGCCGTGGGAAGAAGTAAAAGAGCAGGCCGCCCCAGCCGCCACCCTGCCTGGTCCCGCCTTCCGCGATGCCCACGCCGCTTTGGCCTTTGCCGCCAGCGGCGACCGGGAACTGATGGACCAGATGATCAACCGCCTGCGCACCAACGCGGAAAATGGCAACATCTTCGCTAAGGAAATCATTCTGCCCCTGGCCCAGGGCATAGATGCCTTCGCCCAGCAAGACTACAATTCTGCGGTGAACTACCTGGAACCGGTCTTCCCCCAGTTAATCCGCATCGGCGGCAGCCACGCCCAGCGAGAGGTGTTTGAAGACACTATGCTGGAGGCCTACCTGCGGGCCGAACAGTTCGACAAAGCCGAGGATATGCTGCGGGAGAGGTTGAGCCGGCGGGAGACTCCAAGAGACACTTTCTGGCTGGGCCGGGTTATGGCCGGCAAGGGCGACGCTGCCAGTGCCCGAGACAACCTGGTCAGGGCTGCCAACGTCTGGCAAGAGACCGGCGACGATGAAACGCCGGAGCTGAATAACCTTCAGAAGCTGGCGGGTGCGTTGCCCTAAACTAAGATTCAGAAACTATTTCAAGGCTACCGCAGTCCCTGGCGGCGCCCTTCGATAGGCTTAGCAAGAGCGTCTTTCAGATCTCGCTCCGCCCACGCTGAGCTGCACGAACCGCGTTTGGAAATAGTTTCTTGGAAGACGTGCGGAATCGGAATCAGGAATGGGCTCTTACAGAGTGCTGTAGTATCGCCTGATCTTGGCGGCCATCAGTTTCCTACGCTCTTGGAGAAACCCATCGTAACCTTCGATTCTGGCTGATTCCATCCCGCTAGGGATGCAGTGAACGGCAAGATTTTCCTGCAATTGGTCGACATCGGTTATTCCTCCATAGCTTGTCACTCCGGTCCGGCATTGCTCTAGCAGCTTCGAAAAATAGGTCGCAGGTGGATGCGCCCCGACTGCGATGTTGATTTCGCTTTGCATGATTACATAGTTGGCGATCTGGTTGTAGCGGCCACGCTGGAGGCCATTATTCTGCAAGTGCCTACGCGGAAATACATGGTGCACATTCCACTGGCCTTGAAGAAGATCGCGCACGGTAAGGTCTCGCGACAGGAATCCCTTATCATTTGCCTTGCCTTGCCTTGACTTGCGAGAAAGACGTTGAAATAGGGACTGCTAGCCACCGAGGTGTCCATCTGCTGTGGCAGTCCCACTTCCCAAAAGGCATCTGACAGGTCCGCTCGTTCAATGGTGTCGAGATACTTGGCTGCACCATGGCTATCAAGGTTCGCGATATCGACACCAAAGGCTGTTTCCGAGGAGTTGGTGTATCTGCTCGTCAAAACTGACATCACGAACCACCGACGAACCAGCCTCTCGATTTGCTGTGGTGGCTCTCCTTGTGCGCGAAGTGTCAAGAAGAGGATGTAGGCGAAATTGATGGTGTTCTGGGACCTGATCAGCGAGGAATCCACGAATCCTGCGGAGCGCAGGATCATGACGAACCGTTTGAAATTGGTTTCATTCATAAAGCTCCAGATGCCGCCGTCGAGCTTCTTGAAGGAATTCTCAGCTTCGCTCTCTTCAAACGTGCGTGTCGCGAAGTTGCGGCCTGAAAGTAGAGCGACCAAGTCTGCCATGCGCCCGCGCTTGAACTCCGATACCAACGCCACGCGAAGCATGTCAACGTATGAGGGGTTGTAAAGGTCATCCTTTTCGTCTTTTAGCCACTCCATAGCGCGAAAGTAGTCTGTCGAGACACAGTCGTGGTCTCTAGAAACGTCGGCATATGCCTCAGGAGCCACTGCAAGATGGCAGAAGTAGTCGACGCACTTTCGTAGTAAGTGCCCTCCGTACTGTTCATTGGTGGCCATCTTGGACATTGCAAAGTCCACCTCATTCAAGGTTACGCCCGGGGAGTTGATGCGCACGAATATCTGTGCAACCGCATCGACATCCAGTTCCGCGTTTAACTCGATGAGACCGAGAGCGTTCTGGCGGATCCCGGTAAGTTTTCGCATACGCTCGTAAATTTCGCGTTTAGGGTAATCGGGATTTGCGTCGCAGTACTCTTCTACAATCTGGGTCATCCAGGCTTCAGGGGCAAAGACGCTGGCAATATCCGTAATCCATCCCCTATCCCCCTGGATAGCAGCGTTCGTCACCTCGAAGCGTTCCTCTCCGGGATGAAACGCTATAGAGATACGTGCTCGCCTATAGTCTCTGGTTATGACCGGGTTCCCAAGCAAGGCGGCCAGTAAGGCAGTCACGCGCTGTTGGCCGTCGATCAAGATGCGCTTGCCAGCCGAAAGAGTCCCATCCTTCAGACGCACGTCAGGATTTTGCCAGGCGATGAGATACCCAACGGGATAACCCCTGTAAAGGGAATCGACGAAATCCCGCACCTTGGCGCCGTTCCAGACGAAGGGACGCTGAATCTCTGGAATAGCAAGGCGGACGGTCTTTTTCCAAGTCAGGAAGGTATCGACTTGTTACTGGTTTACCGAGTAACGGGGAATAGTCACGTCACTCCTCCAATTTGCCCAAGGACCGGCGTTGCCGGTTTAGCAACTTTACTGGCGATTGCCACTAATAGTATAAGACGCTATTATAGCTGTGTGAT
>CBDDED010000002.1:0-604115 GCA_965226825.1 Dehalococcoidia bacterium
GACGTCAACCGGGACGGGTTTGTGATGGCTGAAGGCTCGGCAGTGCTGGTACTGGAGAGTGAAGAAAGCTCGGCCAGACGGGGAGTGGCCCCTCTGGCCGAGCTCAAAGGCTACGGCGCCACGTCCGACGCTTTTCACCTAACCGAGCCCGGACCGACCGGCCAGAGCGCCGCCAAGGCCATGCAGCTGGCGCTACAACAGGCGGGCATCGAACCATCCGAGGTCGACTACCTGAACGCCCACGGCACGTCCACGCCATTGAACGACCGCCAGGAAACCAAGGCGATCAAGCTTGCGATGGGTGAGGACGCCCACCGTGTCCCCATCAGCTCCACCAAGTCGATGACCGGCCACTTGCTGGGCGCCGGGGGGGCTTTGGAGGCCGCTTTCTGTGTCTTGGCCATTCGAGACGGGACTATCCCGGCGACCATTAATCTAAACGACCAAGACCCGGACTGCGACCTGGATTGCACTCCCAACCAGGCGGTGAACCGCCCAATTACCACGGCCATGAGCAATTCATTCGGATTCGGTGGGCACAACTCGGTGTTGATATTTACCGCCCCCGACACCAATCCGTAGGCGGGCCCGGTAGGGGCAACACCCAGTATTGTCTCCGGGTTCCTTTCCACCGAGGGGCCTTTCTCCCTCCAATTTTTTTGACGCGAGCCGCAACCTGGCCTGCCCACCTCTAAGGTCAGGATCGAACGGAGCAGGATGTTATCAGAAGCAGCAATCAGGCGGTGGGAACTTCCGGAGCCGCTGGGCGTACACTCTCTCCCACCCGATGTCCCCAGCGCCGTGGCCAAACTCCTGGTTGCCAGGGGAATCGACACTCCGGGCAAACTGCATCTCCTACTTAACCCACCCCACCAGCTACCCCACAACCCCCAACGGATTTCGGGCATGGACCGGGCCGTTTCCCGCCTCCATCAGGCACTGACCAAGGGAGAAAAAGTAGGTGTATTTGGAGACTTTGACGTTGATGGCGTAACCGGTACGGCCATTTTGGGCGAGGGTTTGAGTGAATTGGGAATATCGGTCCTGCCCTACCTGCCCCACCGAGTCGATGAAGGGCACGGCCTGTCCATCCCCGCCATCCAATACATGGCTGACCAGGGAGTCAGCCTCGTAATCACCGTGGACACGGGAGTGACCGCTGTAGAGGAAGTGGCAGGGGCTTCGCGCCTGGGCGTCGACGTTATCATTACCGACCACCATATTCCTCACGCCGACCTGCCTGCTGCGGTGGCTACCATCGACCCCAACCTGCCGGGGACCTCCTACCCATTTACCGGGCTTTGCGGGGCGGGCCTGGCGTTCAAATTGATGCAGGGGATGTACCAATTTCTGGGACAACCCTGGAACCCGGCTCTACTGGAATTGGCGGCCCTGGGGACGATTGCCGACCTTGTCCCACTGGTGGACGAAAACCGGTTCCTGGTCCAACAGGGGCTGGTGGAGTTGGCCCAGACCCAGCGGCCCGGCCTCATTGCGCTGTTCCAAAATGCCCGAATCGAGCCCCGCACTGTGGACGCGGAATCCATTTCATTCCAAATCTGTCCCCGCCTGAACTCCGCAGGAAGAATGGGTCACGCGGAAGACAGCTACCGGTTGCTGACCACTCGTTCCAAAGAAGAGGCCGAATCCCTGGCCGCTTCCCTGGAACAGCTCAACCGGTCCCGGCGGGAAGCCAGCGACCGGGCCATGGCGATCGCATTTGAGCAAATTGAGCAAAAATACTCTGGCGGGTCCCTGCCATCCATGGTGATTGTGGGAGATCCGGGCATCGATCCTGGGGTTGCCGGCCTGGTGGCTGGCAGGATGGCGGAAAAGTACCGGCGGCCGGCCGTAGCCATGTCCATGCAATCGGAATTCGTGGTCGCCAGCGGCCGGAGCATCCCGCAGTTTGACATCGAGGAAGCCTTCGGGCGTTTCCAGCACTTGCTCGTGAAATACGGCGGCCATTCTCAAGCCGCGGGGTTCACGGTTGCCAGGGACCAACTACCGGAGGTCGTCGCCTCGTTGCAAGAGTTGGCCGAAAAGGAGCTTGCGGACCGGGATCTGAGGCCGTCGATCAACATCGATGCGGAAGTGGCGCTATCCGAACTCTCCCCGGACGCCACCCACTGGCTCGCTGCTTTGGAGCCCTTCGGCCAAGCCAATCCCCGACCCATGTTCCTGACCAGGGGCGTTCAGGTGCTGCAGACCCGATCTATCGGGAATGCGTCCCAGCATCTGAAACTTCAAGTAGGCCAGAATGGCAGCACGATGACCGCCCTGGCCTTCAACCTGGCCCAGGAATGGCCGCAAGGGACTCCAGCGGTTGACCTGGTTTACTCCATCACCGCCGATTGGTGGCGAGGAGTAAAGACCGACACCCTGAAAGTGGTGGACGTCCGGCCTGCGGCCTCCTGAAAAGCCGGCGGTTGGCTTACGGGCTGGACGGCGTCACCACTCGGGCCCTGAAAACCAGCCACGGTATTGCGATAAGCATGATGATCAATGACACGATCTGGGCCTCGTTCAAACCCAGGAAGTAGGTGTTTGCCTCCACCCGCACAAAGCTCAGGAAGAAACGCCCCACCGCATACAACGCGCCGTAAAGTATGAAAACCATGCCGTGGGGGCGCAATCGGTTGCGCAACGGCCATATCACGGCCAGGATCAGCAAATCCAGGATGATCTCGTAGGCCACCGCCGGGTGGGAAACCGCCCGGTTCACCCCAGGGCTGTTGAAGTGTGAGTAAAACACGCCCCAGGGCAATTCCGTAGCCTTTGCAAAATGCTCGCCATTGATGACGTCTCCGATCCGGCCGATAGCCATGGAGATCAGCAGGGCCGGCGCCGCAATGTCCGCCATGCGGCCAATTTCCGGCAGCTCCGCCCTCTTGGGTTCCCCCAACCAGCGGAATGCTTTCCCCCACAAGGACAGGAACCAATCCGAATTGCGGATGGTGATATACAGGGCGCCCCCGACGAATCCTCCCAGGATGGCGCCGTAAATTGCAATGCCGCCCTGCCAAACGTAGAGCAACCTTATGGGGTCATGCTGATAGTAGACGGACCAGAAGTCTATGATGTGCAGCAGGCGAGCGCCAATTATCCCGCCAATGATGCACCACGTGCAGATAGACAAAACCGGGTCGCCTGCCATTCCTTGCCGGGTGGCCCACCGGTAAACCAGCAGCACCGAGACGGCTACGGCCACAAAGGTGAACAGGCCGTGCCAGGAAAGCAGGAAGGTGCCAAATTCGAAAATGATCGGATTCATTCCAATGGTAATTACGGCCGCAACGTTCATGTTGTCAACGCTCTCCAGGGATGTTGCTCGGCCAGGACGGCGCCTGGCTCATTCAATGCTGCTTTGGACAGACCCCGTACCTACGGTGTTAACACGGTAAACCCCAACTCCAAGGGTTTGCAAGGCGCTGGACGCCGCCTGAAGCCCGGCTTCGGTGGATGGGAAGCAGAACCCCGCAGGTCCAGCCCCGGCAAGCCTGACCGGGCCAACGCCCATGGCATCCAACTGGACCTTTATTTGTTCAAGCTCCGGAAACACCTGTTGCGAAACCGCTTCGAAAACGTTGCAGGTCAATCCGGGCAATTTTTCTGACGCCAACAAGCCATCCCGGAGGAGTTTGACCAACCGACCGGTTGCTTCACCACCGCTATACTGCTCAGGGGTCAACAGGGAGTACATTACCGCGGTTTTCTGCGGAATGGTCGATCCCGGACAGAATACGATCATCGGCAGGGGCGGCAGTGCGGGCAATTGGGTGATGATTTCTCCCCTGCCTTCGGCCAGGGCCGTGCCGCCTTCCAGGAAAAAAGCGACATCTGAGCCCAACTCCGCCGCTATTGGTAGAAGTTCCTGCGTGTCCAGCCCCAGCCCCCAAAACAAGTTCAGACCAATGAGGGCCGCCGCCGCATCGGCGCTGCCGCCGCCAAGACCCATGCCTACCGGGATGCGTTTGCGGACAGAAATCCGGGCGCCGGGCCCGGCTCCGATGCGGTCGGACAGGATATGGGCGGCCTGCCAAACCAGGTTGGCCTCCCCGCCCAGGAGAGGATCATCGCAATCGATTTGGATGGTGGCCCAATGATCGATAACCAGGCTGTCCGCCAAATCAATGGTTTGCATGACGGTCTTCACTTGATGAAACCCGTCTTCTCGGCGGCCCAACACCTCCAGGGTCAGATTAATCTTGGCGAAGGCTTTGAGCTTCAATCTTCACTTCCAACGATATCTGACCATGCAGTTCTTCTGGACGTTACCATTCCTCTGAACGTCACCATTCTTCTGAACGTCCTCTGAACGTCACCATTCTTCTGAACGTCACCATTCTTCTGAACGTCACCATTCTTCTGAACGTCACCATTCTTCTGAACGTTACGATCCGCCAGCAATTCCGGTTTGGAATCTTCATGCAAAGGCCGGATGACTTCAGGCATTCCAGTTTTCGCTGCGCCAAGCCCGGTGGAGAATTGCCCATTCCTGCATCGTCACGGTGGCGGGCCTCCTGGTGCCGTCCAGGGACACCGCGCTCAACAGCCGGTCTACAACCCGGCCTTCGACGGCTAGTCCATGGCTTAGCGAGTTCCGGAGTTGCTTGCGGGGGGACGAAAATCCGGCCCGGACCAGCGTGAAAAAATCGTCGACATCGGCCAACTCAACCGCCGCGCCGGGCCTCAAGTCGAGGCGGATGACGGCTGAAGTCACCTTGGGAGGGGGTCTGAATGCATCTGGAGGGACCGCGCAGACAAACGTGGGCTCGGCAAACCACTGCACCGCCACCGAAAGCAGGGTCATCTGGCCGGGCGCCGCGGCCATGGCCCGGGCCACCTCCTGCTGCACGGTAATGACCATCAGGGACGGTTTGTGGGTTGATTCCAGGAACCGGCGGACAATGGGATTGGCGGCATAGTAGGGAAGATTCGCCACTACCTTGTAGGGCATCTCCGGCCCCGCCAGAGAATTGAGATCAACGGTGCGGGCGTCGGCTTGGACCGTGGTCAATCCGGGGGGCTGGCCGAGGCGAGAAGGCAATGCCGCGGCGAGCTCAGAGTCCACTTCCACCGCCGTGACCCGCCCTGCTTTTTCTATCAGGCGGCGAGTCAACACTCCCGAGCCGGGGCCGATCTCCACCACGTGATCATCTACAGCCAAATCCGCGGCGGCTACTATCCGGTCCAAAATTCGGCCACTGACCAGGAAGTGCTGCCCAAGGGATTTTCGAGTGCGAAACCTGGGTGTGAAGGGAGCCGCCAATGTAAGCGTTATGTACCTGAGGAAGTCGCCCGCCCGGAGTCTTCGAGGTGATTCAACTTCAGGCAGGCCGGTAATTTCGTAGCCAGTTGCAAGAGACCGCGCACCCCGCTTCGACAGTGGCCGTTAGACATATCCAAAACTGCGACTCCAGCCAGGCGCTCCCACGGCGCTCGCAGGTTCCTGCTTACCGTTGCTTCCTTCCGGACCTGGCGGGGTTCGCAAGTCTACGCCGCGTGGGACCCGGCTATCAATATCACAATCTAGGGATAGCGGGCTAATGGCAAAGCCTCGGAGGGGAAATCAACCCCGCTATAGCGGATTGCGGGTACAGGGCACCGCTAGCTCCCCGTCTAGCACGATCTCACCATCAATGGTAGGTGAGCCTGCTATCAGTGTCAAACCGCCCGCCCCGTCACACCACTTGCAGTGTCAAAACGCTTGCCGCCGGCGCGGGCCCCGTTGGAAAGCTATCCTAAAGTCGTAACCAATCCGTTGTTCCCGTATCTGACGAATGTTAGAATAAATCCGCTTCTGGAGGCTGCGATGCCTATTCGCAAGGCAGTGATCCCCGCCGCGGGTCTGGGCACTCGTTTCTTGCCGGTGACCAAGGCGGTGCCCAAAGAGCTTCTGCCCATCCTCGACAAACCCATGCTCCAATACGTGGTTGAGGAAGCCGTAGAGGCCGGAATTCAGGAAATAATACTGGTGGTGTCGCCGGGCAAGGAATCCATCGCCGAGTACTTCCAGCCCCGTGAGGACCTGGAACTGCGCCTACGGGAATCCGGCGCCCTAGACCTGGCGGCAAAGGTCCGCCAGGTCGCAAACCTGGCCCAGGTGTCATTTGTTATCCAGGCGCAGCCCCTTGGCTTAGGGCACGCCGTGTTGATGGCCCGGGAAGCCGTTGGTGAAGAACCCTTTGTGGTGATCCTCCCAGATGACATCATCGTCCACTCCCCCGGGGCGTTGGCCCAGATGCTGGAGGTCTATGACCGCAGCGACGGCGGCGTGATTGCTGTTGAGACCGTGGGCTGGGAATCGGTCCAAAACTATGGCGTAGTCGACATTGAAGGCCAAGAAGGCCGGGTTGGCCGGATCAAGGGAGTGGTGGAGAAGCCACCGCGGGACCAGGCTCCTTCGAACCTGGCAATTGTGGGGCGGTACATCCTCCCTCATTCCGTTTTCGACTGCCTGGAACGCACCGAGCCCGGAGCGTTGGGTGAGATTCAGTTGACCGATGGCCTGCTTCTTTTACTGCAGACCCACCAACTGTTTTCGTACGAGTTTTTGGGGAGGAGGTTCGACGGAGGGAGACCGCTGGGCCTGCTTCGTGCAGCCTTAGAATTTGCTCTGGACCGGGACGACACCAAGGAAGAACTGATGTCGTTGATGGCGACTCTTTCCCAGGAACGAGCCTAGCTTCCAAACCGTAGGAGGAACAATTGAGGTTAATGCTGCTGCTCCACGTCGGCGCGGCCGTGTTATTTTTGGGGGCCATGATCACGTCGGCCTACTGGAAGGCCAGGGCCGACCGGTCCGGCAGCATGGAGGCTATGGCCTACGCCTGCCGATCCTTGCTCTTCGCCGACGTGGTGTTTACCGGTCCCGGCATTATTGGCTTGTTGGTCACCGGTTTCTGGATGGTGAACCTAAGCGGGTGGGACCGGTTTCAAGAACCATGGCTGGCGCTTTCCTTCCTCTTGCTGTTGGTGGTTGCTATCCTGTGGGCGGCAATCATGGTGCCGCTTCAGCTTCGCATGTTACGTTTGTCCCGGCTGCAGGTCAGCAACGTGAACACTGATCCGGAGTACCGGAAATCCAGCAGAAGATGGGCCATCGCGGGCGGCATTGCAACGTTGATGACCGTGGGCATCTTGTTCTTGATGGTCATGAGACCTGAGATACGAGCCGGGTTTTAGCCGGGTTTCAGCCGGCAGACCTCGGGCCGCCGGCCGGCGGAATCCATTTAACCAATGCTAACCCAAAGGAAGTAGATGACATGACCAGCCAAAGGGACGCTCTATCGGCAACGGCAAGCTCGGTCCAAACCCGACTGCTGGGTTTGCTGGATGGGATGGACTACTGCCTGGATTGGAAAGCCGATGCCGACGCCTGGTCAGTCCGGCAGATAATCTACCATTTGCTTGATACGCCCCCCGGAGGACTCAGCGGCGTACTCCAAGGAGTGGTCGACGGCACCATCAAGGAATATGACCTGTGGGCCGACCGGGACAACCTGACACCGGAACGTATGGAACACGAACTGGGGCAGATGCAAGAGGACATCAACCGGTTTTTCGCGGGGTTGTCAGACACCCTGTCAAAGTGCACCGATGAAGACCTGCTGGAAAAAACCGTGACGGTGCACATGGTGAGCCGCGGCGAAGATGCCTCCCGCAACGGCAGCGAACTGCTGGAGCGGGGATTCGGCTTTCATTGGGAAGACCACCTCAAGCAGTTGCAGGAGACCCGGGAATTGTTGGGGTTCGACGCCTAAAGAGCAACCCTGTCTAAAGAGCTGTCCTGTCTAAGGAGCGGGCCATAGCTCGAATTTCGACCGTCGGCTGAGACGCATATGGTCCGGTCAGTTTTCGGAGCCGATTTTCAAGAGGGTGAGAAAAGCCTCCTGCGGTATCTCCACGCTGCCAACCATTTTCAGGCGCTTTTTCCCCTCTTTTTGCTTTTCCAACAGCTTCCGCTTGCGGGTGATGTCGCCGCCGTAGCATTTGGCGAGAACGTCCTTGCGCATGGCTCGAACTGTTTCCCTGGCAACAATGCGGCTGCCGATTGCCGCTTGAATTGGCACGTCGAACATCTGCCGGGGGATGGTGGTGCGCAGGCTGGCAACCACGGCGCGCCCCTGGCTATCGGCCTGGTCCTTGTGGGTAATCATGGAAAGGGCTTCCACCGGCAGGTGATTGACCAGAATGTCCACCTTAACCAACGCCGCCGGTTCGTAACCTGCCAAAGTGTAGTCCAGAGACGCGTAGCCTTGGGATTTCGACTTCAACTGATCGTAGAAGCCGGACAGCATCTCCACGAATGGCAGGCGGTATTCCATCAACACCCTGGCGTCGTGGGCGTCGTTGGACCCTTGTACCGAGCCATCCACCGCCCCTTGGATATATTCCATACGCTTAAACTGGGACCGGCGCCCGTGCATCAACTCCATCATTACCCCGACAAACCGGTTCGGGGTGACAATCGTCACGTCCAAGATGGGCTCTCTGATCTCTCGAACCTCGTTGGGAGGTGGTAGGTTAGAAGGGTTTTGGATTTGAATGGTCTCACCGGACGTCAGAACGACCTGGTAGGCCACGCCCGGCGCGGTGACAATCAGGTCAAGATCGTATTCTCGCTCCAGCCTTTCTTGCACGATTTCCAGGTGCATCAGGCCCAGGAACCCGCACCGAAATCCGAACCCCAGTGCGGAACTGGTCTCCGGCTCCATAACCAAGGACGAATCGTTAAGCTGCAGTTTTTCCAGCGCGGCCCGCAGACTGGTGTATTCCTCCCCATCAGCCGGGTATAGGCCGGCGAAAACCATGGATTTCAGGGGGAGGTATCCAGGGAGGGGTTCAGTCGCCGGTTTATTGACATCGGTGAACGTATCCCCAACGGCGCATTCCCTCAGATCTTTAAACCCGGTGGCCACGTACCCGACTTGGCCGGCGTTTAGCTCTTCCACCGGAGTGGGCATTGGGCTGAAAACACCAACTTCCATGATTTCAGCCACGCGCCCGGAGGACATTACCTGCAATCGCTGGTTCTTGGTAACCGTGCCATCGGTAACCCGAACGTGGCCGATGATGCCCTTGTACGGGTTGTACACCGAATCGAACACCAGAGCCCTGAGTGGCGCCTGCCCGTTGCCACGCGGACACGGGACACGGGCTACTATGGCGGTCAACAATTCAGCCACGCCCGACCCCGCTTTCGCCGAGGTGAAAAGCACCTCTTGTTCACCGAACCCGAATACCTGGCGCATCTGAGCGGCGACTCGCTCAGGTTCCGCCTGGGGCAGGTCCACCTTGTTGACCACCGGTATGAGCTCCAGGTCGTACTGTAGCGCCATCAGGCTGTTGGCGAGGGTCTGAGCCTCAATTCCCTGGGTGGCGTCAACCACCAGGAGGGCGCCTTCGCAGGCCGCCATCGCTCGGGAGACTTCATAGCTGAAATCAACGTGGCCCGGGGTGTCGATGAGGTTGAGTTGGTATTCCTGGCCATCGCCGGCTCGGTGATACATGGTCACCGCTTTGCCTTTGATGGTGATGCCCCGTTCTCGTTCCAAGTCCATCCGGTCCAAGAACTGGGCCCTCATGTCCTGAGTGCGGACGGTGCCGGTAATTTCCAGAAACCGATCGGCGAGCGTGGATTTACCGTGGTCGATGTGGGCGATAATACAGAAGTTACGGATTAGTTCAGATTTCATCTAGGTCAATATTAACATGGCTCCCAGACTGCAACAAGGACGACGAACGCGGCCAAGGTGGATTTCACGGGACAGAGCAAGGGCGCCGCTCAAGCGGCGCCCTTGCTACAAATTCGGTTGGGACTATCCCAACGGGGGCAACTGGAATGGCCGTTGGTTCAGTAGCTGCCGTAACCCGGGGCCCGGATACATGACGCCCAATGCCCGGGGCTCACTTCTCTGACTTCCGGAGTCACCCGGCTGCAATCTTCGATGGCGATTGGACAGCGTGGATGGAACACGCAGCCCGAGGGTGGGTTCAGCGGGCTCGGCACTTCTCCGGTGAGGACCACTCTTTCCCGCTTGGAGTCAATTACCGGGTCTGGAATGGGCACAGCTGAAAGGAGAGCCTTGGTGTAGGGATGCACCGGGTCGACGTAGATATCGTTCCGGTCGGCTAGTTCCACCAGGTGACCCAAGTACATGACTCCGACCCGGTCGCTGATGTGTCTGACCACCGACAGGTCGTGCGCGATAAACAGGAAGGTCAACGAGAATTGCTCTTGCAGTTCTTCCAGCAGGTTGATGATCTGCGCCTGGATGGAAACGTCCAAAGCCGAAACCGGTTCGTCGGCCACGATAAATTTCGGGCTAACGGACAAAGCTCGGGCGACACCGATACGTTGGCGTTGGCCGCCGCTGAATTCATGGGGAAACCGGTCGGCCATCGCGGGGTTCAGGCCGACGTTTAGCAGCAACTCCGAAACCCGGTCCCGGTATTCAGCGTTGCTGCTCACCAGCCCATGAACCCTCAGGGGTTCGCCGATAATATTGCCGGCAGTCATTCTGGGGTTGAGGGAGCTGTAAGGGTCCTGGAAGATGACCTGCATCTCACGGCGCATGCCGCGCATATCCCGGGTAGACAGGGAGGTTAGCTCCCTGCCGTCAAAGTCTATCTCCCCACCGGTGGGTTTGTAGAGTTGGAGGATACACCGGCCAGTGGTGGTTTTGCCGCAGCCGCTTTCCCCCACCAAGCCCAATGTTTCGCCTCTTTTAACTGAAAAGCTAAGCCCGTCTACCGCTTTGATATAAGCGATCGAACGGTTCCACAGCATTCCCGATACCACCGGGAAGTGCATCTTGAGGTCTCTGACATCCAGGATTAGATCGCCATCCGGACTGGTCACGTTCCCGGATGTTTGGGTGTCGGGCATGGTGGTCATAATTTAACGCTCGCTCCGGCTGAATGAATTCTAGATCCGATCCTTAGGTTGTGGCCCCTTCGCCGCCGCTGGGAATGCCAAACCCGTCCTGGTCGAAGCCTATCTCATCCGCTCTCCAACAAGCCGAGTGGTGGCCTTCCTCCACCATCATCAACGGAGGGCTTTCTGTGGCGCACTTGTCGACGGCGAACTGGCACCGTGCCCGGAAGGAGCATCCGGCGGGCAGGTTGATCAGGTCGGGTGGCTGGCCTTCGATAGGGGCCAGCTTGGCCCGCCGGGGCAGGTCCAAACGCGGCACCGACCGAAGCAAGCCTATGGTGTAGGGGTGACGCGGCTTAGCATAAATCTCGGAGGCGGAACCCCGTTCAATGATTTTGCCCGCGTACATAATATTGACCCGGTCGGCGTACCGAGCCACCACCCCAAGGTTGTGGGTGATAACAATCAACGCTACGCCGAACTCGGTGGTGAGGGACTTCATCAACTCCAGGATTTGCGCCTGGATGGTCACGTCCAATGCTGTAGTCGGCTCGTCCGCTATGATCAGCCTGGGGGCACAGCTAAGGGCCATGGCGATCATAACCCTCTGACGCATGCCTCCGCTGAATTGGTGGGGGTACTGCTTGATTCTTTGTCCCGGATCTGGGATTCCCACCCGAGCCAGTAGTTCCACGGCTTCACGCTTGGACTCTTCCGACCTCATCCCCTTGTGCAATTGCAGCGTTTCGGTCAACTGCCTTTCCACCGTAAGCACCGGGTTGAGTGAGGTCATTGGCTCCTGGAACACCATGGTCATACGCCCGCCCCGAATTCGGCGCATGTCGTCCATATCTATTTTCAGCATATCTTCGCCATCGAAGAACACTTCACCATCGATGGTCTTGCCGGGAGGATCGGGAATCAAGCGCATTATCGACAAGGCGCTGACGCTTTTACCGCATCCGCTTTCGCCGACCAATCCCAGGGTTTCACCCTCTTCAAGGTCGTAGGATATGCCGTCCACAGCCTTGACGACTCCGCCTAGCGTATAAAAATAGGTTTTCAGGCCATTAACCTGGAGCAGTGGCGCCACTGGTCCTCCTCCTGTTCTTGGTACAGCCGATTTTAGATTTTGTGCCGCCGGAGGCTTGATTGCCTACGATTTGACCCGCGGTCCGTGTCGAAAATCGGTGTGGCTGATCAGGTAGGAACAAGCCTCACGTGGTGGGGAAGGGGAGACTCGAACTCCCACGCCTTTCAGCACATGATCCTAAATCATGCTCGTCTACCAGTTCCGACACTTCCCCCGAATTTCGATCTGTCGGGAAAGCCCACCTGCCAGATGACTTCAACTTGATGAAAATAACCCTGTCGCTGAGACGACTTTTGCTCCCGTCCTTCTACTGATTGATAGATTATATCTGTCAATCTGTGGTGATGTCCACCTTGCCGGGAATGGGGTCAGGACCGTCGGATTAAAACGCTATCGCTCCTGCATCGCCCGTGAAATCAGGAATCAACCAAGGATACGCCCCCGCCTTTTCTACACACAAAGGAGACTAAGCAGATGGGTGTGCCAGGTTTCGGGGTCCGGTCTCACGGCATTGCTGCCACAGCGCCAATCCAGCAAGTCCCAATGCGGACCCAGGCTTGCGTGGCCGGACATAACCGCAGATACGCTGGGAGCAGTCGGGCATTCACGCGCCATGTCAAATGGCGACGTGGGCTCCGGATTCCCGCTGCGGGAGAAAGACGGGTGGGGGCGGCCATGTTGATTTCGGAATATTTCCCCGCATCAGTTCTTGACTCCAAGGGAAACCGGCGCCAGCGCCAGCGCTTAGGCGACCCCTTTTACCGCCTTCCGATTCCTGAACAAGGCTGGTTCAACGTAGGCGCTGGGGGATGTCAGGGATTCATCGATTATCTGTAACACCGCCACAATCGCGGGGTCATTCAGCAGGTTGTCACGCTTTGCCTGGGTGTCGGTCATGGGCGAGTAGGCGGGATTGCCCGAGTTTTGGGCGTCAACAATGCCCGCCGCCTCTCTTAACGCGGCCTCAATGTCCTGCTGGGTAATCACGCCGTGGAGTTTCCAATTCGCGATGAGCGCGCCGTCAATTCTTTCCGTGGCCCGGTCCTTCATCTCCTCGATCTGGTCGAAATTGGGCACGCCGCTACACCCGATTCCCTGATGTACCCAGAGCGCCACGTAAGCGACCATGCTATGGACGTATCTCAGCAGGAGGCTTTGCTTGGCTTCCGGCTGGTCAACCTTGCCGGGATCCAGCAGAGGGAAGGTCAACAACGCCGGCCTGGTTATGTTCCGCGGCGGCGAGTCCTCCATCGTTCTCTGGACTTGGTCGACGTCAACCATGTGGTAGTGCATGGAGTGGATATCGCTGGGGTAGGGAGCGGGAACCCAGGCGGTGTTGCCCCCACTCCTGGGATGATCAATCTTCCTCTCCAGCATCTCGGCCATGGCGCGATTCCTGACCTGCATTCCCTTGCCGATTTTGCCATGCCGGTGGACCCCGGCCTGAATCCCGACATCCACGTTATGCAGCTCATAGCTCGTATTGAAAGTGTGCTGGGTGAGATCATCCCGGAGGTCCACGGGTCCCGCCTGCATCTGCACCCGAATTTGCGAGCCGGTCCGATCCAAAAACCCGGTGTTGATGAAAAACGTCCGTGCCTGGGCGGCCCGGAGAGACTCGGGGAGCTGAAGGGTCATGCCCAGCTCTTCATTCATGATACCAATCATGATTGTCTGGTCGGGCAGGCTCAACTTGGCTTCGATGGCTTCAAAGAATCTAATCTGTTCCCCGACTTCTTCCCAAGTCTGCAACTTGGGGGTCACCTGGTAGACGTATCCCTTGCCGCTGTTGGGCCCCCGAGTCGGAGTAGCGCCTTCCCCGGTGGACCCCTTGTCGTGGATGGTCGCGATCACTGTTGTAAGGAACACCCCGAGGATACGTTCGGGGATTTCCCGGTCGACCAGTTGAACCATGCCGGTGTACATGTGGAGCGAGACATTTCGGACCGACATCAGGCTGGTCGCCTTGAGCAACCGCCGGTCGCCAAGGGGGTCTTCGTAGCTCTTATCAGAGTTCAATGTTTTCAGATTGCCCTGGGACCCAAAACCCCGGAGGTCTCCCCTGAGGAGCCCCAGGTAGTTGCGCAGGCCCACCACCATGTCGTCGGCGTCGACAATCGCCACCGAGTCTTCAAAGTCTACGATGTTAGTAACAGCAGACTCTACGATCAGATCCTTGAATTGACCATTTTCCGGGTGGACTCTGCCGCCCTCGTAGAGCTGGATTTGGACTCTCAAGCCGTTATGTTCCAGAAAGAAATCGGTCAAGTCCTGGTTGTCACCCCGGTTGAACCCCAGGAATTGGCCAGGGTCCCGCAACCGCCGCTCATCTCCACCGGCGGCTAAGCCAACGAGCTCATTCCTTCCCGAGGAGTCCGGCTTCACGGCGTAGGAGACCAAGTCGCCGAAACTTGCTGCGCCGTCCCACTGGGCAACGTGCTGGTCCAAGAATTTGTTGGTTTCCTCAACCACCATCCTCAGGCGGCTGTCCCGCTGGGCCACTCTATCGATCTCGGGATGTATGTCGCTCAAGAAGTAAGCGTCATACAGGCTGCCCCACCGGGCATTGGCTCCCCCAACGGCCATGCTGGCATTGGTAACCGGCGTCACCAATTCAGGACCGCTCTGGTCCATTTCCGGGTCAAGCTGCGGGGTGGTCATGGTCAGGTTGGTAGCCGGCTGGTCACTCAGGTAACCGATTTCCACCAGGAACCTTTCCAGTTCTTGAGCATCCTGTGCGGCCGATTCCGCGGTTGGCCGCCAGCCCCGTTCTCGCTTACCGATAAAGTAAGCGTCGATCTTTTCTTGGACCTCTACGCGTTTACCCAAAAGCTCCCGGTTCCTGGGTTCGAACTCTTCCACCAGTTCACCCAACATCCGGAATACTTCTTCCGGGCCCCAGTCCGAACCGGGCAGCGCCTCGTCTCTGACGAACTCAAACAAGACATCCGCGACAGATAGTGAGGCTCCGGAATTCAGGGGGATTACAGGCATTTATCTACTCCGTCCTGGCCAAGAACCCCGCCTATCCTGCGAGCGCGCCGCAACTGCCCTGCGGAGGGGGACCACGGGCCTAAAGGTGACTTCAGAGCAGGCAATCCGATGGGCTTGGCGCACCAAGTCGGCAACCAAATACCACCGGGAATACCCCTCTTTCGGGACCGGCCAACCATACCATAGGACGCGTCACGGTAGGTAGTTCCGCTGTACCCTGCCGCCGCTACCGGCTATAATCCCCACGACAATCCGCGTAACGACCAGAGGCGTCCAATCAGCCGGCCGAGACAACAGCAGAGAATTGGAGAAGAACAATGCCAGGCGAAAAATTTACCTCTTGGGTCCACGGCTCCAGCATGCAAACCGAGTATTCGTCCCGGATCACTGCGGTCCGCCACTGCGGGCCCTTCGTGCGAATAGAGGGAGCCCGGGGACAGAACACCTGGGTGCACTTCCCTATTCCGACACCGGCAGTGGTCAACGGCACCAAGATGAAGGTTGACTCGGCCATGGTCAGCTTCCGAACCCGCGCCAACGCCGTGGTGCACGAAGTCATTGTCTATGACGGCGAAAAGCGCATTGCGGAGCACATGGACCTGAACATGCGAGAAGACCATCTGGATGCCCGCTTCGAGGTCCCCGGCACACCGGAGGTTAACCAAGGAATCAATATTACCGTTGGCGTGTCTTTCGACAACAGTGCCGCCGACGTTCGATCCTTGCAGGTGGAGATAGTGGGCGCAGGGATCGAGTTCACCGGCTAACGCATAACTCCACGACTTGGCATGACCTTGCCAGCCATTTTGAAACGTACGGGGGATGGCCAATGACAACCGGCCCAAACGCCGCTGGCGGCGCACCAGTCTACAACAACTACATCTCCGGAGAGTGGGTGGCTTCCCCATCTGGACGCACCTACCCGATAACCAGCCCGGCCCGGAAGACCGATGTATTGGGAGAATTCCAAACCTCCACCCCACAAGATGCCCTGGCGGCGGTGGAAGCAGCCCGGGACGCCCTGCCCGGTTGGAGCCGAATGCCGGCGCCGGTGCGGGCTGGTTTTCTTTTCCGCGCGCTGGAGATCATGCGGGAAAGAGCCGATGACATCGCCCGCACCATAACTATGGAGGAAGGGAAGCCCATCGCCGACGCCCAGGGTGAAGTAAAGCGCGCTATGAACATCATTGAATATGCCGCCGGAGAAGGCCGGCGCATGTTCGGCTACACCACGCCTTCTGAGCTGCCAGACACCGTGGCCTATACCGTCCGGCGCCCCCTGGGAGTAGTGGCGATAATCACTCCGTGGAACTTCCCAATCGCCATCCCAGCCTGGAAAATGGCGCCGGCGCTTATTTGCGGCAACACCCTGGTGTTCAAGCCGGCATCGAGCACACCGCTGAGCGCCGTCAAACTGGTGCAAGTTTTCCAGGACGCGGGACTGCCCCCGGGTGTGCTGAACCTGATTACCGGTCCCGGAGGATCAGTAGGCAACGCCCTAGTTGAAAGCCCGGACGTAAAAGCAATTTCATTTACCGGGTCCACCGAAATCGGCACGGGAATCTACACCGAAGGGGCCCGACGCCTCAAGAAAGTACAATGCGAGATGGGCGGGAAGAACGCAGTCATCCTGCTGGCCGACGCCGACATGGACAAAGCCATGGGGGGGATTATCCAGGGGGCATTCGGCTCCACGGGGCAGCGGTGCACCGCCACCAGCCGGGTCATTGTGGAGGATTCAGCCTATGACCAATTCATGGGCGAGTTGATCGACCGGACCAGCCGGCTGAAAATCGGCGACGGCCTGGATCCCAGCGTGGACCTGGCTCCTCTTTCCAGCCAGTCCCAGTTCGATACGGTAATGGAATACATCGGCATCGGCGCGGAAGAGGGCGCCCGCCTGGCCTACGGGGGCCATGCCGTCACCGGCGGCGACTTTGACCAGGGTTACTACGTGGAACCCACTATTTTTACCGATGTTGAACCCCACATGCGCATCGCCCAAGAAGAAATCTTCGGCCCGGTCCTGACGGTGTTCAAAGCCTCCGGGTTGGAAGAGGCGATCGAGATTTCCAACAGCGTCAAGTTCGGACTATCTTCCTCGGTTTACACCAAGGACCTGACCCAAGCCTTCCAATACATCGACACGGTGGAGTCGGGCATGGTCCATGTCAACGCACCCACTTTGGGCGGGGAAGTCCATCTCCCCTTTGGCGGGATGAAATCATCGGGAGTTGGCCAGCGGGAGCAGGGCGTGGAGGCGGTGGACTTCTTTAGCGAAGTCATCACTGTGTACATCGACCACGCCGCCGCCCGCGAACAAGCCCGGTTCATCTAGGAAGAGCGAATGCCAATCTTCGGGATTATCAGCGTTCCAGTCTGTCCAGAATGACCCAGACAACCACTGACAAGAACCAGTTTCAACCGGAAGAGATGGCCCTGCTCATTGACCGCAAGGGGCGCCGCTACCTCCAGACGCTGGAGGTAGCGCAGGTGTTTCACTCCCACCTGGGGCGGCTGAACCACGACCAACTGATAGGCGAGGCGGTAGGCGGCTGGTATCGCACCGACAAGGGGCATGTTTTGCTGGCGGTCCGGCCAACGATGGGCGACTTTGTGCTTGAGATGCCCAGGGGCCCCCAGATCATTTATCCCAAGGACCTGGGTAACATCATCACTTTCGGCGACATTTTCCCTGGGGCCACAGTGGTGGAAGGCGGGCTTGGCTCCGGGGCGCTGACTTCGGCCCTCCTGCGGGCTGTCGGACCGTTGGGCCAGGTTATCACCTACGAGATTGACGAGAAGGTGGTCCCGAAGGCCAAACGGAACATCCAAAAGTTGGTGCCGGACCTTTCGAACTTTACGATCACCATTGCCGACATATACGAGGGTATTTCGCAGGACGACGTGGACCGCGTGGTGCTGGATGTCCCGGAACCGTGGCAGGCGGTAGGCGGCCTGGGAGATGCTCTTGCAATGGGAGGCATAATGCTGAGCTTCCTTCCGACAATCCTGCAGGTGCACCAGTTGGTGGAGGAGCTGAAGCAGGACGGGCGCTTCCAACTGATCGAATCATTGGAAACCATGCTCCGGCCCTGGCACCTGAAGGATCGCAGCGTCAGGCCGGTGCACCGCATGGTTGCCCACAGCGGGTTCTTGACCACCGCGGTGCGCTGCCAGGCGCGTTCCGGGGGTCCGGTGCCGGAAACGCCGAGCGTTGGGGACGGTGAGGGCCCTTCCGATGGCGGTGGCGGAGTCGGCGAATAGGGCCCGTGACGAAGGCAGGACGGCGGGGGAAGCCAGCCGACCGGCTATCGAGGATGGCAAGCTGTACTAGGTTTACGTTGGGGGTTCGTAAAGGGCCCTTATGAATAACCCCAGTGTAAGAAACGCTATGCTGGATGCCAAGGTCCAAAAGTCGACGTTAGCAAGAGTTGCAGATTCCGGGTAGGCCTTGCTGAACAGAATCGCCGCTATTCCCAGGAACGCTGTTCCCAAGTCGGGGAGCCTTGGGTTGAACCCCACAACAAACCTGTTTAGCAGATTTAGTATCCCCTCTATCACTTTTTCAACATGAGCAGCAAGGATAAGAGGAAAATTGACACCGAAACAGCTGCCACCGTGTAGGCGAAGATCAGCGAGCCTGCCAAGGACGGATACCTGGCGACGTTCAGAGTCTCCCACTCCATCTGGTGACCGATGACCATGAACCAGCAGGCTGCAACAACGACGAGGAAGAATAGGATTAGACCGCTTCCCATTTGCCAGCCTCCTTGTTTCAGGTTCCAAATTTGACTCCGCTCGTTTTAGTATAGCATCACGCGCCCGAATTTCTGTGGCCCGGATGTCATATGGACAGCAAGGGCGTAAGCTCGGTTTTGCACCCAGCGGGTGATCTGCAAAAACTATCATTGGAGTGGCTGCATTGAGTGTAACGGACCGGAGCGAGACCATCGATTTCCTACAACACCACGTAAAGACAGACATGCTGATGAAGCACTTGCTATGCGTGGAAGCATCGATGCGGGGATACGCCCGCAAATTCGGAGAGACCGCCGACTGGTGGGGAATAGCCGGATTGCTCCATGATTTCGACTGGGAAATCTGCCCCACCCCAACCGATCATCCCGTTTTCGGAGCCAAAATCCTGGAAGAACAGGGCTATCCGGAAGACATCATCCGGGCGGTCTTGACCCACGGCGACCATACCGAGATGAAGCGGGAGTCTTTGATGGAGCACTCCCTTTTCGCCGTGGATGAGCTATCGGGGTTCGTGCGGGCGGTTGCGCTGGTGCGCCCATCCAAAAGCCTCGACGACGTCACACCAACGTCGGTGCGGCGCAAAATGAAGGACAAGGGATTTGCCCAAGCGGTCAGCCGGGACGACCTATTGCGCGGGGCCGCGGAACTCGGCATTGAGTTTGACGATCACGTCGCCTTTGTCATCGAAAGCATGAAACCGATTTCTGAGCAGATCGGCCTCACTTCACCTGGCTCAATAGGGTGATTGCCATTCAGGCCGCCGGCCCCCGGGGCCAATATACCTCAAAATCAATCTGCGGAGGGGAATACCGGCCCAACAGCAAATTCAGGTGTTGGGCGGTTAGCAAAGGCACGGGGAGACATTCCGCCAACTCCAGCGCTTGGTCGGACGGTTCAAGACCCCACAACCCGGCAGCCTCCACATTTTTCGCCTGGACCAAGACCTTGAAATCCCCCAGCCCGCCGGCGCGGACGAGGTCCACCATTCCAGCCCGGTTGGCATCGGCTTGATGCTGGGGAAGACCCAATGCCGCCAGTTGGCGTTGCCATCGGTCCAGACCCAAGCTCCTCAGGAATTGTTCTTGGGTGGTCAATCCCAGCAGAACAAGGCCGGCCCGGCGTCCTTCCTCAACTAGGGAAGTAATGTCTACCTGCGCGGTAATATCCTGGGCGCCCACTCTTTGCAGGGGAGTGTCGGTCTGGGTATGACGGTAGAACGTAGTTAGGGTCCCACGCATCCGCTCATTAGGGGAGTAGAGGTCCATAGCCTCCCGGCCATAGTCTACAGTGAGAACGAAGCCGGTCTCGAGGACTTCCGACAAGCTGCGGGACCATGCCGCCAGTCCCAGGTTAATCTCAGCAGTCTGACCATCAACCAGCGTTACGCCGAGATTATCCAGCCGCTCGGACAAGGCCGGAGTGGAAAGTGCGCCCGGGACGGTCACCAGTTTCCCATCGGCCACAGTCACGTAGTTCTCCAGGAGTTGCCCGCCTTGGCGAACCACTTGATGCACCGGGAACGCATCGAGAAGTTCATTGGTCAAGACGCAACCGGTCAGGCCTCGTAGCGGTAATCCGGTGGGGGCCGGCATAGATGATTCACCAGGGACCGCCGCCTTCAACCGGCTGACCCGGTTAGGCGAGTCCCCGGTCGGGAATTCCGGTTCAAACTCCGCTGTTGAGCCCAGGTCCAAGCAAATGTACTGCAACGCTTGCGGGAATCCTTCCGGGAAATGGCGGCTGAAAGCGGCAATGTCCCGGCATAGCATGCCGTTGCCTGCCCCAACTTCGGCTACCGTGAACCGTCCGGGGCTACCCAAGCTCCGCCACATGTCAAAAAGCTGCAACGATACCAGGGCGCCGAATGCCGGATGGACCATTGGGCTGGTGTAATAGTCTCCCTGGGCTCCGACAGCGGCCGAGATCCCGGAGTAGTAACCCCCTTTGGGCCAGTACAGCGCAACCTCCATGAATTCGGCGAAGGAAATCCGTCCCTCGACGGCAATGCGGCGGCGTATTTCAGATTCAGCGGTCATGGAGGGATTGTACGACATACTATGTCAGCAAAAGATGTCGCTCAGTGCCGGAAGATCCCCTGGTTATCGGTTGTAATTGCAGTCTAAGAGAGCCAAAATGGCCGCAATCGGGAAGAACACTGTCGCGAGGGCATGGGCAAAAGAAGCTCCTGCAACGCCGACAACCTCGGAGGCAATTATCAATGGGGCGGAACAATTGGGGCTGGTAAAGGGGCGGGTGTATGACTTCTGTTGCGACGTCATATTGCGTCAATGGTTGTTTGATTGGATTGGCACAGGAGCGGTTGAAAAGAAAAGGGGCCGTAACCGGCCCCCAAGTTTTTGCGTTATGCCGTGGCAGTACCGAAGCTTATGAACGCTGTTCTATGGGCACGTACTCCAAATCCATCTCGCCGATGTATTCCAGCAGTGGTCGGATGAGGATGTTGTCTTTGTATTGCTCGACGCACTGCAGGGTCCAACCGGGGATGCGGCCCAGAGCGAAAATGGAGATGAACAGGTCATCCGGGATATCCAGCAGGTAGTAGATCGCCCCGGCGAAGAAGTCCACGTTGACGCAAATGCCCCGGTCACGGTAAGGCAGCATGGTTTTTTGTTCCAAGTGGGAAAGAATCTGGAACCATCTCGGTTCGCCCTTCTTTTCTCCCAAGGCCTGGGCGCGCTCGCGTAGATGCCGGGCCCGGGGATCTTCGGCCCGGTAGACGCGGTGGCCGAAGCCCATGATGCGACCGCCGGACTCCAGATGGTTACGGGCATACTCTTCCGCATTTTCGGGGTTCCCTATCTCCAGCGACATCTTCATCACTTCCTCGGCGGCTCCGCCGTGAGCCGGGCCCTTGAGGACGCCGACGCCGGTGGTCACCGCAGAGTGCAAGTCAGAGATCGTGGAGGCGGTCACCCGCGCTCCGAAGGATGAGGCGTTGGCCCCGTGTTCGGCGTGAAGGATGAAGTCCACATCGAGCAGGTTTGTGGTCTCCTCGTCGGGAACCTCTCCGAACAGCATGTAGAGGAAGTTGCCGGCGTGGTTAAGCTCGGGGTTGGGGGCCATCGGTTCCAGCCCCTGACGCAGGCGGTGATGAGCGGCTACGATGGTCGGTCCCTGCGCCGTCAGCCGGATGCCCTTGCGGATGGTCGCCTCGACGGAGTTGTCGGCCACTTCAGGATCGAATGCTGACATTGCAGAGACGCCGGTGCGCAAGGCGTCCATGGGATGGCTGGCTTTCACCAGGTCCAATACCTGGATTACTTCGTCGGGGATGCGGCGGTTGGCCCTGAGGGTGTTGTCGAACTCCTGGAGTTGCTGGCTGGTAGGCAGGGCCCCGTACAGCAACAGGTAGATGACCTCTTCAAAGGTGGACTTTTCCGCCAAGTCATGAATATCGTACCCACGATACAACAGCTTGCCCACCTGCCCGTCGATGAAGCTAGACTCGGTGGTGTCCAGATACACATCCTTGAGTCCCTTCATGATTTCGGGAGCCATAAACCGTCCTCCTTCTGGGTAGGGGCAAGTTGCGGGGAAACGAGTTGACCGGCGCTGTGATGGGGTTGAATTCGACGCGGAAAAAGCAAAGATTAAACGAGCAATTCTGCGAGGAACCGCGGGCGATTTTAGCATCGGCCAATTTCAGTGTCAAGCTGGAACGAACCCCGGACAGGAGTCCCGGATCGCCTTGGACACACGCTCCGGTCCACGGGGCGCACCAGGATAGAATCGCCTTGAGGCGAATTGGCTCTACCCTGATCGGTCTGGTCTTAACGAACCGCCGCCGTTGCGGCGTAAAGCCATTCCGACAGCATGCCAAACTTTAACCATCCGAAGCGGCGGGATCGTGCTTTAGCAGCCAGGCACGTGGTGGGACTATGGTAAGATAATTGAGTAGGGATTCCTGTTCCCCAAGGTGTTTCGTTGTCCAGTAATGCTGAGCCCAAGCGGTGAACCATCAGCGGGGCCCGACTGTAGGGTAACAACAGGTCTTCCAGGAGGGATGGCCGAGCGGACGAAGGCGGCGGTCTTGAAAACCGCTATTCGCGCAAGTGGATCGTGGGTTCGAATCCCACTCCCTCCGCCATTTAATAGTCCGTTAGAGTCCGATAAAGTCTCAATGAAGCCGTTCTTGTAGCTATTTTATTGATACTGTGCTCTTGATTCGTCCGACAAGTTCCCCTAAAATCCAGCTAAATCCCACACATGGTGTGGGAAAAGGTGTGGGAAAGGGGGATGCATGGGCAAACTCACAGTTCTCTCGGCCAAGGCACTCAACGCACCCGGCAGGCACGGGGACGCGGAGGGCCTTTACCTGAACATCGCTCCCTCTGGCACCAAGTCATGGGTGCAGAGGATTGTGGTTGATGGACGAAGGCGCGACATAGGGCTGGGATCGTATAACGCGGTTAGCCTTGCCCGGGCCAGGGAAATAGCCCACGCAAATCGTACCGCCGTGGCCGAGGGCCGGGACCCAGTCCTCCGAAAACGGGAGGCGCGTGAAGCCGCCCGGTCCTCTTCCCCCTCTATTCCCACATTTGAGCATGTCGCCTCCCAAGTGATCGAGCTGCGCCGCCCGACCTGGAGCAACCCCAAGCACGCTGCCCAATGGCAAAGCACCCTGGCAACCTACGCCTTTCCTGCCTTAGGGAAGAGGTCCGTGTCGCTGCCCAGGCTCGACGTTCCACCGAGATGGAGGAGTGAAAACCTCCTCGACGATTAACCCCACAGCGTCTACAGGTATCGACAACTGGCTCAACAGCTGAGGCAAAGCTGCGGCGGTCCCTGGCACATCCAGGGTTTGCAGATGGATGATTGTGCGCCACTCCGGTCTATTGTCGTGCGCTTCCTGAATGTCATTGAGAGGCCAAACGACCGCAGGTTCCCCGGCGTATCGGTTGATGTTGTAACCGAGCTGCGCCGAGGTTATCCCCAAGGTATTCCCAGAGCTGCGCGCGAACCTATCGAGTATTATCGACCAGCGCCATAGCTCCTCGTAGTCGTGATTTACTGGAATGATCTCTACGTTGTCTTGATTGAGCCCGCGTTTCTTCGACTGAATCACCGCACTCTCTGCGGCAGAAGTGGCTCCGGAAATCTGAACAGGGGGATAAGTGGAATCGCTGCCTGATTGAGGGCATGATAGTGCTCTCGGAGACAGGAGCGAGAGATGAGCAGACGACCCCGCCGTAACCACTCGGCAGAGTTCAAGGCGAAGGTGGCTCTTGCCGCAGTGCGCGGCGACCGGACACTTTCGGAGCTGGCAAGCCAGTTCGATGTGCACCCGAACCAGATCACGCAATGGAAGACCCAGTTGCTGGATCGGGCGGCGCGGTTATTTGGCGCCGGGACAGGGCAGGCTGAAAAGCCGGTAGATATGAAGGTCCTTCACGCTAAGATCGGTGAGCTTGCGTTGGAGAACGATTTTTTAGAGGCCGCGCTCACGAAGGCGGGATTGCCGGGCGCAAGGCGATGATCGACCGCGATCACAAGCTGCCTCTCGCCCGCCAGGCAAAGGCAGTGGGCATCAGCCGCGGGAGCATCTACTACCGGCCACGGCCGGTGGGCGAAGCCGGTCTCGGACTGATGCGCCGCATCGATGAGCTGCACCTTGAGTATCCGTTTGCAGGCAGTAGGATGATGCGAGGTCTGCTCCGCCAGGAGGGACTCTCCTCCGGGCGTAGACACATCGCCACACTGATGCGGCGGATGGGCATCGAGGCGCTGTACCGCAAGCCCAACACCAGCCGGCGACGGCCCGGCCATGCGGTGTATCCGTACCTGCTGCGCGGGCTTGAGGTGAGCAGGCCCAACCAGGTGTGGGCAATGGATATCACGTACATTCCGATGGCCAGGGGGTTCGTGTACCTAGCCGCAGTGATGGACTGGCATAGCCGCAAGGTGCTGGCCTGGCGGGTATCGGTCACAATGGACACAGACTTCTGCGTGGAGGCGCTCGAAGAATCCCTGGGACGCCACGGCGCGCCGGAGATATTCAACACAGATCAGGGAAGCCAGTTCACAAGTGATGCCTTCACCCGCCTGCTGAAAGCCAGTGAGATCCAGATCAGTATGGACGGGAAGGGGAGCTGGAAGGATAATGTGTTCGTCGAACGACTGTGGAAGAGCGTCAAGTACGAGGAGGTGTACCTGAGAGCCTACGAATCGGTCCCGGAAGCCAGAACTGGACTCGGGCGGTACTTCGAGTTTTACAATGCCGGACGGCCCCATTCGAGCCTTGGGGGAATGACGCCGGACCAGTTCTTTGACAGAGCGCCTGCCGAGTCCGCGGCGGCCTAACGCACGGCAGCGCGATTCCACTTATCAAACCGGGCAGCGCTGTTCAGACAAACGAGACCACCTCTGACGCAGAGATGAAGAGGAGGAGAATCGTTATGGCGGCGAAGAGGGTCCTTGTATGCATTACCAAACGTAGCATCCTTTCAGTTCAGTATTCACCACCAACCCCCCATTCATTAGTCGGCCATTTGAACGCGCGGGCTATCGCGGTGAGGGAATCCGCCTGCCCTGCTGAGGTCTCGGTGTGCCTGTTGCGGCAGGAGCAGGCGATCCAATTCTACCCTCGGAGGACGTCCGCCTGGCCCTGTTGCCGAATATCTCCGGCGACGCTGGATTGCAGAACAATCGGGCCAACACACATTGGTGCGAGAATTGTCTACGGACAAGGCGTGAGAGTCAATATCTTCCGGGACGAAACTACGGCGATTTACGAGGTACAGCCCGGCGGAGAACCCTGAACGAAAAAAGGGCCGCATACACTTCACGGAAGCGCGAACCCCTCCGCCACCTGCGCGGACTAGCTCACCGGGCAGGGACCGTCGTTGGTCACTCTCGTCAATTCTCCCTGGCTCTCACTAATCCGAAGCATCAGCAGGTCCCCGTTCACCCACGGCTGCTCGCACACATCCCATGCAAAAATTCGCTTGATTCCTTCAATCGATTCCGATGCATCGTCAAAATCTAGTCGGAGCGACAATGAACCATCTAGTGCGATGAAGTCAACATGATGCCCCGCCAGCGGAATGGACGGCTCAAACTCCACGACAGCCCGACCTGCCTCCCACGTCACCTTCTTGATAGTGGGCGTGTTGACGCCTTCGGTAACGGGAAAAGACTTTGGCTTCAACATGCCACTAGCCGCATCCGCACCTACCGCATTGCCGATAGTCACGGCGTCAAAGAAAGCTTCATGAATCGCATCCGTTGGAGCGACCACTGTGATAGACCATAGCAGCCTATGATGATCAGGTGCGAAATTACAGGGGAAGTATTTGTGACTATGCACATGGTCGACAAACCTATATATGTCGTTCGGCAGAGGTCGAGCAGCCGCGATTACATTGTTGTACCCGTCAAGCGCGCTCTTGTCTTCGTCAACGATCTCTGATTCGAAAACGTCAGCGTCCAGTCCCGTTAGCCAGAACCTATGGTATTCTGGCCCACCGGACCTGTCATAGGTGTGTATCACCGTCCCCTTCTTCGCTCCTGACGGCAAGTCTTCCGTTTGTTGGAGGGGAGTCCACTGTCTTCCATAGTATGCCTCCCAGTCCCGGTAGAACTGCTCATAGCTCACGACGGCGTCAATGCATCGGTCGTAGCCTGCTATCCCTTGTCCTCCCTCCATCCAGGCAATCTTTGAGCGAAGGTCGGTTAGGGAGACAGTCGCCTGAGAACCGCCCTCAGCGACCTCCGAATCCGTGATGAACTCAGGGTCGCCGGATGCGCCTGACGCTCCGTTGCCTGCCGCTTCAGCCGGCAGCCACGCGGGATCGAGCGTATCTATCGTGTACCCTCCTGGGCTCTTGTAATGAGCGTCGGTGAAAACGAACTCCCGGGTTGATCCAGCTCCTTGGGCTCCGGAGGCTCCCTGGCCTTCTGACGGGGTCAAAAAGAGAATAGCTTCACGGTCGTCCCAGGTCGTGTTTCGTGTAGCTGTCTCAGCCATGACTACGATTTCGGATTGGCCTGTGCCCTTGAGGTACTCGGCAACTCCAAAACGTAGCTCCCCGGAGTCGGTTGACGACAGAGATGCTCTTACAATGACGTCGGATTCATGGATTCGTTTCTCTAATGAAGGAGAGGCTGCGCCGTAAAACAAGGGCTCTTGAACCTGATCGAGGATATCGGCATCTGACCGAGACATGGAACTGACAGCAGGGCTTTCGACACTCATCGGAGGCGACGTCCCACCGCCATAGGCACTGCCATCGACAGCTTGCGTTGCAACTGCTGAAGCGCCAGACGCGCCGCTATCGGATTCACCACAGGCCGAAGCGAGGAGCACCAGACAGGTTGAAAACGCCAACAATACCGATATTGCTCGGCCCGACAGTAGTTTCTGCGCCTTGCTCATCATTGCGTGCCTTCCTGATGCCTTGTGTGATTCTGGTATATGTTCGTTATGCCGTTCAGGTCATAAGATGTGGGGCCACTCAGCGGATCGCGACTATAGATAGGACCCATCACATCACCTACTAGGGTGTGCCCCAACCCGGCAGTATGCCCAAACTCGTGCATAATCACTTGCGGCAGATAGTAGAAATCATCAGGCATCTGTCTGACTTCCGCTATATCGTTTGTCCATTCCTTGTAGTCGCCATCTCCTGGAAACCTCGGCGGGAACTCAATCCAGAACTGCTGATGTTCAAGTTCGGGATATTCACCGCCGCCGTAGACGCACGCGATAGAGCCTTTGCATTTGTCGTTCAAGCTAGTTCCGTAGGGGTTCCAGTAACCCCTTATCGTCGTGTCAGGTGTGGTGGTGACAACTTCAAAGGTTACGTAGGTCTGGCCTGCGTTCCAGGCCGATGCCGCATCGCTCATCGCAGTCGTTGACGTAGCCTCGTTCACGGTGTATGCCGCCGGGAGATGCCCCGGCTTCGCGCCGTCCATGAAGGGACTGTCTACGAGATAGCCAACCTGGTGGTCCGCACGATGCCATGACTGCTTAACCGGTCCGATTGTCAAAATGCTGGTTATCGGTCGGGACGAGCCGGAGTCTGGAATTCTCTGCAATTCGATATGACCATTTCCGGTTCCCAACTTGCAGCGGACAACATAGAAAGCAGTACCCAAGTTCGACCATGACGTATAGTCGGAGGGTGGCGAGCTCCAGTTGCATTTCCTCGCGTTCGTAGCAGTTGCTGGGTATATTTGGAACCCCGCGTCCGCTCCTCCCGTCCTCAATATCCCGAACCTGAACTGATGGCCGGTAGTTCTCTGATTCGAGGGCAGGAGCCAGTCGATTAGGACGTACCTATAATCAAGAACGTTCCATTCGCTCGTTATGATTTTGAACGAAACCGTGACATCATCAGATGGTTGGCTATCCCCCCCGCTATTGAAGGCGATAACCCTGTATAGATATGACGTCCCTTCCACCAGCGCAGCATCGCCGTCGGTGTGAGTGGTACTATCCTTGCCGTTTAATGTAGTGATCGTCGAGAAGCTTGTCCCGATGGTATCCACGCGCCGCTGAACTTTATAGCCTGTAACCGTCCCCGATGGGGCAGGCCAACTCAAGCTGATGCCCCTGTCGCCGACGCCGCCAGTCAAGTCGGTTGGAGCGGCCGGTGGGTTGGGTGTGATGACAGAAACCGGAGCAACGGCAGTGGCAAGAGACGAGACTTGCTCCACTCCGCTTATGACGCGGTGCAGATTGGCAGTTATTGTCGACGTCCCCGCCGAGCATCCGTACACATTGAACGTGCTCAAGTAGAAGGTGGTGCTTCCGCTGAAGTTCCGAATGGTGTTGGTGCTGCCTCCCAGACACCCGGAGTCCTCCGCGATATGTGAGGTGGTGTAGACGACTCTAATGAGGTAGTTATGAGATGGATTCAGGCGTCGCACAGACACGCTAAACTGATCGGATGCATCCACTTCTAGGGAGGCTCCCACACCTAGGAGCGCGATGGACGGTGTGACCATAAAGGTGATGTTTAAGGGCAACGAGCACCCGCCTGCGGCGTTGCAGTGACGCACCTCGGCCGTGTGGCTTCCCTCTAGCCCCAACGCCCTGGCATTCGATATGGTCAGCGTCGTGGGGGTCGTGGAATCATCGACGTTCAGGTTGCTGTAAAGTGGGGTCGATGGGTTCGTAGCGTCCGGTATCACCACCTCGTAGTGGTCGGGGTTCGACCCCAGGCGGGCAGCTCCCGGACCCCAGGAGAGCGTGACGCTCCCATTGGTCTCATCCACACTGGCAGAGCCGTTAGTAGGAGCGTATGGTCTTGACTCCTTCTGGACAGTCGCTCTTGCTATCTCAGGCCCGGTTGTGTCGCTGCCCGAATGGAAGGTCAAGGTCACAAGGGCGAGGCTAACATCGAAGGCGTCGTTGTCAACGTCAATCCTGATGAGCGACCCGTCCACAGCTCCCGTCCACGTCCTGCTGTCGTCCTCATTGTCTACAGCCAACGTACTGAGCACTGTGCCGAAGGAGTTGACGCGGTTGACATTGATGTCGCCTGCATCGGAATCCTTGTAGATTCCTTCCGAGAAATCAACATCCACGTAGACGCTAGTGACGCCCGTGGGTATGGTCCACACGTTGCTCGTGCCACCCAACGCCAGAGGGCTTGGCGTGAACTGGAACACCGTAGCAGTCGGAGGCGCAGGCAGCGTGAAGGTGATGTTTAAGGGCAACGAGCACCCGCCTGCGGCATTGCAGTGACGCACCTCGGCGGCGTGGCTTCCTTCTAGCCCCAACGCCCTGGCATTCGATATGGTCAGCGTCGTGGGGGTCGTGGAATCATCGACGTTCAGGTTGCTGTAGAGCGGGGTCGATGGGTTCGACGTATCCGGTATCACCATCCACAATTACCACAGCCGGGTTTACTACCACCAGGAACGCCAACCATGACAACCCACAGAGAACCCTATGATTACACCCACCAATGCCTGGTGAAAGTTCACCCGGGTTACTTCGTCGTCGTATACCCTGACCAGGAGGACCTCGACCAGACCCAGTGCTCCACCGAGAGCGTCATCTACGACGTCCTCCACGACGACGACGGTAAGATAGCCTCAGAATCATCCTGCTGTCCCAAGCACGCCTTCCAGGACGCCCGGAGGTGGATCGAACAGCACGAGAACGCGTTGGACCAGGCAGCCCAGCAGAAGAGTCTCAGGATATCTGAAGCCGCTCGGAGAAAGAGGCAGGCCAACCGGCTCGCCAGAATTCCAGCAACCCCGGTCGGGTAGGCCGGATCATATCCAGCAAGAACCAATTTGGAAACGCCGGCAGCCAGAGAGACCACAAATGTTTATAGATAACCAGAAAGAAAGGATCAAGTCCACCCTGGACGAACAGAGCGAGCGAACCAAGGAGTTCCTGAGACACATAAACCTCCGCCAATTTTTCACCCAGGCCGCCCCAGACCACCGGCCTTAACCAGCCGAACGATTTAACGATACCCTGAGAGGGTTACGAATCTGAGATCCAAATATCCCAAAAACCCAAAGGAGGCAGAAATGCTGGACGTACAAGAACTTGTCTAACAACCAGCTCCGATCCCGAAAAATGCTTCACTAGACGAACCTGATTACGAAATGGGGGCCCACAGGATGGTGGCAGCGCGACCATATAAAATCCTGGTAGTTGACGACGAGCCAGACCTAGAACAGCTCATGTTGCAGCGTATGCGCCGCGACATCCGGGCTGGCCACTATGAGTTCGTGTTTGCCCAGAACGGCATCGAGGCCCTTGAGCAGCTGAACGAAAACAAGGGAATCGACATGGTCCTCTCAGATATCAACATGCCCCGAATGGACGGCCTCACGCTACTTGAGCAGATCCCGCAGGTCGACCCCGAAGTACGCGCGGTGATTATCTCAGCGTACGGCGACATGAAGAACATTCGCACGGCGATGAACCGGGGTGCGTTCGATTTCGTCACCAAGCCGGTTGACTTCGATGACCTTAGGGTCACAATCGAGCGGACTCTGCGACACATAGATGAGTGGCGCGAAGCATTGTCATTGCGAGACAAGTTGGTTTCGCTGCAGAGGGAACTCGACGTCGCGAGCAAGATACAGCAATCTATTCTTCCGACGGAGTTCCCCTCCAGCGCCGCCTACGACATTTCGGCGAAAATGGAGCCGGCGCGTAACGTTGGAGGCGATTTCTTCGATATCATACGCCTCGCCGATGGACAGATTGGCATAGCCGTTGCGGACGTTTCAGACAAGGGCGTTCCTGCCGCTCTTTTCATGATGTCGAGCATCACCCAGCTTAAGGGAGCAGCGATCGGCCTAGGCGAGCCGGGACCGGTGTTGAGCGAGGTCAACCAGCTGCTGAACAAAGATAACGAGACGGCAATGTTCGTCACTGTTATGTATGCGGTGTACGATCCAAGAGATGGAAAACTGACCTATGCCAACGGCGGCCATAACCCTCCAATCATCGTCAGCCCTGACGGGAACTCCAAGATCCTCCCCATGACGGACGGGATTGCCCTTGGCGTAGTCCCCGATTTCGAATACGCACAGAATACGGCGACTCTGGATCCCGGCGACACGCTAATCCTATACACCGACGGGGTAACCGAGGCTATCAATGACGAGGAAGAAGAGTTCGGGCTGGACCGTCTGCGCGATCTTTTTGCAGGAGCCGCTCCCGGGACTCCTGAGGAAGTGAACGCGGCGATTTTCGACGCCGTGAACGTTTTCGCAAACAACACTCCGCAATCCGACGACATAACTTGCCTGGCCTTGCGGCGCAGTGAGACCTGAACCTTGGGCACGAACCTATCGCTAAAGGTCAGGTCCAACCGCGAAGAATTGGACAATATCACCGAAGCTATAGAAGGTCTTGGGCTCGAGGAGGTCTGGCCCCCCGAGCTCTTGTACCGAGTAAACCTGGTGATTGAGGAACTGGTCCTCAACATTATGGATCACGGGCACGAACCCAATGACACCGAGAGTGTGATCGACATCACGCTGACATCGGGACCCGAGTCGGTCACCATCGAGATATCCGACGACGGCTTCGCGTTTGATCCGCTAACCGACGCTCCCTTACCCGACATTGAGGCCTCCATCCAGGACCGGCGAATAGGCGGTTTGGGCATTCACTTCGCACGGACGTTGATGGACGAGTTCACGTACCGCCGGAAGGATGGCAGGAACCACCTCACCTTAGTAACCCAAAGGACCGCGTAAATAAGACGAGACGGCCACAAAAGTTGGATTGCGGACGTAGCCACAGCGTCGGTTCCCCGCGGAAGTGTCGCCAACTGGAATAAAATAATCCCACCCCGAACGAATCAGCAACCGGATCCTACGGGTCCGGCCCCTGGCTTGAGATGGTGTACGAGAAGAGGGCAAACAACATGCTGAGATTCGCCGAGGAAATAATCCTGCTCTTGCTCCACGATGATGACGGGAGCTTCGCCAGAGTACCCGTTTGGCTGAACAACTATGCGCTCGCCGGCAGCATACTTGATGGACCTGGCGCTGGAGAATCGCATCGACACCGACCCGGAAAAGCTGATCGTGGTCGATCCTACGCCAACCGGCGATAGCCTGCTCGACAGGACGCTGGCTAACATCGTAGCGGGAGACGAGCGCGACGCCCGGTTCTGGGTGGAACGCACGGCAAACCATGCTCAGGAAATCCGTGAAGTAGCCCTGTCCCGGCTGGTCGCCAATGGAATACTGGAAACTCGCGATGACCGAAATGGCCCGGGTAAAGAGCCCAACACCCAATCTCCGCCATGCTGTCGAATGCTGCCAGAAATTCATGGAAAAATGTCTGCCCCGGAGCTGAAATGGCAAGACCCAAAATAGAAGAAACAGTCCGGCTAATACGAAATCGGGTGAGACGAGAAGACGGCTACCTGAACTCGGAATTCAGAACGAAATATGTTCTGATAGACCCCATCCTCAGAACACTGGGCTGGGACACCTCAGACCCCTCGAAGGTCCAAATGGAATTTCGAAGCCCCCAGATGAACGGAATTCCAGACTACGCCCTATTCAAGACAACGACCAACAAGAAGCCATCAGCGCTCGTGGAAGCAAGGCCCATACACGCCGATACCATCAAACGCTTCAAGGACAGGATCACATCCTTTGACACCAAGGTCATAGAAGGATTCAAGGAACTCCAATCCCCAGGTTCGGACGTGGCGGCTGAAAACAGGGAAACCATCTTCGACGAAGACACCTGGACATCCCTGAAAAAAGCCAACGAAGGACAGATAAAAGGATACGCCAAAGAACTCAAAATGAACGACGGGTACGCAATTCTGACCAACGGGGACGACTGGTGGATATACGACCTCGTGAAGTATGAGTTGGGAACGAAATCATACAATTTTACGGACGCACTTATCTGGGATGTAAGCATCCTCTTCGATCCCACAGAAAAGATTAAAGATGCCCTGAAACACATCGGATTCGACCGTAAATGGCCCGCAACCTGACCGCCGAAACCCCCACACATCAGACGACAAAAGCCCGCCACGGAAGATAATTTCATCTCGGGAAAACATGACCCGCCCCCGACCCCCTATGCTGAAGGGACAAAATCTCAGCCAGGGAGAGTCAAATGAGTACCAACTCCAAGAACACTGTCCATCTCCAGTTCGACGGGCCCCCGTTCATCGACGAAGCCGGAGTCGACCCCAACTTCATCAGCAAGGCGATTCCCGCCTTCACCAACCTCGTTACAGACCTCGCCCAGGACCCCCAGGACGGAGGAGACAGCGCCGACGCCAAACCGATGCTCCTAGCCAGGACCAACCTCAACTCCTCAGCCTTCCGCATCCAGATCGAAGACAAGGACACCCCCGGCGGTATGGTCCGCTTCCAGGAACTCATCGACTCCTTAGACGAGGACGAACCCGAGGCCACCGAAGAAGCAATCAACGAACTGAGCGACCAGGCATTCAACGACCTGAAGAAATTCCTGAACGTCAACGCCGCGGCGGAGACTGCCTTCAAGGTGGATTACGGCGACTCCTCAACCGGAATGGACGAAGAGATGATCAAGACCATCCTGAAAATGCTCCGGAACATGAAAAAGTCCGAGGTCAAAGAGGAAGGCGTCAAGGTCAATTTCACCGGGTACCTTCCCATGCAGAAGAAAGCAGAGTTCAAACGGGAAGGGGACAGCGCCGTGGTAACCGCGAAGGTCCACCCAAAGGCCCACGGACTTGAGGATATACTCAAACGCATCGAGGAGGTCCGGACCGTATCCCTCGTAACGCGCCAGGCCGACGGCGGAAACGCCAACACCACCATCATGGCCGTCACCCACTAGCTCCAGACCCAGTCACCAACCTCAGGACCCACCCCAAACCCGTCAAACAAAGGAGCGGCTCTTAGAAGAGCCGCTCCTCGTCCTATGCAACGCACCCAAACGGGCCCGACCATCCTGTAGGATGATTTCATAAAGACCCAAAACATAGGAAATTACCCATTCAACTCCGAGCCAGTGACCAACAACCAAATCAACCCACCACAGAAGCGGACCGGAATCACCCCAGCGACGCTGGAACCCCCAGGCAAGCCAGAGCCTTGCCGGAGATACATACAGCGACAGGGTCGCACGAAGCATGTAATTCCCTTCCAATATCCCACCGCACAGCGCGCCGCTCCATTCAGCAGAACACCAGAGCACGGAGAGAACCACCAGATGACATACGAAACCACAAATTTCCCGTTCCACAACTCACAGGAATACGGCGACGTCCGCACGATCGCCCACATGGCCGGCATCGAACTCAACGGCGAATAGGGAATACCTCACCACTGCGGCGAGAAAATGCAGGTCAAGGGCGGAATAATAGGGCCAGACTACGCGAGGTGTAAAACCTGCGGGTTGGTCATATACAACATGCTCAGCCCCCACATCAACGGCGGGATAATCCTGAAGGAAGAGCCAGTCCAGGCCTTCGGGGAGTCTCTCTGGACCATCAGGAGAACCCCCTGGGAGGAAGGCACACAATGATCAGAGGAACCACCGCCCAACCCACCACACAGCTTTACTACCGGGAGAGGATCGAGGCCTGGCTCTGGTGTGAAAAGGCCATACGTTCCGACGTCCTGGGTGAGGCCGCAATAGCCCTCAGACTAGGACACGAAGAACAGCAGGGAAGAGTCCAACTTCACAGCATGCACCCCACGGAGCCCATGGTCCACTGCGTGATTGTGGGAGAGATGCTCGGCGGCCCCCAACACGGCTGGCTCGTCGTCGACTTCTCTCCCATGCAGGACGAAAGGTTCAGAGTGGTCGCCCCCGAGAAATACCTCGACGCGATTTGCGCCAAGACCGAAATCCGCCAAGCCCCCATCTGCACCGCGCCCAACCTGGAGCCGATCAGATGAATGACGCAACTCTCAAACGCGCATTCGTGGCTCTACCCGTACCCCGGACGGCAACCCGTTTTCTCCAGGACATGACCCAATCTCTCAGGCACGCTCTCAACCAGTTGGAAAAAAACCAAAACACCCCGACACCCAGGACCATTTGGGAGGACCCCGCAAACTACCACATAACCCTCAAGTACATGGGAGACATCACGTCCGACCAAGCAGACATTCTCGAACGCATCACCAGGGAGACCGCCCACAGAACCCCCGCGTTCAAACTCACCCTAACCACTCTCGAGTTATTCCGAACGGACGCGCAGAGCGCACTTGTGTTGAAGTCCAAACCCTCCGGAAGGTCCCAGACCCTCTGGAACATCAACCGCGAGTTAGAAGAAAAGCTCAACACTGCGGGGCTCCGACCCTCCGACTTCGATTTCACCCCCCACATAACCATCGCAAAGACGGACCGCGGCGATACCCCCGCCCCTCCGGCATGGCCCCTGAGTCTCCCAGTACCCAACCCTCCTACGTGGACCCAGACCTCGGTTACGCTATTCTCATCAGGCGCAACCAAAAACAACAGAAGGTACCACCAGGTCAACAGCTGGGCACTCAAGGGATAGACCAGACCCCGCTGCCACACAGCGTCCCCCAAGGAGTAGAGGCATGAAAAACCAAACACAAATCACGTGGGAAGAAACAAAAAAACAGCGGATCTCCATGAGCGTACAGACAGAGGACTGGCGACTGGAGTACAACGCCAACGCAACAGACATGGAGTGTCAAAAAATACTGACAGCATGCAGCCCCAACACCATGCTTCAGATCCTTAGACAGGCAATCTCCCTCCACATACCAACGTGGGAAGCCGCGCTCAAAAGCGCCGAGCCACCCGACAACCAGCTCAAGAAGATCCAAACTGGGTACCTTTGACTTGCGGCCTACACACGCCGTGTGCGTCTCACGGTCCCCGGACACCGCCCATGCGAGTACACCACCCATTGCGGCGAAGTCGTAATGGAACTGGCCTCCCGGGGCCACAAGCCCCGAAGGGGCTATGGCTACAACCTTCCCATCGACCCCCGGCCCACCCTCGACGCCGTCGCACAGAGCCTGGTCACCGCCTTAAAGGACTTCGGCCTGGAGGCGAACGTGGTGAAGAAACCCGACCCATACGGGTTCGGAGGCGCCTTCAAAAAAGACAAATGGTTCGCCACCGTGCCCCAATACCAGGACCCAGGCACCTCCGAACTGGCGCCGGAGCCCGGAGTCAGGCTGGAAAAGCCAGTCCCAAAGAGAAGAACAGGTCCACCCAGGGACCCACAAGCGCCCCTCGTTCCAACCAAGACCTGGACCCAGAGCTCCAGATGGCTGGTCAAAGCCATCTGCCCGGGAGAGGACAGTTGCGAGTACGAGCCCAAGGGAAACGAGACTCCTAGGTACCGGAGGAGCGGCTGTAACCGCGCATGGGACACCCATTTCCTGGCCCTGTTCGAAGCGTTCATGAAAGCAAATCCGGACGTCATGTTCCGAGACAAAAGCGTGGGCTGCGCCGGAGAGGTCAAACCCCACCACCGCTGCTTCACCCGCAATCACAGAGAAAGCCGCGGACAGCCACTTGACCACGCCCAACTCTGCCGGCTGCCGGACGGCAGGAAATTCATCATAAGCCAGCCCTACCACACCAGAGGACTATCCCCAGATAGCCTGGAAAACATCGACCTATGGAAGAAAGATATCCCGGACCTGGCATGGAAGGACGCAGGAAAGGAATACTCATGGTACTTCCCCAACCAGGCCAACCTTCTCCTACTGGGAACGCAGGAGACACTAGATGCCCTCATATTCGACTACCCCGCGCCAACGGACACCAGGCCCACCGGATGCCGCCGGTGGGAAGCCTGAGCAGGAGAAAGAGTGACCACCTACCCGGGCGTCCCTGAAACGGCCGTCATAGGAAAAATAACCAGGAACCAGAGCGCCATGAGCATTGTGCTCTACAACGACCCATCTCCGGAGAGAGCCGCCATGACCCTCTTGGAACACTACTCCGAAGAGTCCCAGATAGACCTTCTGATGGAGTTCGGAAGTAGAGAACACCTACCCCCCAACCCCCGGGACCCCACCAGTGAGATTGAGTACTTCACAACCTTCAGGTCAATACCATCGCCCAACAACACCCAGGAATTCTTCGAGACCTACTGGGACCCCTGCGACGCATGGATATACGTCTGGACCCCGGACGGTTGGTTCGGATGCAGGGCGATGGGCCACCGATGACCAGCGAGCACATATTAGGACATTTCACCTCAGAGAACTGCAGCAGCGAATGCTACGTGGACGCGTATCCAAAGGAAGGGACGCCGGCGCAGAAAGAGTCAAAATGGCGGGAAATGGTGAAACAGTTCCAGGTACCCGAACCACTGGTCAAGGTCATCCGAGACCACGTGGGTCTGAACTCAGACCACATTCCCGACCATCAGGAAATCCTGGACCGCCTGAACACCAACACACAAATCTAAACAGAAACCCAACACCGAGACTTAGAACCAATGCAAAACGCCAAATCACCAAGCCCAGATCCTCTGGCAGTAAAGCTGGCGGAGAGACTTCACATCCGCTACCAACCCGAGCTCACAATCCTCTTCGGTTCCAGGGCACGAGGGGACCACAAACCGGACAAGTCGGACATTGACATACTTCTCATCTTAAAAAAGAGCACACCGGACACCAAAGACTCCCAAATCCAAACAACCACACAGGAAATCGCAAGCCAACTGTACAAAACAGCGGTGAAGCCCCACATCGTTCCGGTCATGCTCAACATTTTCCTCGACGACGCTCAATACCTGAACACCATTTCCACCAAAGCACTCCTGGAAGGAGTGATCATCACGGAGAACCAGGGGCTACTCCACAACACTCATAAAGGACCCAACCCTCCCCCGCCCAAATATGACTGGATACCCTATGAGGAGAGGACCAAAGCTGCCGCGCTGGACACTGCCATCATGGTCGGGATCCTACACAAACACGGCCTGGGTCCCGACATACAGGAACCGCCCCAACATATCAGGTCAAATTGGATTTACGGAGCACTCACCCAGAACGCTGACCTAACAGACCTGGCTGAGCTGGGAAAATACGCACAAGAAGCGACAGCCCACCTGACGGCGGCCATTTTGGAGACCACAGGGGGGAGCTCCCAACTTATCACCACAAAGAACTCAGACAACACAGACGACTACGGGCTAGCGGCCCTCAGGGAAGCTGTCGTTCAAGAACGCATTGAAATACCGGCTACACACATCCCGCTGGATATCTACCAAGACAGGAACAAGCTAAACAATATGCAGCCATACACCCTGGTCAAAACCGCTCAGACAGACTCCATCATCCTCAGGTCCAAAGCTACCCGGCTACGCAGGCAGAGGAACGCTCTACTTAAAAAACTATACTGACCGGGGCCTTTCGAGTCTAACGGTTCATGCCAGAGGTGACACAGCCGCAGGCCCTCAAACCAGCTATCCTCGAACTCCAGTCCACCGATCACCCAACCCAGCAGGCACCGACTTTTGAGCAATCCTGCACAAAAAATCAGACTAAAAATCATTTTTTGTGCAAAACCGGGTTATGGGTACTCCCCAGTGTGATGACCACCGGGACCATCCCGAAGAAAGCGACCACCAGGCACATGCAGGAGGCCCCAGCCAGGTTCCCGGTCCTCACAAAGCCCAGACGCGTTGTGGACATATCCCACCAGTCCCATCACCCTACCGAACAACAAAAAGAGGCGGCGTCCTCAATATCAACGCCGCCCCCGATGACTGATCCAACCCAGCGCCACCGACCTCCTACTTTTTACAGAAAGGCTCGAACTCAACCCCCGCCTTCAGAAGCATCCCGTCCAGGACCCGGTCGCTGGCATCCTCAAACCCCAAAAGTTCTCCAACCGACTCCAGAGTGCCGCACTGGGCCCAGAAGGACTTACGAAGTAACTCCGCAAACTCAGCGACCGCGGCAGCCCTACGGAACTCATACGGCAGGTCCGAAATAACCAGTTCCAGGTCACCAACCACCATGACCTCACTTATCTCCACCACCTCTGCCTTTTCTGAATCCATCCACCTGAGCCGGGCGGTCAGAAGTTCGTCCCCGTCTCCAATCCCCTCAAGAAGCCGGAGCTCGTACAGCGCAGTCACGTCACGGGCGAATCCCAACTCCCCAAAGTCCAGCCTGTCGTCCCGGAAATCCTCGTCCGCAACCGCCCGGTTCTCATAACCGATAAGCCGGTACTTCCGCACCACCTCTGGGTTAAATTCCACCTGGACACGGGCGTCTCGGGCCACCTCGGTGAAAATCCCCGTGACCGCCCCAGCCAGAAATTCTCTGATTGCCTCATCGTCCCGGACATAGTGATAGGTCCCGTTGCCACGGTTTGCCAGGACCTCCAGCATAACGTCGTTGTAGTTTCCGGTGAAACCAACCCCTATCGTGCTGAGAACTGCATCCCGCTGCACGTTCCAGGCCACCATTTCCAGGATCGAATCAGGGCCAGTCCGGCCCAGGTTCCCAACACCGTCGGAAACCACCACTATCCGAGCCGGACGGGCCTTGTCCGACGCAGCCAACTCATATGCCTTCCGGATGCCGCCTTCCACAAAAGTCCCGCCACTGGGGGTAATCTCAAGGAACGCAGACCTGATACCGCCAATCTCGGTTCCCGCCACAAAAGGCTGGACCACCTTCACCGAATCCCCATAGGTGATCAGCGCCACCCGGTCCGAGGCCTCCACCTGGTCCAGAATCCCGGAGATGAGCCTCTTGGCCACCCCTATCCGACTATCGGCGCTCATCGACCCGCTGACATCCAAGACCACGATCAGGTTGACCGGATCCCTCTGCTCAGGAAGACCCGCAGCCCCCACTCCAACCCGGACCAGACGGTACCCATCTTCCCCATAGGGGCTGGGGCCCCCGTCCAGGAACAGACCCAAACCGGACTCAACATCACCGTAACCCTGATCAAAGGAATTCACCCACTCCTCAACCCGGACCGAGTCCTCCGGGGGAAGACGGGCATCCTCAAGGTAGAGCCTGCCAATCTCAAATGACGCAGTATCCCCATCCAGGGAAAACGTGGAGAGAGGGTCTTCGTCAGCATCCACAAACGGGTTCACTCCATATCCCTCAAAATAAACCAATGGGAGCAAAGCATTATTTGGGTTCGCCAGGCCGCCGGCCTCAGGGGGGAGTCCTCCCTTGGATGAACTCGCGTTCGCAAAACCCGACCGAGACTTCACACCAACCTCCGAAGCCACATCAAAGGAGGCAACCTCAACGGGTTCAATCACCGCCTCATCATCAACCACACCTCCCCAAACCCCCTCGAGGATTTCCAAAGCTGACAGTTTCTCATCAGCGGGTTTTGGGACTCCGGGTTCCTTGGTCGACATGACCACCGGGGTAGCCGTGGATTCCACCAACTCCGGTATTCCAACTGGTACCGCGGTCACCACATCCGAGCCCGGATCCTGGACAGGCAGACCATCCGGCAACCCAAAGGGGGTCAGTGTGACGGGCTCCGCCGGCGCCGCAACGGACGCTCCCAGACCGGACGGAGTAACTGCCGGCGTCTCTCCATCCCCAGAGGTACCGGCTCCACCGGACAGAGTGCAACCCAAAACAGCCGCAAGAACCAGAAAGCAAAACCCAAAACGCACCATATGAGAGATCAAAGACATCACCAAACTCCTTAAATCGGGAAAACCGCCACCATCCCGTGACTCAATCATTACATAGACGAACGAACCCCGTTCGATGTTCCGTGCAGACACCCGAGCAAACACTCCAAATTACCCCCCGGGACCCGGCGCTTCCCCCAAGCCGGCGCCGGGTCAAACCCCCAACACCCCCGAAACCAACGGAGGCCCCCGGCCCATGACCACAGGCTCCAAACAACCAAACGAAATCCTGGCACAGCGTCAACAACTCCCCCCAATCAGACCCAACTCCCCGAGGAGGCAAAACGCCCCCAGGCACAACTGGACTGACCAACAGGAGGAGATACTGAGACGTGACTTCCTAGGGACCAGGGAGTCCAAGGAACGCATCGCCCGGGAGTTGGGACTAACCCCCGACCAAGTGCAGAGCAAGGTCAACAAACTGGGACTCACAACCCTGAACGACCGGAGGCCATGGACACACCCAGAGGACGACCGGCTCAGGGAACTAACGGGTAGACTGAGCCTGAACCAGATCGCAAGGGCCATGAACCGGACCCACCATTCCATCAGGGTGCGCTCCGCCCGGCTCTCCATATCAAGGCTCGACCGGGATGCCTGGTACACCCTCCAGGAAACATCGGAGATACTCGGGAAGCACAAAGAATGGATCAAGAGGCGAATAGAATCAGGAGTACTCCCGGCATCCCATCACAACCAACAGGGAAACTCCAAATGGCATATTGAGAGCAAAGACCTCAGGGAGTTCATAAGACTCTACTGCCACGAACTCAACGGACGAAATGTAGACCTCGTTCAGGTCGTCAACATACTCACGGGAGTTCCAGACCTGTAACGGACCCAAGGAGAGACCGCATGTCCACACCAATCCAGGAGGAGTTCCCACCCCTCGACGCCTTCGTGAGACGCGGCGCCTCCCACTGGTACGGCAGAAGACGGACCAAGATAGCAGTCTCGCTCCCAAAGGCTACATCCCTGGTGGGCAAGACCCAGATATATGCTCCGAACACACCAAATGAACCCCCAACGGCCCCCAGGCACGCCGGGACCAACTTTCGAACAGGGAGCACACACAGATGAACCGATTTGATACTGTATTAAAAGTCGACTGGTCAAGCGCAACGTACATCGGAGACGGCGTCTACGTCATGCGCGTCGACGGCGACGTCGCCCTCCGGACCGACCGCGAAGACCAGAGCCACGTCATAGTCCTAGAACCCAAGATGCTGGAGGAACTCAACGAGTTTGACCAGAAGACCAAGGGACAACAGGGACAGAGACGCCCGATGAGTCACCTTGTCGAAGTCACGGCATTCGACCCCCAACCCCAAGAGCCACCCGGTGCCCAGGACGAGATAAGAATCAACGCCCCGGTCGGCCTCATACCTGTGGGAGCAAAATTGGAGCACCACACCCACTGGCTGGAGATGATCGGCACTCACAAAAGAAGCGGCTTCGACGTCCACCCCCTGACCATCAGCCTCCCAGATGAAACCGTAAACGAACTGAACGCCTCGGGACATACCGGCAACTGGATCCTTCGGAGAATCGAGGGCAAAACCGCCGTAGTAGCCCCCGAGCCCACCGAGACCTAGCACCACTCCTACAAAAATCACCCGCCCCTTCCCCAACCGGCGGCGGGTGACTCACCTACAGGTGAAACGCAGCCCGGCACTTCAAGCAGGAGTAACGCCACAATGACCACCTCGGACAAGACCCCACAGCACTCAAAAATCAGGCGCATCCGGACCGGCACGGACAAAAACGGCAACCCGGTCTACTACAACCAGGACCCAGCCCACCTGGTAAAACAAGCCAAACCCCACGACCCGCGCTTCGATGACTTCAACATAGACGACGCACTAACCTATCTACAGGAACGTGACGCCTGAACAGACCTCAGAACCCTAGGGGCGTCCTCTGTGAATCACGCCCCGGGAACAGGCACCAGGAATACCAAAGCCCTGTACGCACCCAAGAACTCAAACCCATCGACACCAAGAGACCGCCCTCTACCCTGAACACGGCGGCCCACCGATTCGTCCGGCAAAGACAGAACCCGGCCTGCAACCAAATCCCCAGAAGCAGAGCAAATGACAACTCAACAAACCCAAGCACCAACCAGAATCCCGGTGACCGGCAAATACGGGGAACTCTGGACAGATGAACCCGAGCAGATACTCATTGAGCAGGTCCGAGACTACCTGGCCCAGTACCGACCCAATAAGTTCATACCAAACTGGAACGAAATGGCCATAACAGATCAGATCACATGCCTGAGGGCCTGTGTGAACTCAGTGTTGTATCTGAGCCAGAACGTCATCTCCCACCCGGAAATCCGAGTACTCCTCAGCAGGCTCCCTTGTGTAACCAACCACACGGACGCAGAACCCAACAACCCAACCGCATTCCTGACAGACTTTCAGGAACAGGCGGACAGGGCAGTCCCGGCGTGGAAGGACCTCCCCGGCCTGCTCAGGCGCCGGTTCACCGACTACTACCACCATTCGGTGACACTCCGAAAAACCGGAAAGCTGAGCTGGCTGGACGTGGAGATGATGCTCGCCTTCGCCATGACGCAGGGACTCTTCCTCACGCCGGCAAGCTTCGATAACTTCCAAGCAAAACCAGCGTAGACCCGCTGGACCCCACCCCCCCACTCCAAAACTTCCAGGAGGCCGAACCCCCATATGACCCACGCACACATCTGGCACTACGACCCTGAATCATCGGACCTCAGGTTCGACCCCGAGTTCTTTCCAAGCGCCGAATCAGCCGGCCGTCACCTCAGAGACATCGAAGAGCCCGGGCTCGTCATGATGTGCGAGAACAACCCGGGCCCGACGTCGGCCGATTGCCGTTACCTCATCGTACCCGCGCCCTCCGAAGGAGACTTCAACCAGGTCCGGTTTCACCCGGCGCCAACCAAGACATCCAACACCTAACCCAAAATCCCCAATCCCCCGACAGGAGCTCCCAATGGAATTGATCATCAGCCTGGACCAGGAACAACTCGCCGCCCTCATCCCCGCCCTCGAAGACCTGGGTCTCCTCACTCCTCCAAATCTAATCTCCATAGATTGGCACAACCCGCGGAGAAAGGAATCGGTCTACCAGGTCGCCACCGAGTCAGACCTCAAAGAGATGACCACGGAATTCAACGAGTGCATAGAAAACGCCGGAATCGAACTCCGATTCAAGGACCCCACAGACCTCAGCCCCCAGCAGTGTTGGAACCTCCTGGATTGGCTGAACACCAACGCCCAATGGTCCGAAGACCCCTGTTTCATCGAAACCTGGCTCGAGGACGACAAAGACCTCATGAGGGTGGAACTAAACAAGAACCCCGAACTCCTGGTCCAGTCCTAACCCACACCCTCTATCGCCCCAACCCCAGGAGGAGACCCAAATGACCGAACAAAAAGCCCAACAGGCAATCTCGGACATCGAACGAATGGCCAAAACCGCCCGGACCCTCTGGGAAGAGAAGAAATGGATGGAACTCGCCGGAATGTTCGACTACATGGAACAGGCCGCCCAAAGAGGCTTCAACCAGACCTACCAGCTATTCAACATTCCTCATAACGAGCCGAACCTGCCCGAATCCAGAGAGCACGAAATAGCCGCCGCCCTCGCACCAATCTCGGACACACCGGAACACTGAGCCCATACCAAACCAGCAGCACCGTGAGGAGAACCACACCACCGAAAAGTCCAACCAGGCCCGACAGTTGCACACCCGAATGCCGTCACCAAATCCAGAAGCCGCTACCCTCATACCTGGTGGACGCATCCACCGGCTCTCGCACCCGACTATCGTTCCACTACGATTACCCACCCGGGATCGACATTGACAATTGGTATCCCCAGGGCCAACACAACGGACTGACCCACAAGATCAACCTGGTCCGGTACCACCTGGATTGCCACCACCGCCCCTGCATGACCTGCGAGGAGGACACCCGCAATCCCTGCACCTGCGATTTCCGAGGCCCCCAGTAGCCTCAGCCAACCCCCAACCCCACCAAAAATAAGCCTCACAGGAGAACGTCCCCCAATGACCGCCACACAGATACCCCAGTCCATAAAGGCAAACATTCACCAGGACGCCATCAACCGGGTGCCCGGGTTCTTCAACGCGACTACCCAGGACATCATGAACGAACTATTTCAGAACGCCCGGAGAGCCGGGGCCACCCTTGTGAGCGTCACCACAACCGGTGAATTGATCACCGTCGCGGACAACGGACCCGGCATCCAGGACCCAGGGGTAATCCTCTCCTTCGGACAGACCCAGTGGGACAACAACCCAACACAAAACGAACATCCAGCCGGGATGGGACTATACTCCCTGGCCAGAAACCAGAGAGTCAACATAATCTCAAAAACACAGGACAACCCGCCGTGGCAGGTCATACTCACCCCGGACCACTTTGTGGGAAAACTGTCTGCACCGGTCAAAACCCTCCGTGACGAGGGAATCCCAATAGGGACATCCTTAACCTTCATCCACGAGAAGGAATCCGGAAACAGCCCCGAGTCAGTCACAGAGAAAGCCGCCAGGTACTACCCCGTCGCCGTAAACCTCAACGGAAAGAAGATCCACCAAGCCGACTTCCTCGCCGGCGCCCTCCACGTCCAGGAACACGAGGGAGTCAGAATAGGAGTATTCCGAAACCGGCACCACTCCAACTCAATAAACTTCCACGGGATTTTGGTCAAAAACAACAATCTGTCCGAAACCATCAACACCATAAACTCAACCTGGGCCGCAGAGATAGACGTCAGGGACTGCCCCCACCTCGAGCTAACATTGCCCGCCCGAAAGGAAATAATCCAGACTCCCTTCATCAAGAAACTCCACGACCCCTGCAGGGAGGCTGTCTACAAAGCAATAAGCCTCGAGACGGAAGAAGTAGAAGTCTCAAAAGAAATGCAGGACGACGCCGCCCGGTTCGGAATAAAACTCCCCGACGCCCAGCCCAAACTGAAACTCTGGCACCCCAAAAAGGCCGACTGGATTACCGACAAGAGCCACCTCGAAGAACGAACCCAGGTCCACCCGAAATCCATCATCTGCGAAGTGCATCTCGAAACCCACGACCAACAGGCCCTCGCGAGAGCAGCAAGCTTCGACGGGACCGCGGCAAGGTTCGTTCAACCCGACAGCAGGTTCCAAGGATACGATTGGTATGACCAGCTCACACGGCTCACGGGAGTACGCACCACCATCACCGTGGGGGGAGAGGAGATCGACCTCAAAGAGCACAGAAACGAGCAAAATACCCTCGCAAACCACCGCCCGGAAAAAATCCTCTTCGACCTGACGTTGAAGCACGCAGATAAAACAAACACATCAATCCAGATCATCTCCGACCTCGCCTTCAAGACAGACGAAACTGAGTACCTTTACGACGACAACGCGGTCCTGGTAACCCAGGACAGTGGTATAAACACCTCCCAACTCCAAAGAATACTGATGGACTCATTCTTCTCAGCAGAACTCGACGGAACCATGGACAGCTACGATACCCAAAAGGAACACTGCGAAGAAGAATTCCAGGGAATCGCAATAACCCTGCTTTCAACAGAGGAAGAAGCAACCAAGGCCGCGCTCGCCGACGCCATCAGCTCTGCCCGGTACTCAATCCCAAACGGACTCACCGCAACCATCAGGACAACCAACCGAGGCGAGATAGAAGTCACCCTAGAGACAACCCCCCAGGACCAGGGATAAAACCAGCCTCAGGCCTCCCAGAGCAGCACCCACTAAAGGAACGAAACAGGAGAATAATCCCGGATGACCACCACGCAGATGCCCAATATGATCCAAGCCAACATCCACCAGGACGCCATCAACAGGGTCTCAGGATTCTTTAACGCGACCCTAGAGGACATCCTGAACGAACTCCTCCAGAACGCTCGCCGGTCCGGAGCCACCTGGGTCGAAATCCAAAAGGAACCAAATTCAATCAGCGTCCAGGACAACGGCCGCGGGGTCAAGGACCCCAGGGCCCTCCTTTCCTTCGGACAGAGCGAATGGGACCAGGCCCACGCCCTGAACGAGCACCCCCAGCCGGCATGGGACTCTACGCCCTAGCCCGGACCAGGAACGTCACCATCAGATCACGGGGCCAGGACACAAGCCCCCCCTGGGAGGTCAACTTGACTCCCGACCACTTCGTCGGAAAACTCGCCGCGCCCGTTGAGTTACTCGACGACCCTGGAATGCTAACCGGCACCACCGTGACCTTCGACGACACCACCGCAGTACATTACCTAGACGAGGCACTGAAGAAAGCCGCGAGACACTACCCCCTCCCGGTATTCCTCAACAACGCCCCCATGGAGCAGGTCGACTTCCTCAAGGACGCAATCCACATCCACGAATGGGAGGGCATAAGAATCGGCGTCTACGCCAACCGGTACCACTCGAGAGGAATGAACTTCCACGGCATCGTTGTGGACAAACCCACCATGCCGGAGGTAAACGCCATAGAGACCACCTGGATCACCCAGGCCGATATAACCGACTGCCCCCATCTGGAACTCACCCTACCGGCCCGCAAGGAAGCCGTCCAAACACCCTTCCTCGACGAACTCAGGCATGAGTGCAGGCGGGCAGTCTACACCGCCATTTCCATCCACAATCAGCCTGTGGACATATCACCGGCCCAGCAGCACGAAGCTGCGCAAATGGGCATCCACATTCCATCCGCAATGCCAAAGCTCATACCCTGGGCGCCCGGCAAGGCAGATTACACCGCCGACAAAAACACCCAGAGAGAATACGTCAAAAACGACACGATCCTCATGGCAATCGACCTTGAACCAGCCGACGAGCAGGCCCTGGCACGCGCTTTAGAGAGAAAAGGCATCCTCACCACGTTCGCAAAAACAGATGGAAGACTCGCCGGCTACGCCTGGTACGACCGGCTCCCACAGGCCACCGACCTCACCATCACCATAACGTTGGAAGGTGAGACCTTCGACCTCAACGAACACCGCCGGACCAGACGGTCACTCGACAACACCAAGAAGGCGGACAGCATCACCTTCTCCCTGACAATCGTGGACCCAAATGACGACGAAACCCTAATCGAGGTCCCAGGCGACCTGGCATTCGAGAAAGACCAGTTCAACTACGGAGACGACCAGAAGCCCATCATGACCAAGGACACCGACATGTCCGTCGGGGAACTCCAGGACATGATGTTTGACGCCTACTTCTCGCCCAACTATGACGGAGCCGCAGACAGCTACAAAACCCAGAAACACGACCACATGACGGGTTTCAAGACCACGTCCCTCATGTACCTCTCCTCCATGGAAGACGCCCTCAAGACGATCCTGATAAACGCCCTCGACAACGTCAGGTACCAGATCCCCCCGGGGACCACCGCCACCATCACCTTGAACGCCCAGGAGGTCCTGAAAGTCTCCCTCGATGAGGGAAACACCATAGACCAGGACTACGCCTGACCCCCAGCACCCATCCCAAAAAGAATCAAAACATCAGGAGCCCCATACCGTGAGCAGAGAGCAAAAGCCGAAGATCCAGGTCTACGAACTCGGGGAAGACCAGTTCTTCCTAACCGACGGAGAAACCTGCTGGGACATGACCCCGACCCTTGGCTGGCGAAGCCTACCGATATTCATGTTAGAACTGGCCTCCGCCAAACAGCCAGACTGGCCCATGCACTCCCGGTCATGGGACGAGTTCAGGAACGCACCGGAGACCCGGGACCTCGTGCTCGTCGCCCAGATGGACAACCCAGGGGAGAAGACCGAGAAAATCTCCATACTCACCGACGTCATGCAGGGCGGCGCCAGGAACGCATTCGCCATCATCGACTTCAACCCCAACACCTGGGAGTACTACGTCCGGGCCCAGTTGGAACTCGACGACCAAACCGAACCCCGCCAGCCAGCCCAAAACATGACAAAGTCATAAAACAGAAAGCCAAACACCCCACGAGCAACATATAAATGAACCCCAAAATCCCAACTCTCTGGACCATCGGACACTCAAACCACACGATGTCAAAGTTCCTCGACATGCTGGAGCAAAACCAGATCCAAAAGATCATGGACGTCCGCTCCACCCCCTACAGCAGCCACGCAAACTGGTTCGACGAAACCGAACTCCCCGAAGTCCTGAGAACGAACGGAGTGGCCTACACACATGCGGGAAAGGACCTAGGCGGCCGCCCCACAGCCCCAGAACAGTACGGACCGGACGGCCGCGCCCAGTACGACCTCATGGCCCTCACCAGGAACTTCCGGATGAGACTTACCCAGGTGCTCGCCAGCGCCCGCATCAGACGCACCGCCCTCATGTGCACGGAGAAGGACCCCCTCCGGTGTCACCGGACCCTCATGGTCTGCCATGAACTCACCACCCAGGAGGACATCAAGGACACTCTGAACATAGTCCACATCCTGGCCGACGGCGCCCTGATAACCCATGAAGAACTCATGGACAAACTCATCACGAACCACCGCCATCCCCCAGCCCCCCGGTGGCTCCAGATAAACCAGGCCGGCAGAAAACAGGCACAGAAGTTCGCCTACCGGAGCAAACAGGCATGAACCAGAACAACAACACAAAACACCTCGGTAAGACCGTCCTGGTTTGCCCCAAGGCAGTCCTATCGGACGTCCCCGAATTCATACTATGGGCGGAACATCCCAAAGTATTCGAAGACATCAGAGAATCCCTCATGTGGATGGACCGCCCCATCGCGGAAAAAACCACCCAACACATCCAGATCATCCCCGCCGCCTACATCCAGAACCAAAAGGGATGGTACTGCGTCCTGGAAAGGACCCCCAGCGAGTACTCCTACCTCCACCGGAAGCTCAGCCTGATTTCCGGCGGCCACATAGACCAGCCCGAGCCTCACATGAGGGAGGAGACCTTCGAGAACACCCTGCTATACAACCTCCGCCGCGAACTCAAGGAGGAACTGGGAATATCCCCAACCAAGCCCCCCGAAATCCTGGGCATGATTTACACCAGGCTGTCCGACGACTCTTCAAGGCACGCCGCGTTCATGTACCGCGCACAGGCCAACCAGGTCTTCACACAGGCCCCCGAGGAATTCAACACGGAATCGGCCATCACGGGAACATTCGCCGGACACCAGGGCCTCACAGAGCTCAGAGAGAGGTTCGATCCCTGGTCCAAGGTCCTGATAGACCACCTCACAATCAACTGAACGCCAGGACCCCAACACCCACAGAATATCCCAAAAGGGAACATCCCAAAGATAGACCCAAGGCCCCATCCACCCAATCTTCTAAAAAGACGTGAACATGACCGCCCAGAATAAAATCATCCAATACTTCGAGAAGCTTCCAAACCGAAGAATCGACCAGGCCCGTGGCGTGTACCGGGAGAATCAACCCTGCTGCGTGGGCGCCCACCTTGCCCACATACTCGGAGAGACCACCGGGCAACACCTAGACGGAGCGGACGCCTGGGCGAAACTCATGGGCGGAAACCGCGCTCACGCCATTCTGATCCTGAGGCAGGCCGGAGCTCCCCATGACCCATTTTCAGAGGAGGAATGGCAGCTCACGCCAGCCCAGGTCTTTCAGGCCGCGGCCAGGATCGAAGAACTCCCCCCACTCAGAGGAGCAGACCTCTCATACGCCGACCTGGGCCGCGCCGAGCTACCCGCAGCAGACCTCAGAGACACCAACCTCAGTCACGTCCTCGCATCGCGCTCCAATTTCCAGGGAGCGAACCTCGCGAGAGCAGACCTGAGCAACGCCTACCTGGGAGAAAGCAACCTAGAACACGCAAACCTGGAAGATTCAAAACTAGTCGACGCACAGCTTCCCGACGCCCTGTTGACCTGGGCCAACCTGAACGGAGCGGACCTCCGAAGATCCACCATGCACGTGGCAACCCTCAGAGCCGCATCCCTGGAAAGAGCCGACCTCGAGGACGCCGATCTCTACTGCGTCAACCTGACGGACGCCAACCTCACCGGAGCCAACCTGACCGGCACCAACCTCGCGGGAGCGAACCTGATCCGGGCCAACCTCACGGGAGCACAACTCAAGGGCGCCCTCATGAACGGCGCCGACCTCACAGGCGCAAACCTGTCGGACACCGACACCGACAATACCGACCTGACCAACGCGGTCCTCACCAGAACCCTATTGGAAAAACCCAACTAACCTCCGCACCGAAATCCCAAAATGGGAAAACCACTCCGGAACGAACATCATGGTCTCCCGGAAGGGCGCGATTGAAGCCCGGGACGGACAGATGGGCCTGATACCCGGCTCGATGGGTACCGCCAGCTACGTGGTCCGGGGCAAGGGAAACAGGGCCTCGTTCAACACCGCTCCCCACGGCGCCGGCCGCCGGATGGGAAGGGGCCAGGCCAGACGCACCTTCACCATGGACGACTTCGACCGGGACATGGAGGGGATTGAGGTCAAGCGCTCCGACGCGTTCCTGGACGAACTCCCCGGGGCTTACAAGGACATCGACCTGGTCATAGAGCAATCCAAGAACCTGGTGGACGTGGTCCACACCTTCCACCAAGTCGTCAACGTCAAGGGAGACTAGCAGGCCCGAACCCGCTCCAGTCAGCCCCCACCCAGACCCAAACGCCCGCTCACGCCCCAAACGCCCGCTCCCGCCCATAGAACCCCAGTGGGCGTTTCCACATCTCAATCAAATCAAAAGGAGAACCAGCCGATGCCAAACCACTGTGAAAATACCCTTACGGTAACCGGAGCCACGGAGGACGTGCAGGCGTTCCGGGACTTCGCGATGAACGGCGATGAAAACCCCTTCGACATCAACAAGTTCGTACCGATGCCCGATGACATCCGGCAGGCCCAATCCCCCGACCCCGAACTCGCAGCAAGATTCATGAAAGAGCACGGAGCAGCGGACTGGTACGACTGGGCCTGCGACAACTGGGGCACCAAGTGGGAACCCTACGAGGTGAATATCAAAGAGAACACTCCACAGAGCCCCGACCAGGGTTCAATCTCCTACTGGTTCCTCACTGCATGGGCGCCTTTCAGCGACGACTGCATGGAGAAAATATCCGCAAAATTCCCCACCCTGAATATCCACCTCGAATACTCCGAATCCGGGATGGGATTCGAGGGCTACTACACCCTCGAAGCCGGAAGGTTCATCGATTCCAAGCACACGGAGATAGAGGACAAAGACGGCGAGGAGTAGAAATCCCCAACTGCGGAACACCGGCACGGAGAACAATTGAGATAATTCATACAGTCGGGATGTAGCCCAGAGGCCAGGGCGCTTGGTTTGGGACCAAGAGGCCGCGGGTTCGAGTCCCGCCATCCCGACCATACCGACTCATGGTGAAACGATGAAATTCCAAGCCATAAAAATCCTGGGCGAACGCTTGATCCACCTGCCTTCAAACATCATCCTCCGTCCGCCAAAACTCCACGAAGAGGACCCCACCCTGAACCCGGACCTGATAGTCCTAGAACCCCGAAACCCCAGGGTCGCGAGATTCATAACCCGAACCTCCGCCTGGTCTCCCATCCAGGACTTCGCCCATGACGTCGCACCCTTATTGACCGACAGATGGCAGGAGGACCTGGGACTAAATGCCCAAGACGCCCGGGAGCTGGGCGACCGGCTGGAAAAAGAGTCCACCTCCAACCGCATCCATGACTGGGCAAGACAGCACCACGGGGCCTGGCACCACCAGGACCCCAACCCGACCCCCCACTCCATGGGGCCCCACTGGAAAATACCCGGAGAACTGGCCACCCACACGTTCGAGCCCCAGCACATCTTGGAGTTCGCCACGTTCCTACAGCAATCCCAAGGATTCGATAACCCCCCCAAACCCCAGACCGACCAGGAATAACTCACGGGAACCCACCACCTCAACGGGCATCTCCCAGACCCTCGCCCCAGCCAGCGATCAGCCTTCACACCAAGGCACCAGACCACCGGAACACCGGCCCGGGGTTTTCGTCGCATAATTATCCTCATGGCCACACACCCCCAGGGCCCTCAGGCAGGATTCGATGCTCTACGTTGACCACATGAGATACCCCTTCAGACGAATGCTGATGAACCACCTCATGGCCGACACCCACGAGGAACTCGAGCAGGCAATCATAGACCTGAGACTCCCACCGGGGATTATCCAGCACCCCGGGGAACCAAAGGAGCACCTGGACGTCTCCGAATCAAAACGAGCCCTGGCCCTCAAGTTGGGAGCAAAGCCCATCACCGGGAGAGAACTCGTGGAAATCGTACGCAGGAGAAGAGAAGACGGTGACCGTCAGAAAGTTAACTCCTGACCCGTGCCCGGACCACCCTCGCAAACGGACCTACTTCACCAGCCAGACGACCTCCGGTCAAATGAACTGGGACAGAAAGGAAGTCCTCCAGTACGTCTGCGGAGAAGCCCAGTGTAACCAGGAACTGGGATGGGTCTACGAATCCTTTTCGGACAACAGACTCCAGGAAACCCTCTCAGGAAGCACAAGTTGCCCCCAGGAATTACTCCAAAGGGTAAGAGCAAGAATTCACGAGAACAACACGGCAAACCTCACCCTCCTGGCAATCACAATAACGGTCTTCATCACCGTCGCACTCTATATAACCCTCTCCAGGACCACCGACGCAACGTGGAGCATTCTCCACTCGGTTGGAATGGTTGCCGACCTAGCAATCTGCACAGCCGGAATCCTTCTAATAAGACGAGTCATGAGGAGAAATGCACCAAAGCTATACGAGAACACAGGACCACCGGTAACCCAATTACCAAGCTGAAGGAGAGTGCATGAAAATCAAAGAGATCGTGGAAAGACTGGCCCACCAGGACCAAGACCGCTACGTGGTACTGAGAGACGCCCACTCCGGCCTGGTCCACTCCCTCCAGTTCCTCATTGAAGAGACCGCCGCCATCGACGGACACCAGGACTTCAGGTGCGGCCCTCACAACATGGACCACGACGACCCGGACAAAAACACCCGGGTGCTCCACTTCGGCCAGCAGGGCTGGTACGGCGACTACCCCGTCACCCCCAACGTGGAGACCGTCCAAAACCTCCTCACTGAACTCAGAAGCAGGAACCCCGAGATGCCGGCCGTCCTGACACACCACTTCGACGACATGTCCGACGTCGACCTCATAGTCCCCATGGAAGACATGGCAAAACCGGTCCTCTGGGGCAACCCAGGCAGCAACGTCAGGGCATCGCCCTACGATTGCCCCAAGGGCCCGCCAGACAGACTCCTCCTCATAGCCAACCATGAGAGCGAGGCATACTCCCACCTCAGAAGGACCATGGACCGGGAGCTTAAATCCAGAGTCCTTGAACTCCAGTCGAGAAGGCCCGAGTACAGAGACCTGGACCAGCTTCCAGTCAGGAGCTCCTCCTGCTCCAGAAAAGCCCTGCAGACGGATCTTTACGCCGCAACCGTGGCGCTGAGAGAAGCAGAGATGGCCTACGTCCGCTCACTCCAAATAGAGGAATGACGCCCCTCCATCCCCAAGACTTTCCTAGAGGCAAACCATGAGATCCACAGACGCCATCCCGGTCGCCACATGCACCATCCTCATCGTAGTGATGATCGGCTTCATGGTTGTCCTCTTCATCAACACCCGGAGAGGAATAATAGAAGAACAACCACCCAGCACCACCCAGAAGATAGACGCCGGACAGGTAGCCCGGGAGTTCGTCTTCAACTGGCCGAAGGCCATGAAAAGCTACCAGGACCAGTGGTTCACAGTAAACGCAGGACCGGTCAACAGGGTCGCCAACCGCCGCGCCACCATAGAGTACGAAGGCGTCACCCGGAAGATGTACTTCAACAGCCAGGACGAAACCTGGACAATCGAGCCCGACCAGGACATAACCGCCGTCTGCAAGCTTACCAACGCCCGGGCCCACAACCGAAGCATCACGATGAAGGGATGCAGGTGGCCCACCCCCGAGCCCAAATATCCCAGAAGAAATCCATAGGAACCGACAACATGAACTTCAGCCTCGAAGATAGACAAACCGGTCCGGATTGCAGCCCACACCGCCGTCCCGCTCACCAGCCAGTCGCTCCTAAACGCGGAGTCCCTGGCCCTCGCCCACTGCGTCTACCAGTATTCCAAGGTCTGTCAATCAGGAATTTCCCGTATCTTCTCCATCAGCCAGGGAGAAAAGAGGATAGCGACCACCGAGATACGGCTCATCCAGGGAGAATGGAAAACCACCCAGATCCGGAGTTGCCGGAACGTAACTCCGACACCCAAAGTCCAACACGCCGCCAAACAGATAGCCTCACTGTACAACGACGCCCAAAACAACCAGACCCGAAACTCACCGAAAGGCCCCACCGGGAAATAGAATGATATTAACCTTCGCCACCGCCATCTACGGACACTTTGGCACCCAGGACTACTACCTGACCACGATCAAGACAAACCAGGCCCTGCAGATAATTGAGCCCGCGGCCAACCTGCTCGACCCATCCACGCCAGAACCAGGAGCTTCAACCAGGACAACCTCCAAAAAGAAACCAGGGCGTTCTCCCCAGGCAACTCAAACGCCTCCTCAAATAGCCGATATCTGGTTTCACCACCCATGGTGGTGGCAATCCAGGACGGCGACCCCATGTTCCTGCCAATCGAGGTGACCGAAAGCCCCTACATCCCCAAAGGGACCGACCTCCAAATGGGAATACTCCAGATTTCAGAACCCAACCGTTTCCTCCTGCTGAGCCCGCAAACGCAACTTGAGTCGATCAGACAACGGACCCAGCCCGAAGGCCACGACGACCAGCAGGACGACATCCCCATCATGCTCATAGAGCACCGAGACACCCCCGAAGGACGCGAGAAATCCCGACAACTGGCAGCCCACCTCACACAACAAGGAGCGCCCAGATGACCACAAGGTCACCCAACGGACTCTACCTATACTCCAACCCGACCAAGCACAACCCCGGACCCAACAGGTTCTTCCTCAAAGAAGAAGCTCTCAGAAAACTCCTCGAATCCGGAGCCCTCTTCGTAAACTACGTCCTCTACCCACACGCAGAGGACGACGGCCTTCCACCTGGGACCAAGACCATCACCCTCTACGTCAACGCCAACGACCTGTTCACCTGGGCCTGCTCGGAGGGAGTCCCAATAGGTTCCAACAGGGAACTCGAGCAACTCGTCAACATGCACCTGAAGGAACCCGGCCACGGCGTATCCAAGTGGTGCTGCATCAAAAGGAACCTCAAACCACAGAACCCGGTCGCCCAACAGATGAGCGACGCCGGCGTCTGGGACGACGTGATGGAGCAACTTCCCGACAACCCCGGCTGGAACCAGTGCTGGGCCCCCGGTCCCTGCGCTCTCCACAACAAGGACTAAACCCCAAACCCAGAACGCTCTCCGGAGGATTGAAATGACCACCCAACACAACCCACCCCAATATTCGATCGGCATCTTCCCAGACCTCGAGTCCCTGCTGGCATCCGACCCCCAGTCTTTCAATGACCTGACATCAATGGAACCTCCGGCCCTAATCAAGTTGGTGCTGGACTACGTCCAGGACCTGGACAAAACCGTTCACGCAGTCTTTCCACTCCTAGACATCAAGGTGGACCCTGACGGAGCCGTCGACATCCCCCGCCCCCACCCAAACCAGTACGACCATACCAACCACCTGATAGACTGGCTCGAAGACCGGTGGACCCACATCATGGAAAGAAACACACCAGGCCTCACCGATACCAAATAGGGCGACACGACACAGGGCGACCCCCCACAGCCCAATACACCACTGGGCGCCAGCATGGTGACCCCCCCACACTCCAAGACGTCCTGGAGGAGGCAATCCTCTCGGTACAAAAAGACGTGTGGGACAACGAGATGCAAGGACTCTCCGAAGAGCAGCACAGCCGGATGTCCGAAGAGGACATGGAGAAACTCGACAGGACCTTCGCAACAGAACCCATTACCCAGATTTCCCGGATACTTGAAACCATACCCAGGCTCCGGGAGTTGCTCAACGAGAGTTACCATGCCTACGAACTCCCCGAATACGTCATGATCCAAATAGACGGCGCCCTGGAGGCCCAGTCAGACAGCATAGTTGACAGCCTCACCGCCTCGGAAATGGAGACACTCAAACAACTGGTCCGGACCACCATGGAGCAGAGAACACAGACCCAACCCCCAGCCGGGCTTGAGTAGCCCAGACTCAACTCCCCCGGCGTGGGAAAATCCCAGCCCCAAAACAAACCGGAGGAAAAATGAAAACCCCCACAGACGACTTCCGGACCCAACACGACCTTCAAGACAAGGAAGACCCAAGCGAGGAATGGAAGGAAGAAGTGGCCGTGGCCAACTTCATCCGCCATCTCGGTCAAGCCGACTCGAAACTTGCCAGGGAAGTACAGCACCTGAGCGAGCCCGCCACCAGCCTCTCCTGGGCCCGCGGAACTCCCCAGGACCGGAAGGAAAAGTTGACCACCCTATTCCGCACCACGACCGAGATGGCGAAAGAAGTCGATGCCCCCGAGATGGCCCACCTGGTCCACGCAGTCCAACAGGCCATAACCTACCCACTGAAGGAAAGCGTCAAGGACCTCACCCACCCAGACCGCCGGATGACGGCCGCCTTCGAGCCCGGCAAGCACTCCCAGATGATCGACGTGGTCCGACGCCACCTATCCCACCAGATGTCCACCCTCCAGGACAATTTGACCGAGTACCTCTCCCGGGCTGAACCCTCGCAGATCGACGAGCAGGACAAGTTCGAGATCGTCGAGACGAACCTCCAAGCGATGATCCAAATAGAACGAGACATAGATCTCGCACAGCACGGCCACAAGCCCGACTCAATGGCCCTGGACCTTCAGAGAGAATTCGACTCGGTCACAGACAGCCGGACCCAGACCCTCCACTTCGACTTCAAGGCATTCATGACCGACCGGTACCAACACGGCACCGACCCGGACAATATCCACAACAACAACTACCTTCAGGTCATCCATTGGGAACAGTTCAAGGAAGACTTCCAGGAATTCACCCAGAGCCACCTACCAGGAGACACCCACCGGCTCGCCCTCGAGATTGCGATGGTTTCCACCATCCAGACGAGGGAGACCATGTTCGGGCTCACCGACCCCACCGACAACGAAGAATACGTCAAAGCAATGACCACAAAACCACAGCCATAAACGACCCCCACCTTTCCAAAACAACCCACACCCCCAAACCGCACCGGCGTCCTCCGGACACAGAGATTACCGCCCGTCCGGACCACCACCCGCAAGGGCTTCGACTTCCAATTATGACCGCGACAGACACACCAAGGACCCCAAACCCCCAAACCCAGACAGTCGCGGCCGCCCCCTTCATCAATAATCCGGGGCCCGCCCCAACTCCACACTCCTGAAATTCCCGACCGGAACAACCCCACATAGTCCTCAACCCCACAGGAGAAGACTTAAAATGAACACACCCCACGATCAACCCTCAAACATAAAAACTCCCCTTCCCCAGGTAGCCGGCGACTACGTCTCACCCCACTACGTATGGACCCGGACCGGCCCAACCACACTCCGGATAGCAGTCATTGACGGCGAACACTTCACCTCCTGGACGGTAGCCCCAGACATCATGGGTACATGGAACCTCAACGACACCGGAGGGGTACCACTTGACCTGGTACGAACAAATTACACCAGGACACCATATGCGGACCCAGGGCGCGCCATCGACGCAGCCCAGGAACTCGCGGACAAACTCCTCAGAATATGGGACCAGGAAATCGAAAGCAGAATAGTGGACAAACGGACGGCGCTCCTCAATACCGAGCTCGCCTTCCGTGGTATTCCAACCGAAATCAAGGAGAACCCATGACAAACCTGAGCCTCCGGGTCATCCCCGACCCCTGCCTGAGGACAAAGACCATCAGAGTCAAAACCCTACGCCCCGAACTCAAGGACCTATCCCAGGAGATGCTCAAGGTCATGCGTTTTCACAGGGGCGTGGGACTGGCCGCCAACCAGGTCGGCCTAACGGACAAAATCGCCGTGATCCAGAGCGACCACATGCCCGAGCCCCTGGTGTTAATCAACCCCGAGATAATCCAAAGACACGGCACCCGAGAGGTCACCGAGGGCTGTCTCAGCCTCCCCGGCCGGAGCGACATGGTAACCCGCTCCAAGAGGATCCGGGTGACGGCCATGGGCATAGACGGCAGGCCCATAAAGATAACCGCAGAGGACCTCCTGGCCCAGATCATAGAGCACGAGACCGACCACCTGAACGGAGTCGTCTACACTGATCACCTGGACACCAACCGACACAAACCCCACCCCAGGAACATTGAGTTCCTCAGTTAACCCGACAGACGCCCCATCCAAAACGAGCCGGGCCCCGGCGCCGCCCCCCCGTGGGATTCACACCCCTCCAACCCGACACCATCTCAAAGGGAGAACCCAAAATGACAAGCACAATCACCATAAACATCTACGGCACAACCAGCGACGACGACAACGAGGACCACCAGGTACCCGGCGGGTTCGCTGCAATCATCAACGCCGGAGATACAGAATACCGCATTGCCGGCGGAGCACCCCGGACCGACATCGGAGACATGACCATGACCGCGGCCGCCAAGGCCCTCAGGGCGGTCAAATGGACAGCCGAATCAAAGTCCGCCAAGGTCGAGTTACATACGGATTTCAGCTTCATGGTCGACCTGTTCCACTCAGCGCCGCCAATCAGGCACAACTGCCTCCTACCAATATGGCAGGAGATACTCCGAGAAGCCGCTCCCCTAGACGTAAAATTCGTGAAATGCCGGCAGACATCGGAGCCCTGCCGCATCCTCGCGAAGAGCCAGATCACCATCGCCCAAAACTCAAAGGGGCCCTACCACTACTACGCCCGAAACTGAGTCCAGGATACAATCCCCAAACCCCAAAAAGGAGCGGCACACAGTGAACGGATCCCCCAACACACCAACCCAAAACCTCTACGACCAGGAAATCGCCTCGTTCTACCACGAAAAAGAAAGGACGAAGGTCCTGGCCGTCGCACGAGCGTTGTACGGCAACTATCAAAATACCGCGGTACTGGTCCTCACCCCCGATTACCTAGGAGTACACCAACCGACCCACAAAGTGTCACCAGAGCAATCCAAAGCCGAGTCAATCTGGCCCCTCGTAAACATTGAGAACATCAAAATAGACGACCGCCAAACCGGCTTCCTTCTCTGGATAAACAGCAGGATAAACCCAAAGTGGAGGGAGAGCTTCGTCATCGAAGACGATCCCACAGACCTCAGGTCAAAGATCACCGAACTCCACAGGACAGCCATGGCAAACCGGGCGCAGGAGGAAGTCCAGAAACTCGAGACTGCACTCGAACTGGCCAGGAACAACCTCAAGCAAATCAAAGAAACCCCTTAAATTCCACCCACCAAACCCTATCCCCCACCCCCGAAAGCAAAAAGAGGCCACAACACATGGAACTACGTTACGTAATCAACGCAGAGACCCACAAAGTACAGGACCTACAACAGGCCCTTCACCAGGCGGGCATCGTATTCGACCCGCGGGAAAACCTCTGCGCTATGCCCACTGAAAACCACCAGGAATCCATATTCCAGGGACACGACCTCGACCGGCTCCCCGGAGCCGCCAACACCTACCTGGAAGAAATGGACAGCCCCCACCGGTTCCGAGAGGACATGGACCAGATGGGAGACATCGAGGCCCTGTACGAGTTTCTCTCCCTGATGACCGTTTACTCAGACTGGCATAAAGGCGACAGCATCCTGGAGATCAATCCCGCGAGGCTCGACGAATTCCGCACCAAGTATCCAAGACTCATGGAAGACCCCAGGCCCTGAGCAAATCCACCACCTGAGAGCACCCAAATGTACGACGAAATCAAATGCGACATGCCCCTCCCGGACGGCTACAACTGCCCAGGCACATTCCAGACCAACAACCTGGAGAACACCCTGTCGTGTTACCGGATAACCTCACATGGAAGGCTGGTCCAGGACACCGACGGCTGGTTCGAAAACCAACGCCTTGAGACACCCAGGGACCTCGACCACCACGGCATGGTCCACTTCTATGACCTCGAAAACATGACAGAACACCCGGACGACCGGACCACCTGGACCTGGCACGAGTACGACGCCAAGTTCACCGACGGCGTCTGCGTGGAGATCGCTCTCTCCCAACCCAGAGAAGTCGAAGACCAACTGGTTCCCACGACTGACGCCGAACACCGGACGCCCAGGCAAACCCACGGCGTCCCACGTCCAGAGGGGGTCCAATACCCTCCCCCGCCCCCAAGGCCGCCCAGACCCCAGGAGCCCGCCCAACACCAAACCCTCATGGATGAAACCAAGGAACAACTGGAAAACGCGAACAGCTACTTCCGAAGGAAGGCCGCCGAGGTCGCGACCGACGAGCAAGCCATAAGTCTCCTAACGGACGTCTTCTACCCCGAGACCACCATCAACATCGAGCACGTGGACACCAGACGCTCCGGAATAGCCCTGGCGAAACTGACCGCCGCAGCGTTCTGTGAGATAGGAGCCAGGTCCATCTACATAACCGAAGCAGGACAGAGGTTCGTGAAGTCCCTTGAGACCAGACCCCAGCCGGACATTATTCCGGAAGCCCCGGAGACACACAACCAGGAACCCTAATTCCCCACAAACCCAGGGCCACATCCACAGGAGCAATAGACCAAGGAGTCACGACCATGCAATCATCCTGGACAAGCCAAGCCCAAGCGAGGCTCACAGATTACCTAAAGACCCACAAGCTGAAGTCAGAACCGGGCTCAAGACAAATGCCCTGCTCGATCCGAACGATCAACATCGCCCTCAGGGGAAGTCCCAGCACTATCGTTCCAGAGTGCATGTCGAAGGTGCTGGGAAGCTTCATAACCACAATCCAGGACGCCATCCCCACCAAACTCCTCAACAGTCCAGAATGGAAACGAATGCTCCCCCAAGCTGCAGGAACCCAAAGGGACCTGGAGCCAGAGAGATCCCAGGCCATCACCGACTGGATGTGGAACAAGGTTCTCCCCCAGGTCACCCCTGTACTCGAAACTCCGGAGTTCAGGGAACCCTGGGAGACAATGCTCAAATACCGCACGCGCCGCTCAGCAACGAACGCAGAGCAACCTCTGATTTACCAAGGGTCAACTGAACCACACGGGAAACACGGGCAGGCCGGTAAGGCGGCCCACAGAGCAAGTATGGTGCTCAGATATCTGGGACAGGAACATACTTCCAACCGCAGCACTCACAGTGGGCCTGGCAGCATCACACGCCGCCCGTACGGCACCGGACCCCATAGGGTTTTGGAACACAGTTCAACCCATAGCACTTATTGACTCGCTGATCGAAATGACCAACACAACCGCCGCCGCTTCCGGATGAGCCGGGCGCCGGCTCGAAACCCAATCCAGGAAGATTAAGTGTTCACACCAACCAGGTTTAGCCAAGGCCACTACGGACAACGCATCGGGAAGAGCATAACCCTCATGAGCGAGAAGCCCGCGTGCTCCCAGTGTGGACTGCCGTTCCCACCCGGGACCTGGCTGATCACAGGACCCACGGCGTAAACACCGGGTCGTCACCCTCCCAGCGCTGAGGACAACTCCACCTGGTTAACTGCAAACGTTTGGGCTCTTTTCAGGCACGATTTCAGAGATGCCACACTGTACGACAAACAATTGCATCTGAGCCCGCAACCAGACACGCGTCGTTTTGAAGATGCACCCACTGAACCACCCCAAAATCATCCAAAGAGGATAAAAAGTTGACCATGATTGCAGCAAGTAAAATGAAACTCGAACCCCACGAGGTCCAAATCGACCCCCGTTTATCCGGCCTGGCCCACGTGGTCAAGAAAATCGGAGAATACCAGTACAGCGCCTGGGTAAACGCCACCAACATCCTTTCCCAGGAAGAGACCCAATACTTGCCCTGCTTCCCCGCCTACCAACCAGAGCCCCACGACCAGACCCAAAAGGTCAACATCCTGATCAACGACTTCACCAACTGGCGAGTACCCTCAGAGGACTTCAACACCATTGAGTGGCTCGGGGAATCACACCCCGCATGGACCGGATTCGAACAAGGAGACGAGAACCTCAATCCCGTCGTCGACGAAGTCAAAAGAATGTTCGCCGACCAGATACCCGACGAATTCCCCAACACCCCACCTCGATCCCCCAGCCCCAGCCAGTCCCAGCAAACACCATGACCACAACCCAACAACCGAAATTCGACTTCAGAGCTTTCTACAGGACCCTGAAGGCCACCGTCGCCTCCCGCAACACCAATTGGAAGGCCGTGAGCGAACAGACTCAAATTTCCCAGTCAACCCTGTCCCGGATGTCTACCGGACACCAACCCCACGCCGCCAGCCTGACGGTCCTTTCCGCCTGGGCTGGTATCAATCCCACCGACTTCACCAACGTCACCCAAAACGAACCCGAACCCATGGCCGCGGTATCCAGGCTGCTCCGAGCAGACCCCGCCCTCGATGACAACGCCGCGGACACGCTCGAGGCCATCATCCAGACGGCCTATCATCGCCTCAAACGCCCAGCACCATCCCATTAACCCAAACTCCCGGCCCATAGGACCAGTTAGTATTAAGTCCCAAACACGGTCCCCAAACCTCAAGGAGGAACGATGAGCCGAACAACAAACTCCGAAGGCCACCGATCTGAACCACGGGGACTTGACGATTATGCAGAAGAGAAAACCAACGACCCATATCTCCAACACGAACCAACAGCGAAGTGCGCTCATAACCCCCAGGCCGTAGCCCAGTGGTTTCAACAGGTACGAGAAGAATCTCAGGACAAAGACCTCGAAACCCAGAGGGCACTCCACGCCTACCAGGCCATAAGCTCAGTCCTAAATTACAAGTTCAGCGAAGAAAAACCCATCGACCTCCACGATCATCCCGAGGGCAGCTTGCTGGCCATAGGACACAGCGCCGCCCAGCGAATCATGGAATACGGCGAGTCCCACCCAGACACCAACGAGCGCCTCAAGGACTGGAACCAGACCCTAACCGCATTCGCCTTCACCGTGAAACCTGAGGAATCCCAGCCCCTCTGGCAGGCCATCAGGGAACACGGACATTACTACAGCAAACCGGTCTTCATGCCAGAGCAATGACCCAGAAGACAGGCGGCTCCCCCCCTGGGGATATTGGGGAGCCGCCCCTGACCCATCCAGCCCAGAGAGGAATGGCCATAAAATGAACCACCCCAAGGCCACAGCGAAGGTAAATTACGTCATCGAGCACCACCGGGCAGACGGATTATCCGCGGCCAGACTCCCCGCCCTGGGACTCACGGGTTACGGCGAAACCAAGGAAGAAGCGCTCCGGAGTTGCAGAAGCCTCTACGGAACCTTTGTCCGAGCGTACCCGAGCAGAAACATGTTCCCGTCCGTCCTGGACCGGGCCGGCGTCAAATGGGCCTACACCGGCTGAACCCAGCCTCAGAGCGAAAACCCCGTCCACTGACAACATTCCAGTGCGACCAAACGCAGGGAAGCGTAAAATACATAGAATCTAAAGGGCCCTGGCGGGTCGAATTCTTCGGGTTATATTTGGTTTTACCCCGTTGGCATCAACCCATCCGCCGGGACTAGACCACTCACAAAATCCCCAAAGCCCTGGCGGGTCGAAGTCTTCCGGTTATATTTCCTTTTACCCGGTTGACCCACACCCATCCGCCGGGACTAGAACAACACCAAAAGGGCCCTGGCGGGTCGAAGCCTTCCGGTTATATTTGGTTTTACCCGGTTGGCGTCAACCCATCCGCCGGGGCCTTTTACAACCCACCAAAAGGAAAATCCTTATGAAACAAACCACTCCTCCGTCCCTGGAGCAACACCTGGACCTCAACTACCCCTTCACCGTCCACCCTGACCCGAGCGGCGGATACGCCATCAACCACCCGGACCTGCCCCAAGTGCCTTTCCCAGGCGCAAACCCTCGAGGATATCCCCCACTGTCAATGGCGGAGAAATGTTGGGCCACTGGGGTGTTGACGTTCAGCGAAAGCGTCCTCACTAACTGGCCAGGAGAAATGTCACACTCACCTCATGGAGAATGTGACTTTGACCCAGAAAGAACAGACCAGGTTACAGATTCTGAACAGTTTGCTCGCGGAGCACATTGCCCTGGACCAGGCAGCCACTCTGATGGGTGTCAGCACTCGCCAAACCAGGCGCATCCTGGCAGCCTATCAGGAGAGAGGCGCGGCCGCCGTTGCTCATGGCCACCGGGGCCGCAAGCCGGCCAACGCTATTCCCGAGGCGACCAGGAGCAGGGTGGTTCACCTGGCTCGAACGGTGTACGAGGGAGCTAACCACACCCACCTCTCAGAGTTGCTCAGTGAACGCGAGGGCCTTGACATGGCCCGGACTACGCTGCGACGTATCCTGGTCAACGCCGGTCTCGCCAGTCCGCGGCGAAGGCGTCCGCCCAAGCACCGGGTGCGCCGACAGCGGATGCCACGGGAAGGCATGCTGATCCAGGTGGATGGCAGTTATCACCGGTGGCTGGGAGAAGACGGACCTCAGTTCACGATCCTGTTCGCGGTGGACGATGCCACGGGCGCCGTGGTCAACGCCATATTCTGCGATCACGAGGATACCAGCAGTTACTTCCTGCTGATGCAGGGCCTGCTCCGGCGCTACGGCGTTCCCCTCGCCCTGTATACCGACCGGCATCCTGTTTTCAAGCACCGTTCGGAATATCAGCCCGACGGGATGCCAACCCAGTTCGGACGGGCGATGGATGAGATGGGGGTTCAAGTGATATTCGCCCTGTCGCCCCAGGCAAAGGGGCGTGTGGAGCGGACGGCCGGAACTTTTCAGGACCGGCTGATCACGGAGCTACGGCTTGCAGGAGCAACCACTATTGAACAGGCCAAGGCCGTCTTGCAGCAGTTCCTGCCCAGGTTCAACCGGCGTTTTGGGGTTCCGGCCCAGTGCCCCGAGCCGGCATTCCGGCCCTTGGGTCCGGAGTCGCGCTTGAAGCATATCCTGTGCTTCAAGCACCGCAGGAGAGTGGCCCGGGACAACACCGTGAAGTATTACAGACACACCCTGCAACTCCTGCCCACTCAGCAACGCCGCAGCTACGCCGGGGCGGTTGTCGTGGTGCTGGAGGGATTGGACGGACGGCTGTCGCTACAGCATGAGGGACGCATCATCGCTTCCCAGGAAGCGCCCCCCAGTCCGGCATCTCTCCGAAGCCGCAACGGGACTTCCTCAGCTGCCACCATCCCGACTCCCGGTCCTGGGCTCGCGTCAAAACTTTCAGTTACAGATATCGAACTGCCGAGCGCAAAGCCAGATCAAGAAAAAGATGCTGATGCTGCGGCAATGGACGCTCCAGACGTAGCCGGGTTACAGATAGTCGCATCACCCCGGAAGCCGACTTTTCTGCAGAAGGAGAGGTGGAAGGCGGTGCAGCAGGCGAAGCTTGAGGGGATGTCCATTCGGCGGATGGCCAGAGAATTGGGAATTCATAGAGACACGGTCAGGAGATATATTGACGCTGAGAGTCCACCGACCCGTCGGTCCCCGGTCGCATCCACGGTGTAGCCATCTGATACCATCGCAGACCAAACGGGTGACATTTCTGCCGAACAGTTAGACGGACATTTATACTGAACAGCGACAGCCACAATGTCAGGCAGTCAATCCGTCCAGGTGGTCCACTTTACCTCCGCCTTTTACACAGCACCCCAAACCCCAAATTCCTAAGCCAGCACTCGAGGAACTCCTAAACACCATGACAACCAAGTCCGACAAGAATGCTCCAACCAAAATCACGGTCACGGACGGCGCGCCCCAAGACCAACCCCAACTACCCCATACTAAAAGAGGCGCCAGAGTCGAGCCCCACAACGCCCCCGGCGACCAGCCCCGTTCCTGTCCCAAGTGCCAGGGCACCCTCGCCATGGAATCAGACGCCTACGGCCCGTACGTCCACTGCCTGATGTGCGGACTGTTCATAGACCTATCAAAGCTCGCCCTCGAAAGACGAAGCCAGGACAACCAGGTCACAATCAACGAGGACGATGACGACCTCATAATCCTCGACGACCTCATCGACCGCCAAAACGGAGGTCACACTCCCCAGCATGCCCCACACACCCAAAAACCTCCCAAGACACCCGGCCATGGCCGGGGCAAGACCAAATATGACTGATCAGAACATCTCGCCACTCCGACATCCGCTCCAAAGCAGCATGACAAAATTGCGCCGCTCCGAACCGAATTGGAACGCGGCATAATTCCCCAAAACCAAGCCGGGCCGCGCGGACACATGCCCGCACCGCGGGTGAAACAGCGATTCTCCAAGATTCGTTCCCGCGGAACTTACCCGGGCACGCAGAGCGTGCAAGTTCCGAACTGAGCTCCTCTGTTGAGCAGCACAAATTTCCTATGCCTGAGTTGACCTGAAACGAAGGCCAGATTCATCACCCCAACAGCCTCCAGTCTCACCCGGACCGCCCCCAATCGGATAAAATCCAAACCCCCAATACCTTCAACAACAGGAGAGACCCAAAATGACCAGCTACCAGTACCGCACCGACGAGGACGGAACCACAACCTTCGCCGGCGTGACCTACTCCTACAGCACCTACCACGTGATGCCCCAGGACATCCACAAGGTCGTGGTCCGGGAGGGACCCCCACCGGAACCCAAATCCCAAGACCCCAAAGCCCCCACCGACGGTCCCACCGCGCCCCAGTCCACCAGGTCCAGACCAGACCCCGCCCAGAAGGCCGAGGAGAACGTCGTCCTCGTGATGTACGAGCACGAACCCGTCTCCACGGAAGCCCGTGAGTCCCTCGTGGCCGAGGCCGTGGAGATTCTCATGTCCAACGGGTTCCTCCAGGACCGCAGATCCTGGAGCCTCACCGAACCCCCCCGAAAGTCGGAGAGTTAACACCCTCCGCCCCAACACCCCGCAACCCCACCCGATACCCCGAGGCCGCCAGTGACGCAACCAACTCAGACCCCTGACCCTTCCAGGCCCACACTCAACCCCAGGCCGTCCGCAGACGACCCAGAGCACCAGACCGCCATCCTCTGGGCCCGCCAGGCCGCGATCTACGGCGCAGAACAGACAGACCTCGCCCAGATCCAGTCCCAGATCCAGAACCGGGACCAGCACTCCGAAGCGACGCAATCCCAAGACCCGCCCACCGCCGCCCCAACCCACCTGAGCCGCCCCGAGACCCTGGCCACAATCACCCAGATGGCCATGAACTCCCAGACCGTCACCCGAAACCTCAAATCAAAAAGCTACCCCGCTGCAATAGTCGCAGCCCACCTCGCAGCATCCCGTCTCAGAAACGAGGTCGATCAGTGGCACTCAGGCGCCGGCCCCAGACCCTGGAACTGGCAGGTCCGCACCAGTTCCCTCAGGGAACAATCAGACCCCCTCAACCCACACCTGAGAGTCATCCACACCCACACCACCATCTCACCAGACGCCCAAACCCTAAAATTATCCGCACCCGCCTGGCTCTGCGAGAACTGCAACAACATGAGCATCTGCCAGCGCTGTCCCTGTTTCCACTGGAGTGAACCAGACCAGGATTCCCAGCACAGCAACCCCCGGACACAACCCAAGGACACCTCTCCAAACCCCAACGCCCCAGCCCCCGACACACAGCCCCAGGACCAAACCCCCAACCTCCTGGAACCCCAAGAGTGGGACACCCTCCTGGATTTCATCACCGAGTACGACTCCTACAACCACCTCGCTGAGAGAAAATGCCTCGACGCCCGTGATATCCGGCTCATAGCCCAGCAGTACAAAGTCCTAGAATCTCAGGTCAAGGGCGTGTTCACCTGGTGCGTCAGAAATAACCGGCTGCCCGATCACCCCCAAACGACCCAGACCCCAACTCACCCCGCACCAAAACCCTGAACCGGAAAATCGAGCCACTCCGCGCCACTCACCGCACCCCCGTAACCCGGTCCAATTCCCAGACCCCCAAAGACCAATCCATCTTCTCCTACCGACACTTTACCTACTTCCCACCCGCCCACCCCAAACCACCGCCGGCGCCCACATATTCAATCCCCCCAACCCGCTCAACAATCGACGTAGAACGCTTCAAGAACCCCAACAGGCCCACACACCAGACCTGAAACCCCGCCGAATCGCTCTCAGGGGCTCTCAGGGGCCAGCACGGGCATTCCAAGCTCCACCCCACCCCCGGGATTAACACATACAAGCCCCCACCACCGCCGTTATGCCCACAAACCAAAAGGCCCCGGCCACGCCGCCAAAGCAGCCATAAGCCAGGGCCCATTCACCAAAACCCCCAACAATCCAAAGAGGCCAACACCCCGCCCTCACCGACCGGAGCGCAGCCCCCTATCCGAAAACAACCAGCCTACCCGGACTCCACAACCTCCCCACCCGACGCCAAAGCCTCCCGGCTCCCCTCCCAACATGTATTCCCCTCCCGTGTACGACATCACCTCCGTAAGCCGGTCCACGTTCGGAGTGCCGTCCGAAAAGTTGGTCAGCATCCCCTCAGCCTCCTGCACCATCCGCTTGTACAGTTCCTTTCCGCTGATTTTCTTATTTCCCATCAAACAGTTCACCACCCCACGGAAACCACCGTACTCCTTCTCCTGCTCCCGCTGCACCCACCTGAGCCTCGCCAGCCGGTGCTCAATCTCCCGCCCCCGCTTCGGTCCGTCCCAGTCCACACCAGGGTCGGGCATAGACTCCCGGAAGAAACCGTTCAACGCCAACTCGATCTGCGTCACCAGCCCCAACGCCGCAACGTGCTCCTGGTAGGTCATGTCCAGCCGGAACTGGGTCATCATCGCCAAGACCCAGTTGGACCTGAGAGACTGCCGGCGCTGCTCCAGGTTGGTGATCCACCCAACGTCCTTCGCAACCAGCCCCACGCTATCCAACTCGACGTCAACCTTCCCGTCACCGTCCAGGTCAATCCCCGTCGCCATGTCCACCGGCAATTCATCCAGGACCTCAGACTCCTCAACCGCGGCGGCGAACATCGTGGAACGCCCATACAACTCGTTGACCAGCGCCAACATCACCCGTCGGGCTGGATCTCACCCGACAGATTACCGTCCAGGACAGCCTCACCGACATTCAGGTCCGACACCATAAACGACACGCCGAAGGTCTCCACCAAGTATTGAAGCCGCCTCCGCACCTCATCAAAATCCGTCATCCTCAAAACCTCAAAACAACGCTCGTTCAATCAAGTTTAACCACATTTTCGACCCCAAACGTTAACGCGATTCGCGACCTGCACAATTATGCCTGAAGTGAACCCAAACGCTTAGACAAGGACACCCCCCGTACACCCCTTTTTCGCCCCAACCCCCCAAAACGCGATTATGTACCTGCACTTCCACGCACAGTCCACGAGTGTTTCAAAAACCTCCTTCGGATTTCGTTTCGCGCGATTCACAACCTGCACTTCCCACGCCTGTACACCCCCACCCAAGCCCACAGTACCCCCAAGCCCGATTTTCCATCCCCCGACCGATACCCAGACCAGGCTTCTGAGGTTCCCCCAAAACCCCCAAATCCCCAACGCCCAGAACGGTAAAAATCTCCCACCCGGATTATTTTCCTTAAAAAATTGGGCCACTCCGAACAACCCCAAAAGTAGCAAAATTTCCCCAAATCCAACCGCCGCGTCGCCAACGCTCATCCCTACCACATCACAGACTTCAAAACCACATCGTCTTTGCTGGGGTCCGTGCTCGCCCCCCAAACAAACCGGCGCAACCCAATTTTTTCCGACCAATTTTACCTGCACTCTTCAGGCGTGAGAGCCACAATTAGCGGTTTTTTTCTATGTAGCAAACGACAAACCACAACGACAAAAATCGAACATTACCGCAAACTGGAGACAGCAGGCAAAAACGCCCGAGAGGAATACGTCATGACCAGCAGAGTAGAAGCCAAGCTCAACTACCCCACGGAGCAGACCGAGGACCAGGTCGAACACCGCACCGGGTATCAGGGCGCCCAGCAGGAAACCAACCTCGAGGCGTCCGACAAGCACATGGTGGCTTTCACAAGCAAAATCAAAGACCTCGACGACCAAAAAACAGTCAAGGCGAGGACAGTCTTCGCCATGCGGGACGACCTCGGAGACCACCGACTCCAGGACCGCCGGGAGGCCCTCAACCTGTATACCCAGGCCTTCAACACCCTGGAGTTCAACGGCAAAGAGAAGGAACGCCTCCACGCCGCCCAGGACGTGGCCCAGACCATATTCAAGCCAATGCACGAACACATTCTGGGCACCGACCAACTCCAGGCAGAGTACAACGTTGACCCCGAAATCGTCCGCAGGATGAAGGAAGCCGGCATCCACCACGTGGAGAGGGTCAACATCGGAGAGGACGGCAAGGTCGATTTCGTCTTCGAGGCCAACGAGAAATTCGCCAAGGAACTCGTCGAACACACCGGCGGCGAGGCCCGCATCCTCGAAGCAAGATCCAAAAACCTGGCGGAATACGACCCCAGGGCCGCCGAGACGGTTCTACTGGACTACCAGGCCCGGTTCACCGATACCCTGATGTCCAGCCGCGAGAACCCCAAGGCCGCCGAGAAGCTCTGGGAGATCTTCAACGAGGCCTACAATTACTCCCGGACCGAGAAGACCGGAGAGGCCGTAGAACCCCGGAACATCACCCAGGAGGACTTCCAACAGATTGCCGAGATGACCGAAGACCGCCAGCGGTTTGAGATCGAACGCATGGTCCAGGCGACCTGGAAAGAGTCCCTCCACACCCTCGGGGAGATGTGCCAGAACAAAGACCCCGATTACCGGAGCGCCAACGAAGCCTGCCGGGTGATGGAAGAGCTTCACCACAAGGCCATCGCAATGACCATCCAGGGCGACAACTATGAGACATTCAAGCTGATAGCCGACAACATCGGGGACAGCAGGGACGAGTTCATCGCTGCCCTGAAGGACAACACCGGGTTCGTCAACACGGACTACCAACAGGGCTCACTACCCGACAAGTTCACCTTCACCGACGATGCCCTCGCCTACGCCCAGATGGCCGGCTTCCAACTCGGGTTCATCAAGGACGACAACCAGAACAACGAGGTCATGTCCGCCATGGCGTACCAGTCAGCGGTCCAACTCCTCACGGAACTCAACCACGACATCCACGTTTACCAGGCCATCGAGGACATCGTCCCCGACCTATCGGAAGAGCACCGGAGGATGCACCAAAAGGCCCAAGGACTCGACTACATCATGAGGATCAAAGCCCCCGAGGACCCCCAGGAAAAGGAACAGGCGGCCATGATGGAAGAAGCCAGATTGGAAGCAATCCAGGAGGACATCGAAACCGCAGAGGCACAGGAGGCCACCACCTTCTAGCCCCGGGCAACCTAAATTACAAAACCAACCCAAACCCCAAAAGGCCCCGGCTAAGTCCGGGGCCATTTCACATAAACAACCCAACTACCAATTCTCACCCAAACGGAGGTGACCAGATGGCTCGAAAGGACACCCTCAATTACACCCCAACCAACAATGACCACGACCTGGACAATCAGCCTGAGCCCGACCTCAACCACAAGGACAATTGGCGCCCCGACTCGTGGGAAGCCCACAACCCCAAGTTGATCGATTTCCGGGACAGTCTCGACGCTCTCAACCACACAGCAGCGGCCCTGATGGACAACCCTCAACCCGTAACCGGTTACCCCATGGTCAACCGCCACCAACTGGTCACCGACTACGCTCGGGCCCTGAACAACGTGGATTTCGATCACCCCCCCCCCCCCCCGGAAAGGCTCCTAACCGCACAGGCACTCGCCCACCACACCTTCGAGCCCATTTACAACCACCTGAACTCAGACCGGACTTCCAACGACCACCCCCTCAACCCTCTCATCAGCATTTACCGGGAAATCTTCGCCCAGACCCTAGAGGCCTCCGACCCCCGGGACTCCGACTCCATACAAACCGCCTACCGAGCACTCAGAGACGCGCAGAAATACGCGCTCGACCACTCCCAGGACGCTTCCAATCACACCCAGACCAATTCGACGAGTTCGCCGACCACGACAACCCCAGCTTGCGCCTGAACCAATGCGAAAGGTTGGTTCACGCTGTTTGGAAGGACGTCGATGACGAGCTTGACAACCTCCACCGAGACAACAACCCATCCTTTGCCGCAGCCGACATGTTTTTGAGAGCGGCCACAAACTCCTTCCATACCTACAGACTCTACGATTCCACCAACCAGGAGGAATTCAACCACATCAACCAGATCGCAACCCAGGGACGAGACGAATTCCTCGACGCAATAAAAAACGACCACGGACTCGGACCCTCGGACCGATACGTCCAGCCCACCCTACCAGAGGAGTTCACCACCTTCGCCGACGCCGCCCAATTCTACGAAGACACCCGCCAAAACCTCAATTCCACGTTGGGTGCCAACCTACCAATGTCCAGACTAGCCCTCACCCTGGCCAGAAGACCAATGCTCCAACTTCACGGCTCCCTCACAGAAGCCCAGGAAAAACTAGAGACCGCGGAGGACGAGACCGACCCAGAGAGGCAAGAAGCATACTTTCAGGAAGCCCAGACCCACCTAGATTCTGCCCACAGCTCTGCCCGACTCATGCAATTCATCATGAGTCCCAACAACTCCACACCGACCGATGCCCAATGAACCCACCCGACCAAACGCCAAACAGGTAAACCTCATAACCCATTAACATAAAGAAAAGAACACCCCAACTGCACTCACATAACTCCCACCCCAAGACCAACGGAGAGTAACAAATGAGAGCCAACATCGAATTCGAAGCCAGCTACGCATTCCTGGTCGTGGACCTCGACGACGGAGAGAGCATCAACGCAGAGCCCGGCGCCATGGTCACCCAGCAGAATGTCGAACTGTCCACCGGCATAAACGGACGCAAGGGAGTATTCGGCGGATTCAAGAACATCATGGGCGGCGAATCCTTTTTCATCAACACCTTCACAGGAGGCCACCTGGGGGGGGCCAGGTCACCCTCGCTCCCTCCACTCCCGGCGACATAGGTTGCTTCGACGTGGAGCCCGAACGGGACCTCTACATACAGTCCGGCTCCTTCCTCGCCTGCACCCAGAACGTCCACACGGACCCCAAGTTTCAGGGATTCAAGGGTATGTTCAGCGGTGAGAGCCTGTTCTTCATCCGGGCATAGGCCAAGGACCACCCCAGACAGGTCTACTACAACTCCTACGGCGCAATAAGGCGGTTGATCGTCCAACCTGGGCGAGAGTTGGTCGTGGACACCGGACACCTGGTGGCCTTCACCGAAGACGTGGACTACCCCATCGGCAAGGTCGGGGGCATACGCTCAATCATCGCCGGCGGCGAGGGCCTGGTGATGAAGTTCACCGGGAGCGGCCACGTCTGGATTCAGACCCGGAACCTCCAGTCCCTGGTTGACACGATAGCCCCATTCCTCCCCGCCAGGAAATAGCCCGGCCAGCCAGTGTCGATAACAGACAGCAGAGGTGAAGGAAATGGCCATAAACCAAGAGATGGAACACCGCTAAAGGGACCAACTGGACTATGCGGACCAGGAAGCATCCGACCGGAAGCAGAGCCAGTACCCGGGCACGGACCACAGACCCGCCTGCCGGGAAAGAGACCACATCGCGGACTTCGTCCAAAACCTGAAGCTCCTGGACGTGCCCCTGGCTGAGATGATCGTCCGCCGGGAAGTCCTCAACGAAGAACACCCGGCCCTCGCCAAATCCATAGCTGCAAGCTTCAACCAGGTCGATTTTCCGGGCAGGATAAACAGATACGAACCAGCGAACGACCTGGCCGAGCACATATTAAAACCGTCCTGGAACGACGTCGGGAAGTCCTCCAGCAATGCCGAAGAACAAGGACCCTAAAATGGACGCCACGAACACTCGGTGAGCCCCCATGGCAACCCAACACACAAAGAGCGGCTGGACCATCAAATTGCCGGAGCTGACCTCGCCTACCGCCAGCACATATTCGCCAAGGCCCTCTTCCAGAATGAGCCTGGGTCAAAGCTGGGAGCCCGTACGACATCCAGATGGAACAGACCCTCCTGGAGACCCTGACCTACCCAAAGCACCATGAAGATAACTACCAGGAAAAACTGTTCGACTGGCTCAAGTAGAACCAGCACACATTCGGCCCCGACGCGATCCACAAAATAGCAACCACCAACTTCACGAAGGCCCTGGAACAGTATTACGAAAGCGAAGGAAGCACCTTCCCAGAGACTGCCGACACAGTCCACGCAGTCATCAACGCCTACTCACTGAAGGTCAAGAACGCGATAGAGAACGACACCGCGGGGGTCACGGGGTTTGACTCCCAGGAAACCGCCCAACGGCCTGCGTCCGGTCAACAACCCCCGGCCGCCGCCCCGTCCTCGGCGACGGCAGCGGTCCGGGGTGCTCCGCATATAAGACCCACACTGACGACTCTAACGACCGATGTCCGCGATAACACAACCTCGACATCTCCCTCCAGACATTCTCGGACTATGGTCCGCCGGTCACAGAATCCAGCAGGCGTCGACTTATGAACAACCCTGAATCGAAAATGGGAACAAGAAAAGAATTTTGTACGAAGTCTGCGTCGACAAAGGACCCATATGAGCCAGGAAGGGCGGCTACGTCGCCTATCCCAAGAGCCTGGGACCCCGGTAAGCGAACATATCCGAGAGAAGTGAGTCAAGCGGTTCGTATCAATCGCCCACGTCCCGGATGGCCGAAACCAATATTCCAAGAACCAAACGCTAAGCCTGCGGCGGCCCCCCGGGGTTTCCTACGCAGGTTTGGCATCCTTGCCGGGCACGTGGGGTTTCAGCCCAGACCGCAATAGCGCCCGCCCGGTGGGGTTAACGTCGAAACGGCTCCGGAGTCGTCTCTCAACCATATCTCGCAAACTCCCCGGGTCCAACCGACCATGATCCGGTCATTCACGTGGACCTGCCTCACACCAACTCTGGCTGCAACCCAGCTTGGTCGCTCTGACCAACCGGGTTAAGACAACAGCCCTACATCTCTCAACTACGCCCACGGCTTGAATCAGAACCCCGTCTCCCGACCGCAGCGTCCGGCTACAACATCCGCTTCAGTAAACGATTGCATGAAAAATCGCCCCGCACCATGACCATCTCCGGGCAAGGCCCGATGGTCATGGTGCGGGGCCCGGGTCTCAACACCCCGGACTTCGGGATGGCAAACCCCCTTCGGGATGCCGTCACCGGGTTGCGGAGGATCAGGAGTTGCTTGCTCGCAGGAAGTCGTCAATCGTCCGAAAAGCGGCTTCGTACGACGCCTGAAGCAACTTAACAGTCCCCTCGGGATTGTCCCGGACCCCTTCGAGGTTGATGTGGAACAGTAACAGCACATCGTCCGGAAATCCGGCCATGGATCCCAGCTCAATGGCCTCGGCGTTGCGGGCAAGAACCGCGTCGGAGTCCTCATGGAAGGCCTTCATCAAATGGTCCGACCAGCGGTCGATCCAATCATAGGAGTCGAGTCCCACGGCCACTCCCCTCCCCCTGAAATTCGAGCCAATCTATCATACAAGGAATAGAACTAATGATTCAACTCACATTCCCGTTCCGGCCCCACCGGGCCAAGAATCAGAGCCCCGTCAACAGGCGGGCAACACTCCTGGGCGCCAGGGTCTCCAGTGTTGAAGCCGAGCCGGAGAAAGCGGCCCAAGCTTTTGGCTTGACCGCGGCCACTGGACAGGCGACGGTGACCGTCGTCATCTGCGAATCAAGAAGCGGCGTGCTCTTGGGAACTTGGCCTTTGAAAGGGATCTGGGCCCTGCCGGTAAAGAAGGATGAGTCTCGAGGGCTTGAGAGTCCCGGCAGGGCTGAGTCTTGCGCGGCGGATTGGGAACCCGCTCGAATGGCCCTCAAAGCCGCACCGATGTGCCTTGGCCCGGCGCAAAGCCATGTTCAATTCCGGGTCATGCACCATCCGGTCTGCGCCGCCGCATTCCATGAATTCGAGGCCCGTCACCCGGCCACTGATCAACCCGGACTCCAGCCCAACAAGCCAGCGCAGCAAGCTCCGGGCCAGGATGACAGACAAGACTCGATCCAAAAAATAAATGGTTCGAAGAACCTGACCGAGCTTCATCAAGTGGTGCATTCCCAGGCCTACGTGGTAACCGCCAATAGCTCGCGTGACCTGACGCCGCCAATCGAGTCCCGTTCCCTGGTCGACCTGTGCCCTAGGGCCCGGCTAATCTACCGAGAAACGTCCTGGGTATTCGTGGGCGAGGCGGGCCAAGGCGAAATGCTCATCGGAGCCAATGCCCTGGTCAGGCTGCCCAGCTTTCAGCAACTTGCCCTCGGCTTCGCCGCCATCCCGGAAGGCAGGCCAGGGTGGGTGGATGACGCCTGGTTAGGGACGCTGAGCGACATCCTGCACGACCTGCCCCCGGGCGGGGTGGTCGTACCAATTGCCGGAATCCGGGAGGGCCTGACCCCCACCACCCAATGGATGGGATGGCTGCGGCATCCCTACTTTAACAATTCAAAGTGTTCCGGGGTACTGGCCGCATGGAACCGGGACGTCGGGGTGCCTTCGCCTACTGGAGAGGCCGGTGTCCCGGGGCCGGACCTGTCCAAAGCCCGCCGCCGCATCCATCGCAGCCATGGCTTCGGTTTCGGCGGGTGTCAGCAGACCATTGGCCGGGGACGCCGCCCGGACAAGGTGGGAGAAACTCCGGAAGGGGCGCTTGGAACCGGTTGCTGCTCACCGGGCGACGAACCCATTCTGACCACCACCGGATGGGTGGCGATTGAAGACCTGGATCCGGCACGGGATAAGCTGGCAGGGCACTGCAGGCCAACCAACAGGATGACCTGGGGCGGCACCAGCAATCCGGCCACTGACGGGTTCATGTTCGAAAGGTCGGCAGGTCCATACCGGGGCAACCTGGTAGTCCTTGCTACGGAACGCAGCAGGACCCGGGTAACACCCAACCACAGGGTCCTGGTCCGGTTAAACGACGCCTTCCCGGAAAAGTGGTGCGTCTACCTGATGCGCAAGGGGAATTGGTGGCGGATAGGGGCATGCGTGACCGCGCACCAGCCCTCCCGGCCCGGAGGGGTTGGCGGGCGGTTGCGAGCGGAACAGGGCGACGCCGCCTGGATTCTGAGCATACACGACACCCGGGCGCATGCCCTGATCGCCGAAGCGACCTGTCAGGGACAGTATGGGGTGACGGGGTTGACGTTTCGGAGCGCGAAACACCGTTCGCTTTCCGACCGCCAATTGGCCAACATTCACGAAGAAATATCCGCTGATGTTCAAGAACGCGTCGGCGAACTCTTCACCGATACCGGCCTGCAGCCAGATATCCCCCTTTATGTCCGGGGAGTACTGGGACCCCAGGGGCTCAAGAAAAGAATCTTGGGGGTAATCTTTACGACGGCAGCCGGGAATCTTGCGCCCCTCTCCAGATACGTGGACATCACTGTGCCGCCGCAGCCGTTTGTCGAACGAAATCATAAAAAAGAATTCACACAGCCTGACCTATTGCAGGCGTCCATCACCACGGAACCATTTGACGGTGATGTATATGGATTGGACGTGCCTCCCTACCATCACTACGTATCCGGCGGGGCGGTTGTCCACGATTCGAGCCAGGGATATCCAGGCCCGGGTCGTGGCGCTGTCGTTGACCTAAACAGCTCCGGGAAAGGTCAGCATTGGGGTACGCCGGTTACGACGCCCTGACAGTGGTCGGAACCGCCGGCTGGAGCAGGACAAAGACCAGGTTTACCAAGAACAACAAGCCCGGGTGCAGTGCAGGGCTCCTCGACGTTGCTCCGAAGCAGGGCCCCGATCCCCTCTCTCCTTACCCCGTAGGATGGGCACGGGCGGTTCCTCTGCAGGCCTTCTACCCTTCCTTTTTCTCCCGCATCCCAACCTGAAAAGGGCGTTCCGGCGCCCGCTCTTTTCGGTCTTCCTGTCGCCGGCTTTGAGCCCCTGACAGGCTCACGGCGTAACAGCCCGAATCAGACAACAAAGCAAACGCCCGCGCGGTGAACCTAACGCCGAAGCGGGCATACACGAACATGCAAAGGAGCAACCATGGACCAGACTGCCAATTCTATTCTATCGCCGCTATCGCCCAAAGACCCCCGGATACCACCGGACGCCAACCTGGTCAAAGCCCGCCGCCGCATCCAACCCGACCCGGACCTCAGCCCGGGGGACAGTCTGCGGAGCATCGACCATCAACGCAGCCCAGGCGAAAGTTTATTGACGCCGGATAGGGAGCTTGGAACCAGTTGCTGCTCACCAGGAGACGAGCCCATTCTAACCACCACCGGATGGGTGGCAATAAAGGACCTTGATCCGGCACAAGATAAGCTGGCAGGGCACCACAGGCCGATCAACAAGATGACCTGGGGCGGCACCAATAACCCGGCCACCGACGGGTTTATCTTCAAGAGGTCGGTAAGTCCGTACCGGGGCAACCTGATAGTCCTGGCCACGGAGCGCTGCAGGACCCGGGTAACACCCAACCACCGGGTCCTGGTCCGGTTAGACGACGCCTTCCTGGAAAAGTGGTGCGTCTACCTGATGCGCAAGGGGAAGTGGTGGCGGATAGGAGCATGTGTGACCGCGCACCGCCCATACCGTTCCGCAGGGGTAGCCGGGCGGTTGGCAACGGAGCAGGGCGACGCCGGATGGATTCTGGGCATTCACGACACCCGGGAAGATGCCCTGGTCGCTGAAGCGACGTGGCAGGGAAGGTATGGCATACCGGGGCTGACGTTCCGGACCGCGCAACACCGCTCGCTTTCCAACCGGCAACTGGCTGGGATCCACCAATCGACAGCCGCCCGTGTTCAAAAACGGGTCAACCGGGTCTTCTCGGATACGGGCCTATGGCGGGAGATGCCCCTTTACACTCGCGGAGTATTCGACAGTCGGGAACTCAAGAAAAAACTGTTGCGGGGGATCTTTGCGACGGCCGCCGGCAATCTATTGCCCCTCTCCGGATATGTGGACATTGCAGTCCCGCGGGAGCCGTTTGTCCATCGAAATCATAAACCCGAGTACAACCGGCCGGACCTGTTGCGGGCGTCCATCACCACAGAACACTTTGAAGGAAACGTATACGGACTGGAGGTGCCTCCCTACCGTCACTACGTATCCGGCGGGGCGGTTGTCCAAGATTCGGACCAAGGGGAGCGCAAACCCAGGCTTGTACAACTGGTGCTGGACCTGGTGGATGCCAGAAACAGGGAACGTTGATGTACGTTGTTTGAGGTGGACCCGGAAAATCGGACAAGTAGCTAAGTGAGAGTCCTGCTCCTGAACTAAGGGCAGCGGTAGCTGTCGGGAAGGAGCTAGAAACGTCGAAAGGGTAACTGAAAAGCTGCCCGCCCCGATTTATTAGTGAGTTGGACCGGGTGTTCTCTTTTTGCAGACGGTGCACTCCACTCCTTCGCTCCGGATTGGCAAGGTGCATTTCAGGCACCTGGGCTGTCTTTCCAAGTATGGGAAGTCGTAGTGAATTTGGTCAATATGGGGAGTCGTCCCTGATTCTTTCCTTCTTGCCGGCGCCCTGTCCGCTGGCTCCGGTTCGCCCGTGTCGAAGTGAAACGGCTCCCCGAACATTTCGGGGGGCTCGTGCTCGACCGTTGGCAATGGTTGCAGGAGTATCGGCGGCTGGATGGAATTCCCCTGGATCTGCTCCAGTTTCCTGAGCGCCAGGTTGGAATTTTCGTGGAATTCCCTGAGGGTCTTCAGCACTAGGTTGGGACTTCCGGGCTGGTCGAGTTCGGGATTTCTCCTCCATCTGATGCTCTGGATCATGACCAGCATGATCATGAACGCGGTCCAGACTCCGAAGGCCAGTATTGATGCTGCTCCGACGGCCGGCACTGCTATGAGCAGGACGGCCAGTCCCTTGATTATCTGTTTCATCTTAGATTTCCTTGTCCCACCTGTGATTTTCAGGTTGAGATTGATGGGTTGAGATTTACTGTGATTGGGCTTTCGCCGTTCCGGCTAGTAGTGCGAAATTATTGTAATGAGGGGTGAATTGGCTGGCGGGATTATTCGGCAACCATTGGAACCTGAACGCGAACCTCTCTGCAAAAGCTACTCATCAATTCAAAGCAGTCTGACTACTAGTTATAGTGCGAGTTTTGCAGGGGAATGCCCTGGTGCAGGCAATGCCGCGAGCTCTCTGGATGACAAGTTTACAAGAGCACTGGGGAGTTTCTCCCCATTATAAACTGCAACGCGCAGTACTTTCGGGACCCCAAGACTCTGGAGCTAATGCAGAAGATAAAGGTCGAAGTAACTGAGGAGGCCCGGAACGCTTATCCCGAAGCGATGCTGGATACGGTGGAGGTGGTTACCAAATCCGGAGAGCGGTATAAGGAGCGAGTTCCCTATCATACCGGACATTATAAAAACCCCATGAGCGACGAGGACTTGGAAGGCAAGTTCCTTTCCTTGGCCCAGGGCTTCCTGAGTGAAGCTCAAATAAGTCGTTTGCTGGACCGCTTGTGGAATCTAGAGCAGGTGGACGATATTGGTGAAGTGATGGGACTTTTGCGGGCGTAGGTCCTGGTGCTTCGACATCGTGCCGCCCAACGTGTAGGTTGACCTGCCCCCTCGGGCAACCCTCATCCTGAACCAACCCAGCCGCCGCGACATCATACGCAGAATCAATCAGAAGCTGGGCCGGAGTCGAAACCCGGACGCTTGGGTTGAGAGAAGCCCTCTGGTAGAAGTGGAATTGCAAGTCGAATGACGGATCCGGCGCCGAATCGAGTCCCAGCTTCCGTACAGTGGCAACCCGGGCTGGATATCCAGCGTAAATAAAGGAGGATGCTATGCGGGTCGGGGTCGTCTTCCCTCAGACCGAGATAGGGCCTGATCCAGTCGCGATACGCGATTATGTCCAGGCGGCGGAAGACCTGGGATATTCCCATTTGATTGCTTATGACCATGTCCTTGGGGCCGATACCCGGTTTCACGAGGGGTGGAGCGGCGGTTACGCCTTGAATGATATGTTCCACGAGCCCTTGGTGGTGTTTGGCTACAAGGCCGCCATCACCAAGACCCTGGAACTAGTCACCGCGATTCTCATCCTGGGGCAGCGGCAGACCGCTCTGGTCGCCAAGCAAGCTGCGGAGGTAGATGTCCTTAGTGGAGGCCGCCTGCGGCTGGGAGTTGGCATCGGCTGGAACCATGTGGAATACGAAGCCCTGGGCCAGAACTTTCACAATCGGGGACGGCGCACCGGGGAGCAGATTCCCCTCCTGCGGGCCTTGTGGACCCAGGAGGTTGTCAACTTCAAAGGCCGTTGGAACCACGTAACCGACGCCGGTATAAATCCTCTTCCAGTGCAGCGTCCCATACCAATCTGGATGGGAGCGGGAGGTCGGCTAAGAGCCTATCATAATAACTCGGCGGCTCTGAGAGCGATAAGGGCACAGGCGAAATGAAGAAAGGCTATGTAGTTGGCGGGAGACTTGTCCCAGCGGACCAAAATGCGCCGGAAGCGGTTCATCCAGCTGTGGGTGCGTTCCACCACCCAGCGCCGGGCTTTGAAGCCGGCCTCTTTCTTGATGGCCTGAGCCTCTTCCCCACGGCTGCGGATGTGGGCCGTGAAGCCGAACTCGTCCACGGTCCGGCGCACCTCATCAAAGTCGTAGCCCTTGTCCAGGCACAGACCCTGGGGATGCTCCGGGCTGGGCGCGGGACGTGGCACGGGGAGGCTGTCCACCGTGGCCCGCACCAGCTTCATATCGTGGCGGTTGGCCCCGTCCACTGCCAGACCCACCGGAATGCCCCCGGCTTCGGTCAACAGACTGCGTTTGACCTCGCTCTTACCCCGGTCTGTGGGGTTGGGACCGGTTTTTTCCCCCGCCCAAGGGGGATTTGGTCAAGGCCCCGTCCATGCTCAGCCAACTCCAGTCCAAACCCTTCAAATCGTCATAGCGTTCCAGCCCGGTCCGCCACAGCTCCAGGAACACCCCGGCGGCGGCCCATTCCTGAAAGCGCAGGTGGGCGGTGGAGCCGGAGCAAATGCCCGTGGCATCCAGGGACTTCCACTGGCAACCGGTGCGAAGCACGTAGAAGATGCCGTTGGCGCAGGTCCGGTCCGGGACCCGGGGGCGGCCTCCGCCCAAGGGATGGGTATTCACCCGCTTGGGAAGGAGTGGGGCCAGTGCCTCCCACAGTTCGTCGGATACCTGGAAGGAGCCGGTGGTGGGGTTGGTCGGAGAGACTGGACCGGCGCGGGGCCGTCGAGGCGGCTTGGGTTCTTTCGTTTTCTTCATTCCCCAAGTTTAGTCGCTCCTCTGCCACCTTCCCCATTCACTACTCATGCGGGTTTCACCGGTTATTAGGATAGGCTCTAAGTCCCGTTCCTCCCGAGCGAGTCCTGCGCCGGGTCGCCCGGTTGGCCGATGGCTGGTTTCCCCAGTTCTCCCCGGACGAGTCCGGGCGCGAGACCATTACCCGGGTGCGGGAATACGCCCGGGAGGAGGGACGAGACCCATCCGTCATCGGCATGGAAGCCCGGATTAATATAGCCGACGGCAATCCGGAGTTCTGGGTGGAGCGGGCCAAGGCCTGGGAAGAACTGGGGGCTACCCATATTTCGGTGAATACCATGAGAGCCGGGCTGGAATCCTCAGAAGCGCACATCAACGCCATCCGCCAGTTTAAAGAGGTAGTGGGTAGCTAGCACGCCTTTCAACGGGCACCCGAAGAGATGGTCGGTCAGGAGGAGGAGAAATGGGAAGGCTGGATGGGAAAGTGGCCCTCATAAGTGGCGGAGCCCGGGGGCAAGGAGCCGCCGAAGCCAAGCTCTTTGCCCGTGAGGGGGCCAAAGTGGTCATCGGCGACATCCTGGATGAGGAGGGCGCCCGGGTGGTGGAGCAAGTCGCCGAGGCCGGCGGGGAAGCTCGCTTTGTTCATCTGGACGTGACCAGCGAAAGAGACTGGCAGCAGGCGATTGCAACAGTGGTGGACGCCTTCGGCAAGCTGAACGTACTGGTTAATAACGCTGGTATCTGGCGTAGAGGTAACGTAGAAGACACCACCGGTGAGCATTGGGACACGGTAATGGAGGTCAACGCCAAGGGGGTGTTTCTGGGCACCAAGCTGGCTCTTCCAGAGATGAGAAAGGTAGGCGGCGGCTCCATTGTCAACATTTCTTCCACCGCGGGTCTGGTGGGTAGCCTGCGCAGCACTGCCTACAGCGCCTCCAAGGGCGCGGTGCGGTTGTTTACCAAGTCCACGGCTATTCAGTATGCCAGCGAGGGCATCCGAGCCAACTCTATCCATCCCGGCCCGATAAATACAGCCATGGGAGACCAGGTGTGGCCGGATGCGGACAGCCGGGAAGCCTCCGCCGCCCGCACCGCCCTGGGACGGATGGGCACACCAGAGGATATCGCTTATGGCGCCCTTTATCTGGCTTCGGAGGAGTCCTCTTTCGTCACCGGCAGCGAACTAGTCATTGACGGTGGGGTTACCGCCCAGTAAAGATGGGTTTCAACCGCGTTCGGGAAGTAGACCTTGAAAGTCTACTGCGGCCACCAGAATCAAGGCAAATCTATTACGCTTTTAGATGCCCGGCCCAAGATGCAGTGGGTCAGCTTTTAGATGCCCAGTACTTTACGCAGACCCTGCTGCCGGCTAAACAAGCTGACAAATAAGTCTCTGCCGACTCCGCAAATTGCTCTAGGGAACCTCTGAACAAATGAGAGCAAAGGATATTTTGGACTTGTGCGGGCTGGTGGGGAGACTTACGGCCCGCCAATTTGCCCGCTTTTGCGGTTTCTTAGGGCTTTCCAGGCCCGGATTTCGGGTGGTGAGGGTTAATGGGGCGCATTGCCCCCTGGGTCAACTGGCCAAAAAGGCTTCAGCCCGTTTCAGGTTGGCCAGCCCCAGCAGGAAGGCCAGCCGTTGGGTATTCTTGTACAAGCCTCGGTACCGGGTCTTGGCGTAGCCGAATAGTCCCTTTAGGTCCCAAAAGGGGTGTTCCACCTTGGCCCGTATTGACGCCTTCTCCCGCTCCGCCAGGGCCAGCCAACTATCCGGTTCCAGCTTACGTCGCTGCCCAGGCTTCATAGCCACCTGCCAATCCACCGCCAACCCCAGATTCTCTTCCCGCTTCTGCACCCCGATGTAGCCAGCATCTCCCCACACCCGCTGCTCCCCGCCGTGCAACAACCGGTGGGCCTCGGTCACATCATGCACGTTGGCTGAGGTGGTGCTGAGGCTATGCACCAAGCCCGTCTTGGCGTCCACTCCAATGTGCAATTTCATCCCGAAGTGCCACTGGTTCCCCTTCTTAACCTGTCGCATCTCCGGGTCCCGCCGCCCAGTCCGGTTCTTGGTGGATGAAGGCGATTCAATGATGGTGGCGTCCACGATGGTTCCCTCCCGCAGCCGCATTCCCTGCTCTTCCAGGTGGCCCTTGATTTCCTCAAACAGTCCCTGGCCCAGTTGGTGCCGCTCCAACAGGTGGCGAAAGTGGAGGATGGTGCTCTCATCGGGGATCGGTTCCGACAATCGCAGCCCAGCAAAGCGCCGCACCGACTCCGCTTCGTACAGCAGGTCTTCCATGGCTGGGTCGCTGAGGTTGTAGCATAGTTGGACGATATGCACCCGCAACATCACCGCCAGAGGATAAGGCCGCCGACCCCGCTCCGCCCGGAAATAGTGGGGTCCGATGCGACCTTCCAGCCGTTGCCATGGAATCAGAGAGTCTATGCGCTCCAGAAACTCTTCCCGGCGGGTCCGGCGCCGCTTGTGCTGATAGTCAAGATCGGCGAAGGTCGGCTGCTCCTTCATCGTCCTCCTCCCTGGCCATGCCTTCCTTTCCCTATCAGTATCCCATACTTAACCCTTTATTCAGAGTTTCCCTAGTCAGGCAGCAGCATTAACGCTGAGACGTGGTCAGTGACGTACCGGGTGGTGTGGCCGTGACCGGTCACGTCCTCGATCAGGCGAACGTCACCGGGGCCGAACTTGTGCACTGTGCCATCGCCAAGCCCAATCTCCAGTTCCCCCGAGAGAGTGATCAACCACCTCTTGTTGGGCGCTTGGTGAAAATCCAGGAAGCGGCCGCCTTGATTCTGCTGGATCTGTAGGCCCTTCACGGTCTGCACCTGCCCCAACTCGGGGTGGGCCGACAGAGGCAACTCCTCGATGTGGGTTTCGTTGTCCGGTCCAGTGTACATTCTGTAGATGCCCATGTCTTAGTGTCCTCCGCTGATGGATTCATTGAGGCCATTAGATTATTCGCATAATTCGCTTATTTCGCAACCTGATGTGGAAATCACTGAGTCAGGTTATCTCACTATTTCTCCGGGTTTGACAACCCAGCAGGATAAAACATATTGGCAGCCACTCCTCCGAACTCAGAAACCGTGCCGGAAATTTGATGGGTTTAATTGTCAGTCACTTTCGGTCGATGTGCGGGATACTAGCAGTGTCACTGCTGTTAGCTTGATCACCGAGTTTTGATCCGACGGTTTCTAGTCCGCTCGTCCGCAATAGAGCCACCCTTGCATGGTGAACCTTCCAGTGCTCAAGCAAAAGGTTATGGTCGAGGAGCGGGGTCCAGTTCAACTTCTCAGTTCACTGAGGCTATCAGATAGCTGAATTCCTGGGTGCCGAAAAGGGGAGCTAAAGTTGGGCCTAGCGCGTGGCAGATGTTGGTGTAGAGTGTGGGATCTCGAAGGGGATTCTGAAGGGGAATCCCTTATTTGTACTCACCACTGTACAAACATCGGCATAACTACGTGGACATAACCCGCGTTTTGACTCTCCGTCCAAGCGCTAAACGTAGAATATACCGAGGGCTATCAATACACGCCAGGTAAGCGGACCACCATCGTTGGTTGCAAATTGTAAACACTCGACCCTCCCCCGTCTCCACCAAGAACACGGAGAGTCATCCTCCGGGCTTGTTAACAGGTCCGGGGGATTTTCTTTGTAAAGGACCACTCCACTACCATCTCGGGTTGTGGCTATCTGGAACAGAACACGGAAAGCGGGCTTGGGCTTCAGAGCTACAATGGCTCGCTCTTCGACGGTGTCAACGTACACCGCATCCAACATGGCCGCGAGCCCTGGGGCGGGTTACTATAGCTCTCTCCCTCAGGTCACTCACTATTACAACGGCTTCTCCACATCATCCAGCAGCGGTTCGATGCAGAACTTGAGACAACTCAGGGTAGGGACAGCGCCACGTTCCTGGTAAACGAACAGACTGGAGCAGGGTCAGGCTTTTCAAGAAACTGATCAATAGAGTACCTCGCTCGAACTCCCGCATTAGTGGTTGGAACTGCTGAGTGGCTATCCGACCCTTCTTGACTCCAGGACGGCTCCGGTACGCTGCGCCCGAAGGGATTGACCTAACCGGTACCAGATTAGGAGCTGGGTTTTGTCAGTCCGTCCACTATCGGTCGGTAGTTTCCCCTTTCGATGTCACGAGGATGGCTTTGGCTTTGCGCGCAATTAGGACTTCCCCAACCAAAGCACCGGGAGGGCCTGTGGTAACCAGAGTGCCGACGAGAAACCACCAAGTCCAGAGTTTCCGGACCGCCCCGATTCCTACGATGGCGATGAGTGCCAGGAAAACGATTCCGTGGGTAAGCCCAAAAATCTGTACCATTTTCTCGTTGTTGGCAAAGGAGGCAACGAGCAGCACTATGAGCAGGACCAGATCCGCCAGGGCAATCCATCGCACAATAATTAACCAGCGAAGTACCTGTTGAGCCTCTAGGGCTGACTTCATCCTCATCTCCTGAAGATAATTTCTACTGTGAAATTGTCGGCCAGTCACCGCGCGACCAGTCCTGGCTAATTAGCTTTGCCCCGCGCCTCTTCCTTAGAGGGTGTGTGAGAAATCCCGTTCAAGCTGGCTGGAGTCTTTTGAGCATGAGATGGATCATGGCTACATAAACCCAAGCCTCGCTGGTTTCCGGGAGGGCTTCATAGTCTTTGCTCAAGCGCCGGCAGCGGCCCAGCCACGCCAACGTCCGCTCCACCACCCACCGGCGGGGCAGCACCTCAAAGGAGTGACTGTCCGGCCTCCGCCGGACCACGGTCAGCAGCCAACCGCCGGTGACCCAGGCCCAGGCTACCAACTTGCCAGCGTATGCCCCGTCAGCCCAGATCACTTTGAGCCTGGGAAACCGGCCCACCATTTTGCTCAACACCAGCTTGGCTCCATCCCGGTCTTGAATGTTGGCGGCATGTACCACCACGGCTAGGAGCAGTCCTAAAGTATCTACTGCGATGTGACGCTTGCGCCCAGCAACCTTCTTGCCTGCATCGTAGCCTCTGGGCCCCCTTTTTCCGTGGTCTTCACCGACTGGCTGTCGATGATCGCGGCGCTGGGCGTAGCCTCGTGTCCCTCAGCCTCCCGAACCCTGGGACGCAGCGCCGCCTCAATGCTCTCCCAGGTCCCATCTCTGCGCCACTTCCGAAAATACCACCAAATCGTCCCCCAGGGCGGCAGGTCATGGGGCGCCATGCGCCAGGGTATGCCGCCGCGCAGCACATACAGAACGCCATTTACTACTTCGCGCAAGTCCACGGTCCGAGGATGCCCCCTGGGTTTGCTTGGCGGCAGTAAGGGAGCTAATTCCGCCCACTGGGCGTCGGTCAAATCGCTGGGATAAGGTTTTCTGTTCATACCCCCACAATAGCAAGATTGCTGACCCACTCCCCAAGAGAAATTCGTGCAAGTTTAGCCCTTTCTCACACACCCTCTTAAGAGACCAAATCGCTAGCGGAGATAGTACCACCCGCGTTCGGCCTTCACTCTCCAGAGCGCGGAGCCGCACAGGTCGCAGTCGCGGCGCTTGCGGGAAAGCTCCTCGTTGGTCAGGGGAACCCCGTCCTTGTCCACCACCTGAGCGTGACAGCAGGGGCAGCAGGGCACCTGGAAGGGTTCCCCGGTCTGCTCGTCCCGCACCAACCGGCCCCCGGCGGCGGCTCACCGCTGGATCACGGCGGGGGACCAGCGGTAGGAAAGCTTTGCCCTTTCCCTGGACATCACCGCGAAGAGGGGGGCGGGACCCACGGACAGCCTGAGCCGCTCCAGGTCGGTGATGGAGGTGACGATGGCGGCGCGGGCCTAGTATTACAACGTCAGTTAGTTTGATAGGATAACTGTGTAGCTGGAGAGGGAATAGGCAGGTGAGGTGGGGATGTGGATGCGGCAGCTTTCGAGCAGGTGTACGGGTCATTTCGGGATTTTCACGCTTACTTCGCGCCGCTGTTTGGCCGCCGGGAGACGCGGGAGCACAGCGGTCATTATCTCCAGGCCCTGCTGGTACAGTCTGGGGAGCGGCGCAACGCTGAGAACCTGTCGGAGACGGTTCCGGGGTCAGCCCGAGGGATGCAGCGGTTTCTCACCGATTCTCCCTGGGACGATGAGGTGATTATAGGACGGCTGCAGGAGTACCTGGGAACCCGGCTGGAGCAACCGGAAGGGGTGTGGGTGCTGGACGGCAGCGACTTTCCCAAGCAGGGGAGGAAGTCGGTGGGAGTGGCCCGGCAGTACTGCGGGAGGCTGGGGAAGGTGGCCAACTGCCAGGCGGGGATGTTCCTGGCCTATGTCAGCCCGTTGGGACGGGCATTGGTGGACAAGGGGCTGTATCTGCCCGAGAGTTGGACCTCGGACAAAGACCGGTGTGAGGCGGCGGGTGTGCCGGAGGATAGGCAGGGCTACCGGTCCAAGACGGAGTTGGCCTTGGAGATGGTGGGGCGGGCACAGGAGCGGGGCCACCTGAAGGCTGGATGGGTCGCGGCGGACGACGCCTTTGGGATGTCGCCGTCCTTCCGGGAGGGCCTGGCGGCCTTGGGGATGTGGTACGTGCTGGACGTTCCGTCCGGCTTTACGGTGTGGCCGCCGGAGCCTGCCTGGACCAGTGCGGAGTATCAGGGATTCGGGCGTCCCCGCAAACCCAGGCTGCGAGACGGTCAGCGCCGGACCATGGAGCAGCGCAGCGACGAGTTGCCGGAGGAGGCCTGGCGTGAGATTACGGTGGCCGAGGGAAGCCAGGGGCCACGCAGCTACCTTTTCAGCGCCCAGAGGGTGCGACCGACCAGCAGGCGCAAGCCCGGCGAAATCCACTGGGCCGTCTACCGCCGGAACCGGGACGGCAGCGAACCCCGCTACTACCTGTCCAATGCTCCGGAGGATACCCCGTTGGAGACCCTGGCATACGTGGGAGGCTCCCGTTGGCGTATAGAAACGGAGTTTGAGACGGAGAAAAGCGACGTAGGCCTGGACGAGTACGAGACCCGCACCTGGGCTGGCTGGCATCACCACGTGGCCCTGTGCCTGCTGGGCGGAGCTTTTCTGCTGAGCCTGCAACAGGCTTGGGGGGAAAAAGATGCCCCGGATCACGAGGCCGCAGGTCTACCGGGTGGTGCGGGAAATGCTGCCCCGGGAACGGTTCGGGCCAACCGAGTTGCTGCGGTGGCTTGAGGATACGCAGGACAGTAACGAACGGGCCAAACGCTCCCATGCCAAGCGCCGCGCCGCCATGCGGGCATCACCCCACATCCCTCCCTGAACTGACGTTGTAATACTAGCAATCTTGAATGGACCCAAATCGACCGCCCACGAGTACCTGAGTTTTCCGTGTCTATTGAGTCCGTCGAATGAAGGTTCTTGATTTTGTCCAAGATGGTGGGCCAGAGTGTACCGTACTGCGAACTTTTCGCTGGGAGATTTCGATTTAGGGTTCAGCCAGGCAATACCACGCAGGCGCTGAGAGCCTCCGGTCCTGAGGTCGGAGGCTCTTTCAACCATGGGCGTCAACTTCGTCGATACAGCAAGGGAGTACCAGAGCAGCGAGTACCTGATCGGTCGGGTCGTGCGAACGGGTGAGCGTGCCGTCATCGAACCCTCGTCACTCGAACTGCGAAGTTGCGGACGTCCGGCGCGATGGCGCGCGCTCTGTCGATGACGATTGCGAGAACCCACCCCACGGCGCTCGCTGTCCACTCCGGCAGCGTAACCCGCACACCAAGGCCCGAGCGCGCGGGAGAGAAGGAGTGGATCCGCTCATCGATCGACGTTTGTATCGCGTGCTGCTCAGGCCCGGCTGCTACCGGCCCGAACTCGAACGAGCCGGTGTTCCGCCGCCGGAGGCTGGCAACCAACTCCGCTTCTGTATGTCCCCCGAGCAACTCCTGGTCGAAGGCGATGAACGCATCCGCTCTCCCCTCCGGGGTAAGGTTGAACCAGTTGAGCCCGGAGACGAGATGGTCGGCAGGGGACCGTGCGCCGAGGTCCAGGCCGTATGCCGTCACCTGGAGCCCGGACAACTCGATTGTCCCAAAGCGGCGGAGCGCGTCATGGAAGCACTGGACCAACGCCGGCAGCACCATAGCCGGTTCGAGGGGGCGCTGACGTACCCCAAGCGTGGCGTAGTGGAAACCTGGACTCGGCGGGGGCGGGACCTCGATTCGCTCAAGTTCACCTACCTGCAGCCCGACCTGCACAAATCCGATCCGTGACGCATCGCTCCCGGCGGTCAGCTCCGCCTCGTTCATCCCCCATAGCAACTGGCGGCCAGCAGACGCGGTGGTCCATCCCATCAATTCAGCACGCGCTCTGAAAACGCTGTAGAGGTCCTCCTCCTCTGAATCAATCAGGTTCGTGCCCGGGGACAGCTGTCCGAAAGCCTCAAGGAAGAGCGTCGACACTATGACAACTCCTTTCCGTACTGTCTATCTTCAGGTATCTTGGGCCCGGGGTTGCCTCACATCGAACTCTCTTTGAGATGGTCGTTCCCTGGGCCTAAGTTGACGGTAGACAGAACCATCTTCGAGTTGCTTCTTGCCCTCTGAATCGTATCCCGATGGGAAGAATGCCACAATCAGTTCAAACAGGGCAGGTTGACAAGGACATGGTCGACTCTAGCTTGACGGTAGGCAGCGCCGGTTTCGAATCGGCGTTCAAATTGCGGAGGTACGCAGTCGAAGAAACGCCTGTGATCACCCGGAGCGAAATTGCTAATGCCGCCGGGAGTCCCCGTAGATGGGCCGCCCTACCCGTCCTGACCACATCGATACTATCACCATACCCAGAATAGCTATGGCAACCGCACCTATGCTCATCGCGGCCTCGGAATTAGTGATGATGCCGCTGATGCATGTTGACCGTTCGCCACCCGTTAGGGGTCCAACGCTAATCGTCCCTTGTTCTCCAACATTGGGGCGTGACTCCCACGTGGAGTGTCCGTCGGGGCCTTGAGTCAGCACCCAACAGCGAACCTCCGAGTCCTGGCTCTGCATCCACAACAGGGAGAAGAAGCCGAATCCCATAATCGCAGCGATCAACAGCCCTGCAACAGTGGCAGGTGCCACAGTCGCCAACGGGTGCCTCGCGACAGTCAGACTTCTGACAGCGGCGAACCAAATAGCGAATGTCGCAGGCAGAAAAATGAAAGCGATCAATGAGAAAGTCGAGAAGCTCCCGACTAACGATAGTAGACCCACACCCAGAAGCAGTCCACCGCGTACACCAGGTTCTCGCACCCTAGAGGCAACGAGCGCCAGCACATACGGCGAGAGCAGAAGTAGAGCCCACGCTACATTTCCCACACGTTGAGCGGCGACATTGGGTTCCTGTGACAAGAACCAGTAGAAGGCTAGCGAGATAGCGGGAATGAGGCCGGCTGCGCTACCAATCACCGCCGCTCGAGTCCCGCGCTTCTGATTCTTCAATTCACTCATCTACAAGCCAGTCGGTCCGTCACTTTGACCTGTCCCCAATAGTCGTACCACAGGTTATGAGGCATTGATAGCCCTTGGGCAGAAGAAGCGGCCAGGACGGCATCTGGAGCAGGAGGCCGATAGTCCTGGGCACTATGTGGAAAAATTGAGTGTTGAACCAAGCCCCGTAACCACGAGAGGGCCAAACGCTCTCACGAGGTGGGTTACGGGGCGAGTCCTGCTCATTCGTCGGCATGTCCTTCGATTACTCTGACCGATAGTCCCACATTCGGAATGGGCCTCCCGTTCGTTGAAAGCGATAAGGGAAGTGGAATCCTGCCATAGATTGCTCGGCAGGTTCCCCACCATAACTTGGGGTAGACATACGTCGCCGCTGATGCTCCTGCCGCCGCGGTCCTCAAGGCTCGTGGCGATTCGATAGCAGTACTCTCGGCTGCCCTCAGAGTCAATGAACTCGAAGGTTCCATAACGACGGTCATGGTCATAGGACTTGAAGGTCGCAAAAGGCAGCTCACTAATGACAGTGTACTTGCCCGAGGTTGATTCTCGTCGCAGTACCTGGGATTGAGGTTGACCGTATTCGCGAAGGTCCTGAACTGCCCAGGTGAACCTGACCCCCTCTTCCATCGCTTCAGCGACAACGTCGAACGGAGATCCTGGCCATAAGGGAGGGGGATGGGGCTCCCCGGCATACATCCCGTCACAGACCTCATCCGACCATTCAGATTTCGCGTCGCCGAGAACTGCACGCCCTCGGTAGCAATAGGTAGCGGTGTTCCATTCAACGAGATAGGGCGAGCCATGATAGACAGTCGCCTCCGGGGAGGTGGTGGAGAGGGGTACCCAATGGGGTACGTCGCCAAATCTCCACTCCAGCTCGAACGATACGGAGCCGTGGTTCGAACTGTGCCACTCCAGACGGGAGTGAGTTCCACTTCCGTACTCACCAATACTCAGTCTCTCTGGAGGACTCAAGCTCTGGCCTGAGCAGGCTGCGATGCAGATCAATAGAGCCGCTAACCACAGGCCAGAAATATTTAGTCGTAACCCACGTTTCAAATGCCACCTCGTCTTGCCTTACCCCGTCACTAGTATCAGAGGCTAGTCCCTCCGGTTCAATCGCACGTCGGGAGGTCCAGGCCCAAGGACGTTGGCTATAGATCGTGTCACCGCGTCTACTCCAAGACCAGCGGATCGGCAATCGGCCCCGCACTCAGCAGCCCCCATCGGTCCGAGAGGTTGGCCAGATGTACCTTCGCAAAGTAGCGTCCTGGAGTTGCCCGACCGCCCCCGAAGTGCACCTGGTCCCAGGTCATGGTGAAGGAGGCGGTCTCGCGGGGTTGCAGGACGCGGTGCCCGTAGCCGTAAGGCAAGACAGCCACATATCGGCTATCCTGATCGCTGCGGATGGTCACTCTCGGCGGCACGTAGTCCAGGGTGACCGGCCAATTGCTGGTGTTGGTGACCGTGAAGGTCAGGACCACCAGTTCCTCCTCGACGTATACTGATTTGTTGGTCTTCAGTTCCCACTCGTAGGGGTACTGGTAGTCATCGACGGAGTAGCCATACTCCGGCGCGAGGAGAGGCGCAGCGGCTACCATCGAGTGCGGCGAACTGGAGGGCACTCCCTCCATGAGCGCCTCGAACGAGTCTAGGCCATGGGTGGCAAAGGCGGCTCCCAGGTGATTCCCGTCTTCCGTGCCGCAGAGGACAAGGTCAGGCGAACCGCCCTCCCTGTCCCACCAGAGCGCGATGTACCGGGCGTTGCCCAGCAGTTCCCCGTTCGGCCCGCGCAGTTCCTGGGGCGTGGCGTAGAGCAACTCCAGTATCGTGCCCAACTCGGGCGGGCGCAGGGAGCTCGGCAGCCTGCTAAGATTTTCCAGTGGAACCGATTCTCCCAGGTCCGTAAGCGCCTGTTGCACCGGGTCCGCCAAGAGCTCGCGGGTCACCGGTCCGTCCACGTTCCTGGTTACGTCCGGCCCGTAGTAGGCGACTGCGGCGGGGGTGATGTCGGCATCTGAAGGGACGCGTTCCAGAAGCCGGATCGCGGAGTCCAGAAGCACTGCTGGCAGGTACTCAATGGTAGGTCCGCCAAGAACGATCGACTGGCCGTAAAATGTCCGCGTGTGGCTTGCAAGACCGACGGGTATGCCATCGCCTGCCACCACCACGGTGCCCCATTGGAGGGAGGGTGTGTAGTCCCCGTGCAGTGCGACGAGATGGTCCGGCGCGTTGAGACTCGGGCTGGCGTAGGTCTCTTTTACTACGAGCTCGCCGCCGTCCCCGTCACGGCTCAGGAGCAATACTGGCTCCCCAGGCGCTACGGTCCGGCGCCCCCCAGGTGCCAGGGCGAGGCCTTCCGCACCCACGCTAAGCAGCGCCGCGCCGGTGCGGACGTCGAAGCGCTCAAGCTCAGCGGTGAAGACGCCACGACCGGATACCGTCACCGACAACGAAGCGATTTCCTCCATGGGGTCAAGCACGGTGAGCACAGCGCCATCGGAAACGACTAGCCCCTGCTGGACCCGAGGGCGGCCGCTCGCCCGCTCGACGCTCACGCGCACCACGGCGTCCCGCCAGGCCTCGACGGACGCTGGCAGTGCGGGTGGCGGCAGATCGGGGTAGGCCACAACTTCCGCCGAAGGGATTTCTGTTGGGTAGGGGATGGGAGTAGTGTTTGAGAACGGTGTGGCCGTCGGCGTCGTCAGGTCCGTGGTAGGAGTAGGGGTCGGGGTTGGCTCCGGTGCGTGGTAGATGCAGGCGTTCACGGGGGCACTGAGTAATGATGGCGGAGTCCGCTGTGGACCTAGTGGACCTAAGATGACCGTCGAGGTCGGCGCGACCGTTGGCGTGGCCTCTTCCGAAGGCGGCGGTGCATCAGGAGCCGATGGCGTCCCATTGGAGCAGGCAGCCACGAGGAACAGGAGAATGGCCAGCGGCCCAATGAGGACGATGCATCTCACTGGACCACCTCCACCTTCTGGACCTCGGTTACGAGCTTCTCCGGCGATTCCAAATTCAACACGGCACGAGCCTGCTATGGAGAGTCGACCATCCTCAGTAGCGCTAGGGAGACGCGGCGGCTGCGTTGCGTCGAGGCCAGGGCTTCCACTCCAGCGTCACGTGCCGTTCGCCCCCCGTCATCTCGAGGGCGCGGGAGCGCGGGACGCGGCCTCGAGAGCGTCTGGGACCGCCGTGGCCGTCGTTAGGCCGGAACTCTGTTTCCTGCCAACCATCCCCCAGCAGCGGAGGCACTCGCATTGCCTCGCGGAACCCGCCGGAGACGGCGGCTTCCACCATTCTGATCATTTTCTCAATCGACCCGTCGGCCGTTTCGTCGCAGGCGTCGCAGCCACAATCGGGGAATGGTTCAGTGTGCCAGGAGCCGAACCTCAAATGCAGCCCTGGAAAATCAGTGTACGCCACCACGATTGGCGCGGCTTGCGGATCATGCGGGACGAGTTTTATGGGAGGACGCGCAAGTCTTACCCTGCCCAGTTCGTCGTCAGCATCGTGTCCCTCTAATCGCTCGACCCCGAACTCTCGCTCCAGCCGGTCGAGCAACTCCGTCGCTGCGGCGTGCAGAGGCTGGAAGCGTTCCGGGTTGGTTACGCGGGAGTACGCTTCTTCGGGCGGCCCTTCGATTCCCCATCTGTCTCCGCTCATGCCATTAACCCCGGCGGGAATATCGACGGAGCCCCTAGTGGCGGTCTCCATCTTCACGGCTATCGTCATCTCATAGTGTAGTGCTGGCCTGCTATGGGGCGTCAACCATCTCCAGCAGCGCGAGGACGGTCCGCTAGTTCCGCATCGTGCTCTCGGTTTGCAACTGCGCGACGAGGTACTCGTTCGTCAGTTTACTCCGGGCCGCGCCGTCAAGGGCGACGACGGCGCTCCAAAGTCTAGACAGTGGATTCCCACGAAGGCGGGAATGACGGGTTGGCTGCCGGTCGGGATATTCACACGCCCTCTCAAGCAATCGGGGGTAACGTCGGTCAGGCAAAAACAAAGGCCCCTGCTACGTCGCCAGAGGCCTGATGGTCGTACTTTCCGGCAACAGTAAGTCTGTACCATCGCTCGGTGCGGGCTTTCGACCACGGGATGGGCTAGAAGTCTGGCCGGAAAGCCATTGGCCGGGTTTCGCGCTACGCCAGACAGACGTATTATAGTCTTATGTGGCATGATAGTGTCTGTAATACGGTTCAAGAACCCACTGTTACATCGACAATAGTCGCTAAGAAAACGACGACTTGGGGAGAATCGGGGTTTCCGGCCAGACTTCTAGTATTACAACGACGGTTCGCAATAAAATGATCTTGAGCACATCTCCATGGCTACCTGCTCACGCGCTTGCCAGCCTTGTGGCCTTTCCTCCCGCGGAGCGATTTCCGACCAAGAACTGGGCAAATTGAGGAAGCGTCGTTGTAATACTAGAAGTCTGGCCGGAAAGCCGTGCTCAGGGAGATGTATTTCGGCAGTGAGGCGGACGTAAGCAAGGCCAGGGTCAAGATTTGGCCGACCGCTCACTTGAACTTTTCGCGACAACGCCAAACACTGTTGAGAGGCGTTTTCCCATCGGGTCTCGGTTTGCGGCGAACGAAGGACGTGATAGTCATGGAAGATATCCGGGATACCGGACGCGGGACTCGGGCAGCCGCAATCGGGAGCATTTTAGGTATAGTTCCCGCAGTGGCATTGGGCTTTTTAAGGTTCGCGCTGGCTGAGGAACCGGAGGCGTTCCCTCAACTATCCGGACACATAGCGTTCACCCTAGTCTATCTGGCGCCCTACGCACTTGTCCTCATAGCCCGGGCGGCACCCAACCCTGGGGTTCGCGGAGGTCTACTGTTGGCTCTTGGGTTGCTCTCTTTAACCGCGAGCTTCTCGGCCTTCTCGCTGATAACCCTGGCATTTTTGCCCGCTACTTTCGTTATCTGGTTCGCGGCGGTCAGAAGCCTGACCGCCGCGCGCCTCCTGCTGGCAACCACCTTGCCGGCCATGGTCGCGGGGCTGTTGATTGCCGCTACGGTAGGCTTCGGTTTCTATACGCTCCTGCTAACGCAGGACGCGGAGCCACGGTGTTGGGCGCAGACCAGAGGCCCGGACGGACAGTCCCGCTGGGAGTCCCGGCCCGATCCCCAGAGCCCCGGCGTACTCACGATCACCGTAAGCGGTAGCGGTCGGTCATTTTGCACGAGCGATGTCATCACCAATACCGAGGCCGCCACCAGCATCGGAGTCCTTGCGGCTGCTTTCTTGATCATGTCATCAGTCGCAAGATTCCGTCGGGTTAACCCATGAGCGACCTGTAAGGCTGAACCCACTGCCCCGAAACCGAGCCTCTGACCGTCACCCGGGCCATGGAGACCGACCTCGAAATGGGCTACGATCATCCCCTCGATGTGGCGTAGACCACGTCGCCATGTAGCCGCTTACCCGGCTCTGACCACTTTCCGGCCAAATTTCTAGTGGACCAGGGACCGGAGTAGTCCGGAGACCCAACCGCACTGATGTTTGGCCAGATTAGGAGAAGAATTGGAACGCAGGACCTGTCCGAGTTGCAACCTAAACTTCACGAGTGAAAGGCAAAGCGACTGTTACCTGGGAACGGCCAGCGAGTTGGAGCATTGTTGGGTGTTGTCCGACATCTGCCCCGGCTGCAACCATCTTGTCGTCTGGGTGGGAGCGTTGGAGAACAGTGTCGTACAACAGAAACTGGCTTGGGATAAAGATTTCGACTTCGATACAGTACCAGAAGACATAAGGATGACGGCCGTTTTCCCCAGGATCCCACCTCGGGGGCCTGCGCCCCCCGAGGTGCCAGCCGAGTTTGGTGACTTCATCTATTGCGATCCGCCCTACGATGGGACATTCACCCGCTGTAACGCCCGGGGCTTTGGCGAACCGGAGCAGCGCCGCCTCAGGGACACCGTATTGAAATGGCAGGGATTGGGAGCCCAGGTAATGGTCTCCAACGCGGATACGCCATTTATCCGATCCATCTACTCCGAATCCTCTTGCAGTGTCCACCAAGTGTCCGCGCCCCGAAGCATCAACTCCAAGGGAAACGGCCGCGGCCCAGTCAACGAGTTGCTGATTACCGCTTACACATGCTCGCAGAGAAAACCACAGGTCTAACGGCACTGAAAAACAAATCAGAGGAGAAAATTCACAGTATGACAATGAAAGAAATCAACCGGCTCGCAATGCAAGACGCCGAGACCGAAAGCCCCGAGGGTCTCAGAGCTGCTTCAGGCATATACGACCGGATCATCAGAGACCAGAGCACAGCGCCGGCAGACATGATCCAGGACGATATCTGGGGCACGACACTGCCCAACGGAATGCTTCTGTGGTTCAGCTTCGACTTCGAATGGGCTGACCTCCCGAGCGAGCCCATCCTGCGCCGGGGCGACCCGCCAAAATGGGTCGGAACCCCGCCCGGCTTCACCTTCAGAAGCGGCATATCCGACGCCAAGGTGACGGTCGAAACCGACGAATTCCAGGAGAGCGACGACGCTGAGGAGCGAGAGGCGACCCACGTAACGCCAAAAGGGTACATCGTCACAGTTGAGGCCCACGGGCTGGACCGCGCCGAGGTGTTCACCTGCCCCAGCTGGCACGAAGTTCAGCAGAGATGCCGGAGGGTCGAACACGAGCTGGACGAAAGCCACATGGAGCGGCACCACCTCTGTGAGGACATGGACGGCAACATCACCCCGGAAGCCTGCTGGTTCTGCGAACGAGGCATGGCCGGCGGGTGAACCCCCCGGGCGGCGACCCAGTCAGAAATTCCTTATTTCCCGAACAGGTCTCTGATATCAGATCCCGCTTCCTCGATTGTCTCCTTCACCTTCTCGGCCGCCACTTCGGCTTCCTCGATTGTCTCCTTCACTTCCTCGATTGTTTCCTTCACCTTCTCGGCCGCCACTTCGGCTTCCTCGAACTTTTTGAGGTTGAAACCGTTGACTGTCATCCCGCTGATGATGGGATTCGAGTCCTGCACCACCAGCATCGCCCTGCCGAAAACGTCCCGATTGACCGTGCTCATGCTCACCCGAAAGGGCGCGTCTATCCGAATTTCCAGCGGTTGGTTAAACGAGAACGACAGGTTGCACCGTGCGTCAACGATGGTTCCGGTCTCAGAGATGACTTGGCAACTGTATGGTATGACCTGCTTTGCGACGGAAGCTATACCCGCAATGATCTCCACCTTGAGGGGGTTTTCCAGGAACGCCGCATGCACCACTGTCTCGGCCACCGCATCGTAGTGGTCCTCGATGTACTGTTCCGCTACTTCAGCAGGCGTGCGAGGAGTGGTCAGAATGAAGGCCAGTCCCACGACGGCCGCTACCACGGTACAGCCCCCAACGACCCATGCGAGTACACGCTTCTTAGTTTGTCCTCCGGACTCGGATTTCCGGTTCTTATCATCTTCCATTAGGAGTGATCTCCTTGTTAAATATCTTGGAGCAAACTCACACTTATTTTAACTATCCGCAAAAATGTCTCGGCTGCAAGCAGAGAGAGGCATAGCTCGGGAGGATGCTCAGATTGAAAAGAGTTTAACCCCGGGGACGACGACTAAGCTTCGGCGCGAACCGACCAACCATCCGCACCGGTGCAATCCCCGGTCACAGAAGAGGCGGAGATGGACATTCCATCGCCGCCTTTTTCGTCGTGCCGTGAGGGCATTCTCAGCCGCCAAAGTCTACAAAAAAATTGCTGTTATAAGGGAAGGTATGGAGCGATGCAGCCTCAACAGGAGAGATGTCTGGAACTGATACCGGGAAGGACCGGAGTGGTAAGAGAAGTGGTAACGGGACCCAGACAATGGGGAATCCATAGCTGAAACGGCTTCCGAAGCAATGGGAAGAAGCCATTCGCCGTCTGTCTGTTGCGGATTTTTTCCCCTGATGGTGGCGACCGCGTTCTCGATGATGTCTGCAACGCCCGTCATCTGCATTGCTACTCGCTTTTCTGAAGGGTGAAGTCTTAGTTTGGCGAGCCATACTATCTCGTCTCTCCGCGCCGTAATCGAAAGCGAGGTTTCGTAGCTTCACCGCAACTTTGCTGGACGGGGCGGATTATATGCCAACCGGTGTAGAGCGGCTAGTATGGCCGGAACTGTGTTTCGTCCTAGCCTACGTCGCCAGCCTGCCGTGCTGCGGGCAGAGACAGCACTCCGGACACTCCTGCTTCTCACCGGGTACCGCCGCCCGCGTGGCCCGTGGCACCGCTTTTTCTCCTCGTGGCGTCGTCCTGTCGGCGCAGGTCTCGCAGCGAGTCTGGTTTGGGATCGCCTGTTCGCGGCAGTCCCTGCAGATCCCGAGTTCCTTGGCCCTTTCGCGCCAGTCTTTGGCCGCCTTCTTGGAAGCCTCTCTATACTCGGGCGGTCGCTGCCTAGGACCTTCACGTTCCCTTTGCCGTTCGGGTGTCCTCTTGACCTTTGGCGGAAGGACATTCCTTGGCCGCTTCGGTTTTGCCTCTGATTTGGGCTTGGTCCTTCCGGGTTTCGTGAACCGTCGCCGGTCTTCGGGCTTCAGCAGGGTCGGGGTTGATGAGGGCCTGTCGGCGGGGTCGTACTTGCCGTTGAACCTGGCGGGCAGCGGGACGCGGAGCAGGAAAGTTGCGCCTACCGCCCGCGTGTGCGGGGGAACCGTCTCCAGGTAATCCAGAGCCCGGCCCTGGACCGGTCTATCCCCGCGAGTGCGGGGGAACCATGGACAACTCCTTAACCCGAATCCACCGATGGACGGCGTGAGGACACTGGAAGGGGGGTGAGGAAGTTATAGACGCGATGGTCCGGGCTCGAATTCGGGTAGATGAGGGGTTGGCGGCGGTCTGCAGGCGTTTTTGGGGGCGCCGATGGCGGCCTACAGTGGCTGTGGTGAGCGAGATGGCGGGGAGAGGACACGGCAAGAGGTGTTCGCGGACCGGACTGGCGCGAGTTTGCGGGGAGGTTCAGTTGGCGGGGACGTTGGGACACTGGCGGACGGGTGCCGTTAGGCCGGGAGTGGAACCGCCTGGCTCACGAGGACCTGTGCGATGAGGATGATGCAGAAGAGGAAGGGTAACTGAAAAGCTGCCCGACCCGAAGGGTCCCGCCCCCAGAGCATGGGGATCGCTAAGGTGGTCCAGAAGTAGGTCACACCGGACCTGGTGATCCCTATATGGGCCAGGGCCGTTCCTCCAGCAAGTCTGTGACGAGGTCGTACAGACCGACATCACCGCTTGGTGGCGACCAGGATGGGCTCGCGCTGGTAGCGCTGGCTGAAGACCTCGAAGAGCAGTTCTGCTCCAGTCCTGGAAAGTGGAAGCAAACCCAGTTCGTCGACGATCAGCAGGCTGAGGCGAGACAGATTCCCCCGGAGGTTGAGCAGTCGTTTTTCATCCCGTGGCTCCAACGGTCCGCTTTACCTCGGCTGCACCGGTACGACGCCCCATCGTGGTCCCCCAGTCAAGGAGGCTACCTAGGCTTCCTGCGGAGATATGACCACCTGAAGCGTGGCGGGTGGAACGTCGCCCAGAGCATCCTTGTCGATGTAGACACTCTGGATGACGGCGCCGTCCTTGGTCCCGTACACGACCTTGTTCTTGGTGTCCTTGGTCTTGTGCAGCGTCAGAGTCAACTGATCCATCGTTTTCATCTCCTCGTTGTAACAGGGCCTCTTCTCAAATCCGGCCGATGACTTGTCGGGCTAGCAGCAGTCCTGCCGGTAGGCAGTGAGGATTCGGCTGGGGCACATCCGTGGTCATGGCACCACCCCTTCCCGCCGCAGCGCCCGCATCACGGTGCTGGGTGAGCACTCAAAGTCGCCGGCGATCATCCGGAGGCTGGCGCCTCCTTCCCGCATCCGCCGCATCGCCGCCAACTGACCTGGGCCGACCTTACGGGGAGGTCCCAGGGCCTTCCCCTGCTGGCGGGCCCTCTCCAGACCATCCCGGGTACGGCGCTTGATGGACTCCAGCTCCTGGTCCGCCACCCAGGCGGCGAACATGGTCAGGATCTGCCCGAAAAAACTCTCGGGGCTCCCCTCATCGGCCTCCAGGTAGCGGGTCCACTGAACTTCCGCCTCTGCCAAGGAACGAATCTTCACCCCGCGGTCCCGGAGAGCGCAGATGGACCTGACGGTGTCCTGCCAAGTTCGACCGATGCGGTCGATGGCCACCACCACCAGGGTATCGCCGCCGGCCAGGCGGTTGTCCAGACGGTGCCATCCGCGGCGCTCCTGGGTGCCGGTGGAGCCCGAGACGCCGATGTCGCGGAACAGGTTCTCCCAGGGGACACCAGCCCTCCGGAGCTGAAGCTCCTGGGACTCGGGGTCCATCCCGGGGACGCCCTCCTGGAGGCGGCGGCTGGTGCGGATATATCCGTAGATTTGTGTCATGCCCCGGAGTTTACGTTAATGCAACGCCTCCCTCAACACGGAAATGACAGTCTTTTACGCATGTTGCATACCCCCCGTTTGTGGAACAAGAGTAGGGTGTTTCTTGGTGCAAGGTTAACGAGCGGACGGCCTTGGACGGCAAGGGCTTGTCGGGTGGCAGCAAGAAGAGAAGCTGTCGTAGGGGCTAGGATAGAGGTGAATGGCGGGGCTAACAGACAAGGTTCAGGCGCCCGGCGAACCTACTGTTCGTACCACCCCGAAGCAAAGATGTAGCCGTCGTGAAGTACCGCGAAGGTGTGCTTCCTTTGGTTCTCGCCGGTTTCAGGGTTGACTATCACGTACTCCACCCAACGCCCGGCTTCGGTAGCCCCCAGCAAGTCATCGCCATAGAAGTAGCCTGTCGGATCCACCCGCAGGCTGGGATCCCTTCCCCTCAACACGGGGTTGTGGTGGGCAATGGTAAAGCCGCTTTCACCATCGACGATGAAGACGTACCACTGGCCGTCCACACTCTCCGTGGTGTTGTAGTAGGCAACGGTGTCCTCCAAGCCCACCGCTTCGTAGAGATTAATGGCCTGCTGCACTGCGGCCTCCGTGTAGGCCGGGGCGTCGGTCTTCCGTGGCCCTTCCTCGTACCAGCCGGACCCGAAGGTAATGCCGTCGTGAATTACCATCCAGGAATGTTTGGCCTCCACCGAGCCTGTTGCCGGGTTGGTGAAAGTGTAGTCGAACCAGGCACCGTTTTCGTCGGCGGAGGCGGCTACGGCAGCGCCGGTGGGGTAATTGTTGGGGCCCAGGATATCCGAGGCCAGCTGTCCCACCAAAGCTGGATTGGCAAGGGCGATCGCGGTCCCGTCTTCGTCAATCATGAAGACGTACCACTGGCCGTCCACACTCTCCGTGGTGTTGTAGTAGGCAACAGTGTCCTCCAAGCCCACCGCTTCGTAGAGATTAATGGCCTGCTGCACTACGGCCTCCGTGTAGGCCGGGGCGTCGGTCTTCCGTGGCCCTTCCTCGTACCAGCCGGACCCGAAGGTAATGCCGTCGTGAATTACCATCCAGGAATGTTTGGTCTCCACCGAGCCTGTTGCCGGGTTGGTGAAAGTGTAGTCGAACCAGGCACCGTTTTCGTCGGCGGAGGCGGCTACGGCAGCGCCGGTGGGGTAATTGTTGGGGCCCAGGATATCCGAGGCCAGCTGTCCCACCAAAGCTGGATTGGCATGGGCGATCGCGGTCCCGTCTTCGTCAATCATGAAGACGTACCACTGGCCGTCCACGCTCCCCGTGGTGTTGTAGTAGGCGGCAGTGGAATCCAATCCATCAGACTCATAACGCCTGATTGCCTCTCGTACAAAGTAATTGGTGTAAGCTTCGGGCATCCACTTGGGAGGCGCTGAGGCCTCGGTCTGACCTGGCATCGACTGTTGACCGGACGCCTGACCGTCAGCGGTTATTCTTGCTTCAGCGATGGCGTTGGTCAAATCCGCCTGGAAATCGCTTTCCAACTGTTGGAGAACCAGTTGAAGTTCATCCTTGTCCAAAGTGGCCGCTTCACCTGTTGGTCCTGCGGGCCCCGCTGGGCCGGGAGACCCTTGCTCCCCGGCCGGACCGGCGCTTCCCTGGCAAGCCGATATTGACATTACAATTAAGACTATGGGAATTGCTATGAGAAAAGCCCGCAATTTTCGCCTCGCAGTTCCAATTGTTGTTGATATCCAGTTTAACAAACTGAGTGTTCCGACGTTCCCCCAGTTCCTGGTCTCGTCCCGTCTCCAACCAGTAAGCCCGCAAGGACTGACTGGATCTGGAGTGCCAACGACTTCAGGCGACAAGGTTCCAGGTCTTGTTGGCCCCAACCCAACATAGCTCCAATCCCTAATATTACAACGACGGATCGCCAAATATGTTCTCTTACTCTTCGTATTCAGCTGCCAGCGTGCTATCGCGGTGGCTCGTCGCATCACGTTGTCAGGTTCGAATTGTTCGCGAAAATCGCCCTGCTCTGGAGAAACAGTCCTTGTAATACTAAGAAACTATCTCAAAACTTCAGTTGCCACTGGCGGCGGTACCAGAGCAGGGCGCAGGCCAATTGGATCAGGCCGATGTAGTTGGATTCCTTCTTGTCATAGCGCACCAGGATCGCACGACACTTCGATAACCAGGCCAGGGTGCGCTCCACAACCCACCGGCGGGCGGGATAGCGTTTCACGCCCTGGGCGTCCAGTTTCTCCTCCCCTATCCGCCGGATGTGTCCCCGATACCCGTAGGCCGCCACGGCTCGGTGGCCCGTTGGGTTGTCGTACCCTTTGTCCAAACACAGGTTTTGAGTCCCTTCATCAATACCATCAGGACGTTCCACCACTATGCTTTCCAGGGTCAGCGCCAGCAACTTGGTGTCGTGAACATTGGCTCCAGCCACCACCACGCTCAGTGGTCCGCCGGCCCCGTCCACCAGGACGCTTTTCTTACTCCCAGCCTTGCCCCGGTCCGTGGGATTGCGTCCAATGGCGCCCCCCAAAACGCGCTTTTCCCATCGAGCAGTCGGCTGACTGCCATTCCCAGTTTACGCCGTCCAACTCCCGGCATTCTTCTATCAGGACGGCCCAGACACGCTCCAGCACCCCACCCTCTACCCATCGCTGGAAGGTCCGGTGGATGGTGCTGTCATCCCCCAGCTCCTTGGGCAAGTGGTTCCATTGACAGGAGCTACGCATACGGAAGATGATGCCTTCCAGCACCTTCCGCTGGTTCACCCGTTTGCGCCCTTTCGCCTTGGGGGGATCCAAATCCAAAATCACCGGTTCAATTCGCTCCCACAGATCATCGGGTATTTCCCATATAGTGGGCAGAGTCTCGCTCTTTCCCATCATCCACCACCACCCAAGTTTCCCCCAGCTTAACCGAACCGCCTATGTGTTCTCCCTTTCAGACCAATCCTAATTTGAGATAGTTTCTAAGTGAGTGTCCTGCTTATCGACCGACCGGTCTAACGCCTTGGCCAGGGCGACCTCCATTACCAGGGGTTTCTGGTGGCCAACCCTGATGTTCTCCGCTAACCGCCGGAAATACGTCTCTCCGTCCGGCCCCGAGGGCATGAATCAAGGGACCGAGGCCAGACCCCCCGACGGGTCCGGCGCCAACTCCAGGTAAACCAACGTGGTCTGAATCCGTCCGTGCCCCAACCACCGGCTTAAGTAGTTCAGCGGGATCCCGTTTAGCAACATATGCCGGGCAAAACTATGCCTCAGCGCGTGGGTCCCAACACTTCGGCCCTGGGGGATTTGGCCGGCCTCAGTGGCCCGAAGAATCGCCTGTTGCACCCACCTCCAAACCGTTACTCGGGACACATCGACCAACCTGCCCTGGCCGACGGCCCCGAAACTGGCGGCGGCGGGCAGGGCCGTCTGCAGTTCCGGATGACCGGGACCACCCGGTCCTATCGTCCCTTGCCCTGCCGGACGACCAATGTGGGTCGATCCGAGTCCAGGTGCAGGTCCCGGGCTTCCAGCGCCAGGGCTTCGGACACCCGAAGGCCGGCCCGCCACTGTTCCAACATGATCAGCCTGGCCCTTGGGTTGGGTGCAGCGGCGATGAGGGCGTTGACCTCGGCCATCTCCAGGTACTCCGGGAGCTTGAAACGACTCTCCCGGGATAATTGTTGCGAATTGTGCCCTTTGGGGTTGATTCCTCGGGGGCGCCTCGTGCTCAGCACGGTGGTGTTCATGAGTCCAAGGGTAACATAAGGGGCACTTTCGTTACATTCTGGAGAGCGGCCTGGACCGACGCTGTAACCCGGCTCAGAATGGATGGTAAGAGACAACGCTGAGGTATAATCCCGACCTTGGGGTATACAGTCCGGCTATTCCGGCGGCGGTTCGTCGGAATTCTCCTCCGGTCCACTGAAATGAAAAGACCCCGAAGGAAATTCTCGGGAGTAGATCAGTAGGGGGGTCAGGAACAGGAGGTGAAGCGGCAAGAATAATTGACGAAACCGGCAGAAGTAGGCGTCGCTGAACACCTGGTCTCCAGCCTCAACCTTAGCAGAGTGCTCTCCCACCTGGTCGGCCTTGCCTGGTTAGCATTGACGATCAACTCGTTGCCGCCGCGGTGGGGATTGCCCAAGCACCCCCAGTGACCCGTTGATGCTGGCTCTGGTATTTTGTGCAAAGCCGGCCAGCGGATTAATTTCAATGATCCTCGTGTGTCAAGGGTCCCATTCTTTAACGTCCAGTCTCACCTATGAACGCAATGCGATTCACGTCCACTATCGAATCAGCAACTCCGGATCGACCGCCAAGGCCGGAACGTCTATTTCCAATGCCTGAGCTATGGACTTCAGAGTCTTGAACCTGGGGGACTGCTCTCCTTTCTCCAGTCTGACCAGCGTAACCCGCCCGATGTTAGCGGCACGGGCCAGCGCCTCTTGGGTCAGTCCCGCGGATTCCCTGAACCGACGCACCCGTTGGCCAAGGGTCTGTCTCCCCAATGCGGCCATGGCCTCGATGGTTGGCCGGTACGATACGTCGCAGTAGTGCCTTGCTAAGTCCCAGGGAATCTCGGTCCTTTCGCCCGCAGCCGTCTTCAGGACCATCTCATAAGGGTTCGGAAGTTCCAGGCTGGATATTCCCTCACGTCCCCCGACCTCGGGAACATCAGCGTAGGGTATGACGCCCTTGGAACCGTCGGCAAAGCTCAACTCGATCCCGTCATCCAAGAGGTTGGCGGTCGTCATCATCCGGTTGGCGTTTTTCACCAGAATCACATCCATCGTTTACCTCCCGTGGATGGTGTCCCACGTTGCCCTGATCCCTGCCGCGTGTTTCGCATACGCCTGCATTATGTCCCGGAAGTCGCCAGGGGAGGTTGGTCCAGGAAGGCGCCCCTGTTCAACTCTATCCGGCACACGTCCTCGTTACCGACCCAAACATGCACGTGGGGAGGTTCGAAGGCGTTTTTCCTGGTGTTGACCACGAAGCGAAACTGCCCCCCCTGACGCCACGGTTGGCATTCCACATTCACCGGCAAGGCAACACCCGCCAAGACCCCTCAGTGGACAAAGTGTATCACTCAACGACACGCACACCTGGATGTCCGATGGGATATCCAGGTGTGCGCATTGCCCAAGTTCCATTCAACCCGGGGACGTCCCAGCCGGGTCATGCAGGCCTGGGCAGGCCCAAAGCCCCAACTGGGCGGCGGCTGTTGCTGCCGCTGCCGCCGCCCAGTTGGGGCTAGCCGAGCCGGCAATTTCAGGGGGCGGCGCACACATAATCACCGTCACCACTATGGAAGTGGACTTGAGCAAATATCCAACTCCCCCGACGCATACTTCCTGCGGCCGGTGTCGGGCGCTGCAAAGTATCCCACGGCGATTCCCCATCACCGGGACCTCTTCGTCATAGGCAGAAAGGGACGGTTTAAAGCCTTCTTTGGCCTGAACGGGTATCTGGTGTTATTGGTGGCCCGTCCGGACTGCGATTCGACCGCGGTGTCCACCGCGTGGACTTTCCTGAAATCAATAATCGACCCCATGGTCGACCGGTTGGACGCAAAGCACAGGGACCTTTGCCGTTTCCTCATTGGGCGAGGATTTGCCGGCTGCGAATACCTGCCGTATCCCCGTCGGATTACCTGGGGCGCACAGCCATAGTGTAAGGCCGGCGGTTGGCAGTTCTGAACACACCTCAGGAAAAGCTTCACCATCGACCGCGGGCCCGGTCGCACACGCCAACTGCTTGTTTGTGCCGACCAACCCATTCCTCGACCAAAGCGGGCCTCCGTTGGGAAGGGCGCCCATCCTAACCCGAAATGTTTGTTGAGGGGCAGGATTCTCCGGGCATTCACCAGGTAGTTCGCAGACCGTTCACGATTCTCAGGAACACGCTCCCGGAACCCATTCCAGCCGGCATGTGCGTGATTCCCTCAACGTCGGGGCCATGGCCCCCGGCGGCGTTCCCGGTGGGCTACGCCGCCGGGGGCAGTATTTCTCATCCCCACCGAACGGCAAGCCGGGTGCGTCGCCGGTCCAAACCTCTACGGCCCCGTCCATACGGACCTAGGGGCAAAAGCTGCAGAGGCCTTCTCCGACCGTCGTCTCAATCCCCATCCCCGAAGGAGTCCCTCAATTTCAGCCCCATCGCTTTCACCCGCATTCGCGCTCGCCTTCCCCCAATCACCGGGAGAGCGCCCCCAAGCCCGGCGACCCGTTTACCCCGAACACCCGCGGACCGTGGGGCCGTTAAACGGCCACCGCCGCGGGGATGACTTTCACCCGGCCCAGCCCGCAGAGGAGAAATATCTATGAAACCAGACAAACCCGGACCGGAGCCCATCATCAGCGACGGCGCGGCCCGTTTCACCGTGGCCCTGTTCCTGGCGCTATTCACCCTGGGAGCGGCCCTCCTCATCTGGAGAGGGCTCAGTTCCGTTCCGGAAGCAGACCACTGGATTGACCAGTTCATGGGTGCACTGCACGCCTTTTCGACGTTCGCCGCCATGCTGGTGGTCCTGTACCTGGTCATTGCGGCAAGGGTATTCACCGATCGGTTGGAGGTCCAATTGGGACTCCGCTATCAACAAGGATTGGCGGAGGGCCGGCGCCAGGTTGCCCAGCAATTCAAACGGGACGCCTGCGAGGTGTGGAGGGATTGGTCAGATTGGAAGGAGTTGGCTGAAGCCGCCCGCCTTGAAGGCCGGCCCGAGCCTGAGCCCCCGCGCTGTCCGGGAAGCCCCGGGGATTGACGCCCCCGATTCGCTCCGGGCCCTGTCCCACCATGACCCAGCAACACCTGCCCGCAAGGGGCCGCCGGGAGTCTACCTCATGCGGGACTCCCCACCTGGCCCTCTATCTGAACCTGGAGTCCGAATACTCCTCCCCGGCCACCCCGTCGGCAGACGCGGCTCCGGGAGGAACTACTCAAAAAACCCACACACCAGCCCTTTCAGGAGGAATAGACATGACCCAACAGGATAATTGGCAGCCAGAGATGGCCCGCCTGGCCCAGCGCCAGGACCAGTTGGAGCGGCAGCAGAGGGATTCGAACAGGAACGTGGAAGCCCTGAGGAGGGATGCCGATGCCTTGAAAAGGGACGCCGACCGCCGCATGGATTCCCTGCGAGGAGAAATGGACTCCCAGTCCTGGAACAGGGATTGGCGGGTGAGCAGCCTGGAACGGTCCCGAGACACCTTCGAGAACCTTTTCTGGTTTTCGATGCCCCTGGTCGCCGGCGTCGCCGTGATCATTATCCTGGTCATCGCTGCAATCGTATCCCGGGGGCAGCGCCAGGAATCCGGAGAGCCCGAGCAGCGCTCACCGTCATTTATCAACGCTCCTATCGCCAGTTCCGAAGGTCGCGTACAACCGGGTTTCATCGCAACAGGAACACCATTCCGACAACATCACCGCCACCCGGGCAACCAGAGCTTGCGGTCCGTGGAACTAAATGCTCTCGGCCCTCCACCGCTGGGGAACCGCCACCGATTGAGTGCCAACCCTGTCGGATCGACCATGTCCACTCCGCAATTCGCCAACTGCTCCGTTACCGGACCCGCGGCTCCGGCTTGGCCAAAGCGTTACTTACAACCCGGCGTTGAAGTCAAAGGTGGCGCCTGGAGCGGGTTCGAGTCCACGACGGTGGACTACGGAACCGTTCTTTTGCTCGATCCATGCCTGGTCGTTCTTGCGGTAAGCCCTGGAACGGGTGAACTCGATTCCCCGGTCGGCACAGTACCTGATCAGAGTCTGGTTGATAAAGACGCTGTCGTTGTCCGAATCGATTCCGAGGACCGGGAAAGGCAACTGCCCGGCGATGGCCTCCAGTCCCTCGACCACCGGGGACTGCTCCCTGGCCGGCAGGGGAACTGCCTCCGTCCAGCCCGTGCCGATGTCGGTGGCCACCAGGCTGTGGATAAAGGAGCCCGATAGAGTCCCGCCGCAGTGGGTTACCAGGTCGATTTCCAGAAAGCCGGGAGGTGGCCAATTCCAGTCGTTGTAGGTGCGCACCGGGACCTGGCTCCTCAAGTATGGCCTTCTCTTTGGCCTCCGCCGACTGCCTGCGGTGGGCCTGATGGGTTTGAGCAGCCGGTCCAGGGTTGCTGCGCTGGCTGAGAGGAGATGTTCCCTCACAAGGGGATCGAGACTGAGATGCCCATGCCGCTCCATGGAGTTCACGAGGTTGGGCAGCGCCGCCTTGAGCCGTTTACCGCAGATGCGGTCAGAAGCCTCCCAGACCACAATGACCGCTTCGCGTACGGCCTCGTCGGAAATGCGCCGACCCACGACCTGCTTGCCTTGATTGTCGGCAGTCTCACTCAGCAACCTGATGCCGTGCTGGCGATGGTGGCCGGTTATCGCAGTGAATTCGTCGAGAATCCTCCCTTTGTCCTCCTCGGAAGATTGCCGGTATCGGTCCCGGATCGTTGCCACAAGTTCCTGCTTCGCCATCTTGCTGACCCCTCCCACCAATCTGGGCGCCTCCCGAGTTTTCGGTAGCATTTTAGTTGAGGCAACCACTTTCGTAGAGTAACGATTTGGGTGAGGCAATGCGGTAGTTGACGCTGAACACCAGTTCCCGCGCCGGGAGGAGCAGGATGGGAGCACTGCCATTTTCGGGGATGCGGCCGGCAAAAGGGGCAAACAGTTTCCCTGGACCAGGCAGGCCCGCGACGACTCCGCCCCCTGGAGGAGGTCCAAACCTCCCGCACCGAAACCAAAAGAACGCACTATAGCCCGACGTCTCCAGCCCAAACCCCGCCACGATGGCCCATCTTCTCGGGTTTGTTGAAAAAGTAGGCTCCGGTGAACGCCGGAGAGAAACGGTTCTTCAACTTCGTCGAAGGGCGGGAGGCAATTTTGACCAATGGCAGCTGTGTACGGAGGTTGAAGCCATAAGGACGATATTCGTCTGGCGACCCTGGACGCCAGACCTCGGCTAGACTTTTTCAACAGGCCCATCCCACCGCCATTGACAGATGCGTTCTGGAAAAACTCCGCCTCGCGGAGATCCAGGGCCACGCCACCGATGCGGTCCACAATCGCGCAGTGCTGCATATCCTGCCGGCCGCCCGTGGAGTCGTTCGCCCGAAGCCGGTCCCCAATGGCCCGGGCGAAGACTCTCACCTCCCATCGGAAGTACCGGTCGATGGTCATTCCTTCGTCTACTACACCGACTCCCCGCAAGCGGAATCATCTTCTACGTAGCCCACCGGGCGGGTGGCAAAGTTGATCTCCCTCACGAGATTGACAGCCCGGAGAGCGACAGCTTCGTCCGTCAGGTTCCTCCCGATCCTGACTTCGGGGGCAACCTCACTATCGAGGCCGGACAATTTCATGTTCGACCCGACAATCTCCGCCGCCTGGATGCAGAACGCCCAGTGAAACACTTGCAACTCGTGCAGGTACATGTCCTCTCCCTCCTTTTTTGCCGGCGCGGCCATTCTTTCGTTCCCAGGGAGCCACGGGCTCCCACTCCAGCAGGTCAAATCCCCTTACCTCAATTGGACACATCAGCTCCTTGTCCCCCTGATGACTCCGCCCGAGGCGTGGCCCACCATTGCCAGTTCCTTGAACCGGGCATCGCCCGCACGTTGAACTCCTCCGGCCCCGTCTGGACCACCATGGCTATGCCGCGGCGCTCGGCGTCAGTGGCGAACGCGCCCACCGCCAATTTCCGTGGCGGGATGAAACGAGCCTATTGAAAGGGCCGGCCATTCCCGTAGCGGACAAGACGACGTGCTCCCTGGGTTGGTCAGGATTCTTTTTGGAGCCCTTCGTCATCCACTATGGGACGCGCCTTAATCCACTCGTACACGTCCCCCGCACGGAACGCGACCGCCCGGGTACCCGTTCTACGACGCGGTATGAAACGTCCCTCTTTGATCAACTTATAGACGGTGGACCTGCGCAATCCGATCAGCCGCATCACTTCCGGCAGACGGAGCAAACGCTCCTCTTCAAAATCCATTTCGTCTTCAAAATCCATAGCGATCTCCTTGGTGGGTCCGCCGCAGCCTACGGTATCTCCGGACTAGTCAGGGCGGCCCTTGTTAATCCCCTTATTCCAGTATGGACCGCGGGCGCCATCATAAGTTTTACGTTTTGGACGTCCCGTAACGTCCAGCGCGTTCCCGTGGAGTCCGGCTTCAGGTTCGTCTTCTGTTCAAATCGCCTTGGGATGCACAGCTTGCCATATTTTGCAGGATATTTTAGGATGAAATAATGAATAATATTGAGAGTAGTAACAAGAACTTGCAGGATATTGCCGGGGAGTTAGTCGTGAATGCCAAGCGAATGAACTGCCCTTACTGTGAGAAATCCCGGACCAATTTAAATGGCAAACGGAATGATAGGCAGATCTACCTGTGCAGAGACTGCGGAAAGCAATGGAGGGAGGGAGGGGCAATGGGGGGACGCAGTTTCCCGCCGGACCAGATCGGGGCCGCCATCCAGATGTTTTACACCGGCTTGTCCCCCGGGAAGGCGGCGGAGGCCCTAACAGACCAATTTGGTATCAAAGACGCCCACGTCACGCCGGAGACTATCCGCAACTGGGTGGACAGGTACACCGATGCCGCGATAAGACTGGCCCGGCATTTAACAACGCCCGGCGGGGGAAAGTGGTGGATTTTCATACAATCCACTGTTATCCCCCCACGGCATTGGCTGATGGCGTTGGATGACAGAACCGGGTACATCTGTGCGAATCACGTTAGTAAGATCGGGGAGGATGACCGGGGAGAGGAGGCATCCCTTGACGCCTTGAGTTACGCTACCAAGCCAATTAAAGAGCTAGTGCTCTTGATTATGCGGGAGGAGTTGGACTGGAGATCTACTGTCGGTTCGGGAGTGGTTCCCGATCGCCGTAGTGAGGCCAAATGGATCGACGATGCGTGGGATTGGCACATCTCAAACACAAATAGTTTCCCTCCTGGATTTACTGTACCCAAAATCTTCCGCGAATACCATGCCGCCTGCGCTCGGTTCGAGAGGAAAGATGACAATGGCGGAGTTCAGAGACATCTCGCCGGATGGGTGATTACCCGAAACTTGTTCACCAAACAGCGGGAATTGGGCGGGCGAACACCTGGGCAGAAGGCAAGAATAAAGTCGCCAATCGCCTCCTGGGCTGATGTCGTGAGACTGGAGGCTCGGGCATCTCTGCCCGCGGTTGGTCCAAAGGCCGCTGTGACCACGCGTCCTCCGTCCAATGACCCCCGGGAGCGAGGGTGATTGCAGTTCCCAAGGGTAGTTCGGTCAACCAACTTGAACTGAGTCAAAATTACAAGCTGGAATCGAACCACCCAGTTGGTCAACGACAATGAACTTTGCCGGACTATTGCCTCACCAGAGGACGTTGCCGGAATATTACCTTTTGGTTTCTGCTCCAACCGGCGCAAGTTGAGGCGTGCCATGCAGGTCATGAACGGGTTGGTCCAGGACGGCGTACACCAGCCTTTGGGCCATGACGCCCCGCCAATCCCTCACCCTGCGTTGCATAGTTCTCAGGTTGGCATCGCCGGATAGACGGGGATGAAGGCTGCTCAGCGGTCCCAGCAACACCTTGGCCGTGGTGTCCAGATCATCCTCCGGCCACCCCAGGACGTCGCACCATTCTCCTTCGAAAGGATCCTTGCGGGTTCGCCAGTGGCGGGATTTCCTGACACAGCCCGCATGGGTGGGCCGCGATTTTCCCTCTTCTCACAGGCCGGGAAGCCGGGCCGGGAACCGGTCCAGGCTTTCACGCTGAAGGGTTCCCTCTTATCCCGGTGATGATACCGCCACCAGGGCCGACTGGGCTTCCCTGATGGTGTGCAACAGCGCCACCGGTTACAGTTCGGTGCCGTGCTGCCCCAGACCATCCCTCACCTCGGCTCCCACCGAGTCACCCGCGGCTACCGGTCACAGGGCGTGCCCGGCGAACTGTATTGCTTGACGACCCTGGTTCCATTCCGAGTCTCCACCAACAGCTTGAAAGAAGGCTGGACGTAGTTCACCTACGTCCACACCGCCCGGTAAAGGTGGACCATCGTCCGTCCAGGCAGTTGGCCGGAGTAGCGGTCATTTCCCACAAAGCGGCGCACCATAGCACCGTTGTTCTCCTCTGTCCAGGCTAGGTCGTTCTTGTGGTAGGCCCGGGACGGGTGAACTCGATGCCTCGTCCCGCACACCACCGTATCAGCGTCTCGTTGCTGAAGGCACTGTCGTTGTCCGAGTCAATGCCCCTTATGGGAAAGGGCAGCTGCCGCCCAATGGCTCCCAGACCCTCGACCATCAGGGATTGTTCCCAGGGCAGAAGGGTAGCGGCCTCGGTCCAGCCCGTGCAGCGTCGGTGGCCACCAGACTGTGGATGAAGGAGCCAACCAAGGCCCGCCACAGTGGGCTACCAAGTCGATTTCCAGGAAACCCGATGGGGGGCGGTCCCATTCGTCGTAAATGGGAACTGGAACTTCGCGCCCCACGGAGTGTCTCCGTCCTCGCCGTCGCCGGGTGCCCGCGGTCGCCCTCACGGGCTTCAGCAACCGGACCAGGGTGGAGGCACTGGTGGAAAACAGACGGTGGCGCACCTCGTGGTGGAGCTTCAGGCGCCCGTGGCGCTCCATGGATTCCATCAGATTGGACAGCGTCTTCCAACGATTGCCGCAGATGCGGTCGGCGGTCTCCCAGTCCACGATCACCGCTTCCCGAACGGCCTCATCGTAGAAGCGCCGGCCTATCAATGGAGCAGTTCTGCCGATTTCCCGAGACGCTTGCTCCAGCGGACAAATGCCATGCCTGCGGTAATTGCCGGTGACCGGGATAAACTCGGTTGGGATCCCGCCTTGATCCTTCTTGGATACCTGTTGGTATCTGTCCCGGATCGAGGCCAGGAGTTCCTGTTACTTCATCCTGGTGATTCCTCCACCCACGTGGTTGCCTCCCGTCTTTTCTTTAACACGTTAATTGAGGCAACCAATTTCGTAGAGTAACGATTTGGGTGAAGCAATGCGCCGGCAAAAGTAGTTGGCGCTGAACAGCCGGTGGACCGCCCGGACATCGTCCTGGTGCTCGTGTTACTATTGGAAACGTCCACTTTGACTTTGGGGGATCGTGGCGTCGGGGGAGGCCAGAATTGCCTTTCACAGGGTCTTAGTCGAGAGGGTGGTCGGCATATCCAGCCCGGTGTGTGGAGCCGTCCCAAATCGTCCGGTAAGTTCCGGTTGCCTGTGTGGGAAAACATGTGGGAAAATCGAGGAAGAGAAAGAAAATTCCCGAGTTTTAAATAGGGAATTGAAGTAACAATACTCCCACTCCCTCCGCCATCCGAAGGATTGCTCAGGTTCACGGTCACTCCAAGAAACGGGGCTTCCCCTCGCCACATACCACCATCAGGGATGACTGCTATCCATGGCACAAGAGCTAGGACGCATTTCGAGACCATCCGCCGACCAGTACAAAGGCAGGCGCAAACTATTGTTGGCGCCCCTGGTGTATGGGCCTACGTCACAGGACGAAGCCGGTGCGGCCGCGCTTCAGAAATATTGGGACCAGATGCAGGAGCAGGTGGCTGCTCTCCAGTCTGTCCTGGGAGGACTCGACCGCATATTCCACGAAAGCCTGGTCGAAGGCGGTCCGGTAGGACTGGAGCAGTTGAAGGGAGTGGACCAACGCAGCTACAACTTTATCCAAGCCCAAATTGATGCCGGCACATCCCTAGAAGCAACTGAAAGCGCCGATCTGTTGCTGGAGACCTTGGACTTGCAACGGTGCATGATGGTGCCTCTGGCCAGCGAAAAAGTGGCGTTGCAGCTCCGAGAATGGTTCACAGCCAGCAATGCGGAGCGGTACCAATATATTGCCCAGCAGATTGACCAAACCCTGGGGGAAGGGGAAACAGGAGTGCTGTTAATCAGCGAGCGGCACCAGGTCCAACTTTCCACCGATATAGAAGTCTTTTACGTATCGCCGCCCGCGTTGGACGATTACCGGCGATGGCTCCAAAATTGGCTGGACCAACAACAACGAGACATGGCTCGAGAACAGGCTGCCGCCGCTTCGTCAGATGAACCCGTCGGTCCAGATGAAGCGGTCGATCAGGAATTTCCCGACAGCACCTAAGCCCGTCACCCAATCACCGTAGGCCCCAACTGCCCTCCACCTCCAGGGTTTCCGGTATTTCCCCCATCGAGTTAGCAGTTTCCCGGCGGGACGGGCTACTTCATTGACTACCACCCGTTGACCACCAGCCTTTACCGTTCAACCCTTGGTGGAATCAAATCAACTATGCCATAATATGAGCCGAACGGGCTTGGAAAAAGGCTGTGGGCCGACTGGCAGGGGAAGCAAATTCGGTAAAGCCCGGGCAGTCCTACCAACGGACCATTTCCAACCAGCGCATGGACAATTGATGCAGATTGCGGTTAGATTTTTCGCTTTGTACCGCGAACGGGCGGGGGTAAACCAAGTTGCACTGGAATTGCCCCAGGATTCGACGGTCAGTGACTTGACCGAGGCGATCCGGCGTCAATTCCCCAACCTGGCGCCGCCCCAAGTCGATATAGTCGTGGCGGTCAATGCAGATTACGCTGCGCCCGAAACGGCGCTCAAGTCCGGAGACGACGTTTGTCTGATTCCGCCGGTCAGTGGAGGTTGAGCCCATGATTGAGCTTACTTATCAAACCCTGGACCCGGAGAAAACCACCGCCTTGGTGCGCCAAGACTCCAACGGTGCGGTGGTGACCTTCCTGGGCACTACCAGAGACAGCTTCGAGGGCCGTCGCGTCATCATGCTGGAGTATGAGGCATTCGAGGAGATGGCCATCAACAAAATGGAAGAGATACGCCGGGAACTCCAGGTGGAATTCCAGATTGAGGACATCGCAATTGCCCACCGCATCGGCTCGGTTCCCATCGGCGAAATCAGCCTGGTGGTAGCGGTGGCTTCTCCTCACCGGTTAGAGGCTTTTCAGGCCTGTCACCAAGCAGTAAATCGCCTGAAGGAAACCGTCCCGATCTGGAAAAAGGAAATCTACGAGGACGGCTCCAGGTGGGTCGCCTGCGAGGAACACGAGATTCCCTCAGCGGAAGGGGTCGAAGTGGAGGTCCACCGGCATTAGGCCAAACTAGCGGAGAGGCCGCCGCCCGCCCGTAGTGCTAGGGTGGGTCTGAATACTCGGTCTCCATTGCTCCGAGGTCAAATTCGTCGAATCCAGATCTCACTCCGGTTGAAGGACCCGACTGTTTGGTTGTCTGAGCGGGTCCGCCTCCTCCGGGTTGGCCTGATTTAACAGCCGCAGCGCCGCGACGATTTGACCCCAGCGCAGCCAGCAGCGCCTCCCTCAACGAGCGCACGATGACCAATTCCAACCCTTTGATTTGCTGCAGAGTCTCACCTGCGGGTAGGGGCAAAATACACCTCGTGAATCCCAACCGGGCCGCCTCTTGAATCCTCCTCTGGGCTTGAGGGACAGGACGGAGTTCCCCTGCCAACCCAACCTCCCCGAACGCGGCTAAACCGGGCTTAAGGGCGGTGTTCTTCAAGCAGGACGCGATGGCCAACACCAACGGCAGGTCTGCTGCGGGTTCGTTAACCCGAAACCCTCCAGCAACATTGACGATGATGTCTTGCCCGGAGAGGTCCAGACCGCCGCGCCGGCTCGCCACCGCCGCCAGCATCAACATCCGGTTGTAGTCAATTCCGTTGGTCACCCGGCGGGGAACCGGAAGCTGAGACGGCGAAGTCAGGGCCTGCAGCTCCAACATTAACGGCCGGCTGCCCTCCAATACCGGGGCCACGGCGGCGCCGACCGACTGCTCGTAACGCTGGGAAAGCAGTACCTTGGAGGGGTCCGGCACTTCGACCAAACCCTGCCCCGTCATCTCAAAAACACCGACCTCTGACGTGGAGCCAAAACGGTTCTTGGAATTCCTCAATATCCGGAATGCTCCCGAATCCTGGGACTCAAGGTAGGCCACGACGTCCACCATGTGCTCCAGCACCCGGGGGCCGGCTACATTCCCATCCTTGGTTACGTGCCCCGACAGGAGCGCCGGCACCCGGCTCTTCTTAGCCCAGAGCATAATGCGGAGTCCCGTTTCCCTCACTTGGGTGACCGACCCGGGTCCCGACTGGGCGTCGGGGCTATAAAGGGTTTGAATCGAATCAACGATAAGCAATCCCGGCGGAGACTCTTCCAGCTGCCGGATAATCCGGTCCACATTGGACTCGGGGAGAATATAGATCCCTCGCTCTTCAATCCCCAAGCGCCGCGCCCTCAGCTTGATTTGCTGAGGCGACTCCTCACCGCTGACGTAGAGCACGGGTTGACCCTGTGAAGCCAGAGAGCCGGCTATCTGTAACAGGAGCGTGGACTTACCGACTCCAGGGTCCCCGGTGAAGAGTACAACCGACCCTGGAACTAGCCCGCCTCCCAACACCCGGTTTACCTCTTGGCTATCCAGTTTTAAGGTGGGGCAGCCGTCCGCGTCGACCTGGAGAAGCTCTTGGGGCGGGGAACCTTCCCCTTCAACCCAAGCCGAGGAATGGCCACGGGATTCGGGTGAAGCAACCTCAACCAGGGAGGCGGCAGAGCCGCAAATCGGGGACGGACAAAAGCCCAGCCACTTGGGGCTTTCATGGCCGCAGTCCCGGCAGGCGAAAACAGTCCTCGATGCATCTTTTACTCGAGCCAAACTCCCTCCGGATTACATTCGCTGATCTTTCTAACTAGGCGACCTGCATGGCCGTGAATGGTCTAAGGGTTCGCTGGCCAAAGGGTCTGCTGGCCAAAGGGTCCGCGCCACGGTTGGAATGACCGCTGCACGACGGGGCGAGTATAACAACAAAAGGCCCCACTCCGGTGGGGCCTTTTGTCAGTACATCAGGACCGATTGTTGGGTGGCCGGGTTTATGCGGAAGCGGGCTCCGGTTCAGCCTCTTGCTCCTCGGTCGCCTCCGGGTCGACGTTGCGTTGGCGGCGATGAACCACCATCTTACCTTGCTCCCGGTCGATTACGGCCACGTCTCCCTGGACCAAGTTGCCGCTGAGAACCTCATCAGATAGGAGGTCTTCCACCTCGGCCTGGATCAACCGCCGCAACGGCCTGGCGCCGAGCACCGGATCGAATCCAGTTTCTCCCAGGTAGTCCCTGGCCGCGTCGGTCAGTTCCAGATCGATGTCTTTCTCTTTGAGTTCTCCCCGCACCTGGTCCATCATCAAGTCGACGATCGCCAGGATTTCCGCCTGGGTCAACTGGTGGAACACCACCGAGGAGTCGATCCGGTTGAGGAACTCGGGCCGGAAGAAGCGTTTCACTTCGTCCATTACCTTGTCCTTCATCCTCTGGTAAGAGCTCTCATCCGTCTTAGCTTCATCACTCTTGATGTTGAACCCCAAGGCCGTCTCACGCTTGATCAGGTCAGACCCCAGGTTGCTGGTCATAATCAGGATCGAGTTGCGGAAGTCGACCCGCCGACCTCGGGCATCAGTCAACTGGCCCGCGTCGTATATCTGCAACAGGATGTTAAAGACTTCCGGATGGGCTTTCTCGATTTCGTCCAACAGGATACAGCAGTAGTTCTTGCGCCGGACGCCTTCGGTAAGCTGTCCACCTTCGTCATATCCCACGTATCCAGGAGGGGCGCCAATCAGACGGGCCACAGTATGACGTTCCTGGAATTCTGACATGTCGAGGCGGATCATCGCGTCTTCATTGCCAAACATGAACTCGGCCATGGCGCGGACCAACTCGGTCTTGCCGACGCCGGTGGGGCCAAGGAACATGAACACGCCGATGGGGCGGCGGGGGTCTTTCAACCCGGCCCTCGCCCTTCGCACAGACTTGGCGACGCTCACAATCGCCTCATCCTGGCCAATGATGCGCTTGTGGATCTCTTCCTCCATACGGAGCAGTCTGTCGGTCTCTTCTTGGGCCAACCTGGTTACCGGAATTCCGGTCCACATGCTGACAACTTCGGCAATGTCTTCTTCCGAGACAACCCGCCGTTCTTTGTCCCGGTTTTCCTCTCCCTCGTTCTTCAGGTCGTCCAGGTCCTTTTCATGACCCAGTTCCCGGTCTCGCAACTCGGCGGCAACTTCGTACTGCTGAGAATCAATGGCGACCTGTTTTTCCTTGCGGACGCCTTCCAGGGCCTCCATCGCGTCTTTGACCGTTGCGGGCGTGACGTTGCCCCTAAGGCGAACCCTGGAACTGGCCTCGTCGATAAGATCAATGGCTTTGTCCGGCAGGAACCGGTCGGGAATGTAACGGGAGGCCAGGTTAGCAGCGGCCTTTACCGCTTCCTCGGTGATTTCAACCTTGTGGTGCTCTTCGTAGTGCTTCTTGATGCCCATCAGGATGGCCACGGTGTCGTCCTGACTGGGCTCTTCCACGCGCACCGGTTGGAGCCGCCGCTCCAAGGCCGGGTCTCTTTCCACATATTTACGGTAATCGTCCAGTGTGGTGGCGCCGATACACTGGAGTTCGCCCCTGGCTAAAGAAGGTTTAAGGATGTTAGAGGCATCCACTGCGCCTTCCGCCGCACCGGCTCCAACAATCGTATGAATTTCGTCAATGAAGAGAACGCAGTTGCCTGAGGCCTTGATCTCCTCAATCACTTTCTTGAGGCGTTCCTCAAATTCGCCCCGGTACTTGGTGCCGGCTACCAGGGCGCCCATGTCCAGCGTAACCAAGCGCCGTCCCTGGAGGGTGTCGGGCACTTCACCGCCGCCGATGCGTTGGGCCAAAGCTTCCACAATGGCGGTCTTGCCAACACCCGGCTCACCTACCAACACCGGGTTGTTCTTGGTGCGACGGCTCAGAATCTGGACCACCCGCTGAATTTCTTGCTCGCGGCCGACAACCTGGTCCAAGCTTCCGGACTTGGCAGCAGCGGTCAGGTCGACCCCCAACTGGTCTAGGGTGGGAGTCTTGGTTGCGGTTCGTGCACCACTAGTGGTGGCCCCGGTGCTGCGGCTCAGGATGCGGTGGGTTTCGGTGCGAACCTTGTCCAGGCTCACGCCGAGACTTTCCAACACGCCGGCCGCCACGCCCTCTCCCTCTCGCAAGAGGCCAATGAGAAGGTGCTCGGTGCCTATGTAGGTGTGGTTCATGCGGCGGGCTTCATCCACCGCCAATTCCACTACTTTCTTGGCCCTTGGCGTAAGGCCTATTTCGCCCTGGGGAGGCTTCTCGCCCCGGCCGATAATAAACTCCACTGCGGAGCGAACTTTGCTCAAATCGACTGTTAGACTTGAGAGAACCCGGGCGGCCACACCTTCGGTTTCTCGAACAAGTCCCAACAGGATATGCTCGGTTCCAATATAGTTGTGATTGAAACGCTGGGCTTCTTCCTGGGCCAGCGATAGAACTCTTCTGGCTCGTTCGGAGAATTTTTCGTATCTACTTCCCATTGTTCCGCTCCTGGTGGGTCAGGTTAAGGTTGATCCCGCAGTGCGATTATCTCTACAGGTCATGGGCCTGTGGCGGCGAGCAGTTGTTTGAGTCGCATCCCCGCCCGATCCCTGAGTTGCCAGCGCCACAATGGGCGCCTTTGGCTTCCGTCGAGGATTTATGATTACGGTAGAGAGTAACCGGAAATCGGTATTATAGGCTTAGCCTCCGCTGAGTGTAAAGGCTCAGAAGCCTGTCCCCAAGTCGCGATATGCCCTGCGCCAATGGAATTAGGCCCACCATTTTGCCCTGAGGTTGCGGGTTGTTGGGGGATTGAGCCCAGTGTTCAGCGCGAGGCATTTACCCTTGGAAAACTGCGGGGAAGGCCCGGCCGAACTGGGGACTCTCTTTATTGATATGCCTCCCGGCGGTGACCTATTTTCCCACTCCGTCGCCAGAGCAGTATCGTCGGCGCTGGGGCTTTTAACTTCCGTGTTCGGGATGGGAACGGGTGGGGCCGCCCCGCTAGAACCACCAGGAAGCACATCGACTGAACAAGTATGCACCATTTTTCACAAACAAGCAACTCCCGAGGTTGGCACCATGTCCCGAGGTTGGCACCATGGGGCAACGGCATTTCAAACCGCGGGATTGACATCGGTCTCCGCCCATAATTTCAGATAAAAACCGGTCATGGCAAGAGTTTACACCCGGTAGATTCTGGATTTCACCAAGAACACGTAGGAAATATTGTCGATATTGAAGCGTTATTGCGTTGATCCGGCGGCGGCCCGGAGTCAAATGCTGCACTGTTGGGCCGGAAACGCGCCGCCGCGTAATGCAACCTCGAACAACCTTAACCCCGTCAAGATTGTGTGATTTCTTGGGGAATCCCCGGTTAGCGGCGATTCGAAAATGGGATGGTCAATTATTATCATATTCATTGACTTTCAGCTTCGATTCCCTCAAAATTCAGCCCAACTCAATCAGCCGCTCCGGGAGGTATGCAGGGATGGGACGACGCCTCTTTAAGGAACTAGAACGGGCTTACGGCTTCGATGAAGTCGCCATCGTTCCAGGTCAGGTCACCATCAACCCGGACCTAACTTCCACGAAAATGACTATAGGCGGCTTGGACTTCGACATGCCGATCATGGCCTCAGCCATGGACGGCGCAGTCTCCCCGGCGTTCGCCAGCCTGATGCACGAAATGGGAGGGCTTGGCGTCCTCAACGCCGAGGGTTTGTACACGCGGTACGAAGACCCATATTCCACTTTGGAAGAAATCACCTCAATGCCTCAGGACGAGGCGACCAATTACCTACAGCACGTTTATTCCCAGCCGGTCCAGGAACACCTGATCGGCCAGAGGGTTCGGGAAATCAAGAGCAACGGCTCGGTGTGCGCCGTTTCTTTCACTCCCCAGAACACCAAGCGGATGTCTCCCATTGCCGTAGAGGCCGGGGCTGACATCGTCGTGGTCCAGTCCACGGTCACCACCGCCCGACACATGTCCAGGAGCTACGAAGGGCTTATTTTCTCGGACTTGATTAAAGCCCTGAAGGTCCCGGTCATGGTCGGAAACTGCGTTACCTATGAAGTTGCCCAAGAACTTATGGAAACCGGAATCGATGGCATACTTGTCGGCGTCGGTCCCGGAGCTGCCTGCACCACCAGGGAAGTCGTCGGCGTAGGAGTGCCCCAGGTTACAGCGACGCTTGAATGCGCCGCCGCACGTGAGGACTTCTTCCGCCGCACCGGCCGCTACGTGACCGTGGTGACAGATGGCGGTTTTCGCACCGGCGGAGACGTTTGTAAGGCCATTGTCAGCGGGGCCGACGGCGTGATGCTGGGGACACCATTCGCTCAAGCGGAAGAAGCCCCCGGCAGGGGTTACAACTGGGGCATGGCCAACCCTCACCCGGAATTGCCCAGGGGCACCCGCATCAAAGTAGGCACCAAGGGGACCCTTCAACAGATTTTGTACGGTCCTACGTCGGTAACCGACGGCACTCAGAATTTTATGGGCGCACTGCGCGTCGCCATGGGCATGTGCGGCGCATACACCATTAGGGACCTGCACAAGGCCCAGATGGTCATTGCGCCGGCCATAAAAACCGAAGGGAAATTCTTCCAGTTGGCCGGTTAGGCTTTTTCCTCAGACCATACCGGTTTAGGCCTCGCGGGCGGTCCACGGTATTCCGTGTCGGGAAGGCCGGCTACGCAACGCCGTCGGCGCCCACTCGATGTTAAGGAGTATGGGCTAATGACGACCTCAATCAAGACAGTCCGGATCCTGGACCCCACCGCAGAGGATGTTCCCCAAGAGTTGGGCCTCTCGAGCAGGCTTCCCGACCTTGCTGGAAAAACCGTTGGGTTGTTGGAAAATCGGAAGTACCACGCCGACGCTTTTCTGGAAGAGCTGCAACGGGTGCTTGTGGACGACTACGGCGCCGCCAAAGTGATTTACGCCACCAAGTTCACCTACAGCGCCGCCTGTTCCCAGGAAACCCTGAACACTCTGACCTCTCAATGTGACGCCGTGGTCCACGGGATAGCGGATTGAGGCTCCTGCACGGCGTGGGGTCTCCACGACACAGTGGCCACCGAATCCCAGGGAATCCCCTCGGTTAGCGTCATCACCAGCGCCTTCACCCGCGCGGCTCACGCCCGGGCAACCGCCCTCGGCATGCCCGAGACTCGCATCGTCGTAATACCCAGCCCGCTGGCAGTCCGCAGCGTTGAAGAAGTTCAGGGTATGGCGCACGACTACGCCGGGGAAATTGTGAGCCATTTGACCAACGGCCTACGGTAGGCACCCAAAGGCGGATTGCCTGCGTCGCCCGATTGCAATGGCAATCCCTCCCGGATAACCGGGCCCCCGGGTCGGTTGGATCACGGACAATGGAAACCCGCTGAAAGAAAACCGGCAGCAGGAGGCTTCCAGCGTTGAGAACCACCATCGAATTCGACCCCAGCTATGCCTTGTTGACCGTTGACCTGGATCCCGGTGAAAGCATCAAAGCGGAGCCGGGGGCGATGGTGGCTCAGCAGGGAGTTCAGATGAAAACCGGTTCCGGAGGCGGTGGGATATTTGGCGGTTTTCGGAGAATGTTGGGGGGCGAGTCTTTCTTTATCAACACTTTCACCGCCGAAGGCAGCGGCGGCCAGGTATGCCTTGCTCCTTCTACTCCGGGCGACATTGGCTCCTTCTCACTACAACCGGGGCAAAACCTGTTTATCCAGGGCAGTTCCTTCCTCGCTTGCACTGACAACGTACGCACCGACTCCCAATTCCAGGGACTCCGCGGCATGTTCAGTGGTGAAAGCATATTCTTCCTGCGGGCCTTTCTGGAAGCCGGAACGGGCGAGGTGTTCTACAACTCTTACGGAGCTATCAAGCAGCTTCCGGTGGAACCGGGCAAAGAACTGGTGGTGGACACGGGCCACCAGGTGGCCTTCAGCGATGACGTGGAGTGCTCCATTGGCAAAGTCGGCGGTCTCCGCTCCCTCCTTGCCGGCGGGGAGGGCCTGGTGATGAAGTTCCGGGGCCACGGCCACGTCTGGATTCAGACCCGGAACCTGGCTTCATTGGTCGAGAAAATCGTGCCCTTCCTTCCCACACCCACAAGGGGACAATAGCCATCGTGCCGCCCTTGTTCCCCCCTCCCACAAGAGGACAATAAACGATGAATCCGGTTCCCCTACAGGCGCGCCGCTTTGACGTAGAGGACTCCTACGACGCGGTCCAGGACTATTGCTGGGAGCAGGGATGGACCGATGGGCTGCCGGTGGTCCCACCCACAGAGGACTTGGTCCGGCGGATGCTCATGGGCTTCGGAGAGGACCCGTCGGCGTCGCTGGGCATCATCCAACCCCGCAACGCCCGCGTTACGCTGGAAAAGGTAGCCATCAATGCGGTGATGGCAGGCTGCCAACCCCAATATTTTCCCGTGGTTGTCGCCGCGGTCAAAGCGGTCCTGGAAGAGGGATTCAACGTCGCCGGAGTCTCGTCCACCACCGGGGGAGCGGCGCCGGTGATCATTGTGAACGGACCGATGGCCAGCCAGTTGGGTATAAACGGGGACGCCGGGGCATTTGGACCCGGATACCGGGCCAACGCCTCAATCGGCCGTGCCATCCGCCTGGTGATCCGAAATCTGGGCGGGCAAATTCCGGGCGAGATGGACAAGGCAACGCTGGCATTCCCCGGCAGATATACCTTCTGCTTCTCGGAAAACGAGGCCCGGAGTCCCTGGGAGCCCAGACACGTGGAGCTGGGCTATGGACCCGAGGCCAGCATTGTCACCGTGGCCGGGATCCGCGGCATATACCCGATTATGGAAACCACCGTGGCCACCGGCCTGGAAGTGATGCAGACCATAGTCGGGACCATGAAAGCCGGCGGCATTGCCAATTACTACCAATTGGGGACCGGTTCGCAAATTGTATTGGTCCTTTGTCCCGAACACGCGGACGACGTGGCGGCGTCGGGTTTGGGAAAGTCCGACGTCAGGGAGTACGTGTTCCAGAACGCCAGATTGCCGTTGAGTCAATTGGTGGGCGTAGCCCACTACGGCAATCGCAACTGGCCGGCATGGATAGACGAAACCAGCCCCGACACCATGGTGCCGATCGTTAGGTCGCCCGACGACATTGTCGTGGTGGTGGCAGGGGGCGATGGCCGCCATTCTGCATGGCTGGCAGGATGGGGTGTCACCCGCATAGTCACCCAGGAAATCTAGTTGGACATGGCCGGGCCAGGCGCCTGAAGTTGGCCATTGGCCGAAACCGGCGGCCCAATGAGCCGGCGCTCCTGTCGCGGTAGTAACGCCGGTTGACGCAGTCCTTCCGCGGAACCTCCGGCCTGCTACAGGCTTAACCGGTAAGGGGAGCATACAAATAAGGGCAGCATACAAACTCGTGGAAACATTTCCACGTCCGATCCTTTGCGCCCTCGAGCATAAAGTTGACGAAACCCGGCCATTAAAACTATAATGTTGCTCTAACTTGTGGAGGTTCTGGCTTATGGCGCAACAAGCAACCCCATCTTCTCAATCCGGCGCTCCAGAACCCGACGGCTGTCGCCACCATTGGTCAATCCAACCGGCCACCGGCCCTGTCAGCCAGGGAGTGTGCCAGCTTTGCGGGGACGTACGCGAGTTCAAGAACTACGTCGAGGCCGCTACCTGGGGTGACTCACGGCTGGCCAACCGGACCAACGCACAGGAATCCCAGGCCTTGGTCAAGCCGGTAGACAACGTTCCAGACGAAAAGGAAGAGGACCGTTGATCGGCCCCTGAGGTTACAGGAGGCGCGTTTTAATTTCTCCCTCGCCCTGTGAATGCCGGTTTTGAGACCGGCATTTTTTAACTGCGCTGACCCGGGGAAGTATCGCAATTCAGGAGCTTTTGGGTATGCTCCTGGTAGAGCGCGACGGTCGCCCGCCATTGGGGTCCCGGTTGGCGATCCCAGCCCCAGGTTGGAACTAAGGTCAAAACGCCGTCGGGAACCCCCGGTTGCGCTCCCCAAATTATACAGAATGTATATTGCGGCCCCCAAATCGCAACATCTTGTATTTTCCCCTTGACACCACCGTATTTGGGACGGGTTATTATATGTCCCTAGCTGGCCTCCGCCGGGGGTGGCGGGGTTTCCTTTCGGGAGGTTGCAGGGTTAGTGTTCACCCATCTACACGTCCACACTGAGTACAGCATGCTGGACGGGATCAGCCGGATCCCGGACTTGGTAAACCACACCAAGAGTCTGGGCATGGAATCCCTGGCCATCACCGACCACGGCACCTTTTACGGTGTGGTGGACTTTTACTCGGCATGCAAAGAAGCCGGCATCAAACCGATCATCGGCTGCGAAGTATACGTCGCCAATAGCAGTCGCCATGATAGAAGCGCCGCAGAACGGAGCCCGAACCACCTGGTCCTTCTGGCCAGAAATACCCAGGGCTACCGCAACTTGATGCAGTTGTTGACGCTGGCTCACGTGGAAGGATTCCACTATCGGCCGCGCATCGACAAAGAGTTGTTGGAAAAATATTGTGGCGGGTTGATCGCACTGTCGGGTTGCCCTTCGGCCGAGATACCCCGGCTTCTTATCAACCAGGAGTTCGAAAACGCCCGCAAGGCCGCCGTCTGGTACCGGGAACTCTTTGGAGACGGGTTTTTCCTGGAACTACAGAACCACCAGCACATTGAGCAACTGCCCCAGATCAATCAGGGTCTGGTGACCATGGGGCGGGATTTGGATCTTCCGTTGGTCGTCACCAACGACTCCCACTACGTCCACCAGGTCGACTCTCCCCTCCAGGACGTTTACATCTGCATCCAGACCAACACCACGGTCAATGACGAAAAACGTCTGCGCATGGAGGACGATTCCTACTACATCAAAAGCCCCCAGGAAATGGCGTTGCTGTTCCCGGAGTTTCCCGATGCTCTGGAGAACACCCAGCGAATTGCCGACATGTGCGAGGTGGACCTGGGGTTCGATCAGACCCACCTGCCCAAATACCCGACTCCCGACGGCAGTGACGCCCTGGAGTACCTATCCAAACTCTGCTGGCAGGGATTTCGGGAAAGATACCCCCATGCCACTCCCGATGCGGAATACCGGCTTCGTTACGAGTTGGAAGTAATTCACCAGACCCATTTCGCCGATTACTTCCTGGTGGTTTGGGACATCATTGATTTCGCCCGTAAGAACGGCATTCTCTACGGTGTAAGGGGCAGCGCCGCCGGCAGCGTGGCTCTCTACTGTCTTGGGATCACCATCGTCGACCCCCTGGAATACCGCCTGGTCTTTGAACGGTTCCTCAACCTGGAACGGAAGGAGTTGCCTGACATAGACCTGGACTTCCAAGACGACCGGCGAGACGAGGTGCTGCACTACGTCATCGAACGTTACGGCAGGGACAAAGTCGCCCAGATAATCACGTTTGGGACCCTGGGCGCCAGGGCGGCTTTGCGGGATGTCGGTCGAGCCCTGGCCATGACTTACGGCGAGGTAGACCGGGTGGCCCGCATGGTGCCCCTGAAGGCCCGAACCCTGGAAGACGCAATCAGGGTAACCCCTGAGATGGAGACAGCCTACAAAGAGGAGGAGGCAGTCCACAAGCTGGTGGACACTGCCAAGGGCTTGGAGGGAATCGTTCACCACGTCAGCACCCACGCCGCGGGCGTGCTGATCGCTGACGAACCGTTGACCGGAACGGTGCCCCTGCAGAGGCCAACCAGGGGCGATGAAAGCAGTCCGGTGCTTATGACCCAGTTTTCCATGGACCCGGTTGCCAAGTTGGGTCTGTTGAAGATGGACTTCTTGGGCTTGACCAACCTGACCATCCTGGACCGGGTTGTAAACCTGGTTAAGGAGAGCCGCGGCGTCGAAATTGAACTCAACAGCCTGCCCCTGGACGACAAAGAAACCTTTGCGTTGTTGTCATCCGGTTACACCTCCGACGTGTTCCAGTTGGAAAGCGCCGGGATGCAGCGTTACATCAAAGAGTTGAAACCCGCCAACCTGGGCGAAATTTCAGCCATGATCGCGTTGTACCGTCCGGGTCCAATGGAGCACATTACCAGGTTCATTGACGCCAAATTCGGCAGGGAGGAGATAACCTACCCCCACCCCAGCCTGAAGGACCTGCTGGACGAGACCTACGGGATCATTGTGTACCAAGACCAGGTGCTGCTTATTCTTCAGCAATTCGCCGGCTACTCCCTGGGCGGCGCTGACGTGGTCCGCAAGGCCATGGGCAAGAAGATTTCCTCTTTGATGGTCCAGGAGCGGGAGAAGTTCGTCGCCGGGGCCCTGGAAAAGGGATTCGACCAGGAGTTGGCGGTGGAGGTGTTCAACCTGATCGAACCCTTCGCCGGGTACGCATTCAACAAGGCCCACAGCATCAGCTACGCCTTGATTTCCTACTGGACGGCCTACTTCAAGACCCACTATCCAGTGGAGTACATGGCTTCAGTGCTCAACTCCAGGCTGGACAACCCGGAACGGGTTGCGGGAACCATCAACGAGTGCTTCCGCATGGGCATACCGGTGTTGCTGCCCGACATTAACCGCTCAGAGGAGCGCTTTACCATTGACGTGGGTTACGGCGACGTTGATTACGGCGAAGTTGGTTACGGTGGCGCGGGCTCCGGCGCTGTTGCCACCGGGGTTGGCGCCGGGGTTAGTGCCGCGCCTGGCAACCAGAAGCCGGGCCTCCGGATGGGGTTGTCGGTCATAAAATCCGTGGGAGAAGCGGCGGTCAGGCCCATTGTGGACGAGCGCAAGAAGAACGGGCCGTTCACTTCAATAGACGACTTTTGCCGGCGAGCCAATTCCAAGGGTTTGAACCGGCGCACCCTGGAATGCCTGGTGAAGGCCGGTGCCTTTGACAGCCTGACGGGCAGAGGACCGTTGCTCAACGTCCTGGACCAGGTGGTTGCCACCGCCCAAATGGAAGCAAGGGCCAGAGACTCGGGTCAGACCAGCATGTTCGGCGGCAACAGCGGGGATTCCGGCATGCCGGAATCCCCAGGTATTATCCTCGAAGGCCCGGACGTAGCGGACCAGGAGAAGGCCATGTGGGAGCGCGAACTCCTGGGTGTGTCCCTGTCGCACAACCCTTTGAAAGACCTGGCCAAGTTGGATTCGACCGGGTCGATAGCCTCCATCCACCAAATCGATGAAGAGATGAAAGGCCAAACGCTGTCGGTGGTTGGCCACCTCGCATCCACAACGACTCGGGAGACCCGCGAGGGCCGGAAGTTCATCATAGCCAACGTGGAACTCCTATCCGGCGCGCTGGAAGTGATGGTATGGCCGGATGTACTGGAGCGCACCAGTGAGAATTGGAAGGAAGGCAACTTGGTGCGAGTTACCGGCAAGCTCAGGGTGCGGGGTGAGGATTTTTCTTTGGCTTGCGAACAGGCGGAGACTCTATCAGTCAACGAGACGGCAACACTAACGTCCCATGGGAGCACCCCTACAGACCCCGGCAAGCTCGTTGGAATGCCAACGCCGGCCACACCCGTTACTGCCTATGCCGTTCCCAGCAATGGTGGGGAGCAAAACGGCCATTCTGACGGGAACGGCCATTCTAACGGGAACGGGGTCAACGAGAAAGAAAAATCGACAACGGGAACCGAAAACAGCGGGTCTAAGACCGTTTCCATCGGAGTCACCGAATCTGAGAATCCCGTGTCCGACGCTATCCTCCTAAGAGAAGTCGTCGGTATTCTTCTGGAGTACCCGGGCACCGACAAGGTGATGCTCCAGATTCATACCGGCGGACGCAGAGTGGTCATGGACCTTCCTGTCGTCACCACGGGTTACTGTCCTAACATGCAGGAACGATTGGAGGGGCTGTTGGGAAGCGATCGAGTCGGCCTGATTGAGAGCCTGTGATTATCAGGAGTCCGTTTCCAAGCCAATGGTGTGCCTGGGATTGTATTAACATTCCCGTGGTTGACGGGCTAAAAGGAGGCTGGTAGACTTGCCCGAAATCACTAACCGTCTGGCTACTAAGAATCAAGGTGAGGGGCCAGCCGACCCCTTGATTAAGGTGAGCGATTTGACGTTATATTCCAGTACAAAGATCGGGTCTTATTATTCGGGACTCGATGGTTCAGTCAAGGACTACCCCGACACTACGGTTTCTACCAATTTCAGCCACCCCCACGTCCGCTCCCGCCGTATCCCCACCATCCCCTGCGAGCCTTAGATACCCGAATAGCACTGCTATCCGGGTCTAACTAGGCGGCCCCCACCCCCGCTTCCCGAATCCGTTCAGGCGTACGCCATTGCATCATGCGTGGCTGCATTCCGCATTTCGCCGCCTTAATCACATCCGCAACCTGTACATAGTATCAAACTTTGCCCAAAATTGAGTCATTCTGAGAGGTGTGCTTTTGAGAGAAGTCCTAAAATCCAAGATTCACCGGGCCTGGGTCACAGACCACAACGTTGACTACGTCGGCAGCATCGTTATCGATCAAGCGCTGATGGAGAAAGCGGACATGTGGGAGTACGAAAAGGTTTTGTGCTGCAATGTCAACAATGGTAATCGCTTTGAAACCTACGTGCTGCCGGGTCCCTATGGAGAGGGCGACATATCGGTCCAAGGCGCGGCCGCCAAGCTCTGCGAGAATGGCGATTGCCTGATTATCCTCTCATTTGAGCTCACCGACGAACCCGTGGAACCCAAGATGGTCCTCGTGGACCGCAACAACCAGTTTGCGGAGTACCTGGGCGGTGTTCAACATGCCCAGCAGGTTCACTAAACCTGAAACCGTAGACGCCGGCTACCCGTCGTTTCGGAAAAGCGGAGGCAGTTTTGAAACAGCTTCCGCCGGCAAAATTCCCTATCCCCAGGGTCCGTTCATCCATGCCTGGAGCCCGCTGACTTGGGCCGCGCTCCAGCCAATGATGCGGCCTTTCTGGAGGACGTCCGGGTACTTTCACCCGCTGGCGCGCGGGAGTTCGGCAATTCCAGGAGGCCTCTCACAGGTCTCTCATCAAACGGTTAAACCCGTTGACAACCAGGAATCTAGTCGGGGCTTCAAACCTTGCACGAAATAGACCATCCGCCAGCAGCGTTACACCCGGCGGATGGGCCGATCGGGGTAAACCTATGACTGAGCAGAACAAGATCCAGTGGATTTATTCCTCCCGCAACAACCAGGAGTTGGAGGAAAGGTACGACCAATGGGCGTCGGACTACGACCAGGATCTGGACGCCGAATTTGGCTGGTTCGCTCCAAAACACTCCTGCGATGCCTTCGGCCAATATGTGGACAAGGGTGCAAAAGTCCTCGACGCCGGCGCGGGCACAGGCCAGGTGGGGCAGATCCTGGCGGGGATGGGATATACCAACCTGACTGCCATGGACATGTCCCAGGGTATGTTGGACGTCTCCCGGGAGAAGAACGTATACCGGGACTTGCACCAGATGGTAATGGGTGATCCTCTTGGTTTTCCGAGCGATGGCTTCGATGCCGTGATTACCGTCGGAGTGCTAACCGTAGGCCATGCCCCGGCAACGTCACTGGATGAGCTGGTCAGGATCACCAGACCAGGCGGTTACATCGTGTTCAGCCTGCGCCCCGATGTCTACGAGAACGACGGATTCAAGGACAAACAGGACCAACTGGAAGCAGCCAGCAGGTGGAAGCTGGTGAACACGTCCGAGCCGTTCCAACCCCTCCCCAAGGGCGAGCCTGATGTGCTACACCAGGTCTGGGTATACCAGGTGCTGTAAGGGCCTGGGCCTGCGAGGGCCGCTTTCGGCTAAAGGTCAAGGCATCCGCAGGAGCACATTTCAACCGATTCGGCGCCACCCGACTGTCCGCCACCAGCCAACCAGCCCGCGTGGCTGCCCCTATTTCCAAACAACTACATGGAGGCATGGAGGCCCTATGGTCAGCAAGTTTTCCGAGCAAGAAACTGAAAGCTACTACGATTCTGAGGACGCTATCTACCGTTCCTTCTGGGATGAAAACGGTAGCGTCCATTGGGGATTGTTCGACAAGACTACCGGGGATGACTTCCTCAAAGCCTGCACCAACCTTGACGAAACCATGGCGCGCAAGGGGCGGATTGACCAGTCTTCCCGAGTTTTGGACCTGGGTTGCGGGAACGGGACCACGGCAATCTGGCTGAGCGCGTTCCGGAATTGCCATGTTACAGGCATAGACCTCAGCGGTGTGCGAGTGCAGAACGCGTTGGATACCCTGGCCCAGATGGACTCACAGGCACAGTCCCGGTTGGCTTTTGAGAAGGCCTCAGCTACCGATCTACCATTTGAGGACGGAAGTTTTAGCCACGTGTGGAGTCAGGCAGTTATATACCACGTTCCGGACAAGGATTCCGCCTTGGCCGAGGCGTACCGGGTGTTGGAACCCGGCGGAATCTTGGTGTTCGACGACCTGATCAAGCCCCAACCCAACATCAGCGAAGATGCCCGCAAGTTCGTTTACGACCGGCTTCTTTATGACACGCCGTTCAGCTTTGAATCTTACCAGGACGCGCTGAAGGCACAGGGTTTCAAGGTGCTTGAGGCTCAGGATCTTTCGGCCCACCTGAAAAACAGCTACCTCCGGCTGTCCAAGCGGACCCCCAAGTCCGACTCTGAACACGCCGAGCACTACGCCATGTTGACCAATGCCTACCTCGGGACCGCCCGGGCGGTGGACAACCGGGAACTGGGCTGGGGCCTGTATATCTGCCAGAAGTAGACGGCGAGCGCCTAAATTACGGCGCGGGGCCTGAAACCCCAGCGCCGCGGTTTGGTCTCGTCTGTTAGGCTCTTTCTAAAAGTGGGTTTTGAATCTTGGTAACGCCGACCCCAACCCGAGGCGGCGTTACTTTTCGCTTAGAAAGTCTATGATCACATCGGCCAGTTCACGGGGCTTGTGATAGCCGATGTCGTGCATGGTGTTGGGTATCCAGTGCACCCGGCAGTCGCTGATCGCTTTAGACGCCATCTCGACCATTTCTTCACGCATCAAGGCGAACTCGGACCCTGCCCGCTCGGGTCGGGGTCCCGCAGGAACCAACAGCACGGGGCACTTGACCAGCGGAAGCGTGGTTGGCGGCGGCTCGTCCCACATGGCGCGTATCACTTGGAGGTGGTTGCTAGGTTGAAAGATGTCCTGGATCTGGCCATTCTCATCCTCGTAAACCATTGTCTGGACGATACGCTCGAGGTCGTCGCTCCAACATTCCGCGAGTTGGACCCGGAGCCGGTCGAGGAACTCCTCGCGAGTTCCTGAAACGTCCCTGGGCCGTACCCGTTCGCTGAATGATTCCCAAGTGACTCCCGGTTGCCGGCGCCGGCCCACGAACCCGCCGTCGATCAGCACCAATTTTTCAACCCGGTCCGGAAATCGAGCGGCCAGGTTTCCCGCCACGTTTCCACCCCAGGAATGGCCAAGCACTATCGCTTTATCTATTTCCAAATGGTCCATCAAACCAACTATGTCGGCGGACACGGTCTGCCAATCGTACCCGCTGGTGGCTTGCGTGGTTTGCCCGTGGCCCCTCTGGTCCGGAGCAATGATGCTCCCTTGGTCCTGAAGCATTGGGGCGACGATATCATACCAGTGGGCTGACGAGGCCAACCCGTGCAGGGCCATGATAGGAGGGCCGTCCCCGCCCCAGTCAAGGTAACGGACATGGAGCTCTCCAATGTCGGCCCATGCCTCAGTGGGTCTTTTCTCCCCCGGACTCGAATCAGGCAAAACTAACCCCTCCTATCGAATTAATGGGACCATAGACTAAAATCAAACAGTTGCCTCGGTGGAACGACCGTCGCCGTTGGCAGCAACCTGTTCCTTCTCCACACGTTCCATCTCCGATTCCATAGCGAGCAGGCGGGCCTTTACGCCCAAACCGCCGGCTCCGTAGCCGTGCAGTCCGCCGTCGGAACCTATCACCCGGTGGCAGGGTATTATCAAAGGCCACCGGTTGCGGGCCATGGCCTGCCCCGCCGCCCGCACCGCCAGTGGGCTCCCCGCCTGTTCAGCCAACCAGCTGTAGCTCCTGGTCTCCCCGCATGGGATGGACCGGCATGCCTCCCATGCCGACTTGAAGAATGGAGGAGCCTGCTTCAGGTCCAGTTGGATTTCGTCCAGTGCTTTGGGGTCTCCCAGGAGGTACCGCTCCACGCGTTGCTGCACCGGAATAAACCAATCGGCGTCCCAGTCGGCGTGGGAGACGGGGTCTCCCAATTCATCCAGGGCCTCCTGGGAAGTGGGCTTCAGGCTCAGTTGACGCAGCCCGTCGGGACCTCCCAGCAAGGCGACCCAACCGACTGGAGTCTCGAATAGGTGGCATTTCAAACCGGGGTTGGCGTTATCCACGTTCTCCTCACACTCTGGACGCTTGTAGGTTCCTGGGGCGGAAAATCCGTAGCAACAACGGCATTCGGAGCCCCATCCAGGCCTCGGTCATTCCGTCAATTTCCTCGCGGCTCAGGTCTTTTCTGCCGTACCGGCGCCGAACGTAGAGGCCAATGAGCAACGAGAAGGGTCCCTGCTGCTCCGGCAAGACCGCTCCCAAACGGCTCCCGTACTGGTAGGGCGTCTCGTGGGGCTCGGGTCCTACTGAATTCAACCTGCCAAGGATGCCCAGCCTTCGGAACATGACCTCCACGTCCGGCGACGGCTCCATGGCTTTCCACCAGAAATACCGGCCGCCGGCAATGCCCGCGAGCACAAAACACAGCAGACCTACCAGCCAGGGAAGTGATCGCCCCAACCTCTGGGTCAGACCGCCATCGTCTCCAAATGGCGAGGCTCCCGCAGGACTCTCATCCGGTTCGCACTCTTCGAAATCCTCTTCACATAGGATCTCGAGTTCGTCCCCGCCGCCGTCGACCACTACAAACCTGGTTTCCAGCGGCGTGGGAATAAAGGTTTCGGGAAGGTCCTTCCCTGGTGTGGGTTCAAATGGAATCCAACCATACCCGGGGAAAAACACTTCCGCCCAGCCGTGGCTATGGTTGTCTTTGACTACGTAAACATCCTCGTCCGCGATTCTATCGCCCACTGAGTAGCCGGTCACCATTCGGGCCGGAATGCCAACCGACCGGAGCATAACCACCATCGCGGAGCCGAAATACTCGCTGTAACCCCGCCGCTGGTCAAACAGGAAATGTTCGACCCCATCTGCGCCATAAGGGGGAGGGTCAATTTCCAGATCGTAGGTCATCCCCCGGAGATGGGTTTCAATTGCCTTCACTTTGTCGTAGGGGTTGTCCTCCGGCCCGGTTAGCTCTTCCGCCAAGTCGCGGACTCGCTGGGGGAAACCGTCAGGCAGTTGGGTATATCTAACCAAGCTCCAGGTGGGATAATCGGTCCCCGCCGTACGAAGGGTTTCCGGCGACGCGAGGGAAACCCTTGAGGTGAGGCGATAGCCCTCCCCTGCGCTAACCCTCCCCTGGGAACTTCTCACCGAGAGCACGTCGGGCTGTTGTGAGATCTCCTCTACGACAGTGATTTTTTCGAGCCTGCCCCCTTCTCTGGTTGCCTCCAGCAACCCGAACCCGGGAGGCAATGCCGCAGCAATGTCCGGATCCGTCGCCTCGCCGACACTGTGTGCGCCGGGCTGCGAGAGGTCCCTTCCAATCTGTCCCAGCAATGGGGGCAATCCATCAAATCCGGCAGTGTGGGTCAAGTCAAAGACATAGATGGGCGAGTCATAGGTCTCGATTTTTACGTCCTGAGTGGACTGAAGAACCTGGCCGCTACCGAACAAGGTCCTGGTGGTGTAGTTGGGGTATACCGTGTATTCCACGTCCAGCGTTTCAAGATAAGGGTCGGGGCGGGTATAGGTGGGCGACCAACCCAAGGTTTCGAATCTCGTGCCTTGGGAAATCCAACCCTTCGGTGTATAGGTGTCGTAGGTGCGAGCTTTCCAGTACATAGGCAGGCGGGATTCAACCTGTAGCACCGGTACGGTGTTGGGGTTGATGGTTCCCTGGAATGGCATGCTGTCACCCCAGAGCCGGTAGCCCAGCGCACGGCGAGCTGGGAGGCCGGCAAAGAGCCGGTTGAAGTCCTCTTCGACACTCGCAAAGGGAGTTCTGAGGCCCTCGTAGACGTCGTTGGCCGGGGACCACTGGCTCCCTTTAGGAATAATGAAAAATGCCAGCACCAACACAACGGCTGCAATCAACGAACTGTCCGCGATGGAGAGAACCCCCAAATGGCCGTCGAAACTCAGGTTTCGTTCCCGCCAACTGCGCCGGCGGCGGACTGATTGCACTCTGGCCACCAGCACCATTGCCGTGAACAAGTAAAACCAAAGCAACACGTTGGTGTTGGGCGGCAGATAGGTCAGGTTGGCAAAAAGACCGGCGCCGCCGAGGATGAACACTCCCCAAAAGTGGCGATAGCGAACGAAAATCCACGTGCCAAGCAAGCCCAACAACCAGGTAAGGGCCAGCAGCGCAAAGGCGAAGGGAATGGGGTCTATGTTTATCGATTCTTCCTGGGCCGCTTGAATCCATAACCCCAGCCGCTCCCATAATTCTTCCGACCCCGCCAGGCTTACGGCTTCGTGCTGGAAGGACACCAAACGCCAAACAACCACCACCAGGCCAATGGCGAAACCCACAGGTAATGCCAACACTCCCCAGACCGGCAGTCGAGCGACTATAAACCCACAGATGGTGGCTAACAACAGCACAAACGCCAGGTTGGGCGTGGGCGCCCACTCGGCAGACTGCACCGACCACACAACCACCATGAGATTCAACGTCAGCAAGCCGGCGGCCAGCCAACCGTCATAGGGCCGAAGCCGCCGGTTTAACTGAAGCGCCTGCTGTCCCAGATGGTCAAAGTCCAGCCTTTCCTGGAACCGGCCCTGGAAGGTGGGGGCTTGCGCCAAGCTGTCGGGGTTCATGTGACCGCCCCGGCCGGTTCTGCCGCCGGCGGCTGCGAGCCAGCCTGGTCTTGCCAGACCACCGGCGCGCTAAGGGCAAGATTCAGGTCCTGTCCCCGGCTGACCGCAAAGGTGGTGATCTCGTTTCTATGCAGCGCCGTCATTGGAATATTGATGTCTGCCGAGGGTCTGCCAAAGCTCCCAGAGTCGATAAGCGCCGCCGAAACCTGAACCCCCTGGCGCCGCAGGGCGCTGAGCGCAGGCACCCAGGCTGTGTCCAGCGAAGGCGTGACCAAAATCAGCGTGTTGTACCGGTTCAGATTGGGGCGGAGTTCGTACAAAAACCGTTCCACAGAGGTGGTCCCCTGGGCCTTTACCGCGGCCAGAATCTCCATCAACCGCCCCAGTCCTTCCGGGCTGCTGTCCGGCCGGAGGATATAGTTAAAATCGCCGTTGGACGCCAATCCAACCGGCAGGGAAAATTCGAACATGCGGTTGACCAAAGACGCCGCAACCGTAACCGCCAATTCCTCGGTGTTGTCGGGCGCCGGACCGAAGTGCGCCAACTGGTGCATGTCCAGCACCACCCAGCTCTCAGCAGAAATCCCGACGTCGAACTCCTTAACCATCAGAGAATTCATTCGGGCGGTATATGGCCAGTGAATCCGGCGGTAGCTGTCTCCGTAGGCATACGGCCGGACAGATGAAACATCTGTGGTGACCTGTCCCGAGGGCTGGGTAAACCGGCTGTCGAGGGGCAGACCCGCCAGTTGGGGATGGAGATCTGGGAGGGGTTCTGTGGCCGGGACCACCACGTAATTGTTGGGCTCGAAGAACCTGCGGCGCAGGACAAACAGTCCAAAGGGGTCCTGGCTGACCACTTCCACCTGGCCGGTATGGAAAACACCGCGGCGGGTCAGATGGGTCTCGATTCTCCAGGAACGGGTCTGTTCGCGGACTAAAGCAAGCCCCCGCCCGGCCGACTCTACCGGGAGATCTGTGACCTCGGCAACTTCCAGCCAAGACTTGGGCATGCGCGTCCGGTTATGAATTTCGATCCGCGCCTCCAGGTAGCCGCCCACCTGGCCTCGGGTTGCAGTTCGGACCAGCTTAACCTCCAATCCCTGCAGGTTAATCCACGCCCAAACCAGTCCCAGAGCGAGCGCCAACAACAACGCATAGAGAAAAGAGAAGAAGAAGGTGAACCCGGTGCCGAAGGTGTAAAACCCCACGACCAACACCAGGATGCCAATGCCCAAGGTGCGCCTGTTCAAGCTCTGCTACTCCTTAATGGAAGGTGCCTTTTTCAGCCGAGACACCAATCTTGGGCCAGCCTTGCGGCGGTGTCCCCTTCGGCGGAGTGCGGGCTGGGAATCTCAAATCTTGGACCCTGCGATGCAACAGGAACCTATCAGCGCGAGCGGTCACTGAATTTCAACGCGGCAATCCCCGGATCGTCAGCGGACGGCGCCAGGAACCGGTACTTGAGAAAGCAGGTCTTGGACCACGTCGGTGCTTCTTACGCCGCGCATCCGGGCTGAGGAAGACAAAATCAACCGGTGGGCGATAACCGACGGAGCCAAATCTTTTATGTCATCTGGAATAACGTAATCCCTGTCTTGAACCAGGGCCGTTCCTCGGGATGCCCGGAAGAGGCCTAAAGAGGCCCTGGGAGAAGCTCCCAAGGCGACATCACGGTGCGTCCGGGTAGCCTCGATCAAGCGGACTATATACTGGCGCACCGTAGAGTCGACGAACACATCCTTGGCCGCTTCCTGCATGGCTTCCACGTCCGCCGGGGTGGCCACCGGTTTTAAGGACTCAATAGGGTGGGTATGTTCCTGCTGCTCGATTACCGCCATCTCCTCTTCGAACTCGGGGTATCCAATGCTTATCCGCATGAGGAACCGGTCGAGTTGGGCCTCGGGCAGGGGAAAGGTGCCCTCGTATTCTATGGGGTTCTGGGTCGCCATGACGATGAAGGGCTGCTCCAGGAAGTGGGTGACGCCATCCACGGTTACCTGCAACTCTTCCATTGCCTCCAACAGGGCGGACTGGGTCTTGGGGGTGGCCCGGTTGATCTCGTCCGCCAAAACCACCTGGGATATAATTGGTCCCGGCCGGAACAGGAACTCCCCGGACTGTTGGTTATAGATCGAAATCCCGGAAACGTCGCTGGGCAGCAGGTCCGGAGTGAACTGAATTCGTTTGAAGGAACAACCGGTGGACATCGCCAGGCTCTTCGCCAGCATGGTCTTGCCCACGCCGGGCACGTCTTCAACCAGCAGGTGCCCCCGGGCCACCAGGGCGGCCAGGGCTTGCTCAATCACGGAGGTTTTGCCCACTATCACGGTGGCTACGTTGTCGATTATCCGGCGGGCGATACGGGCTGGTGTCACAGTTCCCTGCACCAATTGCCTCCTGTGGGCGTTGAGGGGTACCGTCGCGGGGAATACATAATATCATTCGGATACCGGGCTGGCTATCGAGTCCAGGTATCCCAGGCCGCCAGAATCCGATGGGTGTCGATTATCGTAATATCTTCACACTACTACATCGGCCATATCGGCTGTCATATGGTGATTCACGCTCCCAGAGCGACCTCATTCCACATTCAGCATTACCGCGGAGTCTGTCTTGATGACTAAATCTATCAATCGTTATTTCCTATCGGTATTCGCCCTGGCGGCGCTGGTGGTCCTGGCGGCCTGCGGGTCTGCCGCCGCTCCCGACCCCGGAAACACAACCGAGACCTCCAACTCTACCTCAGAGCAGTCGGCTTCGGTTTCCACCGGCGATACAAAGGATACCGAAATCGACCAGCCAAAGGACCAGGGGGCAAACCCCGCCGAAGGTACGATGGATGGTACAACCCAAGGCACAGCGCAAGTAGCTACGGAGGGGACTACGGAAGGAACTACGGAAGGAACCGCTGCAGGAACCGGGGAAGGAACAAAAGCCGGGGACCCAACTGCCGGCGTGGTAACCGACACTCGACCCACCAAGGACATTTCCGACCTTCCCGTAGGGGGCGACATTGGGGACCGGGCGGCGGAGATTGAAGGCATCACCGCATGGGTAAACAGCGACCCGCTGACCATCGCCGAACTCAGGGGCAAGGTGGTGCTGGTGGATTTCTGGACCTATACGTGCATCAACTGCATCCGAACCTTACCCTTCCTGAAGCTCTGGAATTCCCGGTACGCCGACGACGGCCTGGTGATAATAGGTGTGCATAGTCCGGAGTTCGAGTTTGAAAAAGACTTTGACAACGTGACCGATGCCACAATAGACAAAGGCGTGGTGTGGCCGGTTGCCCTGGACAACGACTTCGCGACCTGGCAGAACTACTCCAACCGGTATTGGCCCGCCAAGTATCTAATCGATAAGGACGGCGTGGTGCAGTACTCCCATTTCGGGGAGGGCCGATACGCAGAGACCGAGGAAAAAATTCGTGAGCTTCTCGAAGAAGCCGGCGCGAGCGTTCTGGAGGACGAGTTCGCTCCATCCTTGGACCAGAAGTTGGACCCAACCTATCTCGGATCGCCCGATGCCGAGTTAACCCGAGAGGTCTACGCGGGGTACAGGCGAAACCTGCCCGACCGTCTCTACGGCGGTGGTGGCTACGTGGGCCAGGAGGCTTACTACAAAGCGCCGGAAGAGGTTGTGACCTTTGCATTGCCCGGTGAATTGACCCCAAACGTGCTCTACTTTCACGGCCGCTGGAGGGTAGGCCCGGAGAATATCGATCATGGCCGATCCACCCAGGGTCACGAAGACTCCATCAACCTGGTTTTCTCCGCCCGGAGCATCAACGCTGTGCTGACTTCCGGCTCCGGCGAGCCCTATCGGGTCAGGGTTACTGTGGATGGGGAATACCTGACCGAGGCCAACAAGGGAGAAGACGTAACAATCGGAAACGACGGGGAAAGCTACCTCCTGGTGAACGAGCCCCGAATGTACAACGTACTGGAGAATCCCGAGTGGGTCTGGCGAAACACGCTCCAGATGAGCTCCGAATCCGATGATTTTGGCTTGTTCGCCTTTACGTTCGGGGTTTACGAAAAGCAGACTTAATGCTCTCTCGGACCAACCTCCGAATTTTCCTCTCGCCCAGGCTCTACCTCTTTTTGGGGATAGGCTTGGTCCTCACCTGGATCGTTGCCGTTCTGGTGTTCGGCTTCGGCAGGGGACCCCTGGGCAAGGACGCACCCGATTTTCAGGGTATTCACCGGTGGATCAATACGGAGCCGTTATCGTTAGAGGACCTCAGAGGGAAGGTTGTCCTGGTGGATTTCTGGACTTATACCTGCATCAACTGCATCCGTACTCTGCCATACCTTAAGGATTGGCATGGCAAGTACGCCGATTCTGGGTTGGTGATAGTAGGTGTGCACTCCCCCGAGTTCGAGTTCGAAAAACTCACGGAAAATGTGACTCTGCAGGCCGCGAAGCTGGGCTTGGACTATCCCATAGCCCAGGACAACGACTTCGAAACCTGGCGGGCCTACAAGAACAACTATTGGCCGGCCAAGTATATGGTCGATAAAGAAGGCGTCGTCCGCTACAATCATTTCGGTGAAGGCGCTTACCTGGAAACCGAAGAGAAAATTCGGGAATTGCTGCTGGACGCCGGCGCCGACCTGGGAGGGATCGAGACCGGGACAACCCTAACCGGAGCAGACGCCGACGCAAGCGCCAGCCGGTCCAGGTACCTCTCGAGGTTGACCCGCGAACTGTACGGGGGTTACGAAAGAAACGCCGGGGGCGGCAACTACGTTGCTCACGAGGAGTATTACGACGGTCCCGAACGGGTAGTGGATTACCCGGACGCCGAGTTCTATCAGAACAACAAGGTTTACCTCAAAGGGCCATGGTTCAACGGGCCGGAATCCATCAGGCACGCCAGGAAAACCGACCACCTGCAGGACTACATCGGCATTCGGTTTTCAGCAGCCTCGGTGAACGTCGTGGTCAATCCCCGCGGGGACGCGCCTTTCCAGGTGGACGTCACCATCGACGGAATTCCGTTGACGCCGGAGCAGGCGGGCCAGGATATCGACTTCGCCGATGGTCGCAGCTTCTTCACTGTGACCGAAGGCCGAATGTATGGAGTGGTTTCGCTTCCCGTTTTTTCCAGCCACGAACTCAGACTCAGTTCCAATTCCGATGACTTCGCGGTGTTCGCCTTCACTTTCGGGGTCTGAGAGGTCCGGTGAAACAGATTTCTAAGGGCGTTTTTCTATGATCGGAGCCAATCTATTGCCCGGAGGATTGCAGGTGTTGTCAATTGCCAGAAACGCTTGGGCAGTCGCTATCCTGGCCCTGATGGGGGTCCTGTTGTTGGGCTGCGGGTCCGCGTCTACGGACGGCAACCCAACGGACGCGCCGACAATCGGTGTATCTTCCAGTAGTCCTACCGCGAATCCCACCGGAGGATCCAGCCAAGCCACGGACGGCGTTAACCCAATCCTGGCCACCACGGTGCTGCGGGTCGGGGAGCAGCGAGTAGCCTTCCTCCTAGCGGGGCCACAGGGAATCATCCAGGACCCTACCGCCCGGGTAACTCCCGTCTTTTTGGGCTCAGGCGCCGACGGCGCGGAAGTCCCCGCCGCCGCGAGCCAAGCCCAATTCCACCTATGGCCCTACGGTGTGCGGGGGTCTTATTCCACCCAACTCGTTTTCGACCGTCCGGGCAGGTGGCGGCTGGACATTGAGACCGAGGGAACCGCTGAGCCCACGATGGCGCGGTTGGAAATCGACGTTCCCGAGCAGTCGCACATTCCGGACATTGGCAGCCTTCCTCCAACCGGCAACAACAAGACCCTGGACACGGTGCCCAGCCTGGAGCAGCTGACTACGGATTACGAACCAGATCCGGACCTCTATTCGATGACCATCGACCAAGCCATTGCGTCCGGCATGCCTTCTGTGATCGTATTCGCCACACCGGCGTTCTGCTCGAGTCCCACCTGCGGCCCACAGGTGGACACGGTCTCAATGCTGAAAGACCTGCGCGCCCCGGAAGCCAACTTCATCCACGTTGAACTTTATGACAACCCGGCGGAGATCCAGGGTGACCTGGGACGGGCCGAATTAGTCCCATTTGCCAAGGATTGGGGGTTTACGACCATACTCGATTGGTCTAACGAGTCCTGGGTGTTTGTATTGGACACAAAGGGACGCATCCACCAACGTTTCGAAGGCTATGCGACGCTCGAAGAGTTGGACTCCGCCCTCGCCGCCGCATCCAATCCGGCCTCCTAGAAGTCTGGCCGGAAAGCCATTGGCCCGGTTTCGCGCTCCGCTAAATAGACGTATTACAGGTTTAAATGGCATAATAATTTATGTAATACGTTTCACTAACCTACTAATACGTCGATTATCGTTGTTAAGAAAACGACGTCGTTGGGAGAATCGGGGTTTCCGTCCGAGTTTCTAGGAGCGTTTTCGTTTCCGTCTGGATTGACCGTGGGAATTGATGACCCTGCTGGCGTTGCCGGTGGCCCGTTAGTGTTTTGCCGATGAAGATCTGCTCATTGTTGCCCAGCGGCACCGAAATCCTGTTCGCCCTGGGACTTGGCGATCAAGTCATAGGCGTAAGCGACCTGTGCGACTTCCCGGAGGAAGCAGCCGGCAAACGAGTAGTCTCCCGCAGCAAGGTGGACTCCGCCGCGCTGTCCAGCGCGGAAGTCGAAAGCGAAATGCGGCGCCTCATGGAGGCCGGTGAAGAACTTTACGAGTTGGACCGGGCTTGGCTGGGCCAAAACAACCCCGATGTAGTCCTGACTCAAGACCTGTGCCAGTTTTGCGAAGTGGACGCCAACCAGGTCCTGGATGCTGTCGAAGGCGTGTGCGCCGGAGCCAGGGTGATAGTGCTCCAACCTCGAACCCTGGACGAGATAATCTCCAGTATTGAGCAGGTCGGAGCCGCCTGCTTCGCGGAAGTCCCCGCCCGGCAATTGGCGGATGAGCTAACCGCCCGCATCGAAGCAGTAGCGCGGGTGTTGGAACGGGCTTCGCACCAACCTCGCGCGTTTTCCCTGGAAGGAATCGACCCATTGGTCGTTGGAGGACATTGGATTCCCGACATTCTGCGAAGGGCCGGCGGGGTGCAGGACCAATTCGCACCGGGATGCCCGGCCCAACGTATTGCCTGGCGTGACATCGTGGACTACGGGCCTGAAAAGCTGTACATCGACCTTTGCTCCTCGGACCTGGCGCGCAACCTGCGGGAAGCTCCCTGGCTGGCCGCACAAGACGGGTGGAGCAGCCTGCCGGCGGTCCAGCGCGGGGAAGTTTACTTGATCGACCATGTTTACTTCAGCCGGCCTGGGCCCCGGGTGGTCCAGGGATTGGAAATGCTGGCCCAACTGACCCATCCAGAATTGTTTTCCGGTTTTATACCGGCGGGAACGGTGGCCAAGCTGGACCAATCTTTGGCGGCCGGCTGTCCGGCGGACGAAATTGCCGCCTGCTTCAAGCCATATCCGTAGATTGGCACGGCGTCCCAACGGTTTTCCATGACGCGGATAATAATCTGGCGTTATAATGATTGAGATTTCAGGGGGTGACTACCCCGGAGTATGAGTATTGGCTGTAAGTAAGGATGATTTCAGGGGAGCCATGGGTGAGTTCGCTACAGGCGTGACGGTAATCACCACTCTGGACGACAAGGGCGATCCACACGCCATGACAGCGAACTCGTTTACGTCGGTTTGCCTGGAACCACCGGTGGTTTTGGTGTGCGTGGCCCACGGCACCCATACCCACGGGTATGTGACCAGCACGGGCAAGTTTGGCGTGAATATCCTGGGCAGAGGCCAGCAGGAACTGGGCTCCTACTTCGCGAAACGCCCGGAAGACCGTCAGGGCGCGGTCAAGTATACCTATTCAGCGGGAGAGGCAGGGCTGCCGGTGCTGGACCACTCGACCCTGTTCTTTGGCTGCCAGGTAATCGGCTCCCATGTATACGGGGACCACACAATATATTTGGGCGAAGTTGAGGAAATTCAGCGGTTGGAACCCCAGGAGCCGTTGATGTTCTACCAAAGCAGGTGGTACGACCCTTCCGGGCAGTAACATTTGGAATGGGTGCTTGCCGTCTTACCGGAGAGCGCCCAGGAACAGCTCAATTTGCTGGTTTACCGCCTGCGGTTGTTCCAGTTGAACAAAATGGGTGCCCTCTTCGATGACATCTCTACGAGCTCCCTTGATTTTCTCGACTAGATAGTCCGAGTACCTGATTGGTGTCATGATATCGTCGCTTCCGCAAATGACCAGGGTTGGCAGTTGGATTTGATCGACTTGCTCCATAACGTCAAAGCGGTCGCAAGCCTTCAGGTCGTTTAGCTCCACCAGGGGGCCCACCTCGGCGGCCCGCACCATCAATGCCCGTTGTACCTCAGGATCAACGCGTTGATAGGAGATCCGGCGCTGGTCCAACCACCGGGTGTTGTTGTCGCCCGCCTGTTCGCACAGTTTGAAGAAATCCGGATGCACCCTCAGCCGGGCCCCGGAGCCAATCAGCACGATTCCTTTTAGCTCGTCGGGGTAGCGCAGAGCGTACAACAGGGTGATCGCTCCTCCCATGGAGTGCCCGCACAGGACCACGTCCCGGTACCTGCTCCCGGCGATAAAACCCCGCAGCCACTCGACGTAGCTATCGATCTCCGTACAGGGCGTTCCTACAGGGTGACCTGGGAGGTCAACGGCGACGGCGTTGGAGAAATATTGGAGCTGGTAGTGGAAGGAGAGACTAGATTCACCAGCGCCGTGAACGAACACCAACTGCATGGGTAACACCTTCGCGGATGTTATGAATCGCCCGCGCCCGCTTCATTAGGACCCCGCGTTTTGATCAACCGGGCGATCCTCTGTGGGTTTTTTGGCAACGCTAAGAGGAATGACGTGGGCATTCCTCTGTTAAGTGACCCGATGCACCGCCACTAGCTATCCAGCCTGGCACATCGGGTTTTCCAAAACAATGGATAGAACCCGGAACACTCCCCCGGAACTGACGTTGGTGGCCACGGGCGCCGGGAGAAGCGCGAAGCGGTCCTATTTGTCGCCGCTTGACCCGTTGCTTCCGTTGGCCGGGCTGGCGCCATTCACCTCGCGGTGGCCATTTGTCGACGCGCCGGTCCCATTGGAGCTACTCTCTTCCGACTCATTCTCACGTTCGTGAACATTCTCTTGGAAGCACGCGATTGAGGCAACGAAGTCATCGGGCTCACGGTCCCGCCAGACAATCACGCCCTGGGCATTGCGTCCAGTTTTGCGTACGTCCTCCAACGTAATACGGACCATTTGGGCCTGTGCTGAAATAATGAAAATCTCCTGTCCCGGTGCGTCAGATACCACCCGAGCGGCCGCAACTGGGCCGGTTTTTTCGGTGACCCGTAGGGTGATTACTCCCTGGCCCCCCCTGCCGTGCCTAGTGTAGTTGGAGCTTGACAGGGGGGTGGACTTGCCGAAACCGCGCTCGCTAACGACGAGCAAATGGCTGTTGGGCAACACCACACCCATGGCTACCACCTTGTCATCACCCAACACCCTCATTCCCCGGACTCCGCCTGCTGAGCGTGACCGGGGCCTTAGGCCGGAAACCGGGAATACTATTGCCTGCCCGTTTTTCGAAACCATGACAACATCGCTGGAGGTATCGGCCTGCCCTACGCTGACTAGCTCGTCCCCCTGTTCCAGGTGCATGACATTCAAGCCCGAAGGCCGGATATTGGACAGGCCGCCGGCTTTCAAGGCCTTAACCTCCCCCAGCCGCGTCGCCAGAATCAAGAGATAGTCGTCACTGGGGTTCTTGATTGCGAGCATCGCCTGCACCTGCTCGCCACGCGCCAGGGGAAGCAGATTGACCAGGGGGGTGCCCCTGGTGGTCCGGGACGTATCGGCGGCTATGTTGAAAGCCCGCAACGGATACACCCGGCCCCGGTTGCTGAAGAAGAACAGGGTTTCGTGAGTATCGACCACCACCAGGTCCATTAGGGCGTCATCTTCTCGGGTGGTCATACCCCGCACGCCCTTGCCGCCCCGGTGCTGGGTGCGGTAGGTGGCGATGGGAACACGCTTGATGTATCCCCGCTGGCTGAGCGTTATCACGACGTCTTCGTTGGCGATAAATTGCTCGTCGGTGGTCCCCTCTATTTCAGCTTCGTGAATGACGGTCCGGCGTGGTTCACCGTAGTCCTTCTTGAGCTTCCTGGTTTCGTCTTTTATCTGGGTCAGGACCTTTTGGGGGTCGGCCAGAATGGCCTCCAACTCGCCAATTGTCTTGACCAGGTCTTGGTGCTCGTTCTCCAACCGTTCCCGTTCCAGGGCAGCCAGACGGCGGAGCTGCATGTCCAGGATGGCTTGGGCCTGAATCTGGCTGAGGTCCAGTTGCTCCATCAGCCGGGTACGAGCGGTTTCGACGTCGGGGGAACCCCGGATGATTTCCACCACCAGGTCCATCTGGTCCAGCGCCAACAACAGGCCCTGCACCACGTGGTCTCGGTCCCTGGCCCGGTTCAGCAAGTATTCGGAACGCCTTCGAATCACTTCCTGCCGGTGGGCAATGAAAAGCGCCAACGCCTGCTTTAACGGCAGGGTCTGTGGTTGGCCGTCTACGAGGGCCAGGACTATGCTGTTGAAGGAGGTGCGTAGGGACGTGTAGCGGAACAGGTTGTTCAGGACGATGTTTCCCTGGGCATCCCGCCGCAATTCCACAACGATCCGCATACCGTGCCGGTCAGACTCATCGCGGATATCCGACACGCCTTCAATGCGTTTGTCACGCACCAACTGGGCCATTTTCTCCACGAGGTTGGCCTTGTTTACCTGGAAGGGCAGTTCAGTGATGACGATTTGCTCTCGTCCGCCCCGAATCTCCTCAATTTCAGTGGCGCCTTCCATAATGATGCGGCCACGGCCGGTGGTGTATGTGTCAACGATCCCCTGCTTGCCCCGGATAGACCCGGCAGTAGGAAAGTCCGGCCCCAAGACGAAACTCATCAGGCGTTCAGTGGTGCATTCCGGTTGGTCGACCAGGTAGCAAATGGCGTCGCATATCTCGGACAAGTTGTGGGGAGGTATGTTGGTGGCCATTCCCACGGCAATTCCGGTAGCGCCGTTCAGCAGCATGTGCGGGAGGCGGGCCGGTAAAACAGTTGGCTCGTCCATGGAGTCGTCAAAGTTGGGGCGAAAGTCCACCGTGTTCAGGTCGAGGTCGGCCAGCAATTCCTCGGCGATTGGGGCCAACCGGGCCTCGGTGTACCTCATAGCGGCAGGAGGGTCGCCGTCCACGCTGCCGAAGTTACCTTGGCCGGTAACCAGCATGTGGCGCATTGAGAACGGCTGGGCCATGCGGACCAGGGCGTCGTATACCGAAATCTCGCCATGGGGGTGGTATTTACCCAGCACCTCTCCGCAGATACGAGCGGTTTTCCGGTAAGAGGTGTTGGCCCGGAGTCCCATCTCCTGCATTGCGTATAGGATCCGGCGTTGCACGGGTTTCAGGCCGTCGCGAACGTCGGGTAACGCACGGGAGACAATTACGCTCATGGCGTAGGTCAGGTAGGACGTGCGCATCTCCTCTTCAATGCGCACTGGGCGGTTTCCATCTGTAGGGGGTACGGGGGCGGTGGTTACCATGTTTTGCTCCTCATCCTCACATCCCTAACTTTCACGCTGTGGGAACGTTTTAAACCGGCTTACCGTTCAGCAACCCGGTGACAGGATTCGCGCCGGCGCCAAGCCATTTGGGACTTCAATCACCTGATCGGATATTCCCGAGTTTCCGCCAAGATGGGCCCGTTTCATCTCTTGGAGGTTCCTAGTCTTTGCGGTTCCGGGCGGGGTGTAAGCCGCGGCTCAGGTCTTAGGATGCGTAGCTTTCAGCGCGTTCTTGAAATGCGGCGAACAAATTGGCGAATATTCCCGGCACTTCGTTCTGGCGTTCCGGGTGGCATTGGAGTCCGATCACCCAGGAGTGTGACGGGCTTTCCAGTCCCTCCACCAATCCGTCCTCAACCGCAAAGGCGGTGGACATCAACCCGGGAGACCGCTGCGCTTCTTGCAGTCCCTGGTGGTGATAACTGTTGACCCGGAAGAACCCGGCCATACCGATTACCGCCGCCGCTTTCGAGCCGGGGGACAGATATATTTCGTGGATACTGCCGTCTTTTGCGTCATCTGAGTTGTTGGTACCGCTGGGGCGATGCCCGTCCAGGTGTTGGATCAATTGCCCTCCGAAGGCGACGTTCAAGACCTGCATCCCCCGGCAAATTGCCAGCACCGGCATATCCCGGTCCAATGCCCATGCCAAAAGCCCCAGGTCGAGGTCGTCCAGTGGGCGGCAGAGGGTCAGTCCGGCCTCGGCGTCAGGCGTTTGACCGTACAGTTGTGGGTCTACGTCTTCACCGCCGCGGAGCAACAATCCGGACACTCCGTCCATCAATTCACCGGCAGACTTGTGACAGTGATCCTCCGGGGACATCAGGCGGATGTTGGCTCCCAATGACTCCATAACCTGGATATAACGGCGGGGTCCGTGGGGGGCGTCGGGGCCGGAGGTGGTTAGCGCAATTGTTACCATATCAGGCTCTATTTTACCTGATTTGAAGCTAAAGAAACAATAAAATAGCTTGTAAGTAACGGGGAACATGGAGCTACGAGCATTTAACACCCAGTGTCAAAAATACCTGATATGTGAAAAGAGGCTTTGAATCAGGATAGAAGCGGTCAAATCAGGTGGCAAGGAAGCTCACCGGACGCCGCCGTGTGCTGTATCATAGAGGTCACGTAGGTTTGAACCTTGGCCGTGCAGACGGTGGCGCAACCAACTCCGTGACCCCCCCCACTACCGGACCCACATCCGTTCCCCAAAAACACCCCCACTGGGGAGACTTGGCGCTTTTGCGACTGAGCGCCTACGGGTTTGGCATCAACGGCTTGCTCCTGGCGATGGACGTAATGATCCTGCCCGCACTGCTGTTGGTGTTAACCTCTGACTACCTAAAAAACACATACCTGGGCTTGTTGGGTTTCAGCGGCTTGGTGCTGGCGGCTGTGGTCCAACTGAGCATCGCTCCCATGAGCGACAAGTCAAGGTCTTCTTTGGGAAAGCGGGTCCCCTTCATCATTTGGGGGTCTGCCTTGGTTTGCGCGGCGCTGGTGGGGGTGGGCCTGGCGCCCAACTACGCCTTGTTGTTTGCGGCCTGGCTTTTCGTTCAAGGCACCGTCAACGTTGGTTACGGGCCATACCAGGCGTTGATCCAGGACCTAGTTCCCAGCGGACTGGTCGGGAAGGCTGCATCCTACAAGATTCTCACCGACGCCGCCGGAGCGTTGGCATTGATCCTCGTCGCCGGCGAGTTAATCGGCCTGGCCTCGGGTTCCGACCTGAGGTTTTGGATCTGGATGGCCCTGGGTGTTTTGGCAGTGTGCGTGGTGGTAAACGCCGCCATAACGTCGGTAACCGCGGTGGGCCGGGGACGGCCCCAGCCCGTGGCGGTCCCAGTGCAGCAACCCAACCCGCCACGGGTCCTGCAGGGGCTACGGCCCCCGCTGCACCCTCAATTGGCTCGCTTTGTAATATCCCGGCTGTTGCTGGTGATCGGCATCGCCGCGTTCCAAACGTACGGAATGTTTTTCCTCAAGGACGTGGTTGGGTTGGAAAATCCGGCCCAGGCGCTGGGGCGCATGACAATGGTAATAGGCGGCGGATTGGCGGTGAGTGTCTTCTTAACCGGCCGGATCTCCGACCGGGTGGGCCGCAAGCCATTGATGCTGGTCGGCGCGTTGGGGGCTGCCGCTTCCACCATCTCGCTGCTCGCCGCCAATGATGTAACGCAAGTGTTGGTAATAGGCAGCGCCACCGGAATTTCGGTGGGAATGTTGCTGAGCGCCAACTGGGCGTTGGCCAACGAGATGGGCACCTCGGGCCGGGAGGCGCAACACATTGGCATTATCAACCTGGCCAACATTGGGGGGGCCGGAATCTCGAAGCTGTTGGGACCGGGAATTGACGCTCTGAACCACCTTGAACCCAATTTACATTTGCTGGGCTACTCCTACGCCGTAACGGGGTACTCGGCCATGCTCATTGGCTGCGGAGTAATGTTTGTTTCCGGAGTGCTGTTGGTCATGCCCCTCGACTCCAAGAAACGACGCACCCAATCCTCGGACAGGTTGCCCGAAGAACCCACCTGACCTTGTGATGAGGACAGCGCACGCTCCCCGGCCGCGGCGTGTAGCAGCGAGATAGGAACCCCGGCTTCACCGGGTGGCGGCGGTGACTTTGGCCAGGAAATCCCCGGCTCCCCTGGCCACCCAGGCGTTCCATGAGGTCATGACAAACTTGACCCCTTGGCCAGGTAGTCGGATATGTTCTCGTCATTGGCCAACGTTCCCGGAACGCGGCCGGCGGAGATTATCCGGGCAATAGATTCGTCGATCGCCCGTTGCACGTCGGGATGGCCGGGATTCCCAATATGCCCCATGGTTTGGGCCAAGTCTGAAGGCGCCACGAAGAAAACATCGATGTTGTCAACCTGAAGGATCTCATCCAGGTTGCGCAGCGCCTCAGCTTCCTCCAGCAGGACCACCACCATGGTCTGATCGTTGGCTTGGTGGAAATAGTCGGCAACACCGAAGGACTGGCGGCCGCCGAACATTCCCCGGTATCCGATTGGGGCATATTTGGCCGATTGGGCTGCCTTTTCCGCGGCTTCCTTGCTATTGACGTGAGAAACCACTATACCCATAGAGCCGCGGTCCAGTGTGCGGGTAATGAGCCAAGGTTCATTGGAAGTAACCCTGGTGATGGGAGTAACTCCCCACAAGTCGCAGGCCCGCGTCATGTCGCCCAACTGGTCCCATGTCACCGACCCATGCTCCGTCTCGAGCCAGGCGGCGTCAAATCCCATGGGGCCCAGGAAGTCGATAATGTCGCTGCTGGCCAAGCCGGAAATTGTGGTGACGACTCCGCCCGACTTCAGCTTGTCCTTTGCCTTATTGGGTCGTATTGCAGCCACGGGTTTCTCCTCGGTTATCTATGATTAGCCCGAATCGTGGCGCAAATTTCCAACTGCTGAAAGCCCGGACCAGCGATTTCACATTCACCTATAGCTTTCCTGCCGGAAGGTGACTGTTTCGCTGTTGCAGGCGCGTCGCCACGCGGATGGTCCGGACAGCCTTGAGTTAGAAACAAAAGCCGGTTGGGAGCGGCGGCGCAACGGCGACCACGCCCCCAACCGGGCATACATCAGGGTCGGATGGTTGTTGCTAGTTGGGCATCCAGGCGACGGCCCGGACCTCGCCGAATTCCCGCTTCAGCTTGTCCCACGTAGAGCCGCCATCATTGCTGGTGTAGACCTCACCGTACAAGGTGTTGGCCACGATGGTGTTGGGGTCTGCGGGATGAAATGCGAAATCCCAAACAGAAGAGTTGGGCTCCACCGGCAGCGGCATGCTCTGCCAGGACTCACCGCCGTCGTTGGACCTCTGGATACCGCCGGTGCTTCCATAGGCGCCGCTGCCGTTGGCCGCAAACACCACCTGGGGCTCATCCGGCTTTACGGCCACCCAGCGACAGTAGACCAGGGGGAAATTCTCGGTTTTGACCATGGACCGCCAACTTTCACCCACGTCGCTGCTGGCAAAGACCTCGTGAGGCGTACTTACCAATACGTTGCGAGGGTTGCCTGGAGACACCGCTATGCCGTGGATGTCGGGGTCGCTGACTCCGTCTTCGATCTTGGTCCAGGAGTCGCCCCCGTCCAAGCTTCGGTAAACGCCGTCGATTTCAACGCCCGCCCAAACGTTGCGGTGGTCGACCGGATCAACCACCAGGGCGGTGATCCTTGGGACTCCGATAGAGCACTCCGTGGCCATTTCTACCGGCAATTTTTCCCAGTTTTTGCCCGCATCTTTGGACCGGAACACCATTGGCGGCCGGGTGCCGACGAAGATCGTATCGGGGTCGGTCGGATCTATCGCAATGCTCCAAACGTGAAGGGAATTCATCGGAGAATCCAGGTGCTCCCAACTCACTCCCTTGTCGTTGCTTACGTACACCCCGGTATTGGCGCCGGCGTAGATGACTCCCGGCTTGGTGGGATGCGGCGTCAGGGCCCGTACCTGGGCTTCGATCTGGAAGGGGTCCCGTACCATCGCCCAATGGTCTCCGCCATCGGGGCTCTGCCATATTCCCTGGCCCACGGTTCCGACACAAATGCTGATATTGTTAGCCATTTACTTTTCCTCCCTCAGAGGTTGAGTCTCCAAAATCCCAAAAGTCAGTGAGGCGACCTTGGTTCCCGCACCATCATAAACGCAGCAGGAGGGTTTTGCCAGAGCCGCTCCGATGGGCAGTAGTTGCCGGTTAGCGCAAGCCGCGCGGCCAAGCGCCGGAAGAGGTAGCAAATTTATTTCTCAAGCCAGTTGCTTGGGTGGGGATCTCCACCAGAATCAGCCGGCTGAGTCCAACAAACTGCACGGTTTCTGTGGGAACACCCGGCTGCGTTTGGCCCGTTCCTCGATAGTCGCCTTCAACTCTGCCATGTGCTCCACCATTGTCCGGTGGAGCATACGACGAACCACCAACCGGGCCACGAGCCAGCCAAGGATCCAGCCCGAGAGTCCAAAGTCGCTCCGGTACGTCAGACGGGTACAGCCGCCCTCTCCTTCGAGGTCAAACCGGTCGTGAAGCATGGAAAGCGGTCCTTCCACCCCATCGAAAAATATGGCGGCGGGCTCCTGGGTGGTGACCCACTCAACTGTGCGGTAGACGCGCCGCCGCCCGGTCAAGCTGATTCCCGGCGTGTGGAATTCGACCAGCAGCCGGTCCTCTTCCCGCTGGAGCACCCTGGAACTAGCCTGGTTCTGCCCGCCAGCTCCGAATGCAGTCAGGACCTGGAAAGCCAGCCGCCGGTCGGCATGTATATGGACGGAAACCTCGCGAGCGCTGACCGGAATCACGGCCATTGAACAGTCTCCTTTGTCAATGCGGTAGTCGCGGGGCTAACGGAACCAGCGAAACCTGGTCCGTGGCTAGGAAACCGCTGAGTTAGGAATAAGAAACTATCTCAAAACCTAAATTCGGAGGCCCTTGGGTCGTTGGGCTACGTTGGGGGATTCATCCCCCAAACCCCCCATCCAAATATCTCAAGACGGGATGATGGCCGTTTCAAGTTTTGAGATAGGTTCTAAGTTGCGTCGGACGGCCACCTAGGACAAAAGGCAGGGGCGCGGTACACCGCGCCCCTGCCGAGTCTCTCCGACTTACCCGAAAGCCGGGCTATTTGCCTTTGCCGTCCCCGTTTTCCCAAAGCGCTTCCAGGATGCTGCCGGGGGACATGGGAAGCTTTGGCATTCTGACGCCGATAGCGTTGTAGATGGCGTTGGCGATGGCTGCCATCGGCGGAACTATGGAGACCTCGCCGACCCCACGGACTCCGAATGGATGGGCGGGGTTGGCAACTTCTACGATAGTGGTGTCGATCATGGGCAGGTCCAGGCTAGTGGGCATGCGATAGTCCAAGAAGCTGGAGTTGACCATCTCGCTGTTTTGGTTGAAGAAGTACTCCTCATTCAACGCCCAGCCGATGCCCTGGACCGCTCCGCCTTGCATCTGGCCTTCCACGTAGCTGGGATGGACTGCTTTTCCGGCGTCCTGCAGAGCAGTGTAACGCAGGATGTCCACCTTGCCGGTCTCGGGGTCTACTTCCACATCCACCAGATGGACGGCGAACGCAGGGCCGGCTCCCCGAGGATCGACGTTGGCCCGGCCTACTATCGGTCCGCCGGTGCCGTTGAGCCGGGCCGCCAGCTGTTTGAATGTCATGCGCAACTCGGGGTCTGACTTGTGGGAAATAACGGCGTCCTGGTATTCCACGTCGTCAGCGGAAACGTCCCAAATAGTTGCGGCCCTCTGGACCATTTGACGCTTCACGTCCAAGGCGGCTTCGTAGCAGGCCCAACCGGTCTTGAAGGCCACTCCGCTGCCCCCGGTCACCGAGGTGAAACCAACAGAGTCGGTGTCGCCCACCTGTGGCTTAACGTCCTCCGCGGCAATCCCGAGCACCTCGGCCAGTTGCATGGCCACCGCGGCCCGGCTGCCTCCGATGTCCGGTGAGCCCTCAACCAGGCTCACAGTGCCATCAGAGATCACGCTGGCAGTAGCAGAGGACGCCCCGGTGCCGTTGAACCAGAATCCGGCGGCGGCGCCCCGTCCGACCAGGGTCCCATTGTGGCCTTTGGTCAGCGGTTGTGAATAATGTTCGTGGTCCTTGGCCGCTTGGACCGTCTCCAAGAAGCCGATTCGCGGGAACACGGGCCCGGGGATTCTCCGGGTGCCTTCCTTGGAGCCGTTGATCAGACGAAACTCCAAGGGGTCTATCCCCAGTTGTTCGGCAACCTCATCCATTACCGTCTCTGCGGCGAACGCCGCCGCCGGAGCCCCGGGGGCCCGATAAGCGGCGGTCTTGGGCTTGTTTAGGACGACGTCATACCCTTCAATCCGCCCGTTTTCGATGTCGTAGGGTCCCAGCATGCACTGGACGCCGGGATTCACCGGCGAACCCGGGAAAGCCCCTGCTTCGTAGATCAGGGTGGCGTCAGCGGCAGTGATGCGTCCGGCCTTGTTGGCGCCCACCTTGAACCGGATGTAGGTGCCGGAGGTGGGGCCGGTGCCTTCAAAGACCTCGGCGCGGCTCATAGAAACTTTCACGGGCTTCCCGGTCTTCCGGGACAACATCAGGGCCACCGGTTCCAGGTATACCAACGTCTTGCCGCCGAATCCGCCGCCGATTTCCATCGGGATGACCTTGATGCTGGACACCGGGATGCCCAGCATGTTGGCGGTCTGGTCGCGGATGTTGAAGTGCCCCTGGCTGCTACACCAGATCGTCGCCTTACCGTCGGGGCTCCAAAGAGCTGTGGCAGAGTGGGGTTCGATGTAGCCCTGGTGCACGGTCGCGGTCCGGTATTCCCGCTCTACGATTACATCTGCATCTTGGAACCCTTTCTCGAGGTCGCCGACTTCGAACACAAAACGGTTGGCGACGTTGGTGCTGACACTATCGTCATCGTCGGAGCGCAATCCACCGGCTCGAACTGCAGGACTGACTGCGTTCGCCAGTCTTTCGTGCAGTACCGGAGCATCGGCTTTCATGGCGTCCAGCACGTCCACGACCGCGGGCAGCACTTCGTAGTCCACGTCAATCAACGCCAGGGCCAGTTCCGCAATGCTCGAATTTTCGGCCGCCACTCCGGCAACAGCATGGCCCTTGTACAACACCTTGCCGGCGGCCAGGCAGTTGTTGCTAAGAAATCTGGGATTGCTCATTGCGCCTTCCCCGATGTCTGCCAACCTGCCGCCATGTTGGGAGAAATCGGCAGATGTGACCACCGCTTTCACCCCGGGAAGCGCCAAGGCTCGGCTGGCATCGATGGACTTGATCCGGGCATGGGCATGAGGACTGCGTAAAATCTTGCCGAAGAGCAACCCCGGCAATTGGATATCGGCGCCGTATTGGGCCCGGCCGGTGACTTTATCGGCCCCGTCGTGTCGGATGGGCCGGGTGCCCACCACGTTGAAATGCTCAGTTGCCAGAACTGTGTTGGAAGCCATCGCCCTTAAACCTCCGTAAATGATGCACCCATCAGTCGACTCAGGCCACTCGGGCATTCACCGAGTAACAATGCGGGCGCTGCCGAGATTTTAACACGGTTAAAGGTTACGTTCTATTCACCGGAGAGAGCACAGAGGAGGCAGAAACTTTCACGTAAAAATAGATAGTCCCTGTTCTATTTGGTGTATAGGGCTCTGGATTCCCGTTGCGAACGAACCTATAATCACCCAAAATGCGCTGCCCGGGCCCCGGGGACCGTATCCGCCGGGACAATGAGCAGACAGCTTTCCAGACTGGATTTTGAGGTGAACGATGCCCTTTGCAAAAGTCTCCGGTGGTGAACTCCATTACGAGGAGTCAGGGAGCGGGGAGCCGGTGGTCCTGTCCGCGGGCGGCTTGCAGGGAAATCTGGACAGCTACTCCGAGGTAGTCGGGGCGCTGGCCGGGTCGTTCCGCGTAATCACCTACGACCGCCGTTTCGGTAGGCAATCCAAGAGCCCACTGGTGGTGCAAACCTGGGACATGGTCTGCCAGGATGTCTTCGACCTGATGGACTCGCTGAACATTGACCAGGCCTTCCTGGGTGGAGGTTCTTTCGGGGCGGCGATTTCCTTTGGGTGCGCCTCCCGAAATCCGGAGCGGGTCAAGGCTATCTTCCCCTCGAACATTGCCGGCGGCACCATTTGCGATGCCTATCTCGCGGGAAAGCTGTTCCACAGCCTGGACGTGGCAATGAACCAGGGGATCGGGACAGTTATTGCCGCCTTCCACCCGGACAACCGGTTTTCGCCATTCAGCCCGGAACGGGCCCAACATGACCCCGAATACCGGAGCAACCTCGAAGCCATGCGGCCCGAGGAATTCTCCCAGGTCATGCGGGACACCATCTACGCCCTGTTTGACGGACCCTACGTCAGCCTGGGGATGACCGCAGAAGCTCTCAAGGGAATCCGAACACCCGCGATCATCATGCCCGGGTCCAATGACATCCACCCCCGGCCGTTGGCTGAGCGGGTCCACCGGTTGGTCCCCAACAGCCAATGGGGGGAGACGCCGCCCCACGGTGAAGCTCCCCAGCAATATACGCAACGGGTTCTGGAGTTCCTATCCCAGTTTTAAGGCCATTTTCAAGGGTTGAGACGCCGCAGACGGTTTCGCAGCCTTGTATTTGACGTTCTCGAACCAGGCGGCCCGGAGGATAGCATGCCCACCGACGCAAACATCGGAATTCTCGTGCCCGGCAGTTATGAGGGCCCGCCACCCAGGATGGACGAATTCGCCAGGTTCTTCCGCTCCGCCGAGGAGTTGGGGTTCGAGTCCGTCTGGGTCACCGACCGGATTTTTCATCGCATCAATATTCTTGATCCATTTACGCTGCTGGCCTGCGCCGCGGCGTCAACCTCCACTATCCGCTTGGGAACCGCCGTCATTCTGTTCGCGCTCCGGCACCCGGCGCTGGTGGCCAAGACCACGGCGACCCTGGACTACATGTCCGGGGGACGCCTCACGCTGGGCATATCGCTGGGTGGACGAGATGAGGAGTTCCAATCTCTGGGTGTGGATGTCGGCCAACGGGTCGGCCGGTTTAACGAAGGGTTGCGGATAATGCGCCGGCTGTGGGAGGAAAGTGAAGTCACGTTCCATGGTCGTTATTTCGACCTGGACGCCGTTACCGTCCGCCCTGGGCCGGCAGAGAACCGGTCAATACCGATTATTCTGGGAGGCCGGGCAGACACCCTTCTGAGAAGGAGCGCACGAAACGCCGACGGGTGGGTGGCGGGCAGCACCGGCGATGCCGAGTCCTTCGCTCAGGCCTGGCAGATAGTGCAGAGCCATGGCCAGGCGGCGGGGAAAAGCCCGGACTCACTGGAATCGGGAAAATTGATTTACATTGCAACCGGACCGGACGAAGAGCGGTGTAAGGCCGACCTGCGGGCTTCTCTTCACCCGTACTACGGGCCCGGTTACGACGTTGACGAACATTGCGCCTTTGGATCACCCGACCGGTGCGCCGCCAAGATTCAGCCTTTCATCGACGCCGGGGCCAAAACCATCATGTTGGGCCCCTGTGACACCAGTGTGGACCAAATCCAAATGATCGCCGAGGAAGTGGTCCCCCTGCTAACCTGAGTGGACCGCGGAATCAGCAGGTGGAACCAACGCGGTCTTGCCATTCATGTGGTTGCCCCGGCCGCTGTCAGGGTGGCTGGAATCCAGTCCCGCAACAGGGCTTCCAGTTCATCCCGGCGCTCTTCGAGCCGGTGCTCCGCCCCTTCCAATAGAACCAGTTTTTTCGGCTCTTGGGCCATGTCGTGGATTCTCACGGCGCAGCTAAAAGGGAGACGGGTGTCGGCCGTCCCGTGGGCCAGTAAAATCGGCCGGGGTGAGATTCTTCCGGCGCCGTCTGCTCCATAGGTTTGGGGAGAAAGCGAAACCACCCCGGAAATCGTAGGACTGGCCGCCGCGGCGGCGATAACCACTGCGCCGCCGAAAGAATGTCCGACCACTACTACGGGACCGCAACCCAGGCCATGCAGGCCGGCGACACCCACCAAAAGGTCCAGGACACACTCGTCCAGAAGGTTTGGCAGACGGTAGTCCAATCGTAGCGACGTTATCCCCTCGCCTCTAAACTCCTCGGCCAGTCGCTCGTAAGACCCCGGCCCAGGTCCGCCAAAGCCTCCACGGGCGCCGCAGACCCAAACCACTCCCCCATGGGTTTCGGAGGATTTTTCCGGGGACGATCCGGCAACGCCTTGGGCGGCGCGGTGCAGGATGCCCTGGATATCGCCCCGGCTGGTGCGGAACAGTATTCCTTCACCCGTGGCCCCTTCCGGTGGAGACCCCGCCAGGATTTCCCGCACGGCCATGGACATTTGGGTGGGAGCCGAATCATCTCCCACAGGTCCGACAGGATCATTGGAGGTCATTATCTTCCCATTGCGGCATTAAACACGCCGACCTCGGCTTTCATGGCCTGAATTCCCGGTCCGAACTCCAGGGCGGTCCGCGGCGGTCTAGCCTAGCCGATGAACTCCCGCATGGCCGCGATGGTGTCTTCGGGGTTGTCTTCAAAAACCATGTGCCCGGCGCGTTGGACTTCCGTCAAATGCCCGTCTGGCAATTCCTTAAGCATTCTTTGGGCCGTGTCGGTAGCGAGTACGTCGGTTTCCGTGCCGCGAATGACCAGGGTGGGACAGGCGATTTTGGGCAACTCGGGCCACAGGTCCATCTGCGGAGCGCCGCCTCCCCGCCGCCTTGCCTCTCTTATTTCCGAATCGTACCGCCAACCGAATTTGCCGTTAGGCAGCTCCCGGCTCGCGTACTGGACGCGGCGGCGGATGACCGACTCTGAGGCGAAGCGGTTTTGTCCGTTCACCAGCTCGAACATTTCCTCAAACGAATTGAACTCACTGGGCGCGCTAACCAGTTCTTGCGTGATCCGCTGGCTGCCCCTGGGGTCCATGTCCGGACCCACGTCCACCGCCACCAACTTTTGGAGTTGGCCAGGATGCCGGCTGGCGAAAACCAGGCTGTTGCGGCCACCCATTGAGTGTCCCACCAGGACAAAAGAGTCCAACCCTAAGGCTGCACAAAACCCTTCGAGGTCTGCCACGTAGGCGTCTGTCGTGTAGTTGCCGTCCTTGGCCCAGTCGGTCTCTCCCCGGCCCCGTTGGTCAACGGCCAGAACTTGGAAATCCTGGCAGAAAGCCGCGGAAACGTCGTCCCAGGAATGACCATGACCCCTGAGCCCGTGAAGCAGGACCATAGTGGTCGCAGTCGGGTTGCCCCAATCGAGGTAGTGGATGTTCAGGCCATTGGCGGAGACCGTTTTGTCCTGAGGCTTAACTTCGGTGGTCATCGACTCTCCTCCCGGTGGTTTTTTGACAAAATTCAGCGTGAATTCGGCTGGGAACTTCGCCCCAGTTTAGCACACCAAGTCGCAACGCCAACGCAGCCGCACGGCGCGTGCGCCAGCGCCCGCTGGCGTTTGACTGCTACTCTAGAATTCTAACCGAAACGCTATTTCTAACCGATAGGCAATCGCATTTACAATGCCAATACTCGGGTGACCCCCACACGTCATTCCAGCCGAAGCGGGAATCCAGAGCCCTTTATCTCAATATTTGGTCAGGATACCCAGGACGCTCTGCCTATCAGACAAGCAATCCGGTCCCATGTGGTCCACTCCTCCATTGCCCCACGTATTTCGATGTGGGAAAGGGCTCTGGATTCCCGCGGCGGCGAGAATGGCGGGAGTGGGGCTTTGCTCCCATCCTGACTTCTCCTAGCCGTAGGAAGGATCACATTTCGGATGCACCAGCCGTAGTTCGTAATACGATCGCCCTGTTCTAACCGAGAACCAGGTTGACCAAGCGGCCCGGGACATAAATGGTTTTGGCGACCGCTTTACCATGGGTGTAGCTTTGAACCCGGGGACTCGTCAGCGCCTGGGCCTGGGCTGCGGCTTCGTCGATATCCGCCGGCACGTTCAACCGGTCCCGCACCTTGCCGTTGACCTGGACCACCAGCGTAATCATGTCGTTGGCGGCAAGCCCCTCGTCCCAAGCCGGAAAACTCTGCTGGTGGATGCTGTAGGACAAACCTTTCCTCTCCCAAAGCTCTTCGGTGAAATGCGGAGCCATCGGCGCCAGCAGCAACAGAAAATGCTCCACGCACTGCCTCCAGGTTTCCGGGTCCACGCTGGAATCGGCCCAGACCCGGTTCAGGTGATTGGAAAACTCCATCAACGCGGCAATGGCGGTGTTGAATTTGAACTGGTCGAGATCGTTGTAGCATTTACGAATGGTCTGGTGCAGGACCCGTTGGGTCTGGCGCACCGACTCCGGGTCCAAAGTTGCCGGATCCAGTTGGGATGGGTCCCGTTCCACCAGGTCCCAAACCCGGTTGAGCCAGCGGGCGGTGCCAATAATTCCCACGTCGCTCCAGGGCCCGCCCTGGTCCCAGGGTCCGATGAACATCAGGAAGCACCGGACGGCGTCGGCGCCCAGCTGGCCCACGACCTCGTCGGGATTGACCACATTGCCCCGGCTCTTGCTCATCTTTTCGTGGTCTTCACCCAGGATCACACCCTGGTTATACAGACGCAAAAATGGCTCGTCGAAGTCCAGCACTCCCATGTCGTGGAGCGCCTTGACGAAAAACCGGGAGTAGAGCAGGTGCATCACGGCGTGTTCGGCGCCGCCGGTGTATTGGTCGACCGGCATCCACTGCCGGGCCAAGTCAGGGTCAAAGGGCCCCTTATCGTAGTTCGGATCCAAGTACCGCAGCATGTACCACGACGAGTCGAAGAAGGTGTCCATGGTGTCGGTCTCGCGGCGGGCGGGTCCGTTGCATCGAGGACAGGCGGTGTTCACGAAATCGGCATTGGCGGCCAACGGTGATTCCCCAGTTGGTTTGAACTCCGCGTCGGGCGGCAGAAGCACCGGCAGGGCGTCCTCGGGCACGGGAACGATGCCGCACTGGCCGCAGTAAACCATCGGTATAGGCGTCCCCCAGTAACGCTGCCGGGAGATTATCCAGTCCCGCACCCGGTAAGAAACCGTGCGCCGGCCCCACCCGTTCTTTTCGATGTCTTCGGCGATGGCCTGCTTGCCCTCCTCGTCGGTCATCCCTTCGTACTTTCCCGAGTTGGTCATGAAGCCGTCGTCCAGATAGGCTTCGGTCAAATCGCTGCCGTCCCAGGTGATCGGAGCGATAACAATCCGGACCGGCAGCCCGTACTTATTGGCAAACGCAAAGTCCCTGGAGTCGTGGGCCGGCACACCCATCACCGCGCCGGAGCCGTAGCTCATCAGCACGTAGTCGCCGATATAAATCGGCACCCGCTCCCCGTTCAGCCGGTTGACCGCGTAGGAGCCAAGCGGGACTCCCGTCTTTTCGGTTTCGGTAGACAGTCGCTCGATCTCAGAGGCCCGCCTCGCCTGCTCGATATAATCGTTGACCGCGGCGCGTTGGTCGGCGGCGGTCAACTGTTCCACCAATGGGTGTTCCGGAGCGAGCACAACAAAAGTTACGCCGAAAACGGTGTCTATGCGGGTGGTGAAGGTCTTGAGTTCCTTTATTTCCAGGCCGTACTCGCTAATGTCAAAGCCTATTTCGACGCCCTCGCTGCGGCCAATCCAATTGGTCTGCATGGTGAGGATTTTTTCTGGCCAGTCCTCCAATCCCTGAAAATCCAGTAGGCGGTCGGCATATTCGGTGATGCGCAGGAACCATTGCTCCAGGTCGCGGCGAGTGATTGTGGCCCCGCACCTCTCGCAGGCGCCGTTTAACACCTGCTCGTTGGCCAGCACAGTCTGGCAGGAGGGGCACCAGACCACCGGGGCGCGCCCCCGGTACGCCAGTCCCGCTTCGTAAAACTGGAGGAACAGCCATTGGTTCCACCGATAAAACTCAGGGAGGCAGCAGACAATTTCCCGATCCCAATCGTAAACCGCCCCTATGGAACGCAGTTGCCGGCGCATGTTGGCAATGTTGTCCATAGTCCAGGTGTAGGGATGGATACCCCGGCTGATGGCGGCGTTTTCGGCCGGCAGTCCAAAGGCGTCAAAACCGATTGGGTGAAGGACGTTGTACCCCTGCATACGCCGGAACCGGGCGTGGCAGTCCGCAGGAGCCATGGCGTACCAATGACCGATGTGGAGGTCTCCCGACGGATAGGGGTACATAGTCATTTCGTACCACTTGGACCGGGGGTCTTCGTTGTCGACCCGGTGGATTCCGTCCTTCTCCCAACGCTCCTGCCACTTATGGTCGATGGCGGCGGGATCGTAGCGAAGTTCTACCGTGCGGGGGTTGCTGGTCATGGCCGGTCTCCAATCCTCAGTTTGGGCGCAGTTTGGCTTCAGCATGGTCGAAAGCCGTAACTGCCGAACATCTTAGCATACGCCCATCCCGACGCTTCGGGGCAACACTTGCATGACCGAGGGAAGTCTAAAAGCTCCGAAAGCCCTTCCCGGACAGAAACGGGGCCCCGGCGTTTCGTCGGGGCCCCGTTTTATGGCAACCAAGTAAATAGACTAGGCATGATCCCGCAAGAACCCCATAACCTGACGCCTTTCCATTTCGGGGTCTTCCAATCGTAGCCTGATGATGTAGGTAGTGTTGTAACCAACCATGGGATTATTGAGACCGACAAACGTGGATGCGCGAGACAACGTTTTCGTGATCTGGTCGGCGAGTCGGTCCCATTCATCGGATTGTGATGGGTAAGAATACTCGTGCTCTGTCGTGACGCCGTCGGTTGTGGTAACCAATATTTTCAGTGTGGGATCCGTCGTTGTCATGCAAAACTCCTTAGAAACTATCTCAAAACACCTACCATGTCCTCCTCTCCCAGTATGGGAGGGAATTGAGGTGAGGGTGACAGATACAATTCCCCTCATCCTAACCTTTTCGCGTGGTGGGAGAAGGGACTTTTGAGATAGTTTCTTATTGGTTGCCGCCGGGTAACCTCCTGGCCCGTCACTCTTTGTTACCTTGGGGTCGAACTTGGCGTTGGCAGCCGTTTTCTCCATTACCGTTTCGGCGGCCTTCAGGTTGCGCTCTTTGCTCGAGAGCAGGTTACCGCTTGCCTTGAACCCGGCCAACCTGAGTGTCCACATGCCTTAACGACACCACCCGTTCAGGCCACCGAAGCGAGAGAGTGATGGTACTCAGGCTAGTGCAATCCATTTCACACCGTCAAAGGTCGGGCAGGTATAGCCAGGGCCAACGTCACTCCGGAAAGCACCTAATTCAAGTGGCGTAGTTTACTATGTCGAAGAAACTCATCTGCATTGGGTCCTTCTTGAAGACATACCCAAATCTCCGATTGAAGTCATGCATGTCATGGCAAGTCTTCATCACGCCTATTACTCGGTTGATGTGGTCGCGCACTTTTTCGCGTCCGTACGTCTTCAACCACTGATGATGGTTCCGGCGAAAGTGTGGATTTGGATTGATCTTCCTGAGTTCGATTCCGACATCCTCGTCAACAGCATCGTAGACGAATGCCATCACGTATTTACCCCAGCGTAGAGGTCGGCTGCGGGGTGAGTAACGTGTGTTCTCAAGTCGAGCTAATTCATGCCAAAAGTCGTCTGGGAACAGTTTCGCCCATTCTTGTACCTCGTCGCTTATGAACGCCTGTAGCTTCAGTTGAAGCGCGTTCCGCTGTCGCACTTCTTGGTATCCCGTCGCTTCGTCTATGAGCGCAATGATACCGACCTTGGCACAAGACCTCAGGATAATATCGGCGCGTTGCGCCACCCTCATCTGAGCTTCCGAGAGGACCCCATCGTCACGAGCCCTGAGGAACGCTTCACAAACTTCGACTAACAGCGTGGCCTCATAGCCGTGCGCAACCATCTGATGGCCAGGCCCTGACAGTCTGAACTGGATGACCTTGCTCGCGACCTCGTCTGCGGCAATGTAAGGTGCTAGAGCTGCAATTCCAATCAGACGCCCAATTAGACCACTGGGTTTTTCTTGTCCGGTCAACCCCTTTACGACTTCCCTCTGAGCGATGACCCTACTACCATCGTCTAGCACGTGGCATGGCATGCCCAAGTTACCGAACCGGACTTCGCCATGGAAGTGGGACACCCGTTGTTGAGGTAAAGAGGCGACATCACGCTGACTCAGGACTCCGGATGCTTGCCAATCGTCGGCTTGTGGGAGGGGTTCTCCCTTATGTTTGGCCCATCGAGCCTTCGCAGCCTTCGTCGCAATCGCGCTCCGCTCATCCGGCGTTAGAACTGCGGCGCGGGCCTTACCTCCTTTCCGGGCACCCCGGCTAGAAAGTTCCTTCGCAGCCTCGGTACTCTGTTTGGGAGTCGTCACTGTCCATCTCCTCGGAGATTAGATGCATGCCCGAGTTAGCATAATAACACTACTTGCTCGGGCATGTATACCACCCAAGAGATTCGTCGGAAAAGCGTGGCCTCAGGTGCGGTGACATTCAGCATGGCTGGGTGTTTTTAGGGACGAAACGAAGGCGGCAACGGATGTCGTGCACTATGTTACGCTTACCGTCGACAGTCTTGCCCCAACCGACTTTCGCAATTTTCTGCCGGGTAAGGAACATAGGGGCGGGGTTGAGACAGGTTCCGGTACGCCCCGGCCGGGCCGTCATGGATGGGCGTTAAGGCCACCGTCCACGTAAACCGGCTGGCCGGTGGAGTAATCACAGGACTCCGAGCAAAGGTAGACCAACAACGGCCCGATATCCCGCGGGTGCCCCTTGCGGCGTAGTGGCGTGTACCTCACCAACAATTCCCGCTGCTGGTCCTCCGGGGGAAGGTCTTCCGTGGAGAACCAACCGGTCCCCAAAGCGTTCACCCGTATGTTGGACCTGCCCCACTCGACCGCCATGGACCTCGTCAGGGAAAGCAGAGCCGCCTGGCTCGCGGCGAAAGCGGACCCGTTGATCATCCCACGCTCGGCCAACTCCGAAATCAAATTCACGATGCGGCCATAACCCTGATCAACCATCCGGCTGCCCACCGCCTGGCACAACAGGAAGGTGGCTTTGGCATTCCTGGAATGCACCTCGTCCCACTCGTGAGGCGAGATTTCGGTCATGGGCCGCGCCAACATACTGCGGGCGTCATTGACCAGGATGTCCACCCGGCTGAACTGGGAGTCGAACGCTTCCATGGCCCGCCGGACGCCGCCGGGGTCTGCCAGTGAAACAGCGACCCCGCCGCTGTTGTCCCCGGCCCGCCCGGCGTTAGGGCCGTGTTCCAGGGCATTCAGCGTCTGTTCCAGGCGTTCGGGCGTCCTGGCGATTACAAAAACAGAGGCTCCGGCTTCGACCAGGTATTGGGCTAGAAAAGGGGCTTCATCGCCGCCGGTAGTAGAAAGGACCGCTACTTTGCCGGCCAAGCTGAACTCGGGCAAGACGGGCACGTTCTAAGCCTCCAATGGGACCACGGGGTCGTGTCCCGTGGGAGCGATTCCCCCGGCCAACCCGCCGCCGTCCGCAATGAACATTTCCCCAGTCATGTAATCCGAGGCGTTGGAGGCCAGGAACACGGCCAGGGGGCCAACATCCTCAGGCTTGCCCAGCTTGCCGATGGGCAGCAAGTCGCCGGACCGGGGTACCGTGTTGCCCATAGACTCATCTGCGCTTTCGGTAGGGATATAACCCGGCACCAAAGTGTTTGCGGTAATGCCGTATCTGGCCAGGTTGAAAGACAACACCCGGGTAAGTTGGATCATGCCTCCCTTGCTGCAGCAGTACATGTAGATGTCCCGTCCGCCCCGCAGGCCGAATCCCGATGCAACGTTAATGATTTTTCCCCTGCCCCGGTCGGCCATCGATCGTGAGGCAGTTCGGGCGCAATAGAACGCCCCGGTCAAGCTCACGTTCATTTCGAAATTCCACTCGTCGTCGGTGATTTCCCAGAGCGACTTTCGCACATTTTCCTGTACGGCCCCGGCGTTGTTGATCAAGACGTCGATGCGTCCGAACTTTTCCAGTGCGGTCTCCATCAGCCGGTCGACCTGTCCGGAGTCAGTGACGTCGGTAGACACCGCCAAAGCGTCCCGTCCCAACGCAGTCACTTCAGCCGCGGCGGCATCAATTGGAGCCTGCCTGCGGCCGGCGGCACAAATACTAGCGCCGGCGCGGGCCATGGCCCGTACCATTGCCAAGCCCAACCCGGTCCCGCCTCCGGTAATCACCACCACTTTGTCTTCCATACTGAGGCTTTCCAGCATTTCATTCCTTGGCGACTGCGGTTGTCAGCCTGGTTGGGTATCTAGTGGTATCTAGGAAGCGAGTGACACGTCCCCCGCCGTCACGGTGACCAGGGAACCATCGTCCAGCCTGAGCAGAAGGTTGCCCAGGCTATCAATGTCCTCGGCCAACCCGGCGTGGGTTTCGCCGCCGCGCCACGACACGCGGACCTTTAGGCCCAGCGTTGTCAGCATCCCTCGCCATTGGTCCATCGGAGACTGTCCCTGCTGCATTTTCAGATACGCGGAATCCAGATTCAACAGCAGCTGGCCCAGGACTTCTTCCAGGGAGATCGGGCGTTCCGCCGCCCGTTCCAGACTCGTCGCCAAGCCCGCGGTTTCTTCATTTTCAGCGGGGTCCAAAGCCACGTTCAACCCGATCCCCAGAACAGCATAGCATAGAGATTCGCCCTCGATGACGCTTTCCACCAGGATCCCCGCCGCCTTGAGCCCTCCCAGGATTACGTCGTTCGGCCACTTGATTTGCGGGTCAAGTCCGGTGGTCTTGCGGATGGTTTGGACGGTGGCCACACCTCCGATGATACTCAAAAGCGGCAGATCCTGGAGCGACGGCCGGAAAATCACGGAGAGGTAGATGTTTCCCCTTGATGACACCCAATTCCGCCCGAAACGTCCCCGTCCCCGTTCTTGCACTTCGGCAACAACCACGGTGCCGTCGATGGCCCCTTCCTTGGCCAGGCGGGCGGCCTCGTCCATGGTGGAACCCAGAACCGGATAATACAGGACCCGGCGGCCGACCACCCGGGTGAACAGCCCGCGCCTGATGGTTGCCGATACGAAGTTGCTGCCTGGTTGCGTCATGCCGCCCAGAAAAACGTTCGGGGATTAAACAGGTTGGGTAGCAGAAGTCCGCGCCGACTATAACGGTTCAACTCGCCGCTACGGGTTTCACGCGATGTACGAGGACGACCCAAGCAACCGCGATTGGTCCCGCGCCGGCGGGTATTCGCTCTTGCGGTGCCCAGCTTCAACTACCAGCCGTGTTCCAGCTTGTCCTGTAGGGTACCGACTAAATCCGTGAGGGAAAGCCTGGCCTGGTGCATGGTGTCCCGGTCACGGATGGTGACGCACCGGTCTTCCAGGGTGTCGAAGTCGACTGTGACGCAGTAGGGGGTGCCTATTTCGTCCTGCCGGCGGTATCGACGGCCGATGCTTTGGGCATCGTCGAATTGGGTATTGAAGCGGCGGCTGAGGGTGGTGAAAACTTCCCGGGCGGTAGGGACCAACCGTTCGTTACGGCTCAGTGGAAGCACCGCTACGGTCACCGGGGCCAGCTTTCGGTGCAGGTGCAACACCACCCTCACGGTGTCCCTGGCTTGCCCGTCGCCGGTGGGGGCTTCGGGCTCCTCGTCATAGGAGTCCAGCCAGAACGCCAGAGTTGCCCGGTCCACGCCCCCAGATGGCTCGATAACGTAGGGCACGAACCTGCTCTGGGTTGTTTCATCAAAGTATGACAGGTCTTGGCCGCTGTGGCTGGAATGTTGCCTCAGGTCAAAATCAGTGCGGTCGGCAATACCTTCCAGTTCGGCCCAACCCCAGGGAAACCGGTATTCAATGTCGTAGCAATCCTTGGCGTAGTGGGCCAACTCATCAGCGGCATGGCGCCGCAGCCGTAGGTTGTCCCGGCGTATGCCATAGCGGATGTACCACTCAAACCGCTCTTGGACCCACCGGTCCAACCATTCTTCGTCAGTGCCGGGGTTAACGAAGAACTCCACCTCCATCTGCTCGAATTCCCGCGTGCGGAAGGTGAAATTCCCCGGGGTAATCTCGTTTCGGAATGACTTGCCAATCTGGCCGATGCCGAAGGGCAGCTTCTTACGGGATGAAGTCAACACGTTGCCAAAGTTTACGAAGATTCCCTGGGCGGTCTCCGGTCTCAGAAACACTTCGTGGGCGGTGTCCTCCACCGGCCCCTCGAAGGTCTTGAACATCAGGTTAAAGACCCTTGAGTCGGTGAACTCTCCGCCGCATTCGGGGCACTTGTCTACATCCAAGTCGTCGCTACGGAAACGCCGATGGCAATCACGGCACTCAACTAGTGGGTCGGAAAAGTTCTCCACGTGGCCGCTGGCCGTCCAGACCTGGGGATGCATCAGAATGGCGGCGTCCAGCCCCACCATGTCGTCACGCTCCCGGATGACAGACTGCCACCAGGCCTCTTTTACGTTACGCTTGAGCTCCACGCCCAAGGGACCGTAGTCCCACGTCGAGCCCAGGCCGCCGTAGATTTCACTGCCTTGAAACATGAACCCCCGCCGCTTGGACAGGGACATCATCTTGTCCATTGAGGGATACGAAATGTAGCGAGCCAGAGAGATTCCTCCTGAATGCCGGGTTGCGGGATACGGTCGCGGGGGCTGCGTTATGGACGCTGAATTTTCGCCGGCGTCTCCGGGTTTGAGAGTATCAATTCCCCGTGCCGGTGTAAACGAATACGAGCCGCGGGCGCTTACGGCAATTCCGGGAAGGTGGGATCATTCGCTTACAAGTTGCCACTCGGCATGAACTGTGCAAGCCGCAAGCAACACCTGCTTTACCGTGATCTTTGCGTCCGAGCGATCGAGGTACACCCGGGCTGCTACGGGATGGCCCAAGTAAGAACAATCCACAGTGGGTCCATCGCTCGCGAAAGCGCCTAAAGGGCTACCTTGGAGCGACTTGAAAATCTCAGTTGGAATCTCAAGCAATTGATAACGGTGGGGAACTGCATTCGGACGGCGGAAGGCTCGAAGCATTACGATGGAATCCACGGCCTCCGTGTATCCCCTGAAGAGTTGCAAAGTTCTATTCCGGCGAGTCCTGGCAGTGCGTGCGTCCTGAATCCATGCCGCTTCGGTCAACTTGGAAATATGCACTGTCGTGTTGGAAAGGCGTTGGGCCGCGGTTGACTTCAGGGAGAGCCTCCGTTCCAGGCCTTTGCCATCTTCCAACGTAAGATCAAGGAATCGCTGTGTCGCTGATTCAGATTTCGAACAAACCCAATTAACCGCTTCACATGCATTACGGAACACGGATTCGAACCCGGTCAATCCCAATGGTTCTGCAGTGGTTCCGTGATGAACTGACAGCGCTAAACCAAAATATTCTATCCACTCAGGGGTCCCAGACAACCAAGTTGCGACTTCACCGGTGAGAGCCTTGGGTGGGGAGGATACCGAATCAACCATGCGGGTTACGAAGCGTATTGCCGTCGGAGATAGTCCGTCGATCTTTGCTTTAAGGTTTCCCCGATCGTTCATGTAACGAGTCGTCGCTCAATCATGCCGACGAAGTCTGGGTTCAGTTCCACGCCAACCCATTTGCGGCCCAAGTCACGCGCCGCTATGAGCGTTGTCCCTGACCCTGCGTAAGGGTCAAGCACCACGTCCCCTGGACGACTCGTAATCTTTACACAGCGTTTGGCCAATGTCATGGGCATAACTGCGGGATGATCTGTTTCCTTGGCATATTTTCTTTTCCGAGGTTCGGTAGGAATATCCCATGTAGTTCTTAACCGCCGACCGTTTGGACCACGAACGGCATTGATGTCATAGAAATAATTTTGGCTCTTCGACAACAGGAACACGGTTTCGTGCGATTTGGTTGGGCGGTCACGGACCGACTCCGGGTGGGCGTTGGGCTTGTGCCAAATCACTTCGGACCGAATCCACCAACCCGCACTTTGAAGCGCGAAAGCTAGCCGCCACGGAACGCCAATCAGGTCCTTGGGTTTGAGTCCATCGGGTGTTGCCGGGCGTACAGACATCGCTCGAGCGCGATTCTTTCGGTCAGGGGCCCGGTACCGCCGGTTGCCTGAAGTGTAAGTATCTCCAACATTCAACCACACGGTTCCGTCTTGTGTCAGTACGCGACGCAACTGGTCGAAAACTTGCACAACACTTGCCAAATAATCCGATAGCGAATCATCCCTGCCAATCTGAGCTTCGTCATCGTAGTCTCGGAGTGACCAATAAGGAGGAGACGTAACGACGGTTTGCACTGTCCCGGTTGGTAGGAGGTTCAAGGCTAAATCAGCAGAACCACAAATGAGCACAGACCGTTTAAGATTGTGGACCCTGGTACCTGACTCTACATCCAAACGCTCATAGCTACGGGGATAGCTGCTAGGGGCCCCGACATCCGGGCTCTCCGAGTAGCGTCGCCCGTTTAGATCGACCTGGTCCAAAAGTCCTGACTGTGCATGCCTGCGAACCGTCATGGAGTTATGACCTTAGGCCGGAGCCAGCGAGCCGACCCTTAACCGGCTTCCCAAGAACCGCCCGTTGACCGTTAGGCAAACCCCCCGCCGCAGAGGTTGAACTCATGCGTTGTCCCGCGAGACTAACTTCTGGGTGTTTCAAGAACAGTTTTTCATTGGTGAGCGTCTTCATCGAACCGAGGGTGATGGCCAAGCGTTAACAAGACGGGCCAGTGTAACCAATATTTTCGATGTTTGTGCGCGTTGAGACTAGCTATAGTTGACAGTGGGGAGTGCGAAGCTAATCTTGCCGGCTTGAGGTGACGAAAATTGACCAACCCTGTCCAACAAGCAATAAACCCTCGGGCATTTGAACCCAAGCTGGATAGCTGTTGATCTCGGTTAGCTTATGCCACAATAATCCGTCTGAGCAAGCCCCAGATTTCATCAGAACAACCCTAGTCCAGCTCCCCAGTCTGAGCCGGTCCCGACATACCCGGCAACTCCTGCTGGACAGCTCTGGTCAGGGAGTCAGCCTGCAGGTCTTCCAACTGAAGGTAGCGGCCGCCCATGGCCTCGGCGATGGGGCGGGCCAACCCCAGCCGAATGAACCCCGACTCGGTGTCAATGACTACCGAAGGCACCCGCTGTGCCTGAACCAGAGAAGCCACGGCCTGCACATCGCGGAGATCCGAGAATCCTCCGTTGGAGGCAAGGCCGGTTTGCTCCCGGCGGTCATCGGGGCCTTCATGAGAGACGCCAAGGTTGGACAGGCCAACGTTGGCCCGGCCGTCGGAAAGCAAGACGATTAAAGGCAACACGTCCCGGTCTTTCATAGTCTCGGCTTCCACCAGTTCCAACGCTTTCAACAGCCCCTGGCCCAGCGGCGTGCGGCCTCCCGTGGGCATTTCCTGCAGGCATACCTGGGCCAGGTCTACGCTGCCGGTGGGCGGCAACATCACCTGGGCGCCGGACCCGCGAAAGGAAATTAAGGAGACGCGGTCGCGGCGTTGATAGGCGTCGAGCAACAGGGACAGGACTGCTCCCTTGACCGCAGCCATTCGCCGCTGGGCGCCCATTGAGCCGCTGGCGTCTACCACGAAAATAATGAGACTCCCGGTCTTGGTCTCCCGCACCTTTTGCCGAAGGTCCCAAGGCTCTACTAGCAACGCCGGGGCGGAATTGTCGGCTGAAATGGCGGCCCGACGCTGGGCCTGCCGGGGCGCTGCCGCCCGTAGAGTGGCATCGAACGCCAGATCGGTCACCGGGCCGGTGGGGGTCTCAGCGGCGAAGTAGCGCCCGGTGGCCGAGCCGCTGACCGTCCTGGCGCGGCGGCCGGTGGAACGGCGGACGCGACGGTCTGGCGGTTGGACCTGCAATGGGTTGATGGAAATGGGGTCCCCAATCTCGAACGTCTGGTCCCGGGAGGGCGGGCCATCCGGTTCTTCGGGTTCACCGTCGTCTTCCGACTCCCGGTCAGGGTCCCAATCTGGGTCCTGGCCTAAGTCCTGGGGTGGATCAGGTTGATGCGAGCCGTCGTCGCCATCGGGCCCGGAATCGTCCCTGTTTTGGTCGGAGGGTTCCCGCTGCCTCGGCTGATTCTGCAACTCGTCGATCATGGAGTCGAGGTTTTCCGTGACCATCTGAGGCTGCTGGAAGGGTTGACGCCGCTGGCGGTGGAGCAGGGCCAGCTTGGCGGCCTGGCGCACATCTTCCACCGTCACCTTGGTGCGGCCCTCGTAGGCGGCGATGGTGCCGGCGGTCTTGTACATCACAATGTCGCCGCGCATGCCGTCAACTTCGAACTCGGCACAAATATCGGTGACCAACGTCAGGATGTCATCGCCGGCGGACACACGGGGCAACAACCGACGGCTTCGAAGCAACCGGCGTCGCTCCCGCTCTTCTTCCTTGCGCCAACGGGCCATGAACCGGAATGGGTCGGCTTCGTAGGCAATACGTCGCCGCACGACCTCCCGTCGTTCCTCGGCAGTCAGGGTTCCCTCGACTTCCACAGCAAGACCAAACCGATCAAGCAACTGGGGCCGCAAGTCGCCTTCTTCGGGGTTCATGGTGCCCACCAGGATGAATTCGGCGGCGTGGGTTACCGAAATCCCTTCCCGTTCCACGTAGTTGCGGCCCATGGCAGCGGCGTCCAGCAAAACGTCTACGAGGTGGTCGTTGAGCAGGTTGACTTCGTCGATGTATAGAATCCCGCGGTGGGTTGCTGCGATGAGTCCCGGCTCGAAACTCCGGTCTCCTGATTTGATAGCCTGCTCGATGTCCAAAGAGCCGACCAACCGGTCTTCGGTGGCGCCCACGGGCAGATCGACAATGCGGACCTGCCGGGTAACCGGGGGATTATCGTTGGCGCCGGACCGGCACCACTGGCACAACCCTTGCCGCCCGTCAGGCGGGCAGCTATATGGACAGCCTTGAAGAACGGGCACTTCGGGCAAGAGCGCCGCCAGGGACCGGACCGCCGTAGATTTGGCAGTCCCCTTCTTGCCGCGGATTAGCACACCGCCGATTTTCGGGTTAATGGTGTTCAAAAGCAGGGCCAGCTTCATGTCGGCCTGCCCCACGATCGCGGTAAAGGGAAACCGGGGTTCGGAAGGGTGTTCTGCGGGACTGTTCACGGAATCCAGGTTAAATGCCATGTGTCGTCGGCCGGCCGGCTCAGGCGCCGCTACCGGCATGGGATGGGTGCGCCGGAGCCTCCAAGCGCTCCCCCCATTGCAGCCAAGTCAGCGTTAACGTGACTCCCGCCGCCAACAGGGCCCAGAGGAGGAACTGGCCGGCCATGGTCAAGGTGCGGAACAGTTCCAAGAGGTCTACGGGCACCGGAACCGGGTCCGGGTTCCCCGGTATGGCGAACACTATGACCGCGGCAAAAACCCCGTAACCCACAGCAAGGGCTACTCTGAGTTGCATCCGGAACTGGCCCGCTACGCTCAGGGAGTTTATCTTGGCCAGCCCTACCAAGAGGGCGACGATTCCCGCCCCGGACAAGACCAGGAAGACCGTCTGGGATAACTGGCGCAACGCCAAGGTTTCAGCATCGCCCACACCAGGTGGATTAACCGGAAACTTGATGAACGGGAACAGGGACAACGCCCAGAAGCCAAGAATTCCGACGGTTGCCGCCAGGGCCACCGGCTTCCAATTGGGATGAACTCGGCGCAGCAAGGAATAACCGCCGGCAAAAACAAGCCCGAGAATCAGCCCATAGATTCCGGTGCCTACGACCATGCCAATCCTCTGTACGCCCGGGGACACCGGTGTCTCTTCCGCCCCTGCCGCCGAGGGGGATTCACTGACGGCCCGCGCCTCTTCCAGGGCGATTGCCCGTTCCATCACCGGCACCGTAAACAGGTTGTGGAATCCTCCCACCAGGAGTCCGGCGATGAGTCCGAAGATCAGGGATATAGTCAGGAGCCTCGACATGGGTCAACCTCGCGCCGCCGCGCCTTGAATTCCCGTAACCTAGCCGCCCTCACAGGGTCAAATGCGACCGCACCACCAAGGCGACGGACGCTGGATGCAGCGGCTGCCGCCCGGTTTTCACTGGAGCCGTGACCCGTCAACGAACCGTGGTGGCTCCGTTGCATTCGGGCGCCCGGTCGGGATACCTACACGCTGGGGTTAATGGCACATCAGGGCAACGTGCCTGGCGTGGTGGAAAAACTCGTGCACGTAGCCAAGCTTGGCCCCGCCAAGCCCCACGGCCGCAGCGTGAACCGAACCATCGACATAGCCCACCATGTACAGCAGCGCCGTTGCTCCCAATGCCACTGCAAGCCACTTGCTGAATTCCCGTTCTCCCAGAAATCCGGTGATAGCTGCTGCCATGGAATCCCTCCTCATTTGTTGCTGAGTCATCCCGATTTGGCGGTCCATTCGGGGCCGCGGTCAATTTGTTTTATTGAGAATGCTCCCGGGATAATCTCCCGGTTCTCTGGTGGTTGATAATGATCAGTCTTATTGCCTGGGCCTGTGTACGAATACTATCCCGTCCCGTCCAACGTACCGGTCTCGCATTTCCTCGAAAGATTTTAGCTTTTCGGATTGCAACTCGGTGCGTTGCAGGTTGTCGTCCAGGTAGGGATTGGGGAAATATCCCCGGACCATGGTTTCCTCTTTTTCATTAGAAAAGCGGACGTAATAGGACAGTAGATCGTCGTGGCTCTCCGCCTCTACAAATTGCACCCCGGTCACGTCGTCAATTTTCACGTGAAAGTGCCAGTTGTCGGCCTCCACGGTGACATAGCCCCCGTGGACCTCCGGCGTCTTGATTCCCTTGGAGTCGTTTTCGCTCACCACGTCACCGCCGCCGACGACCCACATCATTTTGTCATCGCTTGCCAGCTCTTTGACCAACTCCAAAGCTATTTCCACGTTTGACTCCTATTTCGACCGGCGCCTGGATATTCTCTCGGGGCCGGAGCTAGGACCGTTTTCCTGTGATGATTTTTAACCCGGCATGCACCCGGCATGGGGGTTATTACCGCATCCGTTAAGGATGGCCCATCGGCCATGATCCCGTTGTTTAAACCGGTCTACACCGCACCGGAGGGAGCGTTCCTGGATTGGCCTGTCTCTTGAAGGCCTTCCAAGTGGGCCTCCAACTGAAGATAAAGCTCCTGGAGATTGCGGAGCATGTCCTCCGGGGGGTTCTCCCACATTCCGCGCTGGATCGCCTCCAGGAGACGCTCAACCACGCTTTTCAATGCCCAGGGATTGCTTTGCTGGAAGAATTCCCGCGTGTCCGGGTCCAACACGTAGGACTCCGTCACGCCCTCATACATCCAGTCCTCGACCACCTCGGCAGTGGCGTCGTAACCGAACATGTAGTCTACCGTGGCGGCCAGCTCGAAAGCGCCCTTGTACCCGTGGCGCTTCATTGAATCTACCCACTTGGGGTTGACCACCCGGGTCCGGAAGACCCGGCGGGCTTCGTCGGCCAGGTCCCTGACTTTGGAGCGGGAGGGGTCGGCGCTATCGCCGAAAAATTGACGGGGATTGCGTCCGGTCAATGCCCGGACGGTGGCAATCATGCCGCCATGGTATTGCATGTAGTCGTCACTGTCGAATATGTCATGCTCGCGGTTGTCCTGGTTTTTGGCGGCCACCACAATCTGGCTGAACCGCCGGCGGAACTCCTGGCGGGCGTTCACTCCGTGCTCCTGTTGGGTGTAGGCGTAGCCGCCCCACGCGGCGTACACCTCCGCCAGGTCATTGACCGTTTCCCAATTCCGCTCCTCAATCACCGGGAGTATCCCAGCGCCGTAGGTGCCGGGCTTGCTCCCGAAAATTCGGTAAAGGGAAGCCGAGCGCGTTGCCCCCGTCTCATTACCGGGGGCTCCATCCGGCTCACCCTGGGATGCTGGCGGAGAGGGGTTCAAGTCCTGGTTAAGATGCTTTACGACCAGGTTGTCTTCCGGCGACTCATCCAGGGAAGCAACCAACTCGAATGCCTGGTCCAAGAGGTTGATCAGGTTGGGGAAGGCGTCGCGGAAGAACCCGCTGATGCGCACCGTCACGTCGGTCCGGGGGCGGCCCAACTCTTCCAGCGGGATCACCTCCAACCCCACAACCCTGCGACTCTCGGCCTGCCACACCGGGCGGACGCCCAAGAGGCTGAGAATCTGGGCGATGTCGTCGCCATGGGTGCGCATGGCAGAGGTGCCCCACACCACGAGGCCAACCATTTCCGGAAACGAGCCTTCCTCAGTGATGTACTTTTCCAACAGGTTAGCGGCCAGGGACTGACCCGTCTCCCAAGCGGCCGGTGAAGGGATGGTCTTTGGGTCCACCGAGTAAAAGTTCCGGCCGGTCGGTAGGATGTTGGCCATTCCACGGGTTGGCGCGCCGCTGGGACCCGGCGGAATAAAGCGACCTTCCAGACCCTTGAGAAGATTGAAGATTTCATCCGGCGTCTTGAGCAGAGCCGGGTAGAGCGTCTCGGCGGTGAAAGCTAGGACTCTCTCGGTTGCAGCGTCGGGCATGCCCAACAGCTGGCTCACTACATCCGGGACCTGGTCGGGCCGGAAGCCTTGGGCCAGCAACATCTCGAAGGCCTGGCGGGCCAGGGTTTCCAATCGTTCCAACAGATCACCTTGCACCCGGGCCGGCGTCTCGGCGTCGATGCGGGCGAGGACCGGAGATAGGCTGCCCGATAGCGGAACGCCCGGGTTTTCGATCAGGTCCCCGTAATCCAATCCCAAGGCCTGGGCGATGGATGCCCTTAGGCTGGGAATTTGGTTAGAGTTTTGCAGGCGGGTCAGGTTGCTCAACAGACCGACCAACTGCTCGCCCTCGGGAGTCTGTCCCAGGGTATGAAGGCCATCCTTAATCTGGGCGTCTTTCAGCTCACACAGGTACCCATCTATTTCCAGTATGAATTCCCCGAAATCCTGGGGCTGATCGTAGATTCCCAGGTCCCTGTTCAGCTCCGCTTCCTGGGTTAATTCCCAAATCTGCTTCTCCAGAATGGGCAGCTTGGACGGGTCAAGGGTCTGGCATTGGTAGTGCTCGTCCATCAATTGTTCCAACCGGGCAATGTCGCCATAGCTGTCGGCGGAGGTCATGGCTGGAATCAGGTGATCGACAATGGCGGCGTGCGCCCGGCGTTTGGCCTGAGCGCCCTCCCCCGGATTGTTGATGATAAACGGGTAAAACAGGGGCAGGTCGCTCAACGCAACCTCAGGGTAGCAAGCCGCAGATAGTCCTATCCCCTTGCCCGGCAGCCACTCCAGCGTGCCATGTTTGCCCACGTGAACCATTGCGTCGGCCTTGAAGATTTCGCGGATCCAATGGTAGTAGGCGATGTAATGGTGGGTAGGGGTAAGATCGGGGCTGTGGTAGATGGCAATGGGGTTTTCGCCGAATCCCCGAGGCGGTTGCAGGCCCACGAAAACGTTGCCTAGTTGCAGACCGGCGATGGCCAGATTGTCATTGGTCCGGTAAACCCGGCCCGGCGGTTCACCCCAGGAATCGCGAAGCTGGGACTGCACTACCTCAGGGAATCCCTGAAACCACCGGTTGTAATCTCTGGAGGTTACGTGGCCCACTGCCAGCCTCAGTTGCTCCTCGGTGAGGGTGTCCACGTCGTTGCTGCAACGTTCGATAATACGGTGGACCAGATCGTCACCGGTTTCGGGTATGTCTTCCACCCGGTACCCGGCATCTTTCATGGCATTAAGAATTCTGATCACCGAAGCCGGGGTATCCAGACCCACCGCGTTGCCAATCCGGGCGTTCTTGGTGGGGTAGTTGCTCAGGATTATCGCGATGTGTTTGTCCGCATTGGCTTTCAACCTCAGGCCGGCCCATTTGACCGCCAAACCAGCCACCAGATTCACTCGGTCCTGCCTGGGGATGTATTGTTGGAGGCGGGCTTGTAGGTTTCTCCCCGTGGAGGGAGTCGTTTCCTCTTTAAAGGAGATCGGCACCGAGATCAACCGGCCGTCGAATTCAGGAAGGGCGATGCTCATGGCGGTGTCGATAGGGCCCAAACCCAATGGGCTCTCCATCCACTCGTCCTCGGTCCCCGTGCTGACAATCCCTTGGATTATGGGAACGTCCAACCGCTCCAGGAAGTCCACGGGGGAGGCGATGGTCGGCCCTTCGGTGGTCAAGTCGCTCATCGACATTGCCATCGTGTTGATCACGCAATCCACGCGGGCCAGCCCGTCGGCGTTGCTCAGGAACCGGGTAAAGGTGCGGTTAGTTTCCTCTTCCTCCTCAGGGCTGTGCTTCAGGCTATAACTGAAAACCGGCAGCACGTTGGCGCCCAACTCCTCCAAGCGGGCGATCAAGGCGTCAATGGGCTTGAGGTTGCCGCTCATCCAATGGGCCCGGTAAAACAAAATTCCCACGGTTGGGGCGCCGGCACGAAAGCGCCGGGCCACGTAACCGTCTATGTCCTCGGGGGCAAACCCGTCCGCTAAAGCCGGGTGATAAATCCCTTCCCAAGGCAAGGACGCCGGAGCTTCGTGGCCGAACCCCGTACCCAGATACGAGTCGCTGAGGAAAAGGAAAAGGTTCTGGAAATTCTGAACACCGCCGCGAATCAGATAGGAGAAAACTGCATCCACTTCGGCCGGCGGGACCGTGCATGCCGACACCAGGTCCTGGTCCCATTCCTCATGGCCGGGACAGGCGATCAGCGGGGTACCACTCCGGTGACACAACCGCACAATGGCGTCGAATGACTCCGGCATGGCCTGCTTGCCGCCCAACAGCCGCAGGACCACCACGTCGGACCGGGAGGCGGCGTCGGTGAGCTGGGTTTGGGCCTCCGGTGTAGAGGCGAACGACGGGTTGTAGGCGGTCACCCGGGCGAAACCCTCGGGCAACCCGGCCAAAGCCCGGTCCGCGGTGAGGATATCGGTGTCCGCGGTGGTTATCAGCAGTATGTTTTTGACGTCGGTTGGCATGGGAAAGAGGTTATCCGGTTTCCTTTATTCGGTTTCCTACGGCAGCGCTTCTTCAGTGTTGATGGGGAACACCATTATGGACAGGTCGCTGAACTCCTGGGTCAATGCGGCGCAATCTCCAAGATTGCCCTTCCATTGTTCCTCGCCTTCCAGGGTTAGCCGCTGGAAGACCGTCACCGGACGGTCGCCCGATACGCCTTCAGCGAGCAGGTCGGCGGAGATTTGTGGGGGCATCAGGTCCCAGGGCCGGGGCAGCAAGATGATGTTGCGACGGTTTTCTTTCAAATACCGCACCAACTCCCCCAGGTCTTCCCCGGAGTCTTTTCGCTGGTGCAGTGTAATGAACAGAGACTCTTCCAACGAGATCCCCGCTCTGGCACAGGCAATTTGGATCGAGCTTATGCCGGGGATCAGTTCTACCTCGTCAACCTTATTCCTGACCCGCCGGAGCAACTCTGCCGCAGAAACGTTGAGGTCACCCCAACAGCAGACGACACAACGAAGTCCCTGAGCCGCCTGGGTCGCAGCCTCTTCCAGGACCTGTTCCTGGTCACGGTAGGACATAGTCCGGACCGAGGCGTCGCCGGTCCATTGCTGCACGACGTCCAACACCGTCTTGAATCCCACCACCAGGTCGGCCTGGCGCAGGGCTTCCCTTCCCCGAAGGGTCAGGAATCGAGGGTCGCCGGGGCCCACCGCTACTATAGTGATTGATGTTTTTTTGTCAGTGCTGGTCATTGCGTCGCTACTCGTTCTATCCTGAGCTAGGCTGAGTCTGGCGATTGGAACGGCGCCGAAAAGTTGCGTGGCATAAAAAATCCCCTGGCTCCGCAAAACTCATAGTCTCGGACCAGGGGACCGAAATCCACACCGTGCAACCCGCCTTTCAGCAAAGCCGCCGCCCGGAACCTCATCTGTTGAGCGCAGAATAGAGCTCCATCTTCCCAGGGTGGGTTTCTGACTTGAGGCTGTATCGAACCGGGCAAACCCTGCATGCCTACTGTTGCCAGCGGCCGGGTCCGTTCCGGTTCCATCCTCTTACAGTGGCGCAACCGCGGCGGATTCACACCGCCTTCCCCATTTTCCCGCCCCGAATGGGCGGCCTGGGAACCTAATGAACAAGTTGTTAAGGATTCAGCCGGTACCGGAAAGTGAATGCAACCTATTCCAGCCCTTTTAGGCTTCCGCAACTATAATTTGGCAAGGAAGGGTTGTCAAGAAACTTCAAGCAGCGTAAGCGCGCCTTCGCCGCCAGTCAGGATGACAGTCGCTGCTTGTGGCCTCCATTTTGTATTGACATACGGCCAATCGCTTGTTAGAGTAACCAATGCTGTTTTGAGAGGAGCGGAGTGTCTGTATGCCCACTGTGAATCAATTGGTCCGCAAGGGACGGAGCCAGGTCCGTAAAAAGACCAAGGCTCCTGCATTGCATTATGTGCAGAACTCCCTGCGGAACCGGGTGCGCTACGGCCCGGGTTGCCCCCAGCGCCGGGGGGTTTGCATCCAGGTGCGCACCATGACTCCCAAAAAGCCCAATTCGGCGTTGCGGAAGATTGCTCGAGTTCGCCTGACCAATGGGATTGAAGTTACGGCCTACATCGGCGGCGAAGGTCACAACCTGCAAGAGCACTCGGTCGTGCTGGTCCGCGGCGGGCGCGTTAAAGACCTGCCCGGCGTCCGGTACCATGTGGTGCGTAGTGCGTTGGACTGCGAAGGCGTCCAGGCCCGCCGTCAGGGACGCAGCAAGTACGGGGCCGACAGACCTCGGGCCTAGGCCAAAGCCCGCCGCGGTTTGCCCAACGCCCCAAATCCCCCCGAATTTTCTTGGAATTTGGACCGGGATCAGCTATAGGTGGGATGTTTTATGTCTCGAAGAAGAGCCGCTGTGCCTCGGGTGATTCCACCCGATACCCAATACGGGAACTTGGAACTTGCCAAGTTCATCAACCGAGTAATGCAACGGGGCAAAAAAACCACGGCCCAGCGTATTATCTACCAGGCATTTGACACCATTAGGGAACAGTCCAACCGGGAACCTTTGGAAGTGTTTGAACAGGCCGTTAGGAACGCCACTCCGATGGTGGAGGTCAAACCCAAACGCGTCGGTGGAGCCACTATCCAGGTCCCAACGGAGTTGCGGCGGAACCGCAGCGAGGCCTTGGCGATGCGGTGGTTGATCCGGGGAGCCAGGGGACGAACCGGCGTGCCAATGCGAATTGGCCTAGCCCAAGAGTTGATGGAAGCGTCACGGGGTGAAGGTTCGGCAATCCGTCGCAAGGATGAGTTGCACCGGATGGCCGAAGCGAACCGGGCCTTCGTACATCACCGGGGATAGTAAGGAAAGAGGAACCGAAGCTTGGTGGCCATGGAAACCCATACAGCAATAAACAAAATCAGAAACATCGGTTTCATCGCCCACATAGATGCGGGCAAGACCACGGTCACTGAGCGCGTTCTATTTATAACGGGGCGCATTCACCGTCTTGGCGGCGTGGACGAAGGCACTACGGCGATGGACTGGATGCCCCAGGAAAGGGAACGGGGCATAACCATCACAGCCGCTGCCACTACCGCGCAGTGGAAGGAACACCAGGTCAACATTATCGACACCCCCGGCCACGTGGACTTCACCGCAGAGGTCGAGCGCAGTTTACGTGTGCTAGACGGCGGGATCGTAGTTCTGGACGCCGTTGCCGGGGTCCAATCCCAGTCGGAAACTGTCTGGCGCCAGGCAGACACCTATAACGTCCCGCGTATTTGCTTTGTCAACAAAATGGACCGGGTCGGCGCCTGTTACGAACGGACTATTGACTCCATCCGGCGCCGGCTGAACGGGAATCCTGTTGCCGTTCAGTTGCCCATCGGTGAAGAGGCGGAATTCCGGGGAGTCATTGACCTGATTGGCGGCAGAGCGACCATGTTCTCCATGAGTGGATCCAACGGAGACGCTCCCGGAGATGGTCCCGTCCCTGAGGATTTGCAAGAGACTTATCACAACTACCGGCAGTCCATGATCGAAAAGATCGTGGAGACTGACGACGCGCTGTTGGCCCGGTACTTGGACGGCGACGACATTGAGGAAGAATCCTTGCGAGCGGCGCTGCGTCAAGCCACCATGCAGCGACAGCTGATACCGGTGTTGTGCGGCAGCGCCATCGCCAATAAGGGCGTCCACAACCTGTTGGACGCGATCATAGCTTATCTCCCCTCACCCGCCGACGTGCCGCCGGTGGAGGCGGTCCGTCTGGATAACGATGAAACGGTTCTCCGCGCTCCCAATGATGACGGCCCGCTGTCGGCGTTAGCCTTCAAAGTGGCAGTGGACCCATTTGTGGGCCGCCTCGTTTTCCTGCGTATCTATTCCGGCAAGGTCAAAGCCGGCGCTTCGGTGACCAACGCCACCAAGGGGGGCCGAGAAAGGCTGGGCCGCCTGTTGCAGATGCACGCCAACCACCGGGAAGAGCTTGAGGATATCGGAGCCGGCAATATCTGCGCCGCCATCGGTCTAAAGAATACGTTTACCGGGGATACCATTATTACCGGCGACGAACCGGCCATTTTGGAACCGCCCAAATTCCCCGCGCCCGTGGTTTCAGTGGCCATCGAGCCCAAGACCCGAGCCGACCAGGACCGGTTGACCGATTCCTTGCGCAAGTTGTCCGACGAAGACCCGACCTTCCAAGTCGCATACAACGGAGAAACCGCTCAGACAATCATCTCCGGCATGGGAGAGCTACACTTGGAGGTGTTGGTTGACCGCCTGAAACGCGAGTTTCGGGTGGAAGCCAACGTGGGCAGCCCACGGGTTTCGTACCGAGAGACCATCACCGAGGCGGTGCGCGTCGAGGGTCGTTTCATCCGGCAAAGCGGCGGACACGGACAGTTTGGCCACGTCTGGTTGGAAGTAGAGCCGCTGGCGCAAGGCGCGGGCCTGGTTTTCAAGAACGGAATCGTGGGAGGCTCCATTCCCCGGGAATATATCCCGGCCGTCGAAAAGGGCGTGATGCAGGCCCTGGATAACGGTCCTTTGGGCGGCTATCCCATGGTTGACATGCAGGTCACCTTGGTGGACGGTAGCTATCATGATGTCGACTCCTCAGAGATGGCCTTCCGCAGCGCTGGTATGATCGCCATCAGGGAAGGGGCGAAAAAGGGCAAACCGGTGCTTCTGGAGCCCATCGTGTACCTGGAGGCCGAGTCTCCGGGCGAGTATCTAAGTGACATTTTGGGCGACCTCGGGACCCGCCGGGCCCAGATCCGAAACATAGAGGGTCAGGACAACACCCAGGTGGTCAAGGCGGCTCTACCTCTAGGTGAAACCTTTGCCTACACCACCGCCTTGCGTTCGTTGACCAAGGGCCGGGCCACCTTCACGATGGAGTTCAAGCATTATCAGCCGGTGCCCCAACATTTGGTGAGCACCGTTATCAACCGTAGCTAGTCCACTGGGTTAATCGCAAGTTTCGTCAGGCAGTTAAGCAGCAAATATGGTAACCAGGCAAAAAGTACGCATAATCCTCAAGGCATTCGACCACAAGATGCTGGACCTGTCGTCCGCTCAAATTGTGGAGACCGCAGAGCGGACCGGAGCCCGCATTGCCGGCCCGGTTCCCCTTCCCACGCACATACGACGTTTCTGCGTGATTCGAAGTCCGCACGTGGACAAGGATTCGCGGGAGCATTTCGAGATTCGCACCCACAAGCGTTTGATTGACATCCTGGAGCCCACTTCCAAGACCATAGATTCCCTAACCAGGCTGAATCTGCCGGCAGGTGTGGACATCTCCATCAAGCTCTAATCGGCGGAGATAGCGTGTAAACGATGATTAAGGGTTTCTTAGGCAAAAAATTGGGCATGAGCCAGGTGTTCCGGGAAGACGGAATCGTAGTCGGGGTAACGATTATCGAAGCCGGTCCCTGCCTGGTAACCCAGGTCAAGACCAACGCAAACGACGGGTACGAGGCTGTCCAGTTGGGGTTTGGCGAGGTCAAGAGGCGCAACAAACCCCTTAGCGGCCACTACCGAAAAAGCCGCCTGTGCCGCCACCTGAAGGAAGTCAAGGCCGACAGTGTAGGCGAGTTTCAGGTAGGCCAGCGCCTGAGCGTTGACGTGTTCCAGCCGGGGGAGATAGTAGACGTGATCGGCCACTCCAAAGGGCGGGGATTCTCCGGTGTGATGAAACGTCACGGCTTTGGCGGGGGTCCCAGGACCCACGGTCAGTCGGACCGGTCCCGGGCTCCGGGTTCCATCGGCGGCGGCACCACGCCGGGCAGGGTCTTCAAAGGGATGAAAATGGCGGGCCACATGGGCAACCGCCAGGTTACGGTGAAGGGCTTGGAGGTTATCCAAGTCGACCCCGACCGCAACTTGTTGCTGCTCAAGGGCGGTGTTCCCGGTTGGCCCAATGCGCTGTTGGAAATTCGCCGCACCAGCAAGCCGCCGGTCACGCCGGTCGGCTTGGTCCTAGACCGGGCTCCCCAGGCTGAAGCCGCAGCGGAACCCATGCCGGAAGAACAACTGGAACAAGAGAACGAAGTCCAAAACGAGGCGGTCGTCACCGGAGAACCGGAAGCGGCGGCCCCTGAAACTTCTGAGGAGTCGACATAGCCGTGGAAGTCTCGGTTTTGGGCCAGTTGGGCGAAACGGTGGAAACCATTAATTTGGACGACGCCGTTTTCAACATACCTATGAACAATTCATTGGTGCACCAGGCTATGGTCACCTACCAACTCAACAAGCGTCATGGCACACACGACACCAAGACCAGGGCCCAGGTTTCGGGCGGGGGACGCAAACCCTGGATTCAAAAACATACGGGCCGGGCCCGACAGGGCAGCATCCGCGCCCCCCAGTGGCGCCACGGAGGGGTTGTGTTTGGCCCCCACCCCCGCAGCTATCGCCAGGCTTTGCCCCGCCGGATGCGCCGTGCGGCTCTCCGGTGTGTGCTCTCCCAAAAGGCCCGAGATGGCCGGTTGGTGTGCCTGAATTCCCTGGACGCGATAAACGGCAAAACCAAGTCGATGGTTGAACTCTTGGCCAACCTTGGCATCTCGGGTTCGGCGCTGCTGGTGACTCAGGGTTCCAACCGGGGCGTGGTGGCCGCGGCCCACAACCTGAAAAAAATCTGGACGCTGCCGGTGAACCAGCTAAACGCGCAGGAATTGCTGGCCAGAGAAACCCTGATCATCACCCGGGAAGCGGTCCTTTGGGCCGAAGAAAGTTTGATTTCCGACCCCCACGGCCGAGTTGCCCGTTCCGGAAGGTCCCGGGCGCCGGTAATGGAACAACAAGTCCTTGAAGTCGTCGGTTTGTCCACTGACCAGGAACCCGTTGTCGAGCCTCCTATCGAGGCGGACTCCCCTGCGGACCAGGCAACCCCTGAACAAGAACCCGGATCGGAGGACCAGGCTTAGATGGACATTCACCGGGTTTTGATCAAACCGACCATCACTGAAAAGAGCACGCTGCTCCAGGAGTCCGGTAAATACACCTTCCGGGTGGCCAAAGAGGCCAACAAGGTGGAAGTTAAACAGGCCGTTGAAACCAATTTCAACGTGACTGTTCTGGATGTCAATATCACGAAGCTCAAAGGGAAACAAAAGAGATACGGTCCCCGGTTTTCGAAAATGCCCGACATCAAGAAAGCCGTCGTCACTCTGAAGAGCGGAGACCGAATCAACCTGGTGGAAGGGCTGTAGCCCACGCTTTAGGAACTCGGATTGACCTTATGCCACTAAAAGATCTCAGACCAATGACGCCCGGCACTCGGAACGCAGTGCGGCCCTCCTTTGAGGAGATTACGCGCACCAAGCCGGAAAAGTCGTTGATTGCTCCCAAGGCCAATCACGCCGGCCGCAACAACCGGGGGAAAATCACCACCAGAAGCCGGGGCGGTGGATCTCGGCGAATGTACCGTATGGTTGATTTCAAACGCCGGAAAGACGGAGTTCCGGGTAAGATCGCCTCGATCGAGTACGACCCCAACCGGACTACCCGCATTGCGCTGGTCCATTATGTTGATGGGGAAAAGAGCTACATCCTGGCTCCAGTTGGCCTCTCTACCGGAGATATGGTGGAATCGGGTCCCCAGGCGGAGATTCAACCGGGAAACTGCCTTCCCCTGCAAAACATCCCTACCGGCACCGTGGTCCACAATATAGAATTGACCCCCAACCGGGGCGGGCAGATCGTCCGAAGCGCCGGGGCCGGCGCCCAGGTCCTATCCCGGGAAGGCGCACACGTTCTGATCCGGTTGCCTTCCGGAGAGATGCGCCGCTTCCTTTTGGTGTGCCGCGCCAGTGTGGGGCAGCTCTCCAACCCGGACCACAAAAACGAAAGTCTCGGAAAGGCCGGCGCAAGCCGCCACAAGGGGCGCCGTCCCCACGTCAGGGGAGTGGCAATGAACCCGGTGGACCATCCCCACGGCGGAGGCGAAGGCCGGTCGCCCATCGGAATGCCCGGACCCAAGTCGCCAACCGGTAAACCGACCTTGGGCCACAAGACCCGAGCTAAGAACAAGGCCTCCAACAACCTGATCGTGCGTCGAGGAAGGAGAAGGTAGATTGTCCCGGTCCGTCAAGAAAGGCCCTTACGTTCATCCCAAGCTGGCCAAGAAAGTGGAAGCTGTGCAGCGCTCCGGAGCGCATACGGTGATCCGCACGTGGTCCAGGGCATCCATGATCATGCCGGACATGGTTGGCTTGACGATCGGAGTCCATGACGGACGACGTCACGTTCCGGTATTCGTCACCGAAAACATGGTGGGTCACCGGTTGGGAGAATTTTCTCCCACACGCACCTATCGCGGCCACGCCGGCCGATCCGAACGCTCCAGTAGGGCCAGGTAAAGATATGCCTCCAGTAAGAGCATTCGCCAAGGGATTGGGAGCCTCCCAAAAGCGATTGAAGCCGATTTTAGATTCAGTCCGAGGCAGCCGGGTCGAAGATGCCATCAATACGCTGAGTTTGATGACCTCACCGTGGGCCAAAACCGTGTCCAAAGTAGTGCAGTCGGCCGCAGCCAACGCGGAAAACAATATGTTGATGAACCGAAACGCTCTGAAGATCGTGCAGATTACTGCCGACCGGGCCCGTCCGCTCAAACGTTTTCGGCCCAGGGCACGGGGACGAATGGGCAGAATCACCAAGGGCGCAAGCCACCTGACAGTGGTGGTTGACGAAGAGGAGGCCTAGATACATGGGCCACAAAACGCATCCATACGGGTTCCGGCTGGGAATAATTAAAGACTGGAAAGCCCACTGGTACGCCGCCAACGCAACCAGCTACCGGCGACTGGTGCTGGAGGACCTTCAGCTTAGGAACAGCATCCGCGACGAGTACAAGGGTTTCTCCGATGCCGGGATCTCCAGAGTGGAGATTGACCGGGGCGCCCAAGACAGTGTGATCAACATACATTCCGCCAGACCGGGAATCCTCATCGGAAGGGACGGCGAGCGGGTAAAAAACCTCCGTGGCAAGCTGGAGGCTATCACCCAAAAGCGGATCCAGCTAAACATTATCGAGATTGAACAACCGGAGGTAGACGCCTACCTCGTGGCCCGGAACATCGCTGACCAATTGGAGCGCCGGGTGGCCTATAGACGGGCCATGCGTCAATCCGGACAAAGGGCCATGCAAGGCGGCGCAGAAGGCATCAAAATTATCGTCAAGGGACGGATTTCCGGCGCGGAAATAGCCCGTGTTGAAAAGTTCATGCTGGGCCGGGTCCCGCTCCATACCCTGCGGGCCGACATTGACTACTCGCTGGCTGAGGCCCACACGGCAATGGGCCGGGTTGGCGTCAAAGTATGGGTGTACCGGGGTGACATCCTGCCGCCGCCCCCCGAAGAAGTCGAGGAACTCGATACTATCGAAGTGGTCGTCCAGGCCGGCGAGCCTGACGAAGCGCTGTTGTCCCTGGAAGACGCTGATATTTAAGGTTGGGTAATTCCACCAACCTCGTTTCCGAATTAGGAGTCTGAATGCTGCAACCAAAACGCACCAAGTACCGAAAACAATTCCGAGGCCGTCGCAAGGGCGTGGCCACCGGCGGCAATAATGTCGACTTCGGCGAATTCGGCCTGAGGGCCTTGGGTGCTGAGTGGATCACCGCCCGCCAGATTGAGTCGGCCCGAGTAGCGGTCACCCGCCACCTGAAACGGGGCGGCCAGGTTTGGGTGCGGGTGTTTCCAGACAAGTCGGTGAGCAAGAAGGCCGCCGAAACCAGGATGGGAGGGGGCAAAGCGGCGGTGGACTATTGGGCCGCCGTGGTCAAGCCCGGCAAAATCCTCTTTGAAGTGGCCGGGGTCCCCCCGCAGGAAGCCATTGAAGCCCTGCGGTTGGCATCTCACAAGCTCCCCATTCCCACCAAGGTAACGCGTAGAGACCGGCTGGCAGCTCTATCCGGTAAAACGGAGTAAGAGGGTTCGCCGTGGATATTGGAGAACTACGAGGGCTCACTGACCAGCAGCTCCTGGAAGAAATGGAGAAGACCCAACGAGAGTTGATGAACCTTCGTTTCAGAGCGGCCACCAACCAATTGCCGAATTCCAACCTGCCCAGGACGGTGCGCAGGTCCATAGCCAGATTGAAAACCGTGATCCGGGAACGCCAGTTGGTTGAGGGTTAGCTTTGGCTAAATCGATGAGAAAAGTCCGCGTCGGCTCTGTCGTGCGGACCGGCATGGACAAAACAGCGGTGGTGGAAAACGTATGGAAGCAACGCCACCGGTTGTACGGCAAGCAGGTGCGGCGGGTGGCTCGGTTCCGAGTGCACGACCCTCTTAACCAATGTCAGTTGGGCGACGTGGTAAGAATCGAGGAGACACGCCCCATTTCCAAGACCAAGCACTGGCGCATCCTGGAAATCGTCCAGCGTCGTCGGGTGGCCGACGTACGTCCCATAGAGCTTGAGTCCGACGCTGAGATTCCGGAGACCCCGGACACCGAAGGACCGGCGGACCAACCCCAAGATTCAACCGAGGCGCAGGACTCGATAGAAGGTGCGACGGGAGATTCCCCGGATGACGATGACGACGCCGGCGCCGTGGACATAGGACGATGATACAGACCTACACCAGGCTCACCGTGGCCGATAATAGCGGCGCCAAGGTAATTCGCTTGATCAACATTCCCGGCAGCAGCCGTCGCAGATACGCCCACGTTGGAGACATAGTGGTGTGCAACGTGCGGGAGGCGGCGCCCAATTCCCCCGTCAGAAAGGGGGAGGTAGTCCGGGCCGTGGTCATCCGCCAAGCACAACCGCGGCGGCGCCCAGACGGCACCTATATCAAGTTCGACGACAACGCCGCTGTGCTGATTCAGGAAAATCAACTGCCCCGGGGAACACGGATATTCGGCCCGGTGGCGCGAGAACTACGGGACCGGGGATTCATGCGCATAATTTCCCTGGCTCCAGAGGTTGTATAATGCGCGTCCGCAGCGGAGATACCGTGCTGGTGATAGCCGGCAAGGACAAAGGCAAAACGGGCCGTGTTGACCGCCAGCATTCCAAAGAATCGCGCATCGTGGTGGAAGGCGTCAACATGATCACCCGCCACATTCGCGCCCGTCCCGGGGTCAGGCAATCGGGGCGCATTCAGCGGGAAGCGCCAATTCATGTTTCCAACGTGGTGTTGATCTGCAACAAGTGTAATCGGCCAACCAGCCCGGCTATGACGGTTTTGGATACCGGCGCCCGGGTTAGAAGCTGCCCCAAGTGCGGAGAAGTGATCGACGATGTCGCCTGACGAACAAGCGGAAGAAGTACCTAGCACTCCGGGAACCCAGGACGGCGAGCAGCCCTCGGCTTCCGCGGATGCCGGGTCCGAAGCTGCCGCGAGCGGCGAGCCGGAAGCGGCGCCACGGCGGCAGCGTGCCACATCGGGCCGCGCCACCCGGAGCCGGCGAGGGGCCGCCTCGGGTGGTTCAGACGCCGACGCGAACGCGCCGGTAGAAGGCGACGAAAACGTTCCCCAGCCCAGGCTTCGGGAGATGTACCGCACCGAAATCATTCCCAGTATGATGCGGGAATTCGGCTACTCCAACCCCATGCAAGTCCCTCGGGTCAACAAGATTGTGCTTAACATCGGCCTGGGGGAGGCCCTTACCAATGGCCGGGCCATGGAGAACGCCACCCGAGACCTGGCAACGATTACCGGCCAGAAACCGGTGATAACCCGGGCCAGGAAGTCCATCGCGGGGTTCAAAATACGGGAAGGGAACCCGATCGGCACCTCGGTCACCCTGCGGGGAGCCCGGATGCATCATTTCCTGGACCGATTTATTAACACCGCTCTGCCTCGTATTCGGGACTTCCGAGGTCTGCCCCGCCGTGGCTTTGACGGCCGCGGCAATTTTTCCCTTGGGATTAGCGAACAGATTATTTTCCCCGAGATAGATTACAATCAAATCGACCGGTTGCGAGGGCTCCAGGTCACCATCGCCACGTCGGCGCGGAACGACTCCGAGGCAACCCGCCTGTTGGAGTTGTTCGGGATGCCCTTCATTCGCCAAACCTAGACCGGACTGCTGAAATAACGATTCAACCGTTACAGGAGAGGCCCATTGGCCAAGGCGTCTAAGATCCAGAAATGGCTTCGCGAGCCCAAGTTCCCCGTACGCAAAAACAGCCGCTGCCACCGTTGCGGTCGGCCGAGGGCGTACATTCGATACTTTGGGATTTGTCGCATCTGCTTCCGGGAGATGGCCCTTCGGGGCGAACTGCCCGGTGTCCGCAAAGGCGGCATGTAACCCCACCGAGAAATCTGCCGATGTTAAGGTTCAGGAAATGCCGGTAAGCGATCCAATTGCTGATATGTTGACCAGGATCCGCAACGCAATCCAGATGCGGCGGGATTCCGTGATGGTTCCTCATTCCAAGATGAAGCTGGCCATAGCCAGGATTTTGAAGGAAGAGGGCTTCATCCGGGACTTCGACATGCCGAGGGGTCAACTCCACCCCACCCTACGGTTGCACCTGATATACCGGGAGCGCCGAGAACCAGCCATTAGCGGTCTCAAGCGAGTCAGTAAACCCGGACTGCGGGTCTACGTGGGCGGCGGCGAGATCCCTCGAGTGTTCGGCGGATTAGGCCTGGCTATTGTGTCCACGTCCAGCGGGGTCATGGCGGGCAAGCGGGCATGGCGGGAAAAAATCGGAGGAGAGTTGCTCTGTTATGTCTGGTGACCAGGAAGGACCGGCCAAAGAACGGCGCACCCTTTCCCGCATCGGTCGCAAACCCATCCCCATTCCGTCTGGTGTGGAAGTCGAGCCACTGGTGGGAGGCGTGACCGTCAAGGGGCCCAGGGGCACTTTGACGCAGAATTACCATCCTGAAGTAACCGTCAAGGTTGAGGCTGGCATGGTGCTGGTGGAGCGGCTCTCTACCAATAAGTTTCACCATTCCCTGCACGGCCTGACCAGGAGCCTGATCGCTAATGCCATCACGGGGGTAACCGACGGGTACACCAAGACCCTGGAGTTGATGGGCGTGGGTTACCGGGTGCAAGTCGCCGGAGACGGGATAATCTTGAACGTGGGCTACAGTCACCCGGTGGAAATTCATCCTCCGGACGGCGTAACTATGGCTGTAGAAGGCAACAACAGGGTCCACGTAAGCGGAATCAACAAACAGCAGGTCGGCAGCCTGGCCGCGCAAGTGCGGCGAGTCCGTCCCCCGAATCCTTACAAGGAAAAGGGGATCCGTTACGCCGGCGAAGTGCTGCATTTCAAGCCTGGTAAGTCGGCTGCTCGCAAGGCCTAGAGCGCGCTACTCTTAAAGCCCGGAGAATCCTGCAACCATGCCCAGGGATAAGAACGCAGTAAAATTGAGGGTCGTGCGACACGCCCGCCTTCGAAAAAAGGTGTCCGGCAGTCCCCAACGGCCTAGGCTGTGTGTGTTTCGCAGCCTGCGCCACATCTATGCCCAGGTTATCGACGACGCCGAAGGCGCCACCTTGGCCTACGCTTCCAGCCAGGAATCGACGCTCCAGGCGAACTCGGACCAGGGAGCCAAGATTTCCTCCGCCGTCGCCGTTGGGAAATTGGTGGCGGAACGGGCCAAGGCCAAGGGTATAACCCAGGTCGTGTTTGACCGGGGCGGCTACAAATATCACGGCCGGGTTAAGGCATTGGCGGAAGCGACCAGGGAAGCAGGACTAGTCTTCTGACCCGCTTGGCACACTCGTCTTCGAATTTGGATTGACCCAGCGGAAACCGTCTTCACCTCCGGGTTATCCCCGTCCCGGATTCCCGCCAATCGTAAGACAGAAGGTCTGTTGTACGGGGTGCGGAGGGCAGCGATGGTTAAAGGATTGGATATAAGTGGTCACCGTAGTTGAAAGAAACCGGCCCGGCGGTCGACGCCGAGAACAGGACACCGGCGGGTTTACCGAACGGGTGGTATACACGCGGCGTATCGCCAAGGTGGTCAAGGGCGGTCGGCGAATGCGGTTTAACGCCCTGGTGATTGTCGGAGACGGCAAGGGAGAGGTTGGCGCCGGATTGGGGAAAGCGCTGGTTATCCCGGATGCGGTCCGCAAAGGCAACGCCATAGCCCGGGCATCGACCCTTAAGGTCCCCCTGAAAGGCAGCACCATTCCCCAGATGATAACCGTGAAGAAAGGCGCAACCATCGTCTTGATCAAACCTGCCCGTGAAGGCACCGGGGTCATCGCCGCGGGCGCAATGCGGGCTATCCTGGAGCTGGCCGGAGTTCAGGACGTGGTCGGTAAAACCCTGGGATCCCGCAACCCCATCAACATCGTGTACGCCACGATGGAGGCCCTCAGGCAACTCCGGGACCCGGAAGTTGAAATCGCCCGTAGGTTTGCCACCCCGGCGGCACCCGCCAACCGGAGATAGCCGTTAGGCGGAATCCACGTTTGAGTTCACCACGTTTGAGTTCACGTTGAAAGGTTATGGCTCAGCTTAAAATCACCTGGAAAAAAAGCGGTATCGGCTGCCCGGCTAACCAGCGCCGCGTAATCAAGGCGCTCGGACTGCGGCGGCTCCACCACACCGTAATCCACGGGAACACCCCGTCGATACGCGGAATGGTCAACAAGGTAATACACCTGGTCAACGTGGAAGAAATCGATTGACCGGGATTCGATGATTCGAGGCTAGTTCCCATGATGGAGCACCAAGTAACCCCGTCTAAAGGAGCCCGGAAACGCCGGAAAAGGGTTGGCCGCGGAGACTCCGCCGGACAGGGAAGTACCGCCGGCCGGGGTATGAAGGGACAGAAATCCCGGTCGGGTTCAGGACCACGGGTCGGTTTTGAGGGTGGGCAGCTGCCCATCATCAAGGGCCTTCCTATGAAGCGGGGCTTTCACAACCCGTTCAAGACCTATTACTCCCTGGTTTCGCTGGAACAGCTAAACACATTTGAAGACGGAGCCAGGGTCACGCCGGAAGACCTGCTGGAACAGCAGATCCTGCAAAACCTGAAACAACCGGTGAAAATCGTTGGGACCGGTGAAATCACCAAGGCGATCACCGTAGTGGCTCATAAGTTCACCCGGTCTGCCCGGGAGAGAATCGAGGCAGTTCAAGGCAAGGTAGAGGAGCTTTAGCCCGGTGGTCTCACCATGATTTCCTCGGAAGCCCAAGGCGGCCGTTTCCCAGCCTTGCTACAGGCCGCCATCGATGCGTTCAGCCTACCGGACCTGCGGACCAAAATCCTGTTCACGCTGGCAATGCTGGTAATATACCGCTTTGCCGCCCACATACCGTTGCCGGGTATTGACGGCGAACAGCTGGATAACCTCTTTCGCAACAACCAACTGCTGGGATTCCTGGACCTGTTCAGCGGCGGCGCATTGAGCCGAATGAGCATCGTGGCATTGGGGGTCTTCCCCTATATTACAGCGTCCATCGTCATCCAGTTGTTGACCCCGGTGGTGCCCAGCCTCCAGGACATATCCCGAGAAGGAGAGGCCGGGCGAATCAAAATGAACCGCATGGTCCATGGGTTGACTGTCCCCATCGCCCTGGCCCAGGGTTACGGCCAACTGATCCTTTTGCGACAGAGCAACGTGCTCACCAACGTTGGTTTCACCGGGGACGCCCTGCTGCCCACCCTGGCTGGGTTGCTTTCCATAGTGGCCGGCACGATGTTCCTGGTGTGGATCGGCGAATTAATCACTGAGCGGGGAATTGGCAACGGCATCTCCCTGATAATATTCGCGGGGATCGTGGCAGGCTTCCCCATCCTGCTGACCCAGGGTTTTTTGGACCGGGACAACGTCCTGGGGATCGGCTTCTTCGCAATCATCGGGGTGATGATCATCGCGCTAATCGTGATGTTCAATGAGGCCCATAGGAGGATTCCCGTTCAATACGGGCGCAGCATATTCCGCGGCGGCAGGATGTACCGCCAAAGCGGGGCTACCTACCTTCCTTTGCGCATAAACTCCGCGGGCATGATTCCACTGATCTTCGCTTTTTCAATCGTGATTCTGCCTGGCACCATTGCAACCTACTTTGCCACCAACTCCGGGTTCGTTGGCGACGTGGCCCGATTCTTCGCCGACCTTTTGATTCCCAGTTCTCCTTTGTATTGGATACTGGTGTTCATACTGGTAGTGATGTTCACCTTTTTCTATACGCTGGTCGTGTTCAATCAACAAAACCTCGCGGAAAACCTGCAACGTAACGGCGGCTTTGTCCTGGGCATCAGGCCGGGCCGTCCCACCCAGGACTATCTGAACCGGGTAATTGTGCGCATAACCATGGGCGGAGCGCTGTTCCTGGGTTTCATCGCCATCATGCCCTACCTCGCCTCGTTGGTGACCGGGGTTCAAGCCATATCCCTCAGCAGCACGAGCCTGTTGATCATGGTGGGCGTCGGGCTGGATACCCTGCGTCAACTGGAAGCCCAGTTGATGATGCGAAACTACGAAGGATTTTTGCGTTAAATGGCGGCCTCGGCAAGCAACAATTTGCGGTTGGTCCTGGTTGGCCCCCCCGGCGCCGGCAAGGGTACGCAAGCCCAATTTCTAACGGACAAGTTGGGGGTTCCCCACATCAGTTCCGGGGACCTGTTCCGGCATAACCTGCGGGAGAACACGCCCCTGGGATTAAGGGCCGCCGAGTTCATGAAACAGGGATTGTTGGTCCCTGATGAAGTTACGATAGATATTGTCCTGGACAAAGTCTTGTCATTGCACTCAACGGAAGGCTTCATCCTTGACGGTTTTCCCAGAAACGTGACCCAGGCCGAAGTATTGGAAGAAGCCCTGAAAACCCGCGCACGTGGTTTGGACCGGGTGGTCTACCTCCAGGTGCCCGAGGGTGAGTTGCTCAGAAGACTGGGCGGCCGCTTCAGTTGCCGGGATTGCCAGGCTCCCCACGCGGTCGAGCCGGGCGCCGCGCCGGGAAGGTGCGATCGCTGCGGCGGAGAGCTTTACCAGCGAGAAGATGACCGCCCCGTAGCCGTGACCCAGAGGATATCGGTCTACTTCAATGAAACTTTGCCGGTGTTGGATTTCTACCGCGGCCGGGATCTGCTGGAAGCGGTGGACGGCGTGGACACGGTGGAGGCAGTTTTTGAACGCGTCATGCTTGCTTTAGACCAGGTTTCCAAGATTAGCGATTGAGAGTAGAATACGATTGGTGAATCAGCCGAAAAATTTACAGACAGCGTCCAACTCCCCGTCCCAATATAGTGGCGGCATTACCATCAAGTCTCCCCGGGAACGGGAGGCGATGCGACAAGCCGGCGCTATTGTGGGGGCGGTGTTGGCCATTTTAAGGGCCTCGGTCACGCCCGGCATGACCACCAAAGACCTCGACTCCATCGCCTACCGGGAAATTACCCGGCGCGGGGGAGTCCCCACTTTTATGGGGTACCGGGGTTTTCCGGCCAGTATTTGCACCTCGGTCAATGAGGAAATCGTTCACGGGATTCCCGGCAAGCGGGTCTTGAAAGAAGGCGATATCGTAAAAATGGACGTGGGCGCCACCCTCAACGGGCATATCGGAGATGCTGCCATTTCCGTTCCGGTTGGCGACGTCGGGGAAGCAGCATTGGACCTGATTGAAACGACCAGGTTGAGCTTGGAAGAGGGAATCAAGGCGGCGCGACCGGGCAACCGCGTTGGCGATATTGGCGCCGCGGTCCAAGCCTACGGTGAAGCCCGGGGCTACGGCGTGGTGCGGGAGTACGTGGGTCACGGGGTGGGCCGGTTCCTTCATGAGGACCCCCAGATACCCAACTACGGGCAAGCCGGCCGAGGGCCTTTGCTTCGGCCCGGTATGTGCATCGCTATCGAGCCGATGTTGAACATGGGGGATTGGCGGACTACGGTGATGGATGACCAGTGGACCGTGATAACCTCCGACAGCAAACTATCCTGTCACTTCGAACACACCATCGCCATCGACGAAGACGGGCCGGTGGTATTGACGGTGCCTGACCCTGAGGCGGAAGCGCGCCTCAACGCACAGCCGCAAAATTAAGGACCCCGAGGTTTTATGGCGAAAAAACAAGCCATCGAAGTAGAAGCCAGCGTTACCGAGGCGCTCCCCAATGGGATGTTCCGCGTGGAACTAGCCAACGACCACCAGGTGCTGGCCCACGTGTCAGGGAAGATCCGGATGCACTTCATCCGCGTGCTTCCCGGCGACCGGGTACTGGTGGAACTTTCTCCCTACGACCTGGCCCGGGGCCGCATCACCTACCGGTTCAAGTAATCGGTTCAAGCAGCGTCTCGTATCCGATTCCCTGGAGCGTATCGATGAAAGTATCCGCCTCGGTTAAACCAAGGTGTGACAAATGCCGTGTGATCCGGCGCAAAGGCGTCGTGCGGATCATCTGTATCAACGCGCGCCACGCCCAAAGGCAAGGCTAGGCCGATTAAGGAGGCCACCATTGGTCCGTATAGCTGGAGTTGACGTCCCCGACCGCAAGAAAGCCCACGTGGCCCTCAGAAGCATCTACGGGATTGGGCCCAAGGTGGCTGCTGAAATTCTGATAAAGGCGGATCTGGACCCCGAGTCCCCGCCCCGAATGAACGAATTGACCGAATTCCAAGTGGACCGGATTCGGGAGATTGTGGACCGGGAATATATCTCAGAGGGAGACCTCCGCCGGGAAGTGGGACAAAATATCCGGCGGTTGATTGAAATTGGAGCCTACCGGGGCCTGCGGCACCGCCGGGGCCTTCCGGTTAACGGTCAGCGGACCCGCACCAACGCCCGCACCCGCAAGGGACCCCGCCGCACCGTAGCCGGCAGGGGTCGGCGCACCGGCGGCAAGAAGTAGGGGATGAAATAACATGGCCAGACCAAGAGCTAGAAGACGCGAGCGACGCGTGGTCCCCCAGGGCAGGGCCTATATATACTCCACGTTCAATAACACCCTGGTAAGCATTACCGATCCCCAGGGCAGCGTGATCGCGTCGGCCAGCGCCGGGACCGCAGGTTTCAAGGGCTCCCGAAAAGGAACGGCTTTCGCCGCCCAACGCGCCGCCGAGCAGGCAGCCCGCCGGGGCATGGACCAGGGCCTCAGGCACATCGACGTGCTTATCAAGGGGCCAGGCGCCGGAAGGGAGGCCGCCATCCGGTCATTGCAGGGAGCAGGATTGGTGGTAACCAGCATACGAGACGTTACCCCCATCCCCCACAACGGATGCCGCCCCCCCAAACGAAGAAGGGTTTAGGAATGATCATTTATGGGTAGATATACCGGACCGTCCTGCCGGCTGTGCCGGCGCGCCGGCGAAAAACTGTTTTTGAAAGGCGATCGTTGCTTCACTCCCAGGTGCGCAATCGAACGCCGCCGCAACACTCCCGGAGACCAGAGCCGCCGCAGAAGACGCCCCTCGGACTATGCAGTGCACCTGCTGGAGAAGCAGAAGGCGAAGTACATATTCGGTGTCCTGGAATCCCAGTTCCGCCGGTACATGGCAGAGGCTTTTAACACCCCCGGTATCACCGGTCTGAACTTGCTAAGGTCGCTGGAAAGGAGGCTGGACAACGTAATCTTCCTTCTCGGTTTCGCAGACTCTCGCAAGCAGGCCCGGCAGATGGTGCTCCACGGGCATTTTAAGGTGAACGGGACCAAGACAGACATTCCGTCTTACCAGGTCAAAGCCGGGGACCATATAGCCTGGAAGGAACAGGACAAGGCCACGGACTATTTCGCGGAAAGGACGGCCGGCCTCCCCAAAAAGCCGGTGCCCGCCTGGTTGATGCTAGACACGACCGAAATGACCGGGCAGGTGATAGTGCTGCCCGCCGATCAGGATTTGCAACAGTCGATCAATTCCAGGTTGATTGTAGAGTTTTACTCGAGGTAGTAAGACTATGGCTATGCTTGAAACGTTTATTCTCCCGTCGGGTCCGTCTGAGAGCGGCCCCGAGTCCCTCAAACCTGAGGTGCGGGTTCTCGAAACCAGGGACAACTACGGCAAGGTCGCCGTGGAACCCCTGATGCGCGGCTTTGCTCTTACCATGGGTAACCCCCTCCGACGGATACTGCTGAGCTCTACCCGCGGCAGTGCTATTACCTGGGTGAAGATTGACGGCGTGGTTCACGAGTACACGGCGATTCCCGGCGTTAAAGAAGAGGTGATGGAACTTCTTCAGAATATCAAGCGCATCCGGATCCGGTCCCGGTCTGACCGGCCGGGTAAAATGCGGCTTGAAGTTTCTGGCGAGGGCCGGGTGTGCGCCGGTGACATCTCCACTTCCAGCGACTTTGAGATCGTGAATCCTGAATTGCACCTCGCTACCTTGGACTCCAAGGATTCCAGCCTGTTCATCGAGGTCAACGTAGAACAGGGCGTCGGCTACCAGCAAGCCACGCAGAGCGACGGCGCAGATAGCATGCCGGTAGACGTCATTCCGGTGGATGCAATCTTCAGCCCGGTGCGCAAGGTCAACTACAACGTGGAATTGACCCGGGTCGGTCAGGTAACCGACTACGAGCGGTTGGTGTTGGAGCTTTGGACTGACGGCACCATAACGCCGGTGGATGCGGTCCGGCAGGCGGCAGAAACCCTGGTCAATCACTTCTTCCTGTTCAGCAACCTGGAACTGGATGTGATACCCGGCGTGGATAGGTCGCCTTTGTCGGTCTCCCCGGAGATCTTCCAAACGCCGATTGACCGCCTGGACCTGTCTTCCCGGACGCTCAACTGCCTCAAGCGGGCCCACATCACCAAGGTGGGAGAAATCCTGGAGAAATCCAACGATGAGTTGCTGAGGATACGCAACTTTGGTGAGAAGTCACTTACCGAGCTGCGGGAAAAATTGGCCGAGCGGGGCATAACCGGGGTCGGTGACGACCAGCCCGATTCCATTGAGTACGCACTGGAGGATTCGGCCGATTCGCCAAGCATGGTTGGTGCCCTTTCGCCCGATGCCATAGCGGATCTGCTCCGGCCTGGAGAAGGTCCCGCACCAGAGGCAGACGTGGCAGGAGACACCGGTGGTTGGACCGTGGTGGGTACGCTCGACGATGACGTTGATGATGAAGACGACGCGGACGAGTCCGACGCGGATGACGATTTCGAAGAAGAGGATGACAATTAACCATGGCTTCCCACCATGTTGCCGGACGAAAGTTAAGCCGGTACAAGGACCAACGTAAAGCTCTTTTGCGGGGACTGGTAGGAGAGTTAGTTCGCCACGAACGTATCACCACCACCTTGGCGAAGGCCAAGGAGACCAGGATAGTGGCCGAGAAGTTGATTACCCACGGCAAGAAGGCGACAGTGCATCATCGCCGTTTGGCCTTGGCGCAGGTCCCGGATAAGCGGGTGGTCAAGAAGGTTTTCGACGAAATGGCCCCCAGGTACCAGGACCGGGCTGGCGGTTATACCCGGATATTGAAGCTGGGCCCCCGCCAGGGTGACGGAGCGTCCATGGCTATCATCGAGTTCGTGTAGCCTGGCGGCAGCGGCTTTAACCATGGCAACAACCTTCCCCCAAACTACAGCGCCCGATAGCCCGGCGACCAATAACCCGGCGCCGCTTGCAGACGAGGAATCCACCGGTCGGCGGTTGGCTTTGGTAGTGGAATACGACGGTTCCGGTTATGCCGGTTTCCAGTTTCAACCCGGCCAACCCACGGTCCAGGACGAACTGGAAAAGGCCTTGACCCGGTTTACGCAAGAGAGAATACGGGTCCGTGGGGCCAGCAGGACCGATTCCGGAGCACACGCCCGCGGGCAGGTGGTGGACTTTTGGACCTGTTGCTCTCACCCAGTCCAGACCTTCCCAAAGGCGCTGAATTTCTACCTGCCGAAAGACATCAGGGTTCAGGCAGCTCACACCGTGCCCGAGGACTTCCACTCCCGGTTACACGCTCACCGCAGGACCTACCGGTATCAGGTGCTCAACTCAACCAGCGCTTCCGCCCTGAAGAGGCATCGGTGGCACTGGGTTGACGCCGGTCTGAACGTGGCGAAAATGGCCGGCGCTGCGCAAACCCTGGTGGGATGGCATGATTTTCGGGCCCTGGCGCCCGGACTGCCGGCAGACAAGAACTCGGACCGGTTGGTGTCCCGTTGGGATGTTTGGCGCGAGGATGAGGCCGTTATCTTTGAATGCGAAGCCAACGGGTTCCTCAAGCATCAAATCCGGCGTGCCAACGGGTTGCTGCTGGAGGTGGGCAAGGGCCGCCGCCCGGCCAGCGTGGTTGACGACGTCTTGAGCGGCCGAGCAGGGAACGACGTGGCATGGCCTTCATTGCCGGCCCGAGGGCTTTGTTTAATGAAAGTGACATATCCGGACTTTCCCCCTCTTTCAGACGGGGCGGGCCGAGAAGAGCGGACCCTCGTCGAATCGGGTTCGGAGCGGGAGACGGTTAGATGAAGAGAAACAGCACTTACTTCGCCAAGCCCGGTGAAATTCCGGCCCGGTGGCGAGTTATTGACGTTTCAGGCTTGGTCCTGGGGCGTGTTGCCAGGGACATTTCAATGGCCCTGCAGGGCAAGGACAAACCGACTTACACACCGCACGCCCTGACCGGCGACTTCGTGGTTGTGGTCAACGCGTCCAAGCTGACGGTAACCGGTCGAAAGCTGACGCAAAAGGCCTATTACCGGCATAGCGGATATGTGGGCAACCTCAAGACCACTATGCTCAAGGACATGATGGAAAAGCACCCCGACCGGGTTGTGCGTTTGGCGGTGAAGGGCATGCTGCCGAAAAACAATCTGGGAAGGCAGATGCTAAGCCGCTTGAAGATTTACTCCGGGGCGGAACATCCCCACCAGGCCCAGGTTGCCGGCCCCGTGGCCGCCGCCGTGCCGAATTCAAATGACGAAGGGTAGGTAAACGATTGGTAGAATCCGCGGCGGACCAACGGTATTACTACGGTACAGGCAAACGTAAGACTTCCATTGCCAAGGTACGGCTGTACCTCGACGATGGCGGCCCCATCATAATCAACAACAAGCCCATGGACGAATATTTCAACTGGACGCCATGGCAGAATGTCGTTGTTGAACCGCTTCGGGTGGGCGACGCTCTGAACCGCTTCCGGGTGGTTGCCAGGGTCGCCGGTGGCGGGGTCCACTCGCAGGCCCAAGCCATCAGGCACGGCATTGCCAGGGCTCTGTTGGTCTACGACGGCGATCTGAAACCCGCGTTGCGCAGCCGTGGTTTTATCACCAGGGACGCCCGCATCAAGGAAAGCAAGAAGTACGGGTTGAAGAGGGCCCGCCGGGCGCCTCAATACACCAAGCGGTAAGAGCCTACACTCCCAGGTATTCCTGGGCGGAATCCAGCAAAGCCGTTAATTGTTCCGGCGTCCCGGCCTCGGCGTAGATCCGCAAAAGAGGCTCTGTGCCTGAAAAGCGGGACGCCAACCAGGCATCATCGAAGACCAGCCTGCGACCATCAATCTGGTCCGATCCTCGAATGGTCATGCCTGCCAGTTGGTCCAGGCTTTCACTGGCAAGCAGCCCCTCTATTCGCTCCCGGTCCGCAGCTCGGAATACCACGTCCCGGCGGTGGTAGTAGTGGGCGCCCAACCGTTGAAACAGCCCGTCAACCAATTGGGTGGGCGTCTTGCCGGTGCGGGCCATGTATTCGAGAAACAGTAAGGCGCTTACGATTCCATCCCGCTCGGGGATATGACCCTGAAAAGCGAACCCACCGCTCTCCTCCCCTCCCATCAAAGCGTCCACCTCGCTCATCTTGGGCCCAATGTACTTGAAGCCTACCTTCATTTCGTAAACGTCAACCCCGAACTGTTGGCCCAGCTTGTTCAGCATCATGGAAGAAGTAACACCCTTGACAAGCGGGCCGCGCCTGCCCTGTTCCTGGAGCAGGAACAGGGCCAGCAGGGAGAAAACCTCAAGGGTGGTGATGAAATTTCCGGCTTCATCCACCACCCCGAGACGGTCGGCATCCCCGTCCAAGGCCAACCCCACCGAAGCGCCCTCATCTGGCACCCATCGGAGCAGCCCGGCAAGGTTTTGGGCTATTGGTTCCGGCTGAGCCATTCCGGGAAACGCCGGGTTGACCTGGGAGTTCATTTCCTTGACACGGGTTGCGCCTCCCGAGAGGATTCTGGACAGGTACCCAGCGCCGGCACCGAACATGGCATCCACCAGGATTTCCAAGCCGGCGTCGCGGATTGAACCCAAGTCCACCAATTCCGCCAGGCCATCCAGATAAACCGGGTCGGGATCGAAATCCGTTACCAATCCCTGACCCCGGGCTTGTTCCAGGTCCATCGATTGGGGCGGCCCCGCGGAGACAATCGCAGCTTCCAGCCGGTCGGTAATCTCCTGGGTGGCGCTGCCGGCGTATTCCGGTTTGAACTTGAACCCGTTCCACGCAGCCGGGTTGTGGCTGGCGGTGAGGATCGCCGCCCCGGCGGTTTGGAGGCGCGGCACATTGTAGGTGATCACCGGCGTGGGGGCGGGTTTAACGGAGAGGTGCGCCCTGATCCCGTTTGCCGCGCAGGTCGCGGCTACCGTTTCCGCAAATTCCCGGGAAAGGAAGCGGGTATCGTACCCGACCACCAGACCCTGATCGGCCATGCCCAAGGACTTCAGGTAATCACAAACTCCCTGAGCACAACGGGACACGTTGGCGAAGGTGAAGTCGTCGGCAATCACTCCCCGCCAGCCGTCGGTCCCGAACCGGATTTCCTGGGTCACGACAGCCCGGCCTCGGAACGCAACAATGCCGCTTTGTCGGTCTGCTCCCAGGATAGGTTCAAGTCATCGCGGCCAAAGTGGCCGTAGGAGGCGGTCTGCCGGTAGATCGGGCGCCGAAGGTTGAGATTTTCGATAATCGCCGCTGGGCGAAGGTCGAAGTGTTTGTTCACCAGTTCATGGATCGTCTCGTTGTCCACGTGGTTGGTATCGAAGGTCTCCACCGACACCGAAATGGGATTAGCGATACCGATGGCGTAGGACACGATCACCTCAGCCCGGTCGGCCAACCCGGCGGCCACGAGGTTCTTGGCCACGTAGCGGGCCGCGTAGGCCGCTGACCGGTCCACCTTGGTCGGGTCTTTGCCCGAGAAAGCGCCGCCGCCGTGACGGGCGATACCCCCGTAGGTGTCGACCAGGATTTTGCGCCCGGTCAGTCCCGAGTCTCCGGCCGGCCCTCCAACCACAAAGCGGCCGCTGGGGTTCACAAAAATCTTTGTTTCGTCGTCGAACAGATCGGGCGGAATAACCTTGCGGATAACCTGTTCTATGATGTCGCTGGTGATTTTCTCATTGGAAACGTCGGGGCTGTGCTGGGCGCTGATGACCACGGTGTCAACTCTGTGGGGGATGCCGTGGCGATATTCTACGGTTACCTGGGATTTTCCGTCCGGCCACAGGTACGGCAGGATTCCCTCTTTCCGGACCATGCTCAGTTGACGCACCAACCGGTGAGACAGGCTTACGGTTAGAGGCATAAGCTCCGGGGTCTCGTTGCAGGCAAACCCCACCATCATGCCCTGGTCGCCTGCGCCAATGGTGTCGAAATCAATTTTGCTCGCGTCTTGGGCGGCCCCGCGGCGCTCCAACGCCGTGGTCACGCCTGCGCTAATGTCCCTGGATTGCTCCTGAATCGCGACTGCTACACCGCAGCTTTTTGCGTCGATGCCATATTCGGCGTTGACGTAACCGGCGGTGCGCAGGGTCTCCCTCACAATACCCGGCACGTCTACGTATGACTTGGTGGTGATTTCACCCATCACCATCACTAGGCCGTTGGTGACGGCGGTCTCACAGGCCACCCGGCCCATTGGATCGTCGGTAAGAACCGCGTCCAGCACCGCATCGGAGATCTGGTCGCAAAGCTTGTCGGGGTGCCCCTCGGTTACCGACTCCGAAGTCAGTAAGTATTTAGGTGACTCATTGAAAAGCAACGGCATGCAGTATTCTCCTGTATCAGTTTGTATCAGATGGAAATTAGGTCCCTTCTTCCCAACTTTCTTGGTAGTTTTGTTGCTCTGTGCTCAGGGTGTCTATGTTTATGCCCATGGCTTGCAGCTTGATCCGGCCAACTTCGGCGTCGGTGTCCTTCGGCACATCGTAGACACCGGGTGCAAGCTGACCCCGCTTGTTGACGATGTACTCCACTGAAAGGGCCTGGTTGGCAAAGCTCATGTCCATGACTGCCGACGGATGGCCTTCGGCGGCGGCCAGGTTAATCAGCCTGCCTTCACCCAACAGGTACAGAATACGCCCGTCCTTCATTTGATATTCCTGGACAAAGCCGCGGGCGGTCCGGTTGGACGACGACATTTCTTCGAGAGCGGGTATGTCTATCTCAACGTTGAAATGCCCGCTGTTGGCCATTATGGCGCCGTTGCGCATCGCCTCCAGTTGGCTGCGGCCGATAGCGTGCAACCCTCCGGTGGCGGTAATGAACACCTCGCCCTCCCTGGCTGCATCCACCGCGGGCATTACGGCGAATCCGTCCATGACCGCCTCGAGAGCCCGCACCGGGTTGATTTCGGTGACTATTACCAGTGAGCCCATGCCCCGGGCACGGGCGGCGATGCCCCGCCCGCACCAACCATATCCCGACACCACCACTTTTCGGCCGGCCCAAAGGATATTGGTGGCCCTGGTGATGCCGTCCAGCGTGCTCTGGCCCGTGCCGTAACGGTTGTCGAAGAAATGCTTGGTTTCCGCTTCATTGACTGCAATGATGGGGTAGCGCAGCCGGTCGGCTTTTGCCATGGCGGTCAACCGAACGACTCCGGTGGTGGTTTCCTCAGTCCCGCCGATAACATTTTCCAGCAGGTCCGACCGGTTCCGGTGCAGGATAGTCACCAGGTCCGCCCCGTCGTCCAGGGTTATCTCGGGTTTGGAGTCCAGCACCGCGTTGATGTGGTCGTAGTAGGTCTGGTCGTCCTCTCCCTTGATGGAGAATGTGGGAATGCCATATTCCTGCACCAGGGCGGCCGCAACCTCATCCTGAGTGCTCAGCGGATTGCTGGCACACATGACAACCTCGGCGCCGCCCGCCTTCAACGCGATTGCCAGGTTGGCCGTTTCGGTCGTGACGTGCAGGCAGGCCGCCAACCGCAGCCCGGCCAGCGGCTTTTCTTTGGCAAACCGTTCCTGAATCAGATGGACCACCGGCATTTCCCGGCCGGCCCACTGAATTCTCTTGACTCCCTCTGCTGCCAGAGACAGGTCTTTGACGTGTCCGCTGGCTTGTGGTGATGACAATATACTTCTCCTTACTTTGGCGTAATCCTATTTGGCCCGTCGTTCCGGGCCGTGGTCTCAACGATTATGTAAACTTTCCCGCGCGACGCGACATGGTGCGCCGGAAGGCGGGCATTTACGGGTCCGAACCCCTGGAGGTAGGGAGGTTGGCCTGTATCCAAGAGGGGGTGCCGTCTTCGATGTTGTACAGGTTTTCGGAATCGAACCCCATCGACGCTGCGACCTCACAGGCCAGTCCGCTTCTGACTCCGGCGGCGCAGATGAAAAGCACCTTTTTGTCCCTGGGCACCTCGTCAATGCGGTCGGGCAAATCGTCTATGGGTATGTGAATGGCGCCGGAAACATGGCCGGTAACCCACTCGTCGTCCCGGCGAACGTCCACCACCACCGTTTCGTCTGGGCTGGCTTCGATGATGGACTGGGCTTCCGGCGAATCCACGCGGTAGTAGGGCTCGCCTGGGTCTTGCCTGGGCATGTGCTTACCTCCTGAGCAATGGGTCTAATTTGCTGCCAGCCGGTCAGGCCAGATAACGGCCCACCAGTGGCGCCAGCTTGTGCTTAACGTCCTCGGGAACCCCTTCCTTGGGAGTGATAATTGCGTCCTTAAGGGCTGAGCCACAGGAGCAATCGCTGGGACCAGCCAACCGTGGGACCACCACCCGCAACAACTCCTTGGATGCGGCGACGTTCTTGGACAGATTCTGGACCACCATGTCCACCGTCACCGGCTCCCCGCCCTGCCGCCAACAATCGTAATCAGTAACCCAAGCCATGGTCGCGTAGCACATCTCGGCCTCTCGGGCCAACTTCGCTTCCGGCAGAGCAGTCATGCCGATGATTTCAGCGCCCCAGGAGCGGTACATGGCAGACTCGGCCCTGGTGGAGAAAGCTGGGCCCTCCATGACCACCATGACGGCGTCAGGATGCGCGTTTAATCCCATCTCCCGGGCGCCATCGTAAACCAGACGACTGGAGGGGGCGCAGAAGGGGTCGGCGAACCCGATGTGCACCACTATCCCCTGATCGTAGAACGTTGCATCCCTTTGCCAGGTCCGATCTATGAGCTGGTCCGGGATGACCAGATCCAAGGGGGCGAATTCCTCTTTCAGGCTTCCGACGGCGCTGATCGATATTAACCGCTGCACCCCCAGGCTCTTCAAAGCGTAGATGTTGGCCCGGACGGGAATGTGGGAAGGGTGGAACCGGTGGCCCCGGCCGTGGCGCGGCAGAAATGCCACGGGAACACCCTCCAGGACGCCGGTCACAATGGCATCGCTGGGCTTGCCAAAGGGGGTATCCATGTCAATGAACTGGGCGTCGGCCAGCCCTTCCATTGCGTAGAGGCCGCTGCCTCCGATTATTCCTATGACGGCTTCTCGATGAGCCATTGGTTCACATACACCAGGGATGCGGTTAGGGCGGGCGGGTCTGGTGAGGCAAAACCTCCGACCGCGCCGGTTGCCTAGCTTACCGCCAGCTTCAAACTCTCCAGGAACGGTGGGCGTGCAACTCCCATTTCGGTAACTATGGCGCTCAGATACCTGTTGGGCGTGACGTCGAAGGACGGATTGATTGCGGCCACGCCTGGGGGAGCCGTGGGGTTGCCTTGAAAATAGCTAACCTCCTGGGGCGGACGTTCTTCAATTTCAATGTCAGACCCAGTGAGGACATCGAAGTCTATGGTGCTGGTGGGAGCGGCCACGTAGAAAGGCAATCCATTCTCCTTGGCCAACACGGCCAGAGAGTAAGTCCCCACCTTGTTCGCGGTGTCCCCATTGGCGGCGATACGGTCGGCCCCGGTGATTACACAGGTGACCTTCCCGCTGGCCATTAACATTCCGGCAGCTGAATCAACCAACAAGGTGGCGGGGATCCCCAGCTGTTGGAACTCCCAGGAAGTCAGCCGCGATCCCTGCAGGAATGGCCTGGTTTCGGTGTTGTACACCTGGAAACGTCTGCCGTCTTCCCATCCTGCCCGGATGACCCCCAACGCAGTACCAAACCCGGCGGTGGCCAGCGCCCCGGTGTTGCAATGAGTCAGCACCGCTCCGCCTTCCGGCATAAGGTCTTTGCCGAAGTCCCCAATCCGGCGGTTGACTGCCTCGTCTTCCGCCTGGATGCGGTGGGCTTCCTCCAACAACCTGGGGAAAATCATCGTAGGGTCAACCTCTGCATGGGCCAGGTCCAACTGTTTCCGAACCGCCCATACCAGATTTACCGCAGTGGGCCGGGCGGCAGCGATTTCCGAGGCCGCTGCATCAAGCTGAAAGAGGAACTCCTGCCGGTCCCGAGAGTCGATTTGCCGCGAGGCCAAAGCCATCGCATAGGCGGCGGTTACGCCGATGGCCGGCGCTCCCCGGACGCGCATTTGCCGGATAGCGTCCACCGCCTCCTGGTAACGGTCAATCTTTAAGGTTGCTTGTTCCAGGGGAAGCAGGGTTTGGTCCAGTAGTTCCAGGGCTCCGTCGGCCCAACGTATGGGTCGAATTTCGTTCAAAACGGCTGCTCCAGCAGTTGTTGTAGGGCAACAAAAAAGCTTCTCCTGCGAGAAGCTCAATCAGTCAAAGCCCCCCATCTTTCGTCTATCGCACCTTTCGTTACGACAGGCGCCGGATTTAGCACCGTGTCCCAGTTGGATAAACCTGAGACCGGTTGCCTGGCTTCATCGGGCCGTTCCCTCCACCATTCTCTATACAGGGTTTCCTATTCAATTTTCACTTGTCTACCCGGCCTATGTTACTAATGAGCCCAAAGAGTGTCAAGGACTGCCACATTGACAGATGTTTCCGCAGAGCAACATAATTGGCCGTAATTGACTATAGAATAGACGCAAACAGCAGACTCTAAAGACTATCTTGCGGGGTGCTATGACCTCGAATTTCAAAGAGTGGGTACTGGACGATTCCGAACAGCGGAAATACCACGACTGGACCGAACGCATCAACGTGGCCCACACCGGGACCAGGCACATCCAAAACGAGTCGATCAACTGGGCGCCGCTGTCCAAACCCCTTTCCGATTGCGTGGTTTCCCTGTTCACGACGGGCGGGGTGCATTTGCGTTCAGACCAGGCGTTCGACGTTGCCAGCGCCCATGGAGATCCCACCTACCGAACGGTGCCCACCAACGTGGACACCGCCAAGTTGGCCGTGACCCACACCCACTACAACCACGTGGATGCGGACCGGGACGTCAACTGCATGTTCCCGCTCGACCGACTCAGGGAGTTGCGGGACCAGGGAATCATCGGGGGCATTACCGACAACGCCTACAGCATCATGGGATTCAATCCCGACCCGGCAATCCTTGTGGAGGAGACCGCTCCCGCATTGGCGCGTCTCTATAAGGAGGAAGGCGCCGATCTGGTGTTGATGACCTGTGGTTGACCCGTGTGCCACCGGTCCGTGAGTCTGGTACAGAATCAGGTTGAAGGCGCTGGCGTAAGCACGGTATCCATGAGCGTTCAACCCCACATCACCGGCAGCATCGGCGCCCCACGGGCGGTGTACATCCGTTATCCCGCCGGGAACCAATTGGGCGAAGCCGGCAAACCGAAGCAGCAACGGGCAATCATCACCGCCGTATTGGAAGCAGCCGGCCAGATCGATACTCCGGGAACCGTGTTGGAGGCCCCTTACCGCTGGCGGCGGTTTGAAATTTCGGAAGAGGCGCACTTTCCTAAGGAGTCCTCGGGCCCTACGCACCCGCCCCTGGATGCGCTGGCCGAGTCTTTGGATGAGGTGGTCAGCCGGGCCCAGGCTTACAAAGCCTACCTGGAGGGCCGGATCGCCGCAGATACCAGGAGCCCTGACTCCCCCGATTCCCTGGCTAAAATTTTCACGGTGCAACTCGAAAGAATCGATTCTTTCCTGGACGGGCTGGATCCGGCGGGATTCGACCGGGTCCGAGACATGCGCAACAGTATCGCCACCACCGAGCTCCGGGTTATGGGGAAGTTTGTCTAGTCGCCGACGCGGGGCCACGAGCCGCTAGCGTGGGTTGCGAATGCCCAGACGTGAAGATGAACGGTACCGCCAGATGGCGGCGCGGCATCCAGCAGCATGTTCCTGCGTCGATTGCGTCCAGAAGCATCTAGACCGGGTTCGGGGCAGGCGGGGCCGGGGCTCCGGGCTGGTTGGGTTTCTGTCCCGGTTGTTCCGGCAGCGATAAAATCCCGGACCGCACGACCTATCAAGGCCATCCAAACATCGAGACCCGGACGTGATTGAGCCGTTACCTTCCTGGGGGGACTGGCGCCGCAATGTCCATGAATTTCCCTGAACCCAGCCCGGCCTACGATTCGGCATCCGGTCTGCCCGCCGGACAGACCGGCCTGTTCTGCGATCTGTACGAGCTGACGATGGCTCAAACCTTCTTCTGCCGGAACATGTTTGGCCCGGCAACCTTCAGCCTTTTTGTCAGAAATTACCCGCCCAACCGCGGGTACCTGGTATCGGCGGGCCTGGAGCAAGTCCTGGAATTCCTGGAAAAGCTCCGGTTCGGCCCCGAGGCCCTGTACTACCTGACCTCCACCGGCATGTTCCGACAAGACTTCCTGGACTACCTGGCCGGGCTCCGGTTCACCGGAAGCGTCCGAGCCATTCCGGAGGGCCGGCTATATTTCGCCGCCGAGCCGGCGCTGGAAATCAGCGGGCCGATCATTGAAGCTCAACTGGTAGAGACCTTTGTGATAAACCAGGTCAATCTCCAGACGCTGTTGGCCACCAAGGCCGCCCGGTGCGTCTGGGCCGCCCAGGGCCGGCCGGTTGCCGACTTTGGGGCCCGGCGGACACAGGGCGCCGACGCCGCGCTGAAAATGGCCCGCTGCGGCTACATTGCCGGCTTCCAGTCCACCAGCAACGTGATGGCCGCCAGCCTTTACGGCATACCCCCGGCGGGGACCATGGCCCACTCGTTTATCTCCAGCTTCACTTCAGAAATCGAAGCGTTCCGGGCCTACGCCCAGACCTTTCCCGACCGGGCCGTCCTGCTAATCGATACCTATGACACGCTGGAAGGGGCCAGGAAAGCCGCGGTGGTGGCCCGAGAACTGGCAGCCGAAGGCCACAAGCTGGTTGCCGTGAGGCTGGATTCCGGGGATTTCGACGACTTGAGCCGGAAGGTGCGGGGAATCCTGGATGACGCCGGGTTGTCCTACGTCAAAATTCTTGCCAGCGGCGGCCTCGATGAGTACCAGTTGGAGAGCCTGGTCCACGCCGGCGCTCCCATCGACATTTTTGGTCTGGGGACCAAAGTAGGAGTCTCCGACGATGCTCCCTGGTCGGACATGGCGTACAAGCTGGTGTGTTATGACGGCCGTCCGGTGATGAAGCTCAGTACGGACAAGGTCTACCGCCCGGGAGCAAAGGAGGTGTTCCGTTTCAACGACCGGGAAGGCATGTTTAGCCGGGATGTGATAGGGTTGGAGACTGAACGACCCGCGGCTGGCGACCCCCTGCTGGAACCCGTGATGGACCAGGGTAAACGGACCGCTCCGGAACGGTCGCTGAATCAAGCCAGGGACTGGTTTGAGCGCGATTTTGCCCGGCTTGACTCCCACTTCAAGGTCTTGGGAGGGCCCCCAAGGTTTCCGGTGGACGTAAGTCCCGCCCTGGAGCAGTTCACCCGCCAAGTCCAGAGTACAATAGGCTCGGAAGACTTTTAGCCGCCGATATTGTCCCGGCGCAATGTCCTGACGGCCTGTGCGTTTCGAATTCCCTCGGGATGGAGCGTTTGAGACCCTTGGGACAGACCCACATTAGAGAGATTTAGGGGACCCGCCTGCCAATGAAGTTCGCTGTCTGTGTCAAATACGTCCCGGTCGTAGCCCGAATTCAATTCGACTATGAGAATAAGAAAATCGTTCGAGAGGGAGTCCCTTCCGAGGTAAACGCTTTCGACATGCTGGGCGTCGTGCGCGCCGCCGAGTTGAAACAATCGCCCGATGATGAGGTGGTCGTGGTGTGCATGGGCCCGCCCCAGGCTCGAGACGGCCTGCTGGAATGCCTGGCCCTGGGCGGCGATCGGGCCATTCTGTTGACCGACCGCGCCTTGGCCGGGTCTGACACCTTGGCCACAGCCCGCGCGCTGAGCATGGTGTTAGAGCGGGAACAGCCCGACCTAATTTTTTGCGGCCGGAACAGCTCAGACGCCGAAACCGGGCAGGTGGGACCGGGTATCGCCGAACTTATGGGGATGCCCCACGTGGGACCGGTCAGCCGGCTGGACCTGGAACCGGATTCCCGGTCGGTGCTGGTGCAGCGGATCATCGACCAGGGCCACCAGGTTATCCGGTGCCCTCTTCCCGCGTTGGTCTGCGTCACCGACGGGGTTGCAGCCGAGTCATTCCCGGATCGCGACCAGATGGCAGAGGCCGCAACCAAGCCGCTCGAAGAGGTTAGCTGCGCACAATTGATCGAAGGGACCAAGGGCGACATGTCCCTGTTCGGAGAACCCGGCTCGCCCACCTGGGTGCAGGACATACGGCTGGTGGAACCCAACCGCATGAGTGTCACCATACAGGGGGAAGACCCAGCAGCAGCCGCGCAACAGATGGCCCAGGGATTAAAAGAGCGGTTGGCCGAAATGGCCGCCCAGGATGGCGCCGGGTCCTCAACGGTCGAATTGACCCGCTACCCGGACGGTATTGACCGGAGCATTTGGGTAGTTGCAGACACCTTCGGAACCGATCTTCTGAACGTAACCCTGGAAATGCTGGGAAAGGCCCGGCAGTTGACCGCCATCACCCGTAGCGAAGTTGTGGCGGTGGCGGTAACTCCCCACGGGCACGCTATGGCAGCGGATTTGGCGGCCTACGGCGCCGACCGCGTCCTTGTGCTGGACAACAGCGAGATGGGTCCGGTCTACGGCCGCGCCGTGAGTGAAGCCATGGCCGCAGCGATTAGCGACGCCCGGCCCTACGCAGTCCTTTTCGCCGCCAGCGCCGACGGCCGGGACCTGGCCGCCCGCATCGCTGCAAACCTCAAGCTGGGACTGACCGGCGACGCTGTGGACCTGGAAATAGACGACGAGGGCAGGTTGGTGCAGCTGAAGCCGGCGTTGGGCGGCAACGTCGTCGCTCCCATTCTTTCCAAGACGCTGCCCAACCTGGTCACCCTGAGGCCGGGATTGCTGACCCCGATAACGCCGGAACCGGCGGCGCAGGCCGCAGTGGGAACGATTCAACCCCGAGGGTTCCAGGGCGTAGACGTCGAGGTTATTGAGGAGCAATACCAGGAGGACATCGGCGCCACGGAACTGGTCCAGGCCCACGTGGTGATTGGACTGGGAATGGGAGTCGGCGGGCCGGAGGAATTACCGCAACTCCGAGAGATGGCGCGTTCAATTGGGGCTACACTGGCCACGACTCGCAACGTCGTCCACTCCGGATGGCTGCCCCATCAGATCCAGGTCGGCATCAGCGGCCGGAGCATTGCGCCCAAGGTCTACCTGGCAGTGGGAATCAGGGGCGCTTTCAACCACACCGTTGGAATCCAGAAGGCAGGAGTAATCCTGGCCATCAATTCCAACCGGCGGGCAGCCATCTTCCGCTCGGCCGACTATGGAGTGGTGGGTGACTGGAAGGAGTATCTGCCCCCTCTGCTGGAGGCGATCAAGCCGGTGCTGGCCGACCTTTCCGGCGCTTCCGGGGCGTGACGGCTTGAGGGCGAGGACCATCCCCAAGGCTCCAATCGAGGCTCACACCGCGAAGCCTGACCGGCCTTTATGGTAGCTGCGTCCCCCGTCCAAAGGCTGAGAAACCCCACCTACCTGGCCTACCTGAACGGCTTCACCTATGGCCTCGGGGTTGGCACGTTGACCCTGTTGGTCCCTCTCTACGCCATTGACTTGGGCTTCCGGTTGTCGGACCAGGGCATCATCGTTGCCGCGCCGGCGATCTTCATGGTGGCGTTGCGGCTTCCCGGCGGGGCTATTGCCGACCGTTTTGGCGAACGCATCGTGATGTGGTTCGGCTTTGGCTCCCTGATGATCTGCGCCGGGGTGGCCTCTATATCGTCCACTATCTGGCCATTAGTCGTCGCCCAACTTTTCAACGGGGCCTCCCGGTCGGTTTACTGGTCCGCCGGTCAGTCCTACGCCAGCCGCAGCGTAGACGGCGCTGCGGGAAAGGTGCTGGGAAGGCTGCTAAGTTGTGAGTCAATCGGCGGCATCACCGGGGCGATCGTCATAGGGTTCGTCGCCGAGACCTCCGGATATCCCACGGCCTTTCTGCTTGCGGGCACAGTCAATTTGTTCGGCATCATAGTCATCGCGGTATTGCCGGCGTTGCCCAGGCTGGACCAGGTGAGGAGCTTCACCGCAAGCTTCGCCCCGGTCAAGACCATGCTGTTCCGGCGTTCATTGTGCTTTGCCTACCTCGTAGCCTTCATGGCAGCGGTCAACGCCGGACTGGTGGGTGGCCTGTTCATAGCTTTCTTCCGAGACCTGGGCTACAGCGAGGGCGAAACGGGTGTAATCAGGTCGCTGAACAACGTGGGCGTCGCCTCCCTGGCGTTCTTCTTCGGATGGCTGCTGGGCAAGATAGGTCACAGGAACATGGGGCTGCTGGGAATGGTTTCTACCGGAGTCCTGGCCGTGGGTATCACCTTCGCCGGTCCGATTCAAGCAGTCGTAATTTGCTTGATGGCCCTCACCGGAGTGACCTTTGGCTGCCTGCGAGCTTTGTATCCCACTCTAGCGTCGGAAAACAGCACGCCCGCACAGCGGGGCCTTACCCTGTCCGTGGTGAGCCTGTACTGGGCGGTGGCAATGCTTCTTTCCCCCCTTATTTTTGGGTTCATTGCCGACGCCACGTCCATCAGCCTGGCCATGAGGCTATACGGGGTCATTGCAGCGTCGATTGGCTTGACCTCACCCCTGGTTTTCTGGTTCAGCAAGAAAGCAGAACCAACCACATAAACCCACAACAGGCCTAACTCCAGGCTCCGCCCAGGGGCCGGCAGGGTCTTTCGATTGTCCCCCGTCATTCTCGCCGCAGCGGGAATCCAGAACCCTGATTATTTGCCAAGACTGCTATGCCAACTAAGACGCGCCGGATGGACAGGTCGACGTCCCACCTGGAACATTCCTGCAGACACGCCCCAGGTTGGATGGGGAAAAGGGCTCTGGATTCCCGCTGCGGCGAGAATGACGGAAGTAGGAGTCAAAATGGGCTCCAGATTCCCGTTGCGGCGAGAGCCACGGGGGGATTCGATGATAATCGAAAGACCCTACAGTGGCCGGTGTTTGTGCTTGACACCGCAAGGCTTACGACAGCACAATGTCGGATACGATCGGGCCGGGATAATCGCCGTCGGGCCAGTCGAGCAACCCCCGGGGCAGCGCACGGTTGAGAGGAACGCCATGGATTTTGGATATACGCCACAGCAATCGGACCTTCAGAATGAAGTCCGTCAATTCATTGCCGAAAACCTGACCGAGGAAATACGCGACGAGATTGAAGGCACGGGGGAGGGCGGCCGCGGCCCCTTGGTCCGGGAACTGTACCAACGCATTGGAGAGATGGGCTGGATCGGGATCACTTGGCCTAAGAAATACGGTGGTCAGGAAGGGAACCGTCTGGACCAGTACATTATCGAAGAAGAATTCGCCCGGGTCGGAATCGGCGTGGGCGGCGCGGGCAGCGGCGCCCCGGCCATCTTGGCGGCCGGGAACGAGGAGCAAAAGGCCGAGTTTCTGCCCGGCCTCATCAAGGGCGACATTGTTCTGGCCCTTGGGTTCACCGAGCCTCAAGCGGGGGCCGACCTGGCAGGCCTGCAATGCCGAGCAGTAAGGGACGGTGACGATTTCGTCATCAACGGCCAAAAGATGTACACCTCATCCGCCCATTACGCGTCTCACATCTACCTGATGGCTCGGACCGATCCCGACGCCCCCCGGCACCGGGGCATTTCCATCTTCCTGATTCCCATGGATACGCCGGGGATCACCGTGAGGCCCCTGTGGACGATCCAAAGCGATCCCCCGGCCCCCACCGCAACCACCTACGGGCAACGCCGCACCAACGAGACCTTTTTTGAGAATGTGCGGGTGCCGGTGTCGTCAATGTTGGGAGAAGAGAACAACGGGTGGTACGTCGGCGCTATGGGCTTGAACCTGGACCGGGTTGGAGCCAGCCGGTACCTTATCTCCGTAAGGCGCGACGAGGACATCTTAAACTGGGTGAAGGAAAACGACCTGGATGGACATTCCCCGGCCCAGGACCCAGCCGTACGGGACCGCTTAGCGGAACTCTGGATTGAGGCTCAGGTCTGCCGGTTGATGACCCTGCGGAGCATGTCCATGGTCAACCGGGACGTGGATTTCTCCTATGAAGGGGCGGCGGAAAAGGTTTGGGCCCCGGAGCACGGCGTCCGGACCACCGAGACCATTACGCAGATACTGGGGCCGTACGCCCAACTGTTGAACGGCTCACCGGAAGCCATCGAAGACGGTTTGTACGCGCACAACGTCATGGGCGCTTTCCAGTCGGGCATCAACCACGGCAGTGTCCAGGTGATGCGGGACCAGGTAGCCCGACGGGGCTTGGGGATGCCCCGGGGCTAGCGCGGCAGTATCGACATGACCACCACATCAATATCCACTCCGGAACCCGCCGGCGCTGATAACCACGTGCAGTTTAGCCGCCGTTTCCTGGAACACTCCAAGAATGAACTGCGCAGTGGCGACTTGCTCCAGGCATCTGAGAAAGCTTGGGGCGCGGTCGCTCACGCTCTCAAGGCCATTGCAGTCCAGCGGGGGTGGCATCACAATTCCCACTATCTCCTCCATGCCATATCAGACCAACTGGGCCGTGAATTCTACCGCACTGACTTCTTTGACCATCTGGCAATAGCATCGTCGATGCACCAGAATTTCTATGAAAACAACCGGGAAGAAGATGCGGTTGCCTACGCCATAGATGACATCGAGCTATTCCTCGCCAAGTTGGACGAAGTGCGAGTTTCACCGCCCATGCCGTTCACTGTTTCGACTACGGCTGACCAGCGCCGCCTGCGGACGTTGCTAGGTTGGGGGACGGCGGAAGTTCCCGCCATAGGCGCTCACTCCGACGTTGGGTTCACCAAGGCCGACCCTGCAGATGGATAGCTAGCGCCCTAGGTCGGCGAGCCCGCCCCTCCACCACCACCAAAACTGACAAAAGGTAAATTCAAAACTTATGGATGTACTCCTCAGCGAAGAAGAGCAGATGGTCAAGAACCTGGCCAGGGAATTTCTGCAAGGGGAATGCCCTCCCAGCCTGGCCCGCGCCATGGAGCAAGATGACCTGGGGTATCCGCCGGACCTGTGGAAACAGATGGCGGACTTGGGCTGGTTTGGCATGTCCCTGCCCGAAGCCTATGGAGGCCAGGGGCTGCCCCTCACCTACCTGGGAATAGTCTTGGAAGAGGTGGGGCGCGCTATCGCCCCGGTCCCGTTCCACTCAACAATGGTTGCGGCCCTGGCGATCAACGCCCACGGTTCCGAACAGCAACGCCGGGAACTGCTCCCGGGTGTGGCAACCGGCGGCACGATCCTTACCTGGGCGTTCAACGAGCGAGACCCGCGCTTTCTGCCCCACACGATTCAAGCCCGAGCCATCGCAGACGGCGACGACTTCATACTCTCCGGGACCAAGCTGTTCGTCGACAATTTCAACTCGGCGGCAAAGTGCCTGGTGGTCTGCCGCACGGGCGCCTACTCAGAAGAGAAGCCCAGGGAGGGCATCTCCCTGTTGTTGGTGGACACCAATGCCCAGGGTGTGTCCCACGTGCCATTGACCACCCTGGCCAAAGACAAGCAAAGCATTGTCACGTTTGACCAGGTACGGGTTACGGCGTCGAACCTGGTTGGCCAGCAGGACCAAGGCTGGGAACTGGCCCAGGACATGCTCGACCGCGGCACCGCCCTGCTGTGCGCCCAAATGGTGGGAGCAGCGCGAAAAGACTCCGAAATGGGTATCGAATACGCCAAGAACCGGGTGGCGTTCGGCCGGCCCATCGGCTCGTTCCAGTCAATCCAACACCTCTGCGCCGACATGACCATTTGGATCGACGGTTGCCAGCTCCTGACTTACGAGGCCCTTTGGAAAATGGACCAGGGCTTGCCCGCCGGGTTGGAAGTGTCCCAGGCTAAGGCCTTTTGCAACGACAAATGCGAGGCAGCGGTACGTTCCTCCCAGGTCATTCACGGCGGGATCGGCTTCATGATGGAGTTCGATCTTCACCTATGGTTCCGGCGCGTGTCGGCTTGGACCATGCGAATGGGAACCACCTTCGAGCACCGCTCCCGGATCGCGCGGACGCTGTTGGACCAGCCTGGAAAAGTCAGGTTGGGCATGGACCTGGCACCCATCCCCTGACCGGCAACCACCGTTTATTCATGACGGAACCGGACTTTAACCCGGCAATACCGAACATTAACCGCGACAGAGAGGGAACACCATGCCCCAAGACCCGGTTTGCGGGAAGACCATCGACGAGGACGAAGCCAGAGCCCAAACGGGTTTGACCCGCCACGGAGCTGCCGAAGTCGATCCTCAACAAGGCACTAGGAGTTTCCACGACGGCGCCTGGTATTATTTCTGCGGGCTGGATTGCCGCACCAAATTCCTGGCCAGCCCCTCCTCCTACCTGAACAAAGATTAGGCACTGCCCGAGCTCGCCACCGGCAATGGCGCTTCCTGGCCGCTTAGTCTGAATCAGGATTTCGAGATTCCCAAGTAAGGGCTATGTTGCCTGGAACATTTCCTTTGGGCAAGCCTGCGTGGCCGAGTTCCAGAAGCCCGGAGCACCGCCGCCTCAGGCTAGTTGGCGCGCTTGACGGAAGACCGCCAACTGCAGGGCCACCAACACCAGGCTCACTATTCCGATGACCGTGTAGACGTCTTTGGGATTCCAAATATAGACGAACCAACTGGTGACCAACGTGGCCAGGGGGACAAAGCCGTTGTCCAGTTGATAAATGCTCATAACCCGGCCCCGTAGATCGTCTGGAATAATCGTCTGTATCAGGGTGCTGTTGCCGACCCTGAAGAAGTATTGGCAGAATCCCAGGCCCGCCAACGTCGCTATAGACACCCCGTACCAGGTCGATTGGGCGAAGACCAACACGAAGAAACAGCCGCCGGCCAGCCCCAGGAAAGTTGCCGTCCCCTTCCGGGCCACAAATCCCACAGTCGCTACAATCACCGCAGCTACGACACCCCCGACGCCCAGGGCCGCCGACAGGATGCCGCCGGCGTCGGCGTCCCGCCCCAACACCTCACTGGTGAACACCGGCAGAATGAATAGCAGGGGTGTGAACACCATGTTTGGAACGAATGACATTACTATCAACTGCAACACCGGCTTTGCTTGCCACACGTAGGCCATTCCCGCCTTCATGCTGGCAAACGCCGAGGTGCGCTCGGGCCGCTGTGGAGACCGGAATTGCAAGCGGACCGGTATCATCAACACAACCATCAACAGGTAACCCAGGGTTTCCAGGAGGAAGTTCCAATTGAACCCCAGGGTGGCGATGATCAACCCGCCGATGGCCGGGGCGACGATGCGGGTCGTGGGAAAGACCATACTGTTGAGGGCCAAGGCGCTGGTGAGGGCTTCGCGGGGGACGGTGTTGGCAACGATGGCGTTGCGGACCGGCTGAATGACGCTGTGCGCGACTCCCGCAATGATCATGTAGAGAAAGGGGTGCCACCAACGCAGCGGACCGGAGGGTTCCTCTGCATCCAGGTCTGTGGCTATCACCAGGAACGCAAACGTTGCCGCGGCGGCGGCCATGCACAACTGGGCAATCATGATCAGCTTGCGGCGGTCGACGCGGTCAGCCAGCACTCCGGCCCAGGGCCCGATTAGCAACACCGGGAGTGTCCGTACCCCGATCACCGTCCCGGTGAGCAACGCGTTGTTGTCGGTCAGCTTGAGGACCAGCCAGCCAACGGTCAGGATCTGCATCCATTGGGCGCTTTGAGCGAAGAAGTTGCCGAGCCATACCAGGCGGAAGTCCCGGAATTGCCTGGCTGTTTGGAAGGTATCCAGCCGGGAAACCCAGTTGCCTTGGCCGGGTCCGGCCCGTCGGTGAGCTTGTGGAGTTTGGGGGGATTGAGTGGACATAGAATCCAGGATGTGCGTTGGGGAGGCCTTGGGGAGAGTACCACACCCGTTGGGGATTTCATACGGAGAGATTCTGATGCCCGGGTTATCGAATTCTAAAGTGGGAGGACGTGCAGAAGCCGATTTTATCAAAGGGCTGGCGCCGCGACGGTACCGGGCGCCTCCCCCGCCATTCTCGCCGCAGCGGGAATCCAGAGCCCTGATCATGCGCCAAGGCGGTTATGCCAACCAACACGCGCCGGGTGGACAGGTCGACGTCCCACCTGGACCATTCCTGCAGACCCACATCACGTTTGATGGGAGAAAGGGCTCTGGATTCCCGCTGCGGCGAGAATGACGGGTAGTTGGGTTTTTCAACACAGAGAACCCCCGAGGACGCAAGGGGTGTTGGGGAAAATGGACCCAAAAACAACTCTGCGCTCTCCGCGGTGAAATGGGCTCTGGATTCCCGTTGCGACGAAAATGGCGGGTGCGCCGTTGCTTCCGTATATACGTTGTTGCTCCCATGAAAATGCAAGGGGGCGGCGGAAGATTGACACCCAAAGGCCGTCGCTGTACGCTCGGAACAATCTGAAATTTAGTCCACCGGCGAGGGTTGCCTCGCCATGGAGGTCCTGATGGTTTCCACCCTCTCGGTAGTCGGACAATCCGTACCCCGGGGAGAGGGCCCCGACAAAGTATCGGGCGGAGCGACTTACGCGGCAGACCTGACCCTTCCTGGTTTGCTGACCGGCAAGGTCCTGCGCAGCCCGTTCCCACACGCCAGGATTGTCAGAATCGACACGTCCCGGGCCGCCAACCTGCCGGGAGTCCATGCAGTGCTCACGGGTCAAGACCTGCCCGACCGCCTGGTGGGCCGGTTGCTCAAAGACATCCACGTTCTGGCCAAAGACCGGGTCCGTTTCGTGGGAGAAAAGGTGGTCGCCGTCGCTGCTGAAGACGCCGACACTGCTGAAGAGGCGTTGCTGCTGGTTGATGTGGAGTACGAAGAATTGCCGGCGGTGTTCGATCCCCTGGAAGCCATGAAACCCGACGCTCCGGTGCTTCACCCGGACCTGGATAGCTACTCTGGGTTGCCCCGGCCAATGTCCCAGGTCAACAACGTGTTTGCCCAGAACAATTGGGCGCACGGCGACGTGGAGCAGGGATTCCGTGAGTCTGACCTCATCTTCGAGCACACTTTCAACGCCCAGTTGATGCATCAAGGCTACATCGAGCCTCACGTGTGCGTAATCCGGGTTGACGATAGCGGCAGGGTGGAAGGCTGGGTCAACAATAAAGCGCCCTTCGGCCTTCGGTCGCAGATGGCCGCCGCATGGGACATCCCGGAGGACATGATCAAGTTCAACCCTTGCAGTATCGGCGGCGACTTTGGGGGCAAGGGTTCCTTCATGGATGTTCCTCTGTGTTATTACCTGGCGCTGCGCTCCGGGCGGCCGGTGAAAATGGCTATGGACTACATCCAGGAACTTATGGCCGGCAACCCCAGGCACCCGGCGGTGATCACCCTGAAGACGGGAGTCAAGAGCGACGGCCGGTTGTGGGCGCGCCAGGCCACTGCCGTTTTCAACAGCGGGGCCTACGGGTCTTTCAAGCCCAGGGTCTACCTGGGCGGGGCCGACCGCGCCGGCGGCCCTTATGTGATCCCCCACATCAACATAGACGGCTACATGGTGTATACCAACAACGTTCCCTGCGGGCACATGCGGGCGCCGGCCAAGCCCCAGGTGACCTTCGCGGTCGAGTCTCACATGGACATGATCGCCAGGGAAATGGGTCTGGACCCCTACGAGTTCAGGCTACGCAACGTGCTGCACGACGGCGACACTTCTCCCACCGGCGGCAGTTGGGAGGAAATCCGGGCCGAGGAAACCCTGCGGGAGGGAGCCGAAGCCGCCGGGTGGACCGACCCCAAGGCAAGCTCATCCACCACCGCCGTGGGCCGGGGAATGGCCATGGCCGACCAACCTCCGGGCTCGGGCCAGTCCACTGCCAAGGTAGTCCTGGGTGAGAACGGCAAGGCAACCTTGTTGATGTCACTGTGGGACACCGGCACCGGAGCCCATACCGTGCTGCGCCAGGTGGTGGGCGAGGAGTTGACCATCCCGGCGGAAGACGTAGCAATGGTGGTAGAAGGCACCGACGCCGTGGACTTCGACTCGGGGTCCGGCGGCAGCCGGGTCACCTATACGTCCGGCCAGGCAGTCCTGGGCGCGGCAGTAGACTTGAAGGAAAAGATTACCGCCTTCGCCGCTGAGCTGTTGAATTGTCCACAGGAGCAACTCCGGCTGGAGGACGGCGAGGTCCGCACGGAATCGTCACCGGGGCAAGAACCCCGGGCCATACCCTTGACCGAGTTGGCCGCCAGGTCTGCCGACGCCGGCGGGGGGCCGCTGGCGGGAGAAAACATCTTCACCGCGCCCACCTCAACCGTCACCTCCTTCTGCACCCAGACTGCGGAAGTGGAAGTTGACCGGGAGACCGGCCAGGTCACAGTGAAAAAAATCGTTTCAGTGCACGACGTCGGCACAGTGATCAACCCATTGAACCACCAGGGACAGATCGAAGGCGGCGTGATTCAGGGTCTGGGGTATGCCCTGATGGAGGAATTGACCAGCCATGAGGGCCGGATCTCCACGCTCAGCCTGGGAGACTACAAAATCCCGACAATCCAGGACCTGCCGGAGCTGGAAACCCGGTTAATCGGGTCACCGTCCGGCCCGGCCCCCTATGCCAGCAAGGGCATCGGCGAGAGCAGCAACGTGCCGGTGGCCGCGGCAATTGCCAACGCCGTGGAGGATGCCGTCGGCGTCCGAATAACCAGCCTGCCAATCACCGCCGAAAAGGTTCTGGCGGCCCTGAAGGCCAAGAACCAAACGTAGCAATCTCGCGGCGGCGCGGTTCGTCCTGGGCACTAGGACCTGGGCCCGTTCCGCCGCGAGTGTGCGGCGGGCCAAAACCGGGGCGGACCGAAATCATCCAACGCCGTCCTGGCATAACTGTCACGTGGGCTGGTTGTGCCGGATGATCGCAACCGGTTGGTCCCACGATGAATGGACCGCGGCCGGTCCCGCAAGCGACCATCTGACCACCGGCCCCGGCGTTCCCCGATAGCCCAACCGGGATTGCTGCAAACCCCGGGATTGAGGCTTCGCCTTGGCTGAAACATCCCTGAAAATCGACAACGCCCAATTCCTCCTGACCATGGACTCCCAGCGCCGGATAATTCGAGACGCCTCGGTTTTGATTACCGGCAACCGGATTACCCAAGTGGGAAAGGCCTCAGAGTTGGCCGGAGTCGGGGCCGACCGGGTGATCGACGCCCGGGACATGGTGGTCACGCCTGGCTTCTGCAACGGGCACATGCACATCAGCTACGCCCACGCCGCCCGCGGAGTTTTTCCCGACGACCTGGGCCCAGGCTATTTGCCCCTTGTTTTCAAGCTCCAAGCCGCAATGACTCCCGATGAGGAATACAACGCCTCCTTGCTGGCCATCACCGAGTTACTGAAATACGGGACCACCTGCTTCCTGGACCCCGGCAGCACCAAGCACCTCGACGCCTGCCTGGAGGCCTATCGCCTGTCGGGTTGCCGCATTGTCGTCGGGCAGCAGGTCGTGGACCGCACCAATCCAATAAACCTGCCCGTGTCGCCAACGTCCCAGGCAGTGGCTCAAATGGAAGAAACGATCAACGATTACCACGGGGAACTAGACGGCCGGGTCACGGCTTGGGCCATGCCGTTCTCGTGGGAATATGCCTCTCCGGAACTCCTGGTTGCGGCCAAGGACCTGGCAGACCGGAACCACACCGGGATGACCCTGCACCACAACAACAGCCCGGGGTCGGTGGAAAATTGCATCGCCCAGAGCGGTCTCCGGCCAACCGGATACCTCGAAGGGCTTGGCGTCCTGGGGCCCAACGTCCTGCTGGCCCACCTGCTGGGCCTCGACCGGGACGAGGTCGAAGTCATGGCCAGGACCGGCGCTAAAGGGGTGGTTTGCCCCACTGCCGCGCTCAAGGGCGGGGCCGGGATGACCAACCACGGACTGCTTCCGGAAATGCTCGAATCGGGCATCGTTGTGGGTCTGGGCACCGACGCCGGGAACAACTCCAACCTGATCGAAACCATGCGCTCCATGTACCTGGCCGCGGTGCTGTATAAGGACGCCCGGGAAAGCACACGGGTCATTCCCGCTGAAACCGCCCTGGAAATGGGGACTATCGACGGCGCCCGGGCATTGGGTCTGGGCGACGAAATCGGGTCCATAGAGATTGGCAAAAAGGCCGACCTCGTGCTGTTCGATACTCTCAGGCCGGAATGGAGAAGCCTGTTCAATCCGGTGAACAACCTGGTCTACAACGCCGACGGGCGCAGCGTCCACACGGTGATTGTGGACGGAAGGGTCGTGGTGGACGACCACCGGCCCCAATTCGTCGACGAGATCGAACTGATAAGGAAGGTCCAGGGGCAGGGGGAGGACCTGATGCTCCGAGAAGGGGTATCGTTCCCATCCCGCTGGCCTGTGGTGTGAGGCATCAGGTATCGTCCAGGCGATGCGATAGGGACTATAATCCACTGGCGCGGCCCACATTTGACGCCATAGCCGCTCCATTTCTTTAATCCATAGCAGCCCGTCACTGCTCGATGCAAAAGGAGAGACCGATGCACGTTGGCATGTCCACGGTTTTCCAGAGCGCTAACTGCGATCTTCCGGACCACGAGGTGTACCAAAACGAGGTCCATCTGGCCGACCTGGCCGAACCCCTGGGCTACCAGTCGATATGGGGTGTGGAGCACCACTTCACCGACTACACCATGTGCCCCGACCCCATCCAGTACCTGTCCTACATGGCCGGGCGCACCGAGCACGTGCAGCTTGGCACCATGGTCGTGGTGCTGCCCTGGCACGACCCCATGCGGGTGGCGGAAGAAGTTTCGATGCTGGACAACCTGAGCAATGGCCGGATGATTCTGGGCATCGGCCGCGGGCTGGCGCGGGTGGAATACCAGGGGTTCCGGTTGGATATGTCCGAGTCGCGCACCAGGTTCGTGGAATCGGCGGAGACGCTGTTGGGCGGGTTGGAGACGGGGTTCTGCGAGTTCCGGGGTGAGTTCATTAACCAGCCCAAAGCGGCCATCCGCCCGGCGCCGTTGAACAGTTTCAAGGGCCGGACCTTCGCCGCTGCGGTATCCCCCGAATCGTCCCAAATCATGGCCGAACTGGGAGTTGGCCTGCTGATCATCCCCCAGAAACCCTGGGATGACGTGGTCACGGAGCTGGAGTCCTACCGGCAGGTTTACCGCCGGGTGAACCGGGAAGAACCACCCGCGCCTATTGTGGTGGGGTTCACCTACTGCGACGAGGACCCGGCCCGGGCCGAGGAGATGGCCCGGAGGCACGTGGGCGCCTACTGGGAATCGGTCATGGAGCACTATGAAATCAGGAACGACCATTTCAAGGGACTCAAGGGCTACGAGTACTACGACAACATGACCGAAAAGGTAGCCCAATACGGGGACGACGACGTTCGAGAATTCTTTCTGAATCTCCAGGTCTGGGGCACCCCGGAACAATGCCTGGAAAAGATCGAGCGAATCCACGAACGAGTCGGCCACGGGTCCTACGTAGCGGTGTTCAGCTACGGAGGCATGCCCTACGCGGACGCCGAGGCCAGCATGCGCCTGTTCGCCGAAAAGGTGATGCCCCAGTTGAAGGAAATAGAGGCGGCGCCGGCAGGCGGCTAGCGCCGGGCATTTGGGGGTGGTTGAGCCTGCATGCAGCGGCTCACGGTTTCGTTCTCGTGGCTGGAGGAATCCAGGCGATTGTTATGGGTTGCGAAGCTAGCGCATACCCGAATCGCCCATGCCGCCACCAACATCCTGCCCGACAACCAGGGCTCTGGATTCCCGCTGCGGCGAGAATGACGGGGGGTGGGTGGGGTCGGATAGATGGTGATCAGGCACCATTTTGGAAGCAAGATTCCTCTGCCACGTTAGGATATGTTTGTCCGTTGCCATAACCGTGTCGGCGCACAACCAGGGCTCTGGATTCCCGCTGCGGCGAGAATGACGGGGGGGTGGGCGCAGTCGGATGGATGGTGATCGGGCACCATTTTGGAAGCAGGATTCGTCCGCCGCGTTAAGACATGTTTGTCCGTTGCCGTAACCGTGCCGGCGCACAACCGAGGCCCCGGATTCCCGCCGCGGCTAGGAATGCGGTGGGTGGGTCAGGACGGGAGGCTTAGCAGGGCTTCCAGGTTTTGCCAGAGGATTTTGTCCTTTTCTTCCTGGGTCAGGCTTTCGAGGTTTTGGACCCAGCCTGCCGGTGACGGGTCCCAGCCGACGAAGGGCCAGTCGCTGCCCAGAACGACCCGGTCAATGCCAACGGTGTCGATCAGGAATCGCAGGACCGGCTCGCTGTTGGTCACGGTGTCGTAGTACATCCGGTTCAAGTAGGTGCTGGGCGGCTTCTGGATGTTGATCCGCGCCTCGGAGCGGACCTGCCAGGCGTGGTCCATCCGGCCCATGCCGAAGCAGGCGGGCCCACCGCCGTGAGCCACGCATACTTTGAGATCGGGGCACTTTTCCAATACGCCGCCGAAAATCAGTGCCGCAACCACCAGCGCGTCCTCCAACGGGACGCCGATGCTGTTGCCAAAGGCGAATTTGTCGTTGACTTGCTGCGAGATCAGGTTGTTGTTGGGTTGGGGGTGGTAGAACAGCAGGGCCCCCAGTTGCTCGGCAGCCTTGAACAGCGGCAAGAATGATTCCTCATCCCAGTTGGCCGCATTCACCACGGTGTCCAGGGCGGCACCCTTGAGCCCCAACTCCGTGACGGCACGCTCCAACTCCCCGATGGCAACGTCAACGTCTTGCACCGGCAGTGTCGCCAACCCGGCGAAACGGTCGGGCCATCGCTTGGTCATGGAGGAGATTTCGTCGTTGACTTCCCGGGCCAGTCCGAGTCCCTCCGCGGGGTCCAGGTGGTAGCCCACCAGTGGCATGTGAATCGATACGACCTGAACGTCGGTACCCTGTTGGTCCATGTCCTGTATTCGTTGTTCCGGAGAGTACCGCAGGTGGGGCGGGAACAGGGGGATGTGCCTGCCGTGACCCACCAACTGGCCGGGGCCGTCTCCGTTCTCCAGGCGCAAGCCGTGCCACTCTCCACCGGAGTCAACTGTGGATAACATACATTGGGGCGCCAAATGGGCATGTACGTCTATGCTTCGCACCAATACACCTCTGCTATGAGCCAGGTTCTTTTCTCGGCTGGGCCACTATCGGCTGGGCTGCTTTCGACCGGGCAGCTATAGACCGGACAACTATAGACCGGGCAGCGCGTGGGCCTAAAGGCCCAGAAGCCGCTCCAGGTTTTTCCAAAGAATGAGTTCCTTTTCCTCGTCGGTGATGCTCTCCAGGCCGAGAATCCAGGAAACCGGCCAATCCTGGGCCATGTCATAAGGCCAGTCGGTGCCGAACACAACCCGGTCGGCGCCCACGGTGTCAATCAGGAACCGCAACGCCGGCTCGGTGTACACAATGGTGTCGTAGTAAAAACGCCGGAGGTAGGCGCTGGGAGGCTCGGAAATGTTGGCCCTAATTGCGGCCCTGGTCTCCCAACTCCGGTCCATGCGCCCGATGCCGTGGCAGACGTAGCCGCCGCCGTGGGAAAGGCAAATCTTCAGGTCGGGGCAGGCATCCATCACGCCGCCCATCACCAACGAGGCGAAGGTGACCACACGGTCGGCCAGGTTGCCGATTGAGTTTGGCAGATGGTACCGGCGGATGCGGGAGGAAACCAAAGTGCCGCCGCCCTGATGGAACAATATCATTGCGCCCATTGCTTCGGCAGCTTTCCAGAACGGGAGAAACTCCGGTTCGTCCAGTTGGTGGCCGTTGACGTTGTCGTTGAGCATCGCGCCCTTGAAATCCAACTGGTACATCACGCGTTCCAACTCGGCTATCGCCGCGTTGACGTCCTGCATGGGAAGGGTAGCCAGGGACGCAAAACGTTCGGGCCAAGCTTTCGCCATTTCACCGACTTCGTTGTTGGCGTCCCTCGAGGTCGCTATCGCGATAGGTGCGTCGAGGTGGTAGTTGTAGAACCCGGCGTAAGTGGAAACCACCTGCACGTCGACGCCCAGGGAATCCATATCCGCCAGCCTCTGCTCCGGGGTCCAACTAGACTTGGGCGGCAGTTGCCCCTGGGAGTCTCCCGATATGGAATACTCCCTGCCCCGGGCGTCCTGCTCCCGCCGGATGGTGTGCCAGTCTCCGCCGTTTTCCGTCGCCCGCCAAAAACACTGGGGCGTTATATGGGCGTGGACGTCAATGCTTCGCATGTTCAACCCCTGATCTTCGTTTCAGAGCCTCTTTCTGCACCGGCCAGGTCTCTAAAAGGCCCGATGGCAGACCCAATAGCAGACCCGGATGCCAAGCCAGGATGGCGCCGGGCCGGGTCTAGGCGGAAAGTTAGCATTGGGCCTGCCGCGTGTCAATCGGGACATGCGTCGCAGCCGGGGCAGAGGCCGGATTTCACCGCCGAGATCGCCCAGGACGCGGAGTTGTTTGCGTGAATGACCGCGGCGCCCCTGGGTTGGGGCGTCACGGTATTATCACAGTAATATACGGTCATATTGGGATGGCGCCCCAGCTGTAGCCTTCGACCGTGCCGCCATAGGCCCGAGCCCGGCGTCCTTCCTTGATGAGTTCGACCCAGCTGGATAACTCCGTTGAATCCGGTGGGTCGACCCCCAAGTCCGGCGGCGACCGGTCCTCCGGGTACAGTTCCTCCGCGGACCGGTCCGATGAGACGTATAGATGCCGGGATGCTATGGGGAGCGCGGGGCCGTCTTTGGGCCCGGGCCGGAGCGCCGGATAGTCTTCGCCAGCCAGGACGGCTTGCTTCCGGTGGTATTGGGCGGCGGCCCAGGCGGCTATCCGGGCGGCCTGCTCGGTGCCGAATATCCGCCGCAGGGCCTGGTACCCGTAGATGTTTTCGGGTTGGGGGCAGTCGTCGGGGAACTTGATCAGGTGGTCGCAGTCGTTGTGGTCCTGGCCGGTGGCCTTGGCAATCTGGCGGGCATCGTAGCGGAAGTCGTAGAGCGTCTTGCGGGTTGCGCTGGTTGCCTCCGTACCGCCGCAGATATGTGCCAGGGCGTCAGAGCCGTGGGTGTCGAAGTTGTATTCCTCGTCATCGTAGGACCGGAAGTCAAAGGGGCCGTACTCCGTTTCGTAGCGGCTATAGCCAGCGGGGTAGCCGGCATAGCGGCCCTTCAGGATGTGGGTCCAGGAGCGGGGCGCCGAGGGGCGTTTTTCAGCCGGGGCGGACTGCTCCGGGGCGGATTCCTGACCGGCCGAGTTGCCGCCGTCGGGAGTGGAAGGCGCGTCGAAGCCGCGGTGGAGGAGTTCTTTGGCTGCGGACAGGCGGTGGTGGGGTTTGAAGTCGGGGATTGTGCCCTGCATGACGTCGATCAGGAAGCGCACGGTGGTGCGGCCGTTATCGGTTTCTTCCCGGATCAGGGCGGCCAGTTCCTGGTGGAGGGGGGCGGTTTCAGCGCCGAGGACGCCGGGGGCGCGGAGGTTTTTTCGGGTTTGGGCGGCGGGGCTATTTTCGTCGATGAAGGATTGGGCTGGGTGGAAGCCGAGGGTTAGGAGTTGGCGGGCGGCGTCGAGGCGGTGGCAGGGCTTGGAGTGTTCGAGGAGGCCCTGCATGACTTCTATTAGAAAGCGGATTATTAGGCGGCCGTCATCGGTTTCCTCGCGGACGATGTCGGCGAGGGAGGGCGTGGGGGCTTCCGGGTTGTCGGCCTGGTTTTCTGTGTTAGCGAACATTGGTTCGATGATAGGGAGATGCATTCGGGGGTGTCAAGGGGTGGGTGACGCAAGGGGTTCGGTTTCAACGCAGAGGGCTCGGAGGATACTGAGATTGGTGGGGCAGGCCGTCTCTGATGTCTCCAGCGGTGTTCAGTGACAGGAAGGGCTCTGGATCCCCGCTGCGGCGAGGATGACGGGGGGGTTGGGGGGGTGCGGGCTCCAGTTGCGGTGACAAGGCCGGGGACCGGGGGTCTGGATTCCCATTGCGGCGAGGATGACGGGAAGCGGGACAGGAAGGGCTCTGGATCCCCGCTGCGGCGAGGATGACGGGGGGGTTGGGGATAGAGGGACTTTCTCAATGACCGGTCCGCTAAATTTTGGAAGGAGAATCATTGTTTTGATGGGACTTTCGGAGTTGGTTTGCTCATGCTGACGAAAATCGCTGAGACAATCAATACCGCCGCCGCCGGCAGAAAGAACGCACCAATGAAGCCGATTTGCACCTCGATAAACCAGATTGGAACTGAACAATACGCCAAGCAAAGCAAGCCCAAGCCCCACAGCACAGGTCTGGTCCATGCGGACCAAACGGCCCCGTGGCGCCAAGCCAGCCAGGTTGCCAGACCGGTCAGAGCTAGCGGGATAAGCAGCAGCATTATTTCCTCGAATCCTAAGTATCGGATGAATGGTCCCGGGGAGTGACCGAATTCGTCTCTGATATGACTCGCCGTGACGGTTGTGGTGTGCGTGTTGAATCCGTAGGGCCAAAAAACCACCCCGAAAAACGCGGCCCAAGCCAATAGATGCGCAATGATAGGCGGCGACGTCAAGCTTTTCATTTAGAGCCTCCGGCGTCCGTCCCAATTTAACTCTGGCTAAAGGATTCCGTCGCCGGGTTTACGGTAGCATGGGGGTGGAACATGCCAACAATGGCCGTGACTATCGGCGCCAAAGCCGCAGGCAAGTAGAGAACTCCAATGCTTAAAGCTTCTAAAACGCAAAACGCCAGGCAGGCCGCGGTGAACGCCCGGATGGGACAAAATTGCGAAACTCAGCCGACCGCGGAGTCTGTAACGAATAGCGCCATGTTGTTGATTCCGTTGTCGCCCAAATCTAAAGACTGACACCTTAACAAAGCTTCAAGACCTGCCCAGACGGTTTAGTGAAGCAATTTCACGACCCTAAACGAGCAGACCGTAATGTCAGTAGCCGGGGATTGACCCCAGCCAGGGTCGGCAACCGGCAGAAACAATTCCCTTAAGCATCCCAACGGTACTCGCTTTCAACTTCGGGTTAGACTGAGTTTCGAGATTTTCTCTCCGTAACCTCTTATGAGATTTTGTACGACTGTTGGAGGCCACTATTCCCATTGGCCCCCTGGAGGAGACATGACAGAAGGTCATTACAGGGAATTGTTTGAGACCCTAGGGATAGAGGCTAGAAAACTCGGCCATGTACTACGCTTTGGGGGCCTCCCCCGGCGAGTGTACTTCAATCGCAACAGGTACCTCGGTATCTACTTCTCGGCCCATTCGGAGGATGAGGCGTGGTATCCGAGCAACCTATGGGAGAAGATACACTCCCACAGAGTCCAAAAGGCGGATTACGGGCGGTTGAATGTTGTCCCCAGGCCCGGAATGGCAACTGCGGCGTTTCGGAACCTCGTTTCGAATTGGCAATAACACGAAGGACAACAGGGGCTCTGATGCCTGGTGCGACGGGAAAGACCGTGGTGGGAGGACAAAAGGGGCTCTGGATCTCCGCTGCGGCGAGGATGACGGGGGTGGGGGACAACAGGGGCTCTGATGCCTGGTGCGACGGGAAAGACCGTGGTGGGAGGACAAAATGGGCTCTGGATCCCCGCTGCGGCGAGGATGACGGGGGTGGGGGACAAAAAGGGGCTCTGGATCCCCGCTGCGGCGAGGATGACGGGAAGGGTGGCAAAAGAGGGGCTTCTGGATCTCCTGCTGCGACGGGAAAGACGAGGGTGGGGGGCAAAAAGGGGCTCTGGATCCCCGCTGCGGCGAGGATGACGGGAAGGGGAATGATGGGGGGATGGGCGGGGGCGAATACTCCCCACGGGCGTTGGCGGCAGGCATTGGCGGCGGCGGTTTGACAGGGTAGGCGGGGGATTCTAGACTGGCGGAGATGGACCTGCCACTCCCGGTTGCGGAAACCTGTTTTGTAACCCTCGGTCCTCCAAGGTTAAACCACTGACCCAGTTTTCTTTGCCCCTCCCACCGGCGTTTCGTTCTCCCGGCTACCGGGCCTTTTGGCTGGGCAGCATTGCCTCGGTCAGCGGGTTCCAAATTCTGCGGTTCGGGCAGTTCTGGTTGGTTTTCCAGTTGACCGGCTCACCGCTGGCCCTTGGCTACGTTGGCCTGGCCAACGGCGTCCCAGCCATTTTCCTCAACCTGTTCGGCGGCGTGGCCGCAGACAAACTGGACCAACGCCTGCTGATCATGGTGTCCCAAACCATCACCGCCGGGTTGATATTGGTGCTGGCCTTCCTGGCGCTGTTCAACCAAGCGACCATGTGGCATGTCCTGCTGATTGCGTTCCTGGCCGGCGCCGTCGAGGCGTTTGACCAGCCGGCGCGGCGTTCAATATTCCCGCACCTGGTGGAGCGGCAGTTCATGATGAGCGCAGTGGCGTTGAACTCGTCAATCTGGCCGGGGACGCGGATCCTGGCCCCGGCGGCGGCGGGATTCATCATAGCCTGGTCGGAAACCGAAAACCCCGCATCGGCGTTTTTCGTGGCCGCAGCGGGGTTCTTGGTCATGGTTGCGGTTGCGTGGCGGCTGAAAGTACCCCGCGTTACCAGGACTGCCCGGGGAAATCCGGTCCAGGACATCCGGGAGGGCCTGGCGTTCATAGTAGAACGGCCCATCTTCGCGGTCCTGATGGCCTTGACTTTTTTCGGAAGCTTTTTCGGTATGGCCTACATTACCATGATGCCCATTTTTGCCGTAGACATCCTGGGGGTTGGGGCGAGTGGACAGGGACAACTGATGGGCGTGGGCGCTATAGGTTCACTGGTGGTTGCTCTGACCCTGTCCCTTCGGACCAAGCTTTCGGGGACCGGGCCTTTGATCGTCCTTGGCGGCGTGATGGGCGGCCTGGCGACCATTGCCTTTGGCCTTACCGCTCAGTACGTGGGTTCCTTCGCCCTGGCAATGGCCCTGATGCTGGTAATGGGCGTGTTCAACACAATGTTCACCACGCTGATTCAAAACTCGATGCAGCTGATGGTTCCCGACGCGATGCGGGGCCGGGTCATGGGCTTTTACGGCATGACGTACAACATCCGGCCCCTGGGAGGAATGCAGGCTGGAGCGATGGCGGCGTTGATTGGCGCCCCCTTGGCCCTCTCCGTTGGCGGGGTGGCCGTAGCTGTCTTCGCCCTGGTTGCCGGTCTGACCAGCGGCCGCCTGCGGAACCTGGACCGCCTGATAAACCTGGGGTCAGAAGGGGAACAGAATCGAAGCGAACCCGAACAGTCCCCTACCCCGACAGCAAACGTGTAGGAGGCCGCTACCCGACGAAGAACGTGTATTCCGCTCCCGAGGCATGGGTCATGGGCATCGGATACAGGAGTAGGTGCTTCGGGTCCAGGGCCCGGTGGGCGATCTCAATGTTAACCGGGGGGACTTGCTCCAGTTGCAGGATTTCCTCCAAAGTGAAAAAGGCGGCCTGGTCCACTTCCTGCGCGTCCGGTTCCGGCTCGCCCTCCAGGGGCCGCATCAGCATCACCATGTAGGTGCTGTTGCCGTTGTCCTCGGTGTACAGGTTGCGCATCCCCAGCAAGCCGATTACCTCGGACTTGACCCCGGATTCCTCCTCAACCTCCCGAACCGCGGTCTCTTCAATGGACTCGTTGACCTCGACGAATCCCCCCGGGCACTGCCAGTTGCCCCGACCCCGGCGCGACTTGCGCCTGACCAGCAAGAGCTTTCCATCCCGGACCACGGCTCCGCCTACGCCGATGTTGTATCCACTGTTATACCTTTCAGGTGGAGGCATGCGTTGTTCACCTTCCATGAAGTATTGAAATATTGCGAAGTACTCCCGGCAATGCCGGAGGAAAAGCCGGCGGGCGTCTGCTGACCGGCGCGGCCCCAATTATAGCAGGATACGACGAACCCGCCCCCCGGTGACGCAGCGGGTGCACGGCCGCCGGGCCAGGTCCTCCATTCCCTAACCGTGTCGGATGACAGCCGGGGCTCTGGATTCCCGCTGCGGCGAGAATGACGGGGGCTGGGCTCTGGATTCCCGCTGCGGCGAGAATGACGGGGGCTGGGGCTCTGGATTCCCGCTGCGGCGAGAATGACGGGGGCTGGGGCTCTGGATTCCCGCTGCGGCGAGAATGACGGGGGCTGGGCTCTGGATTCCCGCTGCGGCGAGAATGACGGGGGCTGGGGCTCTGGATTCCCGCTGCGGCGAGAATGACGGGGGCTGGGGCTCTGGATTCCCGCTGCGGCGAGAATGACGGGAGGGAGGGGGTGCGGCGAGAGAAACGTGGGACAACTGAAAAACCCTGGCGTGAAACCCAACAGTCCTTGCGAGTGACGGGGGCGACGGGGGCGGTGCGCGACTTGACAAGCGCGGCCCCTTGTTAGACTGTGTAAACCTAGCGAGATAGCCGCGACAAGCAACAATATCAAGACGGGTGTCAGATGGCCGAGGCTTCAACTGTTCCTTTCGGCGTTCCCTTTGGAATCGCCGTTCCCCAGATTTTTCTGGACACACCGATAGACATGGACCTGGTGCGCCGGTTCGCGATCAGGGCGGAGGAACTCGACTACCACAGCCTGTGGGTCCAGGAGCGGATAATCGGCGCAGACCCTGCGCTGGAACCCGTTGGGCTGATGAACTACCTGGCGGCCCTGACCAACAGAGTGAAGCTGGGAAGCGCCATGATAATCGCCACCACCCGCAACCCGGTGCACCTGGCCAAGTCCTTCAGTTCATTGGACCAGATCAGCCGGGGAAGGCTGATCATCGGCGTCAGCCTGGGTGGGCGTCCGGAGCAGTACCAGTTGCTGGACGGACCATCGGAGCAGCGTCCGGGCAGCAGGGCCAGGCACTTCAGGGAAAGCCTGGCGGTTATGAAAGCCCTGTGGACGCAACAAGAAGCCCACTTCGACGGGGAGTTCTGGCAGCTTACGGGGCAGACCCTGGAGCCGAAGCCGGTGCAGAAGCCCCATCCTCCTATATGGTTCGGCGGGCGGCATCCCCAGGGATTGCGCCGCGCCGCACAATTGGGAGAAGGCTGGATGGGAGCCGGGTCCACCAGCACCCAGCAGTTCCGGGAACACGTGGCGATTATCCATGAGGAACTGGATGCCCGTGGCCGGGACCCTGCATCTTTTTCCTTCGCCAAGCGGGTATACGTCGCGTTGGACTCGGAATCGTCCCGCGCCGAAACACGCCTCAGGGAATTCTTCGGCGGTCACTACAACAACGCCGACATGGCGGCCAACGTTGCAGTGTGGGGAAACGCCGAGGAATGCGCCCGAGGCTTGGCCGAGGTGCTGCAGGCCGGGGCCCAAATGTTGATGCTGAATCCGGTGTTCGACTATATGGAGCACCTGGAGGCCCTGCCCGAAGTGGTGGCAATGGCCTCGGAAAGAGCCCGAAAATAACCGCGTAGGACAGGGGGGCCAATGATATACAACGCCCAACGCCGGGACATATCCATTGCCGTGGCGGGCGACGCCATGATCACCCGCCGCATGAAGTCCTTCAACGAGGAAAACTTCCTGAAGCTAACCCACATCCTCAAGCAGGCAGACGTTTCCGTGGCCAACCTGGAGATGCTGTTCCACGACTACGAGAGCAGCTGGCAATGGAGCGGCGCCACCTACACCCGGTCGGATCCCAAGAACCTGGAAGAGCTGAAGTGGATGGGCATAGACGCCGTGACCACGGCCAACAACCACTCCTTCGACTTCTCTGAAGGCGGTTTTCTGACCACCCTGGACCACTGCCGGGAGATAGACCTGCCCACTGCCGGGGGCGGACACGACATTGACCAAGCGCGGTCGCCGGCCTACGTGGACTCTCCGCGGGGGCGGGTTGCGGTTATGTCGGCCACCAGCACTTTCAGCGAGCAGTCCCGGGCCGGCGCGGGCCGCCCGGATTTCCCCGGCCGGCCAGGGGTGAACGCACTGCGCCACCAAGTTACGCACCACGTGGAGCGGGACGTTTTCGAGGCGCTTCAAAGGGCCAACCGGGAATTGGGATACGACGACGTGATGGAGGCGACGCGGGCGTTTGGCTTCAGGGGCAACGAAGACGCGGTGGACCACGCCACCGAGGTGGAATTTCTGGAGAACAAGTTCCTGTTGGGGGAGGAGTTTGCCAGAAAAACTTCGGCCGACCAAGGCGACATGACCGGCATCGGCAACTGGATCAGGGGAGCGCAGAAGCAGGCCGATTGGACTATCTACGGCGTCCATTGCCACGAGAGCGGCGAGGCCGGGGAGTTTCATGGAAGCACCAGGGTTTCTCCTCCCCAGTTCCTGGAGGAGTTTGCCCGCTGGACCATTGACCAGGGCTGCGCTCTGTTCGCCGGCCACGGCCCCCACTTCCTGAGGGGCATCGAGATTTATAAGAACAGACCCATTTTCTACAGCCTGGGCAACTTCATCTTTCAGAACGAAAGCGTTTTGCGACTGCCCGACGAGGCCTACCGGCGGTTCGGACTGGGTTACGACCAGACACCCGGAGACTACCTGGACAGCAGGTCCGGGGGAGGGACACGGGCCTTTGCCGGCGATCCGGTGTTCTGGCAAAGCGTTGTTGCCGTCTGCAACTATTCCGGGGGAGACCTGAAAGAGGTGGTGCTCTATCCCATCGAAATGGGTCACGGGCTGCCCATACCACAACGGGGCCGCCCGGTCCTGTCCGAGGGCCCGATGGCCCGGGAAATCCTGACCTGGCTTCAAGAAGTGTCCCGGCCCTACGGCACCGAGATTTCCATTGAAGGCGACATTGGGGTTATCCGGGTGTAGCGTCCGGGACTGAACCTGCAGACCGCAGAATCTGCAGACCGGGGCGCGGCCCCATTTGAGACACACCTTTTCGAAACACCTTTATTTGAGAGACGGGCAGGAGTTGGAAATGACCACCGTAGGAACCGGCAAGTACACCTATGAAGTGCACGAGGGCTGGGCAAAGCTTCCGGAGGGAGAGTCTTTCGGGATGGTGAGCGCCGTCGCCACCGATTCCCAGGACCGGCTCTACACCTTCCAGCGCAAGGACCCACCGGTGGTGATTTTCGACCGGGACGGGAATTTCGTTGGCTCCTGGGGCAACGGGTCGTTCCTGTCACCTCATGGGATCTACATCGAAGACGACGTTATGTACGTCACGGACCGGGACAGCTCGGTGTGCCTGGTGTATACCCTGGACGGCAAACCGATCCAGATGCTGGGACGACACGGCGTTCACTCGGACACCGGCTGCGAGGTGCCCGCAGCGCTGGTGCCGCGGGCGGCAGGGCCGTTCAACTACCCCAGCGAGCTGGTTCCCGCCCCCAACGGAGACCTGTACGTCTCAGACGGCTACCGGAATGCACGGGTCCACCGCTTTTCGATCGAAGGCCAACTGAAGAAGTCTTGGGGTGAGCCGGGGAAGGTCGAGCCGAACCAGTTTCACCTGCCCCACAGCCTGATCGTGGGCAAGGACGGCACGGTGTACGTGTGCGATCGGGAAAACCACCGGATACAGGTGTTTTCCGCTGAAGGGGAGTTCCTGACCATCTGGGACGATATCAAGCGCCCGATGGATATTTCCGTCGACCAGGACGGAATGTTTCACGTGAGCGAAGGCGTGGTAGACGATGCCCCAGCCCGGTTCAGCGTGCTGGACGGCGAGGGCAAGGTCCTGAGCCGGTTCGAAATCAGGGGTTCCGGGCACGGCAGTTGGGTTGACGCCCACGGTGACATTTACGTTGTGCTTCCCGCCCCAGGAGGGGTGGACAAGCTGATTCGTCAAAGCTAAACGAGGCCGGGGCGGGGAGAACAGATGCAATCCAGACTATTGCAAGGGAAAGTGGCGCTGGTGACCGGCGCCGGGAGTCCCATCGGTCTTGGCCGCAACATGGCGGAAGCCCTGGTGCAGGCGGGAGCCAGAGTCGCCTTGATGGACGTCAACCGGGACTGGTTGGGACAGTCCGCCAACGACCTGAGGGAAATTGGCGGGGATGACTGCGTTTTAACCATCGAACGGGACGTTTCGAAATACGAGGACGCCGAAGAAGCGGTCAGTTCCACAATAGCCGGCCTGGGCGGGCTTCACATCCTCATCAATAATGCCGGCACCAATGCCCACAAGTGGGGCGCGCCGGGTCCTAACTTCTGGGACATTACTCCGGAAATCTGGACCAAGGTGATGTCAATCAACCTGAACGGCCCGTTTTTCATGGCGAGGGCCGCGGTGTCGCACATGAGAGCGCAGGGATGGGGACGCATCATCGGCGTGACCACGAGCATGGATACGATGATCCGCCAAATGGGCACCCCTTATGGACCTTCCAAGGCGGGGCACGAGGCCCTGATCGCCGCCATGGCCGGGGAGTTGGAGGGCAGTGGGGTCACCGCCAACGTGCTGGTTCCCGGCGGCAGGACCAACACCAACCTGCTGCCGGAAGACCCCAACGACGACCGTTCCGGAATTATCCAACCAGACGTTATGCGGGAACCGGTGGTATGGCTGTGCTCCGACGAGGCCGGAAATATCAATGGCCGGCGTTTCATCGGCCAAAATTGGGACGCAAGCCTGCCCCTAGACCAACGTTTGGAAAAGTGCAGCGCACCGGCGGCCTGGCCGCAGCTGGGCCGGAATTTCTCCTAGACCGTGAGTAGCGACGATCGGGGATTCCCAGGAACGTCCCGACCGGAAGGTGATTGAATATGGCTAATCTACAATTCGGAATCTGGGACTCGTTCGGAGCCGAAACCATGTCCCGCGCCCCGGTGGCCGCAGACGTATACCGGGAGCACATCGACGAAGCAAAGCTGGGCGAGGAATTAGGCTACGAGTACTATTTCACCATCGAGCACCAAAACTCGGCGGTGGGCCAGATTACGGCCCCAAATGTGTTTCTGTCCGCCCTGGCCCAACACACCAGCCGCCTCAGAATCGGCGCTATGATTTACCAACTGCCCATGCACAACCCGATGCGGCTGGCGCAGGAAGCGGCAATGCTGGACCACCTGTCGCAGGGGAGGTTGGAATTCGGCGCGGGCCTCGGGACCCACGAGCATGAGTTCATGCGCTGGAACCTGGATTTCGCGGAGCGCCGGGAAATGGGGGCCGAGGCCATCGAAATCATTTTGAAATCCTGGTCCGGGGAAAGCGTGACTTACCAGGGCAAGTTCTGGTCGTATGACGAAGCGCTTCCCACGCCCCGGCCTTTCCAGCAACCCCACCCTCCCATCTGGTACGCCTCCCACAGCGTGGCGTCTTTGGAGTATGCGGCCGAGCACAACTTCAACGTGTCCCAAAACCTGGACACTGATGAGGTCATTGCGGAGAAATTCCAACTGTTCCGGGATGCCTGGAAAAAGTGGCAACACCCGGGCCCGATACCCCGCACATTTTTGATGCGGGCGGTCCACGTTGCCGAGACCGATGAAATCGCCAGGGCAGAGGCGGAAGGGCCGCTACTGGAAGCAGACGGCCTGGGCAGCCGGGGCATCGCCGAAACCCGGATCGGGTTCCGGGGCAATCCCGACGTGGAAACCCGGAACGCCCGGGCTCGCGGCACCCGGGAGCAACGGGCAACCTACGATTGGTGGGTGGACACCGGGGTGGCCATTGTTGGAAGCCCCGACACGGTGATTCGCAAGCTGAAGGAGCACCAAAGCTCCATTGGTTACGACTTGTTTAGCGCCAATCACCGATTCGGGGCCATGTCTTCCGAGAGCGCTTTGAAATCCCTCAAGCTGTTCGGAGAACAGGTGATCCCGGCGTTCTCCTAGGGATCGATCTCCTAAGCCTCGCCGCGACCAGTCCTACCAGACGAACCTTTCGTCGGTGGTCATCGGCTCCGGGATAATCTTCTGGTCCAGATTGAACTGCATGAAGGTGTCCAGGCTCTTTCGCGAGGCCTCGATGCCGTAGGGCAGGGGGTCATCGCCTACGATCTTGCTCAACTCCAGAATAGTTTGGTCGGCGGGGCTAAGGGTTGCTCCCGAGTGCAGGTGTTCCAGGTAGGGCTTTTTCGCTTCCTGAAACATGGAGATTAGCTCGCCGGGCAACCAGGGATGGCTCGTCAGGTGTTCGTCCTTGACCACCATCATGTGGCTTATCGGGTAAAGCCCGGTCTTTTTGAACCAGTCCGCGTCGGCACCGGCGGCGTCGGGGAAGAGCGGGACAATGTCCGGAGAGTCGGTTAGCCCCGCTCCAATAGCCGCATCGATCTCGCCCGAGATCATCATGGCGTTCAAGTCCTCGTTGGTTGACGACACCACATTGGCGGGGGGCACGTACTCTGCCACGTGCTCGTCTCCGGACAACACCCAGGTCACCGAGTTCAAATCGAGGCCATAGGCGGTCTGCAGGATACCCCGGGCCCAGACACCGGGCGTTACCGTATAGCCTCGCACTCCGACCCGCCGCCCGGCCAGGTCGCCCGGCTGTTTGATTCCCGACCGCACGCTGCACGAAATAGTCCCGTGGTAGAAGCTGCGAACCAGGAAGATTGGGATTCCTGTCATCGCCTTACCATGGGCCCTGGCGCAAAGGTAGGTGGAGAGGGCCATCTCGGCGAGGTCGAATTCCATATTGCGGACCATTTGCCGGAAGACGCTGGTGATGGGGGAAATCTCAACGTGGTCCATCTCGAACTTCTCTGATGTGGCGGCGCCGTTTTTTAAGTCGGTGGTGTATCCGTAATTGCCGATCGCGGTGCGCATCGAAAGATCGGACATGTTGCAACCTCCTGAAGATTTTCAACCGGCGTTACAAGGCATAGCGGGCCGGCGGCTCGCCGTTATTGTAGACCATAACCCCGAAGCAGATAACCCGGAACGCAATAACCGCCGGACCTCCCCGTCTTTTTCGCCGCAGTGGGAATACAAATCCCCGGTCATGCACCAAGATGGCTATGCCAACCAGGACGAGCCAGGTGGACAGGTCGACGTCCCACCTGGACCATTCCTGTAGACCCGCATCAGGTTGGATAGGAGAAAGGGCTCTCGATTCCCGCTGCGGGAATGACGGGACGCGGGCCATCTCACACCGCCAGTTTCACCGTTGCCATTAGCGTGTCGACGCACGAAAAGGGCTCTGGATTGCCGGTGCGGCGAGAATGACGGGGGTAAGCGCGGTCGGAACAAAGTCGATAAGGCGTCACTTTAGATGCAAGACTCTCCCGTTACGTCAAAAAGCGTTTGCCGGGTGCGCTGGATCAGGATGCTTGACGAGAATCACCAATCATATTAGATTAGCAGCGGTGTATCTCAGGCACATTCAGGCCCGGTTCAAGTCCTGACAGGTTCATTCACCGCAGGTTCATCTCAAGAAAAGGGAGTAGATTATGGCGAACTTTTACGATTCCTGGCTAGGGTTCTGGGACGCTAGCAACGCCAACAAGAAAGCATCCCGCGCAGCGATACACGAAGAAGATCTCGAGTGGGTTGAAACCGACCAAGACTCCAGGGTTGCCCTTCTGGCCGCCCCGGAAAACGGTTTTGCCACCTGGGGTTCCGAGTACATGATCGGCGAAATCAACCCCGGCTGGCACTCCGGAAAGCACGAGCACGGCGAAGAGGCCATCTACATTTTGGAAGGCGAGGGGTTCAGCATAGTCAACGGCACCCGATACGAATGGGGCAAGGACAGCTGCCTGTGGATGCCTTTCGGGTCGCAACACCAGCACTTCAACACCGGCACCTCCGTGGTGCGCTACTTCTCCGCCATGGCCCTCCACATCGAGCACTGGATGGGCATGGGCAAGTTGGACCAGATTTCGGTAAAGGGGCCCACTGACAACTACGAGGACGCCGAAGTTTCCACCTCCGGGTTCGACACCATGAACCGCCGCATTGTTCTGAGGAACGAGGACACCGAGACTATCTTCGGCGGCGAGATAACTCCCCAGGAGTTGGAAGATATCACCGGGGAGGCCACGGCATACGAGCAGGCCGACCCCGCCAATCGCAGCTCCCTTCACGGTCACCGGGACTTCATCCGACCGCTGATGGACCGCCCGGGGAAGAACGGCTTCCAGAACAAGGAAATCGAAATCAGCAACACCATGGGAGATGACGTTGGGCACCACGGCGGGAAGCACGCCCACATGGAAGCGGTGCTTTACATCATCTCGGGCGAGGGTTACTCAGAGGTGGGCGACGAAAAAGTGCCGTGGAAGAAGGGCAGCCTGATCCACGTGCAGGGACCCCAGACTCCCCACCAGCACTTCAATACCAGCGACGAAAAGGTTGAGATGATAAGGGCCGCGCCGGGAATGCGGTTTAACTTCTTCCAGAACATTGCCAAGGAGCGGTTCCCGACCCTTTGGTACTCCCACCGGGGAATCAACGACTCCTCGGTAACGAACCCCTGGAAATAGGTCAGACGGGGGCGGGGCATGGTAGCCCCGCCCCTTTTTGTTGGTCTTTCGATTGTCCTCCTTCATTCCCGCTGCGGCGGGAATCCAGAGCCCTGATTATGTACCAAGTCGGTTATGCCAACTAAGACGCGCCGGGTGGCCAGGTTGACGTCCCAACTGGAACATTCCTGCAGACACGAACCAGGTTGGATGGGGAAAAGGGCTCTGGATTCCCGTTGCGACGAGAATGACGGGGAGTAGGGATCCAGATGGGCTCTGGATTCCCGTTGCGGCAAGAGTGACGGGGGATTCGAAGATAATCGAAAGACCCCCGACCCTTTTTGTTTCGGCTTGACAATACAGCACATTCATATTAGCTTACCCATACTTTGCAACCTGGCGATAGTATTTATTTGAGCCGGGAATAAATCTTCCGCCGGAAGGAAAACGCAGGAGAGTAACAATGCCCAATTTTTATGAAACATGGCAGGGATTCTGGGAAGCAAGTAACGAGGCGAAAGCCGCGGCCCGGGCAGTGATCCATGACGAGGAATTGGAATGGGTTGAAACCGACCAGGACTGCCGGGTAGCCTTGATGGCCTCCCAGGAAAACGGATTTGCCACCTGGGGCTCCGAATACATCATGTCGGAGATCGACCCCGGCTGGCATACCGGCAAGCACGAACACGGCGAAGAAGCCATTTACATCGTGGAAGGTGAAGGCTTCAGCATAGTCAACGGCGTCAAGTACGAGTGGAACAAGGGCAGTTGTCTCTGGATGCCCTTCGGCTCTCAACACCAGCACTTTAACACCGGGACCGAGACGGTCCGTTACTTCTCCGCCATGGCGCTGCACCTGGAACACTGGATGGGCATGGGCAAGCTGGACCAGTTGGAAATCAAAGGCCCCACGGACAATTATGACGACGCAACCGCGTCCACCACCGGCTTCGATGAATTGAACCGGCGGATTTGTTTCCGCAGGGAAGACCAGGAAGAGATGACCCTGGACGACCTGGATCCCAACGAGGTTGAAGAAATTTCCGGGGAGCCCATGACCATCGACCCGGACGGCCCGCGGCCAACCGAGATGTCAACGCGAGGGCACCGCGACTTCATGCGCCCCCTGATGGACCGTCCCGGCAAAAACGGGTTCCAGAACAAGGAAATCGAAATCAGCAACACCATGGGCGACCAGGTTGGGCATCACGGCGGCAAACACGCCCACATGGAAGCGGTGCTGCTAATGTTGGACGGCGAAGGCTATTCCGAGGTTGGCGGGGTCAAGGTGCCCTGGAAGAAAGGCAGCCTCCTGCACGTGCAGGGACCGCAAACTCCTCACCAACATTTCAACACCGGAGACATACGCTGTGAAATGCTCCGGGCGGCCCCGGGCATACGGTTCAACTTCTTCCAGAGCCTCGCCAAAGAGCGTTTCCCATATCTCTGGTACTCCCATCGCGGAATCAACCGGGACTAGCTGCAATCCAAATTTGGCGGGTTCGCCAAGTTGGGACCGGGGCGACGTCAACCTGGTTAGCAACGGCCACCAAAACGGGTCGTATTTCCAGTAGACACGAAAGCCCCGACCCAGATTCTAAAGAAACGGAGGTACCGGCCGTGAGCCGCTTGCGAACATGCTTCCCACGTGGCGTTCTACTACCTGTAGCCTTGGTTCTGATCTGGTTGGCTGCCGCCTGCGGCGGCTCAGACACCCCTGTCGCGCCCGCCGCTCCGGCAACACAGGCGCCGGTTGAACAGCCCGTCGGATTGTCCGCCGAAGATGTCCAGAAAATGCTGGAGGAGGTCCGGGCCGAATCTGCTTCTGCCGGACTCTCTGAAGAAGATGTCCAGAAGTTAGTGGCGGAACGGGTTGCCGAAGCCGAAGCCAAAGCAATGGAACAAGTCAAGGCCATGGAATCCAAGGCCATGGCGGATGCCAAAGCCGCGGAAGCCCAGGCCATGGCATCCGCCGGCGAGGAGCCGTACTACAAGGGCAAGACCATCCGCGTAATCGCAAACCACCCGCCAGGGGGCGGCGCAGACCTAAACGCACGGGCCGTAGCCCGCCACATCGGCCGGTTCATCCCGGGCAACCCCAAGACGGTGGTGCTGAACAAGGTTGGCGGGGCCAGCCTGGTGGGGGCTCACTACGTTTGGAACGCCAAACCCGACGGGTATACCATCGGTGTTTTCACCGGCGTGAACCCCATCTCCCAAATCGTGAGAGAGGGCGTGCAGTTCAACCTGTTGGAGTTCCCCTCCCTGGGCGGCCTGCAAATCCGGCCTTTTGTCTGGTACATCCGGGGGGACGCGCCCTACCGGCGGATTCAAGACGCCATTGGAAAGGGGTCGGATCCCAACGCTCCCAGGTTCACCAATGGCCAGGACAATATCTGTCAAGCCCCCACCGCCAGAGGCAGGTTCCTGAAAGACGTCTTAGACTTGCCCATGGACATCAAGTACGCCCTGCCGGGAGGCCGGGTGCCCACCATGCAACAGTTGGAACGGAACGACATTCAAGCCAGGGGCGCCGGAATGTGGTACACCTTGGCCCGGGACCGTCCCGGCTGGCAGGTTGATGACACCGGCGGCAACGGCCCCGACTCGTTCATCCAGATTTTCTTCAACGGTACGCTTCCGGAGTTGCAACTGCGCCACAATGGCGCCATAGACGTGCCGGAGGACACCATGCAGATTATTGACTTGCTTGACGAGGAACAGGAAAAGATATGGAGAATTCTCTCCATCCCCAACTCGTCGCTGTACCGGGCGTCGTTTGCGCCTCCTGGTACACCCGATGAGTTGCTCCAGATTCTGAGGGACGCCATGGGCCAAATGGTGCAGGACCCCGAGTTCCTGGCCGACTACGGCAAGATACTTTCCGGGGATGAGGTGACACCCACTCCGGGTGAGGAAATGATGGAGCAATACGAGGCCGCCCTGGGCGACGCGGAGTTTACGGCCGGCATATTCTCTAAGTACCTGCCCGAGTGTGAGTTCCCAGGCCTGCAGAAACTAATGGGGAATTAAGCCTCTTCGTAATACGATGACAGGGGCCATGCCCACGGGTTGACGGTGGAGGTTTTCGAGGTTTTCGAAGTGAGCGCCTGAGGCTACGTGTTTCGGGCGCTTGCCGTATATGATAAAGCGCGGAGAACGGTTTTAACTGGAAATACTCCGCCAATATTGAGCCAAGGCAGCACGAGAAGGAGTACGAGATGGCTAACTTCTACGATGATTGGGTGGGGTTCTGGGACAAGGGCAACGAGGCGAAAGCGGAAGCCAGGACGTCGATTCACGAAGAGGAACTGGAGTGGGTCGAAACCGACCAGGATTTCCGGGTAGCCTTGATGGCCGCTCCCGAAAACGGCTTTGCGACCTGGGGCTCTGAGTATTTGATCTCCGAGATACCCCCAGGTTGGCACAGCGGCGAACACGAGCATGGCGAAGAAGCCATTTATATAGTGGAAGGCGAAGGCTTCAGCATCGTCAACGGCGTAAAATACGAGTGGAACAAACACAGTGTGCTCTGGATGCCCTTCGGCTCTCGGCACCAGCACTTCAACACCGGGACCGAGACGGTCAGGTACTTCTCCGCCATGGCCCTGCACATCGAGCATTGGATGGGTATGGGCAAGCTGGACCAGATTTCGCTGAAGGGTCCCACCGACAACTATGAGGACGCCGAAGTTTCCACCACCGGGTTCGATGCCCTTAACCGCCGTATTTCCCTGCGGGAGGAAGAGCAGGTAGAGATTACGCTGGACGACGTGTCCGCGGAAGAGATGGCAGAGATCAGCGGTGAGGCCACGGCTATAGATCCCGACGGCGTCCGTCCCACCCAGATGACGCAGCACGGCCACCGGGACTTTACCCGGCGCCTCATGGACCGGGATGGCAAGAACGGGTTCCAGAACAAAGAGGTCGAAATCAGCACCCTGATGGGAGACCAGGTCGGCCACCACGGGGGCAAGCACGCCCACATGGAAGCGGTGCTTTACATGGTGAACGGCCAAGGTTATTCGGAGGTAGGCGGGGTGAAGGTCCCTTGGAAGAAGGGCAGCTTGATTCACGTTCAAGGACCCCAGACTCCCCACCAGCATTTCAACACCGGGAACGAAAGGGTTGAGATGCTCCGGGCGGCGCCGGGAATGCGCTTCAACTTCATGCAGCCGATTGCCAAGGAGCGGTTCCCCTACCTGTGGTTCACTCACCGGGGGGTCAACGATTCGTCGGTAACCAACCCCTGGGCGTAGGTTGTCTGGGCGGCGATCCAAGACAGAACTCATAGAGTAGCTCTCCAGGGAGGAACCTTCCGTGGTCGAGTACATAAGCGCCTTGGGTTTCCTGGGAGATCCCACCTACTGGCTCGTGCTAATCGCGGCCGTCGGTTTGGCGGGAGCAGCCGGGTTGATCCCTGGAATCGGCACGACCACCATCGCCGCCATAGCCATACCCCTCCTGGTTTTCAATGTGGCCGACCCGGTCATTGCCCTCACCTTCTTGGCGGCCCTGGGCGGAGTAAACAACACTTTGGACTCGGTCCCGGCGATACTGCTGGGTTACCCCGGCGCCGCTACCCAGGTGACATTCCTGGAAGGGCACCAGTTGGCCATGCGCGGCCAAGCGGCCTACACGCTCGGCGCAGTCTATGCAGTTTCGGCCATAGGCGGCGTCGTTGGCGCAGTAGTCCTTTTGATAACCATGCCCTTCCTCCGGCCGGTACTGGTGCGGTTCTCCTTCCCGGAAATTGCCGCCATGGCGCTGTTCGGCGTGCTGATGGTGTCGGTGCTCAGCCGGGGAGCGATGCTGAAGGGCCTGGTATCCGGCCTGACAGGCATTCTGATTGGCACCGCCGGCATATCCTTCATCGCCGGCGACTCCAGGTTCGACTTGGGCACCCTTTATCTGTATGAAGGCTTCCCCCTCATTCCCACGCTAATCGGCGTCTTTGCCCTGCCAGAGTTGATTGACCTGACCATGCGGGGGCAGGCGATTTCCCCGCCGGGCAGCGTTTCCACCGCCGAGGTCATGCGGGGCGCCCGCTACGGCTTAAGCCAGTGGAGGATGACCCTGAGGCAGAGTCTCTTCGGCGTCTTCTTAGGGGCCGTTCCGGGTATTGGAAGCGCCGTGGTGGACTGGTTGGCATACGCCTTTGGTATCGGTTTCGCCAAGGACAAGACCACCTTTGGCAAAGGGAACATCGACGGGGTGCTGTTTGCCGAATCGGCCCAGAACTCCAAGGAAGGCGGCCAGGCCATCCCCACCCTTGCCTTTGGAGTGCCCGGCGGCACCGCTTGGGCCATTGTTCTGGCCGCGATGCTTATCTACGGGGTCACCCCCGGGCTGGGAATGTTGGGAACCCACCTCAACATCACCCTCTCCCTGGTGGTGACGCTGGCCTTGGGCAACCTGCTGATCACCATGCTGGGGCTGGTGTTTACCGGCCACATTGCCAAGCTGACCCTGGTGCCCTACCCCCTTTTGGCTGCGGCACTCATCCCGCTGGTGTTCATAGCGGCTTACCAGACCACCAATAGCTGGGGAGACATTATGACCGTGTGCGGGATGACGGTCTTGGGGCTGACCATGAAATGGTTGGGATGGCCCCGTCCTCCCCTGATTCTGGGGTTCATCCTAGGTCCGATTATCGAGCGCAACCTGTGGCCTTCAGTGCAGGTGTGGGGCTTCGGAATGATTATCCGCCCCATATCCATGACCTTGGTGATCCTGGGTGCTCTGGCGGTTGTCTACATGACCAAGGCAATGGGACGGGGCGGCGCAGCGGCCACCGCAGTGGCGTCTTCTGAGTTGAGCGAGGAGCTTGCTGCGGCTGGCGCCATCGCCGGCGATGCTCCCCCCGGACTATCCGCCGCCGATGTCACGCCCTCCGGGGACGGGGACCCTGCAGCCGCCCAAGTGGGCTCCGGCGATGCCCCTATGGGCGGTCCCGCCGTTGGGGGGGCGGCGGTCGCCGCCGCGGCGCCAGCGGGAGGGCTCTTGGGGCTGAGGATGCCGTCCCTGAGCTTCACCTGGCACTGGGAGGTAATCTTCCCCGCGTTTCTCTTGGCGATAGCCGTATGGGCGTTGATAGAGGCTCAAAGCTTTGCCATTGCTTCCAGCAAGTTCCTGCCCACCTGGATGGCGCTCTTGATAATTCCCTTGTTGGTGTTACAGATTATCGGACGCCTGCTTAGCCCCCATGCCCAAGGCGAAATCATGGACTTAGGAATGCGCACCGGCACCGGGTTCGACGCTGTCAAGCGGCTGGCTTACGTCTTTTCCTGGTTGGCGGGTTACATCCTTGCCATCGGCATTTTCGGCATGGAATACGCGTCCATAGCGTTCGCATTCGGTTTCGCCGTTTTCACGCTTGACTGGGATTGGCCCAAGAAGCTATGGGCCCTTCTACCCGCAGCGATAATAGCCACGGTGATTTTCGGATTCTTCAATCCGGTTATGTTCACCCAGTGGCCGGAATTGATCATAGTGGACTTCTTCAAGGGGCTGGGATGAGTCGTCCGGCACGCGTTGAAAGGAACAGGCCCCGGATTACTGGCTTAGACAAGTTGCGTCCGGGCCTGCCAACAGCTAATATTCTCGCTGGCGGTTAACTCCTCCGGCAAGAACGGAAGACTGGAAGGGTAGATACCCGCCCTGACGCATCGCAAGCGCAGAACAATCGGGTAAATCAAATATGGAGAGTAGCAATGCGTAACACTCGGATAACCAGCCTGGTTGTGGCTGTGTCGGCCCTGGTAGTTGCCCTGACTATCGGCGTAGTTGCGGTGATCGGTTCTGCATCGGCCCAGGAAGAACCTGAGCGCAGAGCGCCCAGTGTAGCCGTCTTTCCCACAGTTGCGAAATTGCATAGCTCCACCAGCCTGGTGGTAGCCGCAACGGGATTCATGCCGGGTGAGGAGTTGACTTTCCTCCTGGAAGACGCCCACGGCGTAACCAGCGACATCAGTGGATGGCTGGTTGACTACGAAGGGGAGTTTGAAGACGAGCAGGGCACTGCTCCGGCAACGGCCAACGCCGCCGGCAGTTTTGCCGGGAGGTTCCCCATGGGCCGGTTCGAGAGGAACGGAGCGGAAGGCGCCTGGGGCATCATTGTGATGAACGCCGATTATTCCCAAGTCTTGGCTTCCACGCCGCTGGTGTTTTGCGACCCTGACGGGCGGTCCCGGGTAGGAATCTACAAAAGAGGAGCTCCCGATTACGTGAAAAATCCCGACGACCCGAGGCCCGCACGCTTTTGCAGTGAGCTGTTTGAGTATCCGGAACGCCCTGCGATGGAAGGCTCCGGAGGTTAATGGCGGCACGGGCATGGGCCAGCAACGTTGGGTCAATGCTCCGTCCAAGTGTTTGATTTGAAACCAATGAACACCGAGTCCGCCGTTTTTTCCGGCTAAGGTTGCCTGCACCAAGGGCAGGCGGCGGCTCGGTCTCAGCCCGAACGTCCACCAAGCCCAATGGGATTTGTCCAAGGCATCAAGTCTGAGTGAGGTCCGCCCGACGGCGATTTCCAATTTCGACCAGGAGGTTGACTGAGGCCACCTCTAAACCGAGACCAGAATCCACAATGTGGATTACCGGGGTTGAAGAGGGATTTCATCTCCAGTGGGCTTGCTCCAAAGGTCGATTGACCCTCCCCTGCTGACAATACCCCAGCCCACCGTTGTACACACCGACCGATCCCTTCCCAACCCCACCCGCTCCCCAGGCCCGGTTTCGACTGAGTCCGCTTACACTGAACCAGAGGTTCTACCGGTGAACCAGGAGTTCTACCGGCGGCTGAGCCGACACCGGATAGAGCCCGCAATCCAAGGCAATCCCCGCACCTGTCCACCGTTTCCCACGGTTTATCGGCGCCAAGACGCAGGAGGTTTGAAATGAGGAACGGCTACAAAATCTACGATAGCGACACCCACATCAACCCCTCGGCCGAGGACTTGCTGAAGTACATTGACCCGGATTTCCGGTCTCGGATTCCCGACTTGGATGCTTTCAAGTCGGCCAATGGCCCCCCGGTGGATGGCGAGCCCCAGCGGCACGTCTATCAACACGGGCAGTTGCGCTACCGCCGGGTGCTGGGCGAGGCCACCAACGATCCGGTCCTGGCCCGGCAGAGGATCAACGCCAGTGGAGCCCTTCGCGGCGGCGGCGGCAACCAGAAAGCGGCCGTCCAGCTCCGGGTCGGCCCCAACGGCATCAAGGACGGAGACCCCAAGGACCGTGTCATGGACATGGACTACGAGGGTTGCGACGTCCAGTTCATGTTCGCCGGCGGCTGGCCGGGTGTGGGCGCCAAGGACCCCACCCTGCAGGCGGGCTTGATGCGGGCCTTTCATCGCTGGATGAACGACTACTGCGCCGATTATCCCGACCGGCTCAAGGCGGGAATAGTAGTTTCTGCGGACAACATCGAGGTGTCCGTCGAAGAAATCAAGACCTGGGGCAACACCAAGTGGGCCGCGGCGATTCTGCCCTGGGTTGGCCGTGACAAGCCCTTGGACCACCCGGACCTGGAGCCCATCTGGGCGGCGGCGGCGGAACACGACCTTGCCGTGGCGTCCCACGGCAACACCTGGCAGTACCCCTACTTCCCCGGTTACGAGGACGTTTGGGAGAACGTGCTGCTGGCCCGGTCGGCCAGCCATCCCTGGACCGCCCAGCGTTTCATCGGCTCTTTCATCGGGTCCGGGATAATGGACCGCTACCCGAACATCCGAATGGGCGTCATCGAGGCCGGTTCGAGTTGGCTGCCGTTCTGGAGCGCCCGCCTCACCGAGCAGGAAGAGTACGTGGGGGGCGGCCAGCCCTTGCAGCATGCTTGCGGCGATTACATGGCCAGCGGACGTTTCTTCAGCAGCATAGAGCAGTGGGAAGGACCTACGCTGACCAAGTTCACCTCCGACTATCTGGGCGACGGCGTGCTGATGTACGCGTCCGACTACCCTCACATGGAGTGCGCTTTCCCGGATCACGCCGACATAATTTTGCCCTGGGCCGAGACCTTCGGCGAAGAGTCGATGCGCAAGCTGATGTTCGACAACGCCAACCGGTTCTACAAGCAGACCTAGAGGCGGTCCGGCCCGGGTCCTCGCAATCCCTTCAGGCGGCGTTCAGGAAGTATAGCGTTTGACGCAGAAAGCGGGAGGCGTTCCAAGGACGCTCTCCCGCTTTGAGTAAAATGGCCGCGGGGCCAAGCCGGGCTTTTGATTTGAAAAAGTAGCGAGTCCACAACGAGGAGGAGAGCATCATGGCGTCAACCTGGGAGAGCACTACGGTAGACGGCGATGAGATGAAGATGCACCTGAGCGTTCCCGACGGGGATGGCCCCTTCCCCGCCGTGGTGGTCATTCACCACCACTGGGGGGTCGACGGGTTCACCCAGGATGTCACCCAACGGCTGGCCCAAGCCGGGTTTGCGGGCATTGCGGCGGATATGTTCCATCGCGACGGCCCCGACTGCACGGACGAGGGACCGGCCCGGGCCGAAAGGTACCGCGACGCCACCATAATCAAGGACGTTACAGCAACGCTGGACTTCCTCAAGAACCATCCTGCGGTCGACAATGACCGCATCGGCATCATGGGGTTTTGCAGCGGCGGCCGGATTACCTACCTGATGGCTTCGGCCTGCCCCGACTTCAAGGCGGCGGCCCCCTATTATCCCGGCAACACGATGGAGCCCTGGGGCGATGGCAGGTCTCCCTTTGACATGACCTCGGAGATTAATTGTCCGGTCATAGGGTTTTACGGCGGTGACGACGCCAACCCTTCCCCGGAGGACCAGGTAAAGATTGACGCCGAACTGGACCGTTGCGGGATAACCCGGGAGTCTCACTCCTACCCCGGAGCGGGTCACGCGTTTATGAACCAGGTCACTGAAAGGAATAACCGGTACCGCCACGAAGCAGCCCAGGACGCATGGGCCAATATGATTACATTCTTCAACAAACACGTGGCCCGAGTGGCAGTGGCTTCCGGCTAACACCACCCCGGTCAAGACAGCCCGACCAACGGCATGACGGGCGATGGACAGAGGCGAGAGGCGGGGTGGTTCTCCCCGCCTTTCGCTTTTTCATGGGTATTCAGCCTGAACCATGTAAGTCGACAAGGCCCGGCCATAGGATTAAAGGCCGCGGGAGCCACGACGGGCTGAACGGTGGTCAACTGTGGACGAAGACTCCGCGTCAGGCTGGGTTTTCACGATAAGCCAACTTCAAATTGGACCGCTCCGCTGCATCGGTGTCCGAAAGCTGATTCCACGCGTTGCCCCAATGGCGCAAACGCATTCTGATATGACGGGCGGATCTTTCATCCAATATGATGCATGATCGCCTTTGTTCCCCTCCCCGTGTTTCTAACCGCGAGGGTAATCCAGAGCCCCTATGTGTCCTTTGTGTAGGCTCGGGCGTCCATGACGTGGCCATGCGGTAAGGGCGGCGAGAGGGGCGCGGCTTGGCCACTCCTGGGATTTTCCGACAGCCATCAGCGTGTCGGCACACGGCAAGGGCTCTGGATTCCCGCTGCGGCGAGAATGACGGGGGAGGGCACCGGCTGCAGCCCGACCAACGTATTCATGTAATACGCTTTGTCGAGGCGTCTGCTTTTTGGAATGCGGTGGCTATGATTGCTTCAATTCGTTGGCTGGACTCCCTTGAATTGAGGGGCTATGGGGGTGTCTAATCTTAGCCTGAGGTTGCAGGAGGTTGGGCAGTCGTTTGGTGGATGACCTCGTTATCTGGACCGAGGGGTTAACCAAGAGATACGGCCGTATCGTCGCGGTGGACGGGGTCTCGCTGGAAGTGAGACGCGGGCACGTCTTCGGGCTGCTCGGCCCCAACGGTTCCGGCAAGACGACCACGATGGGGATGTTGTTGGGGTTGGTGAAACCGACTTCGGGCGGTTTCAACCTGCTGGGAGCGGGCACACCCCACCAAGAGGCGCTGCACCGGACCGGGGCAATTGTCGAAACCCCTTCATTTTACCCGTACCTCTCAGGCCGCCAAAATCTGGCCTACTTCCAGGGAATCCTGGGCCGGGGGACTCCCGAGGAATTGGATGGCCTCCTCGAAAGGGTGGGTCTGGCCGATCGCGGGAATGACCGGTTCAGCACCTACTCCCTGGGAATGAAGCAGCGGTTGGGCCTGGCTTACGCGCTGCTTGGCGACCCGGAGCTACTTTTCCTGGATGAGCCGACCAACGGCATGGACCCCTCAGGCATGGCCGAGGTGCGAGACCTCATAGCCAGCCTGGGCACAGATGGCCGCACGGTGCTCCTTTCCAGCCACCTTCTGAATGAAGTCGAACAGGTCTGTGAAAGCCTCGCCATACTGTCCAAAGGCAAACTCATTGCCCAGGGCGATGTCGCGGACCTGCTGCGGTCCAAGGAACAGGTCCGCCTGCGCACCAACAACGATGCCAAGGCTCGCCAGGTGCTTTCGGCCCTGGACTGGGTAGAGGGAGTGACCACGGAGAACGAATCTCTGGTGGTGACTGCCGAAATCCAACGCTCGGCGGACTTGACCGCATCGCTGAGCAGGGAGGAGGTTTACGTCACGGAAATGATGCCTTTTCGGAGGTCGCTGGAGCAGTACTTCCTCGACGTAACCGGCGACGACGAGGACAGAACGGAGTGACCGAAAAGTTGGCTCGAAGGATAGTTGAACCTAGTCACCGGGCGCTCCCGCCCCCCGTGCCGCACTGTTACCATTCAGGGCAAAGAGACCCCGCCGAGCGCCGTTTATGATTTCGCAGGTGCTGCTCCTGACCAGGTGGGAATGGTACAAGTTGAGCCGGCGGCGCATTCCCTGGGTGCTCCTGGTCATCGCCATGATTGTCCCACAGGCTGTGTTGTGGGGAAGTTTTGCCGCGTTCCAGTTGGAATCAGGATCGCGGGAGAATTTTTTGCTTCCAAACAGCCTGACCACCGGTCTGAGCATCACGCACGGTGTAGCCATCATTCTGATTATGGTCTTGTCCTCGTCGGTAGTCGGGTCCGAATACGGATGGGGAACACTGCGCACCGCTTTGACCAAGGGCACGGGCCGCTGGCAGTTGCTCACATCGAAGGCGCTGTTGGTGACGGTCCTTGGCTTCCTATTACTCCTGACAGTGTCCGTGACCATCGCAATCAGCAGCGTCATTGCCACTTACTTCACCCTGGACGATGGGGGATGGTTTGACGACGCGAGCCGGTGGTCCGAGTTTGGGATAATGCTGGGTAAAGGTACCGTGGGCTTGCTCCCTTACATGATGCTGGGTTTCTTCTTTTCGGTTTTGACCTCATCATCGGGCACCGGAGTCTCGATTGCCTTGGCCTACCATTTTGTGGTGGAACTGATAGCGGCTCCTTTGCTGTTTGCCCTGTTTGACTGGTTCGATGTGGTCTACGACTTCGTTCTGGCGCGCGCCGTCGCCAGTTGGATGGCCGACTCCGGAGCAGCCGGAAGCGGCGGGGGCGATCCGATAGCATTCGCGTTGGTCGGCGATCTACCGGGTAATCTTCACGGCTTCCTGGTAATGCTGGCGTACATCGCCATAGTTGCTGCCGCATCCTTACTGCTGTTCCAACTCAGGGACGTCGCCGGAGCCAAGGGCGACTGACCCGCCCACACCCGCGTCCACACTCCTGGCCTTTCAGGGCTTTCAGGGCTTTCAGGCAGTCTGGCCCTGACCACTCCGCTGCGACCGGCCCTATTGCAGTCACTCTGGTTTGACCATCAGGGCGTCGTTCGATTGTCTTCGAATCAACCCGTCATTGTTGACACGGTGGGCATCCGAGGCCTTTTGTTACCTACCCCCGCCGTTCTCGCCGCAGTGGGAATCCGGAGCTTTGATCATGCGCGATGACGCGGCGGGTGGAAAGATAGACGTCCCACCAGGTCCATTCCTGCAGACCCGCATCAAGTTGGATGGGAAGAAGGGTTCTGGATCCCCGCTGCGGCGAGGATGACGGGGGTGAGGCTGCGCCAATACGGTTATGCCAACCAAGACGCGGCGGGTGGAAAGGCAGACGTCCAACCAGGTCCATTCCTGCAAACCCGCATCAGGTTGGATGTGAAGAAGGGCTCTGGATCCCCGCTGCGGCGAGGATGACGGGAGTGAGGCTGCGCCAAGACGGTTATGCCAACCAAGACGCGGCGGGTGGAAAGGCAGACGTCCAACCAGGTCCATTCCTGCAGACCCGCATCAGGTTGGATGTGAAGAAGGGCTCTGGATCCCCGCTGCGGTGAGGATGACGGGAGTGAGGCTGCGCCAAGACGGTTATGCCAACCAAGACGCGGCGGGTGGAAAGGCAGACGGTCCACCAGGTCCATTCCTGCAGACCCGCATCAGGTTGGATGGGAAGAAGGGCTCTGGATCCCCGCTGCGGCGAGGATGACGGGGGTGGGGCGGCGGGGGCGACGGGGGCAATCGAAAAGACCTGGTTAGACCATCCCCCGACGGGGGTGAGGCGGCGGGAATGACGGGAGTGGGGCGGCGGGGGTGACGGGGGACAATCGAAAGGACTTGGTTAGACTATCCTCTCGGTTGACCCGCAGGACACCTCAACGCGTTTTTCGGGTATTTCCATTGTCATTGGGTTGCAGCGTTTACTCAGCGTTTGTATTTGTTTCCGGTGGAACAATTTCGCAACCGCTTCCGTCATGATAAGAGTGAACTCTTCGGGGCAACTCCCTGAAGGGGACCGTAGGAATCACTGGGGTGCGTGCCGGCTACACGGCCCGGCGCCCCAGCCATTCGATCCCTGTGGAGGACCGAAATGAAATTGAGAATGCTCTGGATCACAGCGGTGACAATTGCGGTTCTAGGCTTGGGCGCAGTGGCCTGCGACGGACGTATAACGGGTCCAGCCGCCCCCGGCGCCGAGATTACCAGGGTCAGGCCCAGTCCCACTGCCGAAGGGGGTGGAAGCCTACCCACCACCGCTCCCACAACTGTACCCGCTCCTACACCGACCGCTGTCCTCACTGCTGTTCCTGTTCCGGCGCCGGCAGTGGTACCCGCTGCTACCCCCGCTCCGGTGTTAACGGACAACGTAGACGGGTATATGGCTCTGGCTCCAGCTACCCTGCGGTCAGGCCAACGGGAAAGTATCTCCATCTCCCTGTTTTCCGGTGGAGAGCCGGCTAGAGGGGAAGTGAACCTGGCGCTGATGCTACGGGGAAGCGCCCTGGCCGAGTCCAGCGGCTATATCCATGGGAGCGGCACGGTCTCAATCGAGGTCCCCGACATTGCTCCGGGCGACTATTCCCTGAGGATCGACGGCGACGGATTTAGAGACACAGCGGAGGTGCGGGTTGAAGATGGAACGGTCCTTTTTCTGGAGACCGATAAGCCGGTGTACAAACCGGGGCAAGAAATTCTAATACGAACCCTGCGGTTGGGGCCCGAGCTCAAGCCGCTGCCTGGGGATGTGACCGTCGAAATCCAGGACGCCAAAGGTTTAAAGGTCTACCGGGAAGAAACGACAACCGACGACTTCGGAATGGCAACTTTGAGGATGCCCCTTTCCAACGAACCCAACCTCGGGGTCTGGAAAGTGACCACCAACTCGGGGGAACAGACGGCCCAAGTGGACGTCCGGGTTGAAGAGTACGTCCTGCCGAAGTACGAAATCAGTGTACAGCTTCCGAAGAATTGGGTCCTGGCCGGGGAGACGCTCACGGGCGACATTTCCGCGGAGTATAGCTTTGGCAAACCGGTCCGGGGAGAGGTGGAGATAGTCGCTTCACGCTACGTCGGCGTCTGGAAGGAATTCGCCACGTTCACCAGCGACATCGACGGCGCGACCTCCTTTGAGCTGCCGGCGGTGGGCTACGTATCCGGGGTGCCCGGCGCCGGGGGACAAGGCAACCTCACCCTGGAAGTCACCGTAGCGGAGAAATCCACCGGCTACGTTGAAAGAACCACCCGTCTCCTCACGGTAGCCAATGCGCCGGTGAACCTTCAGATAATTCCGGAGAGTCCCGCGTTCAAGCCGTCGCTGCCGTTCTCATTGATGTTGGTGACGGAAACCCCGGACAACTTGCCGGTCAGCCAGAGGGTAACCGTCAACCTGACCTATTTGGACGGGGACTTGCAAGCAATTGAGCAAAAGTCAGTCGCCGCCAGGACCGAGAGGGGCAAGGCCATGCTCCAGATCACGCCTCCCCGGGAGGCTGTGGCCCTAACCATTCAAGCGCAGTCGGGCAGAGCTAATGCCTACCTCAACCTGGAAGCGAGCTATTCGCCATCAGGCAATTTCATACACGTAGAACTATTGGGTGACGGTCTGCTCAACGTGGGAGAGCAGGCCCGATTCAGGGTATCGTCCACCCGCGAAGCCGGGAATTTCTACTATGAGGTGATTTCCAGGGGGAAGGTGGTGTTTTCGGATTCGTCCAGGTCACCGGACATAGCCTTCGGCCTCACACCGATAATGGGGCCTTCATCCAGGTTGGTGGTGTACCAGATACTGCCCAACAACGAAGTGGCCGCAGACTACATCCCGTTCAACGTGGCCGCCGTCTATCCCCTGGACACGTCGGTTGCTTTTGGCGCTGATGAAGTCCGCCCGGGTGAGACAGTGGATGTCAACGTTTCGACCTCGGGGCCGGCCAAAATAGGGCTGAGCGCGGTGGACCGTTCAGTGTACATCCTGGCAGAAAATCGCCAGAACCTTCAACAGGTATTTGCCGAGTTGGACCGACTTTACATGCAGCCCCAGGTTGAGCTGCATGAGGCCCGCTCCTTCTCTCGAGAGGTTACGACCCGCGGGGCGGGCGAGGCTTTCCAGGACGCTGGCCTGGTGGTGATATCCAATCTGAAAGTACCCGCCGGTAAAAGCTTCAGCCGGAAGGGAGAGCAGCAAGAATCCGGTGTTTTCGATTTCCTGAGACGGATCTTCCGCCGAGAAAAAGGCGCCGACGGGGTTGAGGTAATGGAAGAGATGGCCTCGGCCGCTTTCGATGCATCTTCCCCCGCAGCACAGCCGCAACAGCAACTGGCGGAAGTATCAAGAGTGCGCCAGTTCTTCCCGGAGACATGGCTGTGGTCCGACGTGATGACGGATGACCTGGGCCAGGCATCGGTCCCAGTGCAGGCGCCGGATAGCATAACCACCTGGATGCTGCGGGGGGTTGCCCTGTCCCAGGAACACGGTCTTGGAATCGCCGAGGCGGAGCTTCGGGTATTCCAGCCCTTCTTCCTGCAGGTAGACCTGCCTTATGCAGCGGTCCGGGGCGAGGAGTTCCCAGTCAAGGTCGCCCTCTACAACTACCTGGACACGCCGCAGGAATTCTTCGTCGAACTGGAAGAGCGGGAAGACTTCGAGTTGTTGGACGTTGCCTCGAAGTCGGTCACCGTCGCGCCGAGCGACATCGGCGGCCTGGAATTCAAGATAAGATTGACCGATCTTGGCCATGTCCCGATCAAGGTAACCGCCCGCAGCCGGGAGGCGGCCGACGCCGTGGTCAAAGACCTGCTGGTAGAGCCCGAGGGTGTTGCCCACGAAACGGTCGAAAACATGATCCTGTCGCCGGGAGAGACCCTTACGGTCAACAATGTAACTCCCGCCGGATCGATTCCCGGGTCGGCCCGCACTCGCGTTACTCTCACCGGCAGCTACCTCAGCCAGACCCTGGAGGGCTTGGAAGGGTTGTTGCGGATGCCGTTCGGCTGCGGGGAGCAGAACATGATCCTCTTTGCACCCAACGTCTTCGTTGCCGAATACCTGGAGAAGACCGGCCAGCTTAAGCCCGAGGTCATGGCCAAGGCCGAGCATCTGATGATAACCGGTTACCAGCGCGAGCTCACCTACCGCCGAGGCGACGGCAGTTTCTCCGCATTCGGGGACAGCGACGAAGAAGGTAGCCTGTGGCTCACGGCGTTTGTGTTGAAAACCTTCAATCAAGCCCAGGGGCATATCTACATGGACGACGAAGTCCTCCAGGGCGCCGCGGCGTGGATCCTCAAGCACCAGAGAGACGACGGTTCCTTCAAGCCCGTGGGATTCCTTCACCACAAGGAACTTCTGGGCGGTCTGCGAGGGAACACGGCCCTCACCGCCTACGTTGCCATCGCCCTTCAGGAAGCCGGTGAGGTGGGCAGAGCGGCCAAAGCCCGGGAATACCTGGCCGGGCAACTAGATGCCATCGAAGACCCTTACACCATGGCAATGGTCGCCTATGCTCTTGCCCTGGGCCAGAGCAGCCAGGCCGGTGACGCCTACGACAAGCTGATGTCAATGGCGATTCAAGACGGCAACGGGTTGCACTGGGGTGATGTTCCGGCTGCCTCCAATAAGCGGCAGTCGTCCGAGCCAGGGAGGAGCGCCGCGGTGGAAACCACCGGGTACGCCATCCTGGCGCTGCTGGAACAAGGCGATCGGGTCAGTGCATCGAGTGCCGCCCGGTGGTTGGTTTCGCAACGGAACGCGTTCGGAGGGTTTGGGTCAACACAAGACACGGTAGTGGGACTTCAGGCACTGATCGAATTCGCAACCCACGCCAGGTTCGACGTGGACATGACCGTCAACCTGAAATCTGGCGACTGGAGCCATCAGGTCAAAATAAATGAAGCAAACGCTGACCTGGTCAAGGTCCTGGACGTGCCGATCGGCGACGATCTGCTGATTTCCACTGAAGGCAGCGGCGAGGTGGTGGCGCAGGTGGTCCGGCGGTTCAACCGGCCGGAAGTCGATCTGCAACCGGTCAGCATGTTTGATATTGAGGTCACTTACAGCGCCGACCAAATAGAAGTCAATGACCGGATAACCGTGACCTCCGTCGTCCGGTTCACCCCTCCGATTCCGGCGGAGGCGGGGATGGTGGTCCTGGACGTTTCGGTCCCCACCGGGTTCGCCCCCGTGGTTGAAGGGATCGAGAAGCTGGTGTCCGGGAACGCCAAGATCAAGCGCTTCGACCTGGCCGGGCGGAAAGTAATTCTGTACATCGAAGACCTGGCGCCGGAGGAGACGCTGCGAATACAGTTTGACGCCGTGGCCCTATATCCGGTACGGGCGCAACCGGTCACGTCGCAGGTATACTCCTACTACAATCCGCAGTGGAGGACCGAGGTCCTGGGAGAAAGCGTAACCGTTAGCGGCAATTAGGCGTGGGGAGTACTTGGATTGGGGAGGGTCCCGGGGGCTGCGCAGCCCTCCGGGGCCCTCAAGACCGAATGGGGGAACTACGATTGGTCGGGGTGCGGCCAACCGGGTCCGCCAACCTGTCGTATCTTGGTTGCCATGACCGTGTTGGCGCATCGAAAGGGCTCTGGATTCCCGCTGCGGCGAGAATGACGGTGGGGGGCGGCGAGGCAATTGCATCCTAACCTGGCAAAGCGTTATCACAGTCGGGATGCCATGGTTCTGGTCCTGGTCAACTACGGATTTTTCGAAGAGTCACGTTTGAAGGATGCGGCCAAGAATTAAGATGGGATTGCCCTGCAGCCGGCGCCTGCATCCAACGCCAACATTCAACGCCAACGTTCAGCGCCGCTGGCCAAATTAAGGAATCGGCCAAGGATCAAGATGCGATTGCCCTGACGGAGAGTCCAAGTAGGAACGCGGGTCCGCCAACCTGTCGCATCTTCGTTGCCATAACCGTGTTGGCCCATAGAAAGGGCTCTGGATCCCCGCTGCGGCGAGGATGACGGTTGGGGGCGGCGAGGCAATTGCATCTTAACGGGCAAAGCGTTATCACAGCCGGGATGCCGTGGTTCTGGTCCTGGTCAACTACGGATTTTTCGAGGAGTCACGGTTGAAGGATGCGGCCAGGAATTAAGATGGGATTACCCGGCATCCAACGCCAGCAGCCGACGCCAACCGCCTCCGTCCACCGTCCAACGCCAACGTTCAATGCCAACGTTCAACGCCGCTGGCCAAATTTATGATACGCTTGGCCCTGACCTACAACGGGTTGACCCCGGACGGCCAGCAACCGCGGCTTCGGCACGCGGGAAGCGAGGAATTATGGCAAGGATCAAGCACATTGCGCTCCACACCGAAGACCCTGCGAAAACCGCCGAGTTCTACAAGGAAGTGTTCGGGTTGGATGAGCTCCGGCGCGAACCCAGGGAAACCGGCGAAGACGGCGTCTGGCTCACCGATGGCTACATATACTTTGCCATCCTGAAGTTTGGCGGCGAACAAGCTCCCAACCTGGGTGAGGGTTCCTCCACCGTGAAGGGCGTGCATCACATCGGATTCTACGTCGATGATCTCGAAGAGGCATGCGCGACCATGGAACGGGCCGACTCCACCGAATGCGATGGCAGCAGCAAGGTAAACCGCAAATTCAAAGGCCCCGACGGCCTGATGATAGACCTGCGCGCCAGGGGGTGGGACGAACAAATCAGGGCTCGCAGCACGCTGTATCAACTTGTCGAAGCGCCGCCGGCCGCGCGGCCGCGGGAGCAAACGGCTGCCGATTAGGCGTTAGTCGCGGATGTTTCCCGCACATGCCCGCGTAAGCCTTGCCGGGAAGGCAACTCCCGGCGTCCAGGCCCCCTAACCCAATTGGAGATGGCCAGACCCGGCTACGCGGACCTGTCAGCCAACAATAGGCGAGTTCAAGAGCAGACCCCATCTGGTAGGATGCAAGCCAAAGCCTAACCCAGAGTAAAATCCCGTGCCCCGTCCGCCAAGGTTGGACGGGGCACAGATAGTCAGGCGACCTAGATTACCACCATACAAGGAATAATCGACTGGCATCCCCGCACGCCGTTTTTCTACGGTTGGTTGGTTCTTGGCCTGGTGGCCCTTGGCTCATTTGTCGCGACCAGCATCGCCGGCGTGGTGCTGGGCGGCATCCAGGGGTCGATCATCGATGATACCCAATGGAATCGCGCCTCGATAGGCCTGGCAGCCGGCCTGGGGGTTTGGGGCACGGGCATCTCAGGGCCCATGATCGGCAGGTTGGTCGACCGGTACGGCGCCCGCAAGCTGATGGTTCCTGGAACTCTTATCCTGGGCGTCTCCCTTTTCTCCATGATATGGGTCCACCACCTGTGGCAGTTTTTCCTCATTGCAATCGTGGCCCGAACCGTCAGCCAGCCGATTCTTATCGGCGTAGTGCCCCGGACCGTTGCGGTCAACTTTTTTCGCAGGCGCCGGAACGTTGCCCTGGCGGTTATCTCGGTGTTCCGCCCATTCTCCGGTGCGGTAAACATTCAGCTATTCGCGGTGCTGGCAACGGCTTATGGATGGCGGGCGACGTTCGGGTTTCTGGGTGTTTTCAGCCTTGCCCTGACCGTGCCGATGGCGCTCTTGATCCGCCGCCGCCCCGAGGACATTGGCCTGCTGCCCGACGGCGACACAGCATTCTACGATGGCTCCGACCGGGCGCCGGAACCGGGACCGGCTGGAACGAGTCCGCCTGACACCGGGACGACTGAATCCGGGCCCGGGGGGCCCGGTCAATCACCCGGCAGATCCAACTCTGGGCAACCGCGCCCAACCCTGGTTGCGCAGCCCGAGGTTAGCTGGACCGCCCGGGAAGCCCTTCGCACCCGAGCCTACTGGCTGGTGGCGTTCAGCGCTTTCCTGGCAACGACGGCCCACACGAGCATCGGGTTTAGCCTGGTGCCATATTTGAGCCAGGCCGCCAGCATATCAAACACACAGGCTGCGGGAGTGCTTAGCATCAGCACCGCCCTGGTGCTGTCCAACCTGGGTTGGGGATGGGTGGCGGGGAAAGTTGGCCCAAGGGTGTGCATTTTCGCCTCAACCATCCTGGCGATAGTGCTGATCATCTACCTGTTTACCGTTCAGTCGATATTTGACGCTTACCTGTTCGGGATCCTCTGGGGGCTTGGAACCAGCGCCACCGAAGTATTGATTTCCATTTTGTTGGCCCGTTACTACGGCCGCAATTCCTATGGGAGCATTGCCGGGGCCATGCGCCCCTTCGAAGCCGCCGGATTGGGCATCGGGTCCATTCTTGGTGGGCTGATTTATGATTTGACCGGCAGTTACGAAGGCCTGTTTTACGAGTCTATCGTGGCCAGCGCCCTGGCCCTGGTACTAATTACCCTGGCCAAGGCCCCGGTCCGCCCGGTTGCAGCAACCCCGTCTTCGGCTTAGCCGGTTGCCTCAGGGTTTCTATTCTCGCCCGGTAGAGATTCGTCCGGCGGCCATCAACCACATTCTGGCTATCTCGGGCCCGATGAACTTGAACGTGCCGCGCAGCCATTTTTGCAGTTCCCCCAGGTCGTCCGTCTCGAGGCTCTCGTAGAACCAGCGGCAAAAGGAGCCGTGGCTGACCTGGATTTGTTGAACAACACCGGCGTTGGCGACGCAGGCCTCGATCTTCCGCCGGTTGCGGATTATTGAAGGGTCGTCCAGCAGTCGGTCCACGGCATCCGGAGTCATAGCAGCCACCTCGGCAATTCGCCATCCGAAAAACGCACGGCGAAATGCGTCCCGACGGCGCAGCACCATTAGCCAGGTCAGCCCGGCCTGGAACACCTGCAGACACATCACCTCGAACAAGACATCGTCATCGTCCAGCCTTCGACCCCAAATCTCGTTGGAATACCAGTCCCGCAACGCCCCATCGGCATCTTCCGGGGTTCCGGTGTGTTCCCTTGGCGACGTCATTCCTCGTCACTCCTGCTGTAGTTCACCGCCGAGAAGGGCGCTCGGTGACATGATTGACCATGACCCCGCGCAGGTCAACGGTCAACGCGGCGAAGCATGTTGAATCCACCCGGTGATATAATCCCGCCACGCCACCAACTTTGGAATATCCCAGGAGACCCGACCATGCAAAGCAGCGAAATTCGCCTGACCGAGTTGTCCCACTGCGCGGGTTGAGCCGGCAAGCTCAGCCTTGAGGACCTGGTGCAGGTCCTGAATCAACTTCCCATTGTGCAGCACCCCGACCTGTTGGTTGGGGCCAAGACCGGGGACGACGCCGCGGTATATCGCCTAAACGACCACACGGCGCTCATTTTCACTGTGGATTTCTTCCCGCCTATTGCCGACGACCCATACCAGTACGGGGCGATAGCCGCCGCCAATTCATTGAGCGACGTCTACGCCATGGGCGGCAAGCCGTTGTTGGCATTGAACATTGTGGGTTTTCCAGCCGATATTGCCAACGATCTGCTACCGGGAGTCCTTAAAGGCGGCTATGCCAAGGCGGCCGAAGCCGGTTGTCTGGTAGTAGGCGGCCACACCGTAGATGATCCGGAGCCGAAATATGGTATGGCGGTGATTGGGACCGTGGAACCGGGGAAGGAGGTCTCCAACGCCGGAGCCCAACCCGGTGACGCCCTGGTGCTTACAAAACCGCTGGGGACTGGAATTATTACCACCGCCGGCAAACAGCGCCGTGTTTCGGAACAGGTCCTGCAGACAGCTTTGGACACCATGGCAACCCTGAACAAGACCGCCGCCGAAGCCATGACCAAAGTGGGCGTCAACTCCTGCACCGATGTAACCGGGTTCGGGCTCATGGGGCACCTCCGGTCCATGGTCCGTGCCAGCGGGGTTGGGGCAACGGTGGAGTTCTCCAAGACGCCCCTGTTGCCCGGGGCGTGGGAATTGCTGGAAGAGGGAATCGCCCCCGGCGGCACTCACCGCAACCTGAGCAGCGTGGCCGGTTCGGTTAACTGGCATCCAGAAATCACGGCCGAACAGCAGGTCATGCTTTGCGACGCCCAAACGTCAGGCGGGTTGTTGATTTCCACACCCCAAGAAAAGCTCGCTGAGCTTCTGGCACATCTGGAAGCCGGCGGCACCTTGGCGAGAGCGGTAATCGGCTCCATCACTGAGGGACCCAAGGGAGAGATATTGGTCACGCCGTAGGTGGGGAGGGCCAGGGCGCGTTGCATGTATAGGGTGTGCAGCCTACCGATTCGGGGCGGCGAACTCCTCGGGGGCATTGACCGCAGAGGCCACTCGAGACCAACAACCCTCGCCTCTTTACACCTTCATGCCCCAGGATTAACATGTTTCGCGGTTACAATTTCAGGATTCCCGCCAATCTCCCATGCTGCCGATGAGCCACAAGGGGGCCCCACTTGATGAAGCGACCCGACCAGATAAAAAATGCTCCAGACTTGGGACCCGAATCCCGGGTGCCTCCAGGACAGTTCTTGACGACCAAATTTCCGGTGCTGACCTACGGCCCAACGCCAAAGGTTAAACTCGAAACCTGGAAGTTCAAGGTGTTTGGCCTGGTGGAGCAACCGCTGGAGCTGAACTGGGAAGGGTTCAACCAGCTTCCCTGGACCACCATCACCGCCGATTTCCATTGTGTCACCCAGTGGAGCGCGCTGGATAACACCTGGGAGGGTGTCCGGCTGGACCACCTGCTGTCGTTGGCCAAACCCCAGGCGCAGGCCAATTTTGTCATGGCCCATTGCGAAGGCGGGTACACCACCAACCTCCCTTTGGACCTGTCCCTGGATGAGGGGTTCTTGGCCCACAAGCAAGGTGGCAAGCCGCTGGAGAAAGGCCACGGTTGGCCCCTCCGCCTGATCATTCCAAGCAGGTACGGCTGGAAGAGCGCCAAGTGGCTGAATGGGATTGAACTGATGGCCGAGGACAAGCCGGGGTTCTGGGAAGAGCGGGGTTACAACAATAACGCGGACCCCTGGAAAGAAGAGCGCTTCTGGCCCGAATTAACCAAGTAAACCCGTACCGCCGGTACTGGCCGGCCCCTCATTGCCTCCGCGAACTCAGACTCCCCTTAGACCATGGGGGCTAAGTTGTCGCGCCCGCAGTTCGGGGCCGGCAACAGTGGATGTAGATGGTGCGGTCAGGCCGCTAAAAGCTCGCGGTCGGCCGCAACTACGGGTTCGGGTTTTTTGCCCTGGGATTGCGGTGCGTCATTCACGATGTCCCTCAGGAAACCGCACTGCAAACAGCTCAGATACTTTCCGAATATGTCAATGGTAAGGTTCACGTCTCCGCGACAACGAGGGCAACTCTTAAAGTAGATCATCGCTGATACCTCCCATCTCTACCCAGGCAATCGGGTCCAAGAATTGGGTGAACAACCTCCTGTAATTTATGCTAATCGCATTATAACCCTTGACACACATCGTATCAAGTCCTATCATACTAAAGAACGCAAAGGACCAGAGATTCACCAGTACATATCGCCAATATCTACCGGCGGTTTCAAATTCCCGGATTGTGTTAATTGACATACGTCCAGGAGTGAGAAAGGGATTGCAGCCGGGTTGAGCAATCGAGCAATGCAAGCAATCCAATCAACATTAAACAACTACCGCACGAGGAAAAGCTGATGCAGCAACGGCGCAGGCCTCCGACTGATCCCCGGCAGGTAGACCATTCCCAGGAAGGGTTTAGAGAGGCACCCAGGCAACAAACGCCCCCGTTGCCCCCGGAAGACTCATCCCCGGCCAAACCCAGCGGCCAGCCGCAACCTGCGGGGTCAAACCATAACAACGCGGAAGAGACGGCGGGCGAGCCGGTCATGCGGATGCAAGGCGTCTACATCATCAGCGTGGCCGCCCGGATTCTGGACATGCATCCTCAGACCCTACGCAAGTACGAGCGCCTGGGGCTGATCAATCCAGGCCGGACCATCGGGATGCTCCGGCTTTACTCGGCGGAAGACATTCGCAAAGTGAGACTGATCCGCCACCTGGTGGACCGCCTGGGGTTCAACCTGGCGGGAGTGGAACACACGCTGAGCATGGTGGACGCGCTTTTAACCATGAAGCAGCGGCTGATCGGTCACAGCGAATCCGGCGCCATGGCTGACCTCATAGAGCAGGAGATTACCCGGTTCTTCCGGAACATGAACCTGCCGGTGGAAGAGTAACCGGTTTACGGCAACTCCAGTGCACCGGTAAAACTAGGAATCAGGAACAAGTAAATGGTCGAAGACAATCCCAACACACCGGAACCTGAAGGCTCTCTGTTGGAACGGGAGTTGGCGGCCCTTACGAACCCAACGCCCGAGGAGCAATTGGCAGCCCTGCAGCAGAGCCTTGCCGAAGCCAGAGAGGAAGCCAGTCAAAACCTGGACTCGGCGCAAAGGTCGCAGGCGGAGTTCGCCAACTACCGGCGGCGGTCTGATGAAGAGCGGTTGGTCCAACAGAAATATTCCAACAGCCGCCTGATTTCCAAGATTCTGCCGATGATGGAAGACCTGGACCTGGCGTTAACCCACGCCGTCAATGATTCCGGAGAAGGTACGGCGGTCGGAGAGACCTGGCTGGAAGGAGTCAAACTCATCCAGCGGAAATTCGCCAGCTTGCTCGAGTCGGAAGGCGTGACCATGATCGAATCGGTGGGCGCCCCGTTCAATCCCCTGGAACACGAAGCCCTGGGGACAGAGGAATCTACCATCCACAGTCCTGGATACGTAACCCAAACCGTGAGGCGGGGTTACCGATTACACGACAGGATCATCCAACCAGCCCAGGTCATCGTGGCTCGTGAGCCGCAGGACCCAGGCAACAACAATGGTGAATATAAGGAGAGCGACAATGGCTAAAGTCCTGGGCATAGACCTTGGAACCACCAACTCGGTGGCGGCGGTAATCGAAGCAGGGGAGCCGGTGGTGGTCGAAAATGCGGAAGGCGGCCGCACCACTCCATCGGTGGTGGCGGTAAACACCAGGACCGGGGAACGGTACGTGGGGCAGGTGGCAAAGCGCCAAGCGGTCACCAACCCGGAAAACACGTTGTTCTCGGTTAAACGACTCATGGGCCGCAAGTTCGGAGACGCGGAAATCAAACGGGCAGCGGAGCGGTTGCCCTACAAGATCGTCCCGGGCACAGACGGTGATGCCTACGTGGAAATGGCGGGTGAGTCCCACGCTCCCCCGCAGATTTCGTCCTTTATCCTCCAAAAGATCAAGCAAGACGCTGAGACCAAGTTGGGAGAGAGGATCAGCCAGGCGGTGATCACCGTCCCCGCCTACTTTAACGACGCCCAGAGACAGGCCACCAAGGATGCGGGGACAATCGCCGGCCTGGAGGTCCTGCGCATCATCAACGAGCCGACTGCGTCATCCCTGGCCTACGGCTTGGACAAGACCAACGTGGACGCCACGATCGCGGTGTTCGACCTTGGCGGCGGAACTTTCGACGTCACGATCCTTCAAATGGGAGACGGAGTTTTCGAGGTCAAGGCCACCAACGGGGACACATTCCTCGGGGGCGACGACTTCGACCAAACAATACTGGACTGGTTGATTCAAGAATTCCGGCAGGAGACCGGCATTGACCTGAGCAAGGACCGGATGGCCCTGCAACGCCTGCGCGACGCTGCGGAAAGGGCGAAAGTGGAGCTGTCCACCGTCCTGGAATCTGAGATTAACCTTCCCTTCATAACAGCCGACGCCAGCGGACCACAGCACTTGGTCAAGACCCTGAGCCGGGCAAGGCTGGAACAGTTGGTGGGCGGCCTGATCGACCGCACCGAAGGGCCGTGCCGGCAAGCCATCACCGACGCCGGGGTTGGGCCTGAAGGGGTAGACGAGGTAATCCTGGTCGGCGGCATGACCCGGATGCCCGCGGTCCAGCAAAAGGTAAAGGCGATGTTCGGCAAAGAGCCGGCGCGCAACGTAAACCCCGACGAGGCCGTGGCGTTGGGCGCGGCCATTCAGGCCGGAGTCCTGGGCGGAGAAGTGGGCGACATCGTTCTCCTGGACGTGACTCCGCTGACCCTGGGCCTGGAAACGCTGGGCAGTGTGATGACCACGCTCATTGAGCGCAATACCACTATCCCCACCAAGAAGATTGAGACATTCACCACGGCGGCCAACGGCCAGACCAGCGTGGATATCCACGTTCTTCAGGGTGAGCGGGCAATGGCCGCCGACAATAAGTCCATTGGCCGGTTCATGCTTGACGGTATCCTGCCGGCGCCGCGGGGCGTCCCCCAAGTTGCGGTGTCTTTTGACATAGACGCCAATGGGATTTTGAGCGTTGCCGCTCAAGACAAAGGCACGGGCAAGGAACAAAAAATCGTGATCCAGTCGGGGTCCGGCCTTTCATCGGAGGACATTGAACGGATGGTCGACGAAGCCAAGGCCCATGAAACCGCCGACCAGCAAAGGCGGGCCGAGGTGGAAACCCGCAATCAGGCCGACTCCCTAGTGTATTCCGCCAAGAAGATGATCGAGGATAACGCCGACAAAATACCCGAGGACTTGAAAGCGGAAGTTGAAGGCAAAATCGCCGCCCTGGAAAGCGCGATCAATCAAAACAACACCGCTGAAATACAATCCGCCACCGCCAGCTTGAACGAATCGCTGCAACGGGTGGGAGAGGCAGTCTATAGCCAGGGAGCCGCAGCCCCGGGCGCCCCCGGTGATGTGCCGCCAACAGGCAATGACGACGATGCGGGGGGAGGAACCGTGGAAGGCGAATTCCGAGAGGTTTAAGTCACATGATTCCGGACGTTACCTCTCTGGTAACGTCTCTGGTATAATGTCAGGACGCGGCCATCCTCGCAGCGTCGCCATTTACCCTCAAATTTCAACCCGGTGGAGAGGAAATGAGCTCAAACGAGCAGTCAGCCCAAGAAGTAGAAGTATTAGGAAGCGAGGGAACGATCGAGAGTCCGACCGAGGGTCCGATCGAGGGTCCGACCGAAAATACCTGGGAGATCGAGGGCGTCGAGATCCATCTCACTCCCCTGCAGTTTCACTGCCTTAGCCTGTTGCAGCGATTGATTGCCCTGAAAAACAGCTATCAAACGGACCCACAATACGAAGCATGGCTGATGTCGGCCATTAACAAGGCGATCTACGCTACCCTACGGGATTGCATCGAGACGAACGTGGGAGACCAGGCCAAAGAATTCCTGCACAAGGAACATCAGGTCAACTAGGGCAATCCCGCCTCAGAATTCGGCCAGTTGCAACGCCCCCGCCTGTAAGCGGGGGCGCCGCTTCCCCTCAAACACCTTCCCCGCGAATACGATCCTTGAGAATACCTTCCTCGCGAACATCTTCCCCGCCGGACCATCCCACTATAGGCCGTGCACCGGGAAGACCTCTCTTTTTATTGCAGCGACGCTTTCTTCAGCGTAGCGCCGCGCATCTCGTTGGACGTCAGCGGGTATGCCAACAACCATTGTGTCTCTAAGCCGGCTGATGCCATGCTCGACGGCAAATGGTTGTCGGGCAAAAGCCCCCGGTATCTCGTCGGGCCACTCGACGCCGCACATTACCCCATAGGCCAAGGTCCAAGCCCTGGCCACCGCGCCAAGGTCGTAGCCTCCGCCTCCCACCGCCAACCAGGGCAGGCCAAGCCCTGCCAGCGTTTCTATCGCCGCAACGTATCCCCGGGTGGTCACCTGCAAGTGGGTCAACGGGTCGGAGTGGTAGCTGTCTATCCCCAACTGGGTTACCAACACGTCGGGAGCGAAAGCCCGGAGTAACGGCGGCACAACCTGGCTGAAGGTCTCCACGTAGATTTCATCGTTGGTGTAAGGGTACAGGGGCAGGTTCACGGCATAGCCCACCGCCTCGTCCCCTCCGGATTCCGATGCGAAGCCGGTGCCCGGAAAAAGGTACTGGCCCGACTCGTGGATCGATACGGTCAACACCCGGCTGTCGTGGTAGAAGGCGTCTTGAACCCCGTCGCCGTGGTGGGCATCGATATCGACGTAGGCCACTCTCAAACCGGATGCCACCAGCAATTTGATAGCCAACGCCGGGTCGTTGAAGACGCAGAACCCCGAGGCATGACCAGCCGCAGCGTGGTGCAGACCGCCGGAAATATTGAACGCCACTTCGGCCTGTCCGTTGACCAGCATTTCAGTAGCCACCAAGGTGCTTCCCGTACTCAACGCCGCGGCATCATACATGCCCCGGTACGTCGGGTTGTCGCCCTGATCATTAAAGTTGAACCGGGCCCGGTCATGGCCAGAGTCGCCCTGGCTGAAGGCCTTGACCGCCTGGATGTAGTCCTCGGTATGAAGCCACGCCAACTCCTGGTCCGTCGCGGGGCGCGGTTGCGCCAGCCACGAGACACTTTCGTCAAAGGCGCCATAGGCCTGTAGCAGATCGAAGGTATGCTGCAACCGGATGGGCCGCATTGGGTGGTCCGCCCTCAGCTGGTGGCGGGACAATTCCTGGTCGTAAACGAAAACCGCGCGCTTGGCCATATCTGCTTCCAACTTCGGCGAGCCCTACCCAGCCAATGCCGCCCGCCGGCAACCTATTTTAAGACCTTCTTCATTTTAAGACCGTCCTCACAAAAAGCCACAGCCCATTGCGGCCTTGAACCGGGTGCGGCGTTGAACCGGGGTCTCGGGGGTGTCGATGGAAATTGCCCAAAACTGACATTCGCGTTACGCCTAAAGCGCCAGCAGTAACAGGATATATTTGGGTGCAGGCGCAGGCTGCTGGCAGGGAGGCAACCGGTTTCCGAAACCCTGCCAACCCGTACGCCTAGGTCCGGCCAGGGACTGGGAGCAAAATTGCCTCTTTCCCGCCTCGGACTGCACAACATTTTAGAGTCCGTCTGCCCGGTGTTCCACCGGCTGGCGAGACCACTTAGAGGCGCCAAAGGAGATCGACCATGCTCAACAACTACGAATCAACCCTGGACAAACGACTAAGAGAAGCAGAAGAGGCCGAAGCCCAGGTAAACAGATTGGGCGCCTTGGCCGCCGAGGCTCCGCAGTTGCGGGATGCCATGGCCAAAGCCCGAGTGGCAGCGGAGCGCAACCAGAAAAAATCTGAGGCCATGAAGACCGCCGTGACGGCGGCGGAGTCGGCTGCAGAGGCCCAAGGCCAGGTCCCCGAGCTTCTGCACAATGCGACCAAGGCAGTAAAAGAGCTGTACAAGGCTCTCCGGACGACGGACGGATTCCGCCAAACTGCCGCCCAAGCCTTGACGGTCGCCGACCGCATGGACTACGAGCTTGAAGTAGCTGAGACCGAGGCGCGCGAGGTCTCGATGGACCGGGACCCCCGTGGGCTGGCATACGTTTTGGCCGCCCAGCACGGGGAAAACAAGGTCAAGAAGCTGCTGGATGGGTTGGACCCGGACTTCAGTTTCCTCAGGGACTGCGACTTGGAAGACCCTATACACCGGGACTTGGCCAACTTCGTAGTTGCCCACGCGGTGCGCCGTTCAACCGCCTCTGCCGCCAAACCGGAATCCCAGCCGGCGCCCAAGGAAGAACCTCAGCCAAAACCCCAGCCGGTGATCCCGATCGGGGCTCCGGTCGAGGCCTAGGCCACAACGACCGGGCGGATTGAGACTCGAGATAGCGAGCCGAGTAACCCACAACCAGCATCCAACCACCCGCGCCGAAATCCAGGGTTGACGCCTAGTTGCGGCCTGTCTACCATTGCTGTTGCCGCAGCCAGCGCTCAATCCTGGGTTGCCTTTGCCGTCGCCGCAGCAGGCGCTCAATCCTGGGTTGCCTTTCGACCGTTCAGCTTACGGACCATTTGGCGTCCTTTCTGGAGGAGGATGTTTCTCCGGCGTTACCTGATCCCCCTGGGGCTGGCGGCGCTGTTAATCACCGCCTGCGCCACCCAATCTCCTTCCGTATCATCTCCCCCACCGGCCACCGGACTGCCCACCGGCCCGATCACCGACATCACCCCGGAATTATCGACTCCTATCAGCCCGCCCGCTTCTTCGACCGTCTTTGCTCCACCATCTGGAGCAACTTCCACACTCGTTGACCACACGGACACATTCGCCGCCGGCCTGGAAAAGACCGCTCTGGGTCACAACGAACGGCTGGTCCGGGAGCTTAGCCCCAGGGAGAGCGCCACGGAGCGGGAATTGAACGCCGCCGAATTCCTGGCGAAAGAATTTGGCGAGCTGGGGTATTCCACCAAGATTCAGCCCTTTGACGTAGAACGCCTTTCCTCGGAATCCTCTTCTCTGAGCATTGCCAATGGGATCCAAGAACCAATTGAGGTCGTCCCTCTGAGGGGAAGCGCCTGGGGAACAGGCGCGGGGCCCTTGGTGGACGTAGGCCAGGCCGGGGATGGGGACCTGCCCGATGAGTCCCTTGATGGGAAAGTTGCCCTGGTCCAGCGGGGAGGAATCACTTTCCAGGAGAAGGCAGGCCGGGTTGCCGATGCGGGCGCGTCAGCCGCCGTCATTTTCAACAACCTGCCCGGCAGTTTCCGGGGCGATTTGGGCGAGTCCAGCGCCATTCCCGTCGCCGCTATATCCAAAGCTGACGGCGCCAAGCTGCTGGAACTGCTCAATCAAGGTCCCGTGGATGCCGACCTGTTGGTAGACAGGGTTGTGCTTCCCTCGCGGAACGTGATTGCGGAGATGCCGGGCAGGGACGGGGACGTGGTAGTGTTGGGGGGGCACTACGACACCGTACCCGGGACCGACGGAGCCAACGATAATTCCTCCGGAATCTCGGTGCTGTTGACCCTGGCAGAGCAACTTGCAGAAATAGACCTGCCCTTTCGGGTCCGGTTTATCGCCTTCGGTTCCGAGGAACTGGGGCTTTTGGGGAGCCGCGCGTACGTGGACTCCCTGACCGATGACGGCAAAGGGGAGATCGCGGCCATGTTGAACTTCGACGCCCTGGGATCCGGAAGCTCCGTGATGATCCTGGGTTCCGACAGCCTTACCCAACTGGCATCCGACGTAGCCGATGACCTGGAAATCTCGGTGATCCGCAGGCGGGCCCTGGACGGAGGTGACAGCGACCACACCAGCTTCGCCCGGCAGGGCATTCCCGTGCTGATGTTTGCTGCCCCGGATTTTTCCCGCATCCACACGCCGAACGATACGATGGAGTTTGTGGAACCCAATCTCTTGAGAGATTCTGCTTGGTTGGCATTGGAAATATTGAAATCAGAGGGTTTTCCCCGGTAAACATCGATGAGCTGGCGGCTGGATATAATTCGGGACGCGTCGCGAATAAACGGCGACCTAAATTCGGCCTGGAATGCCTGCTGGTTTACCAGAAATCAGGATGGGAAAAGCCGGGTAGACGGGTACACTACACTTACGACCGGAGAACCACTGATAAAGGCGCTGAACTAACCATATTCACTGGAGAGCCAAGTTATGAAATTCGGTGTATACAGCTCCATCGCCGATCCTCCCGCGGGGGAGAACATTGCCCGGTGCATCGAAGAGGTGTTGGAAGAAGCCCAGCTAGCAGAGGAGTGCGGGTTCGATTCCTATTTCTTCGGCGAGCATCACCAGGACAAGGACGGATTTCTTCCTTCGCCCCTGATTGTCGCCACGGCGGTGGCCGCACGCACCCGAACCCTGCAAGTCGGCACCTCGGTGATTCTGTTGCCGCTGCACCATCCCGTCCATCTGGCCGAGGATGTGGTCACCCTGGACCAGGTATCACAAGGGAGAATAATCCTGGGGGTTGGCATCGGCTATCAACCTGCGGACTTCCGAGCTTTTGACATTGCCATGGAAAACCGGGTGGGCTTGTTCGAGGAGGGCATCGAGGTCATCCGGCAATGTTGGACCGGCAAGCCGTTTACCTTCCGGGGCGAACACTTCAACATCCAGGACGTTACGGTCCGCCCTGCGCCCTACCAACAACCCTCGCCTCCTCTTTGGATCGGGGCGAGCACCATGCCGGGCGCTCGCCGGGCCGGACGCCTGGCCGACGCCTTCATCGCCGGGCCCAGCACCAACCTGGAGCGCACCCTGAGGTTGGTCGACGCCTACCGCGAGTCCGCATTGAAAGCAGGACGGGAACCCAACGTGGTGTTGATGCGGGATGCCTGGGTGGCGGAAACCAGGGCACAGGCCGAAGAAACCTACGGGCCGGAGGTGCTGGATGCATATAAGTACTACTGGCGCAACGGCCTGGCCGAATTCAAGAGCTTCACCTCCGAGAGTGAGTTCAACATCGAAGACATCGGCCCCGACCGCCTGATCCTGGGCGACCCCGAGGAATGTGCGGCAGAGTTCCACCGTTGGAGCGAAGCCGTCGGCACGGACTACTTCCACCTGAGACTTAGGCACGCCCACTCCGGGGGGCCGCCTCACCAGAAAATCATGGACGCCATAAAGCTCTTCGGCCAAGAAGTCTTTCCGATGTGCCGCTAGGGCTGGCGGCGTTCCGGGCCAACGGTGAACCGTAGAGGCGCCGCGTAAACAACACTCGCCAATTTATTCCAGCGCATCTGGTTCCTTGGGTTTTGCTCCACAATTCAACCAATCAGGAGGCCGACAATGGCGTCGTTTGAACAGTACTCCGACAAATTCGAAACAGTGCGTATGACTCGCCGGGACGGAATTCTGCAGATGACCTTCCACACCAACGACGGGCCTTTGCAGTGGGGCGAGGCTCCTCACCGGGAGCTTCCCGAGGCGTTCCGGGACGTGGGCAGCGACCCGGAAAACAAGGTGGTGATAATGACCGGCACCGGCGACGCGTTTTCCGGACCGCCCGGCACCCGGCAATCCCGTCCCAAGAGGACGCCCCAACAGTGGGACAAGACCTACTGGGAAGGGAAGCACCTTTTGGGGAACTTGCTGGATATCGAAGTCCCGATGATCAGCGCCATCAACGGGCCGGCGCTGCGACACTCGGAGTTGCCCCTGTTGTGCGACATTGTGCTTGGATCCGAGGACGTGGCCTTTCAGGACTCCGGACACTTCACCAACGGCTTAATCCCCGGTGACGGGATGCACGTGATAATGCCCCTATTGCTGGGCCTCAACCGCGGCAGATACTTTCTGCTCACCGGGCAGACCATACATGCGGAGGAGGCATTGGCACTGGGCCTGGTGAGCGAGCTCTTGCCGAAAGACGACTTGCTCCCCAGAGCTTGGGCCTTGGCCGAGCAACTGGTGCAGGAGTCGCCCCTGGTGCTTCGTTACACCCGGGTCTTGATTACCCAGTTGGTCAAGCGGCAAATGCACGACATACTGGGGTACGGCCTGGCCCTGGAGGGACTGGGTTCAGTGGACACCATGCTCCAACAGAGTTAAGCACTTACTCGTTTCTGCCCGCCGGAAGGCCAGAGATACCGTAGCATTTCCTATTGACGGTAACGGAGGGTGACCAAATGCTCCGGGGTTTAACTCGGAGCATTTCCGGCTCCCCGTTCCGCAGAATTCCTCTGTCCCGGGATTACATCCTTCGCAGACGGGGCGAAAGCAGCCCCAAGACTACGGCCAGGCTTGCGAGAATGATGCCGTGGGCCAACAGGGCGATTTTCGGGCTGGTGGCTCCGGCCAGGAAGCCGATCTCCACCTGGCCGGCCGGGCCGACGCCGGTGGCCACCAGCCACGAGCCCATGGCGCGCCCCCGTTGCTGGTTGGTCACGCTGAATTGCAGCATGCCCTGGTGAAGGATGTCGGCGGCTGAAGCCATTGAGTTTATCAAGGCCACGAACACCAATGCGGTCCACATTACACTGGCCTGGGACAAAAGCACCTGGCCCACACCGAACAAGAACAACACCACCAATAGCGTTGGTCCGCGCCGGCGCACTTCGCCGAGGGCCGCCATTGCCAGCACCCCCAACGTACCGCCAAGGAAACGGAAAGCAGTGAGTACCCCCAGACCTAAGGCACCGACGCGCAGGACTTCCTTGGCCAGCACCGGCAGCATTACCTGGTGGGAGAACCCAAACAACTCCCCAGCGCCGGTGGTCACAATCAGAATCAGCATTGTCCGGTTAGAACGAAGTTGAGTGAAGTAGTTGACTATGTTTTCCCGTACGGACTCGCGCTCCAACGGTGCCGACTCCCCGGCCTCTCGGAGCCACAGCAAGGCCAACCCGCCTACAGCGTAACCGCATCCCATAACCGTGAAAGTTGTTCCCGGTCCCCACCATTGAATTGCTCCGCCGGCGAGCAATGCTCCAAACACTCCGCCGAGCCGTTGGGCCAGGGAAATGATAGCTATGCCTTGCATTGCGGCGCCGCTGCCGACAAGGTCGTAGACGTACACCATCCGCGAGCTCATATAAAAGGTGTGGAAGACTCCCATAAGGAACGCCGCCAACATCAGCAGCCACACGGCAATCGTTCCGGTGAACACAGCAACCGCAACACCAGCAGCCAGCGTCACCATGCCCAACAGCGACCCGCGCATGATGGATCTCCGGTCAAGCCGGTCGGACATGGACCCGGCGACGAATCCAACGATCAGGTTGGGAGCCGAGCGCAAAGCGAAGACCACCCCCACCATGGCGGCGGACTCGGTCATTTCGAACACGAGCCAACCCAGAACGACCTGCTGCATCCCTTGTCCGATCTGGTTGGCCAAGGTCGACACCCAGAGCACTCGGAAATCCGCGTAGCGCAGGGTGTTAAGCAGCTGCCCCAGCGATGACTCTGGAACTCTGACCGGGAGCGCTGGACCTTCTACTTCGGACATACCATTCTATGAACCCGTGCCGGAATACCGGGGCGGCAATTCCCTTCGGGGACCGTGGGACTACCTACTTTTCTTCAACCTTATTCCTAGTTGCGGGAATTCGAGGAAGGGTACAGGGACGGGCCGGGCTGTCTCGGCTGAGTCTAACACATGGCGGACCGCATCAATCGAGCGGCCCAGGGTCTTTTCCTTGTCCGTCCGCGGCGATTCCCGCCACAACGCCCGCCTCTGGACTACCGTTGCGACGAGAATGAAGGGAGGCCTTGCCCAGGCCAAGTAAGACTATGGAAATCACCCGTTCTTGTGAGAATGAACACCCGAACTCCCACGGCCGGTATTGTGTCCCGAATGGCGCGGGGGTTGAAATATTCCCCTTTTTCTGGCAGTATTGGGCCATGAAAATCGGCGCTTTCGAGATTCACGAACCCGTTCCCGAGTTGAGGGATCCCCACGTTTTCGCCATGGTACGGCCATGGGTTGACGTGGGAAGCGTTGGAACATTGACGCTGAACCGGCTGGAGCGCTACCTTGGCTCCAAGGAACTTGGAAAGCTGGAGCGCCCAGGGAACTTCTTCGACTTCACTCGCTATCGCCCTACCATCAGGATGGTCAAGGGAGTGCGAGAGGTAAAAGTTCCCAACAGCATCGTGCGCTACGCTCAGACCGAAAACGGGCCCGATTACATGTTCCTGCACCTGTTGGAACCCCATTCCAACGGTGAGGACTACACCGATTCCATCCTGGAAGTGGTGAAGTACTTTGGGGTGAAACGGTATTGCCGGGTCGGCGCAATGTATGATGCCGTACCCCATACCCGGCCCCTGCTAATCACCGGCAACCTTGGCGGCGTGCCTCAGATCAAAGAGGTGCCGCGCCTCCGCCTGCGCGGCAGCACCTACCAGGGTCCCACCACCATCATGAACCTGCTTTCAGAAGGCGTTGAACAGTCGGAGATAGAGTCCGTCAACTTCATGGTGCACCTGCCCCAGTACGTCCAACTGGAGGAAGACTACACCGGAGCCTCACGCATGATCGAGGCCCTTTCTTCGATCTACCCGGAAATACCGGCGGACCTGGCGCCCATTCGCCGGGGCCAGCGTCAATACCGTGAATTGAGCGCAACCATGGAGCGCAACGCGGAACTGAGAGAACTGATCCAACAAATGGAAGCCCACTACGACGCCCAGTTGGATTCGGAAGAAGCCGCCAAGAAAGAGTCCCCAGCGGTTTCCAACCTCTCGCCGGAAATCGAGCGGTTCCTCAGCGAGTTAGGCGAACGCCTGGAGCCCGGAGACACCGACCCGTAAACACCGGCGCATCAATCACCCGTCGATCACCCCCTACTACCACCCACTCCCCGGGCAATCATTACTATGAAAATGGGCTATTGTTATGGTGATGACTGGGGTTGGGTTCGGGGCCGGGGCCCAAGTGGTAGACTGGGCCAGCTATGACCGCCGACTCTGACCGCATCAGCAGGCTTGAAGGCATCATTGAGCAGATTGCCGACACGCTGACCGCCCTCCAGGCGGGCCAGGAATCCTTGCGCACCGAGATGCGGAACGGACACGCCGCACTGCGGGCTGAGATACAGAATGGAGATGCCGCACTGCGCGTTGAGATGCAAAACGGGGACGCCGCACTGCGCACGGACATACAGAATGGGGACGCTGCCCTACGTACTGAGATGCATGAGTCCATCGGCGGGCTGCGGAACGAGATGCACAATCAGACCCGCATGGTCCTATTGGTAAGTGTCGGTATCTGGGGAACCGTCATTGCCGGCATAGTGGCCGCGGTCGTGGTTCCTATTCTACAAACCTAACATCGTCCCCTCTGTGCCATCCCAGCCCGTTATCACGGGCGCCGCCCCAGGCTTACGGGGGGCGGAACGGCTTCCGACCCAACCCACCAACCCGTCATTAATGGAAATGGGCTATTTTCCTCATAACGACGGAGTGGGCCCTGCGATGAGAATTGCAGTGGACCGGCTCGGCTGGATGGACATCAGTATGGCCTTGCGCTAGCTTCGCGTTGTTCTTGCTCGCCTATAACCCTTGTGCTAGACTTCCGGGAGTCTTGGCCGAATGGCCGGGCGCCTCACGTTTGACCCCGGGGTTGGCTGAATCCCCACCAAATTAACCTGCGCTACAAGGCTCGTAGTATGGCGTCTAACCCCGTTGCATCTGGTAGTAGTACTGGCGAGTCCCCCGGCAGCCCCCGCGGCGTGATTTTTTCCGGAATGCGCCCCACCGGACGCCTGCACTTGGGCAATTACCTGGGGGCGTTGCAGAACTGGGTCGATCTTCAGCAGGATTATCGCTGCATCTACTGCGCGGTGGACATCCACGCGCTGACCACAGTGGAAACGCCCGAAGACACCGCTGCGATTCAACCCAACATAGAAGACATGGTGCTCGACTGGTTGGCGGCCGGTGTGGACCCGGAACGGCACATTGTCTTCGTTCAATCCCACGTGCCCGAGGTCATGTCCCTGAATACCCTGTTAAGCATGGTCACGCCGTTGGGCTGGCTGCTGCGGGTCCCGACCTTCAAGGAAAAGGTCAGGCAGATGGACGAGACCGAAGAGAGCGTCAACTACGGGTTGGTGGGTTACCCAGTCCTTCAGACGGCGGACATCATTCTTTATAAGGCAGACACGGTGCCGGTGGGTCAAGACCAAGTCCCTCACTTGGAGTTGGCCCGGGAAATCGTCCGGCGATTCAACAACAGGTACGGCGAAACTTTCCCCGAGCCCCAGGCCAAGCTCACAGAGGCGCCGCTCATCCTGGGCTTGGACGGCCAGCAAAAGATGAGCAAGTCGTTGGACAACCACCTGGAGTTGGCCGCAACCCCGGAGGACACAACACGGCGCCTGGCGTCAGCGTTCACCGACCCGCAGCGGCAACGCAGGTCCGACCCGGGACGGCCCGAGGTTTGCAACATATACTCGTTGCACAAGACTTTCAGCTCGCCGCATGAAGTCGGCGCGGTTTACAGCGAATGCACCACCGCCCAGAGGGGTTGCGTCGATTGCAAGAGGCACCTGGCGGGCAACGTCAACGCCTACCTGGAACCCCTTCGCGAACGCCGGCGGGAATTCCAGCAACGGCCCAGCTACGTCAAAGAAGTGTTGGACGACGGAGCCAAGCGCGCCAGCGCTATTGCCCAAGAGACCATGCAAGAGGTCTACCAGAAGATGGGTCTGTAGGGGGGAACGGCTAAACCATGACGCAATCACCCCCCGAACTTCCCCTGTCCCGCAGCGGTCGCCCCGCCCTTGAAGTCGCCCAACAGGCCGCCGGGTTGGCCGGCCAAATCATCCGGGACCGCTTCGCCACTGCCAAGGACATCCGGTTCAAAGGCCGGGCGGACATAGTAACCGACGTTGACCTGTCCGCCGAGAAAGCCGTGTTGGAATTGCTACGCGACGAATTTCCCGACTTTGGCGTTCTGGCCGAGGAATCTGCGCCCATCGAATCCAACTCCGGCTACACCTGGGTCGTGGACCCGTTGGACGGCACCCGCAACTACGCCATGGGAATACCCCACTTTTGCACCGTGGTTGCCTTGGCCCAAGGCCGGGACATTGTCCTGGGCATCACCTATGACCCGGTGCGTGAGGAAAGTTTCGTCGCCCAGGCTGGGAAAGGGGCGCGGCTCAACGACGACCCGATCTCCGTCTCCGACACGTCGGAAGTATTGAACGCGTCCCTCTGCTTCGACATGGGGTACGTCGACGAAAAAGCCGGGATGGCCCTGGACATGCTGCGTAGCGTCTGGCCGAACGTGCAGTCGCTCCGTTTGATGGGGTCGGCCGCCCTGGGAATCGCCTACGCCGCCGCCGGCCGTGTTGACCTGTATTTCCACCACGCTCTATCCCCGTGGGACATCGCTTCAGGATTGTTGCTGGTCAAGGAAGCCGGCGGGATAGTGGTGGACCGTCGTAACAACACCGCTGACCTACGTACACCGTCCATTATCGTCGGCAACTCCAGCCTGGTGGACGACTTCCTCAAGGTCACCCAGGGGCACCCTTGGCGTGATGGGTAGATTGCCCCCGCAGTTTGTTGGCCGTTAGGCGCGCAACGAGCGCATCAAAGACGACCACTACAATCCCGAAACACGGTATCCCTGCCACACCAACAGGACTCCCACCACCAGCAGCGCCACGCCGGTTACACCGATCAGTTTGTCCAGGCTTACCCGCCCAGTGAGTTTAGCCCCGTAGTAGCTCCCAACCATAGCGCTGGCCGCCATCAGTGCCAGCAAGGGATAGTTGACGTGCCCTTGGGCCAGGTGGCCGATCCAACCCACTGACCCCATCACGAATCCAATGAACAGGTTGGTCCCGGCGGCAATCCTGGGATCAACCCGCAAAATGCGGATCAAAGCAGGCAGGCGGATGCTTCCCAGGATCAGACCCACCGCGCCCCCCAGGAGCCCCACAGCTAAGCCAATGCCCGCCTCCAGAGCCATACGGTTGCCGGTGAATGCGGGGGTTCCACCCCAAGGATTCTCTCGCGCGGAACCTGAACCGCCTCGCGGGACCACCCTGATCAGGAACTCGACGCCTTGCCAAAATACCAGCAACCCTGCCAATGACACCAACAAAGCCTCGGGGGCCCAACGGCTGCCGAACCCGCCGATGAATGCCCCCACAAACGCCGGGACTCCCATGATCAGCACTATTTTGAGGTTTACCCGGCCCTCGCGCAGATGACGAATGGACCCGGTCAGTGCGGACAGGCTGCTCACCATGATATTGACGCCGGCGGCGCTTGGCGCTGGAATTCCCATCAGCAACAGGGCAGGCAGTCGCATGGTGCCCAGGGCCAAACCCACGAAGCCGCCCAGCACCCCCACCAGACCGGAAATTGCGGTCAACAACAGGGCCTGCCACAACAAAACGTCGGAAGTGAGGTAAACGTTCAAATCATCCTTCCCGGCCGAACAGAGACCCGCTCGGCCAAACCCTGAACGCCATTGTTCATTCCGAATAAACCTGGCTGGCAGCGGGTCCGGTTACGGAATACGCCTTCAAAATCCTTCACTAGGAGTCGGGCGAAGGTACGCAGACCACACCGGTTTCCACCAGGCTTTCGACGCGTTCTGCCGTGAGGCCCGCATCCGTTGAGTGGCCGGCCTTTCATGTCGGGTTTTCGCCCATTTTAATGTAACGCGGCCGCCGCTGACACCCGCTTCGTTGACAGCGTTAGGCCGGCGACAATACCATTGCAATATTCTCCAACACTACACACCGTCCATCCACCCATCCACACTGACGTCAGGGCACGGCTCCAGTAACTTGAACTATGCCTAATGCTATCAATGTGCCCAGCCGCACGATATTCACCGGGGACAATCTGGATATCCTCCGAGGCATCAACTCGGAATGCGTGGACTTAATCTACCTGGACCCACCCTTCAACTCTGACCAGGTCTACGCCTCGCCCTTGGACAGTGAAGCGAGGGGCGCCGAGTTCGACGACGTTTGGACACTTGATGACATGAAGCAGGAGTGGATCGACGAAATTGAACTCCGCCGTCCGGCCTTGTTCCACCTCATCAACGGCGCCAAGTTAGCCCACAGCGAGAGCATGGCAGGGTATCTCACCTTTATGAGCATCCGCCTGCTGGAACTGCACCGGGTCGTGAAGTCAACCGGAAGCGTCTATCTCCATTGTGACCCTCACGCTTCCCACTACCTCAAAGGCCTCATGGATGCCGTGTTCGGGGAACGTTCATATAAAGCGCAAATCACCTGGCAACGCACGTCGGCGCACAACGATTCCCGAACCTTCGGCAATGTCTGCGACAATATACTGTTCTACGGTACCCAAGCGAGGATAAACACCACCGGCATTCGGGTTCCGCTGGATGAAAACTATGTGAGCGGGTTTTATCGCTATGAGGATGAGCGCGGGACATATCAGTCAGGAGACCTGACCGCCGCCGAGCTCCGGACCGGCGAAAGCAGCCAGGTTTGGCGGGGCCATGACCCAAACAAAATCAACAGGCATTGGGCAATCCCATTTAACGGGAATTATGCCGGTTGGATTGACCAGCATGTAATTCCCGGCTACTGCGGCATCGCTAGTTCATTGGAGCGGTTGGACGCGCTGGACGAGGCAGGACTGATTCACCATCCAGCCGGCGGCGGAATGCCGAGACTGAAGCGTTGTCTGGAGAGCAACCCCGGACGGGTCCCTTCAAATCTCTGGATCGACATTCCCCCGGTTACGCCGCGCTCAACAGAACAAACCGGGTGGAAAACCCAGAAGCCCCTTGCCCTACTGGAGCGTATCATTCAAGCGTCGTCCAATCCCGGCGATCTCGTGCTGGACCCTTTCTGCGGCTGCGCTACGGCCTGCATCGCCGCCGAAAAGCTGGGCAGAGAGTGGATTGGGATTGACATAGTTCCCCAGGCTGCTGAGGTGCTCAGGGACAGGGCGAGGCGGGAGCTACAGATACCCCTGGCTGAGAACGGTGAACGAGGGTGGGAGGATTGGAGTCCCATGACCCTCGATACACCTCCCAAACGCAACGACCTTACTCTGTTCAGCCCCATCAATCCCCAATCCGATAAAGAGCTTTTGTACGCCAGACAGCGGCGACGTTGCGCCGGATGCCAGCATGAGCTTCCCCTACACGTCTTGACCGTAGACCATATTACGCCCCGCTCGAGGGGTGGTCTGGATTCCGTCGGCAACATTCAACTGATGTGCCACACCTGCAACGCCATCAAGGGCAATCGCAGCATGGAGTACCTGAGGCAGCAGCTTTTTGTGCGGGGAATTCTAGCGCAGTGAGGATTCCGACATTTCCGCGGCGCTTCGCACGCCCGACACAAGGACTTGTGGGGCGTTAGGCACAAATCGACTGAAATGGGCTAGGTTAGACGTACACGCGAACCGGCATCAGCTGATTTACTTACCCCGCTGCTCCTCGGGTTACCGGATTCGCCCGCCGTACGCTTTACTTGGAGTCGGGCGAAGGTACGCCGACCACACCGGTTTCCACCAGGCTTTCGACGCGTTCTGCCGTGAGGCCCGCATCCAGCAAGACCTCCCGGCTATGCTCGCCGAGGGCAGGAGCGCGGGTGCGTATCCGGCCGGGGGTGGCGGAAAGCTTAACCGGAATACCGATGTTATGTAATGTTCCCAATTGCGGGTCTTCCACGTCCACCATCATCTGCCGGGCGTGAACCTGTGGGTCATGGTAAACCTGGCCAATATCATAAATCGGCCCGGCCACCACACCGGCCTGTTCCATGGTGTCCAGCCAGTAGTCGGTGGGTTTTTGATTGAATACGCTCTCCAGCAACTGGGCCAGCTCCACTTCCCGCACCTTTCGGTCGGCGGGGGTCTTGAAGAGCGGACTGTCAACCAATTCCTCCATGCCAATAGCTTTGCACAAGCTCTCCCACGTTGGCTGTGTCGGGGCGGCCAGGTTTAGATACCCGTCGGAGGTTTTGAAGGCCTGATAGGGAGCGGACAACCGGTGGGCCGACCCCAGGGGTCCCGCCACCTCACCATCGGCAAAGTAGACCGAGGACTCCCACACCGTGTAGGAAATGCCGGCTTCCAGGATGGAAGTGTCGACCTGTTGACCCACACCCGTTTTCAGGGCATGGATATAGGCGCACAGAATTCCGTTGGCCGCCATCAGACCCGCGGAAATATCGGTTATGGGCACGCCCACTTTCGCCGGCGGGCTGCCGGGATAACCCGTAATGCTCATCAACCCGCTCATCCCCTGGGCAACCAGGTCAAATCCTCCTCTGGAAGCATAGGGGCCGGTACCACCAAAACCAGAAATGGAGCAGTAAACCAGGCTGGGCCTCAGCGCCACAAGGCTGGGATAGTCCAAGCCCAGGCGGGCCATCACCCCCGGCCGGAAATTTTCGATCACCACGTCGGCCCCGGCCAACAGCTCGAGAAACGCCTCCCGGCCCAGCTCACTCCTGAGGTCTATGGCCAGGCTCCGCTTGTTGCGGTTAACCGCCAGGAAACCGGCAGACCAGCCTTGGATGAAGGGCGGCCCCATGCGGCGCGCGTCGTCGCCGCCCTGGGGTTTCTCCACCTTGATTACGTCAGCGCCCATGTCGGCCAGCGTCATCGTGCATACCGGACCGGCCATAATCTGGGATAGATCCAGCACTACCATCCCCGAAAGGGGGAGTCCGGCGCTGTCGCCCGTGTCGCTAATCACCATGTTCTACACCTCGAATCACTGGGGAAATGACTTGGGTAGGTCAACCATCCTTAACCATCCATGTTGGACTAACGATGTTGGACTGACGTTTCAGGCTCCGCAGTTGGCCCAGGGATGGTCTCAAACCGCCCAAAGGACGCTTCGCCTGAAGTATACTCGAACCGGCAATCAGACCGGCAGCGATTGCGGGCCTGCCGTCGAACAACCGGGAGGGTAACCATGGCGACGACGCAACCAGGGGCGGACGACCGACCAACAGGACCGAGGATCAAACAGGACGCGGATTTTGTGTTTCATGATTTAACCCGCAGCATTTGCCCTGAATGCAAGGGCGTAATTGACGCACAGATCATCATTCGCCAAAACAAAGTTTACATGCGTAAACGGTGCCCGACCCACGGCTGGTTCGAGGGCATAATCAGCTCCGACGCCGAAATGTACGTCAATTCAATAAAATTCAACAAACCTGGGACAATCCCGTTGGAATTCAGCACCGAGGTCAAAGACGGGTGCCCCCTCGATTGCGGGCTTTGCCCGGAGCACAAGCAGCACATCTGCCTGGGCATCATCGAGGTCAACACCGCCTGCAACCTCAATTGCCCCGTGTGTTTCGCCAACGCGGGAATTGGTTTCAGCATCACCCTGGCGCAGGCTGAAGGCATGCTGGACCGGTTCATTGAAATTGAGGGTGATCCCGAGGTGATCCAGTTCAGCGGGGGAGAGCCGACAATTCACCCGCAACTTCTGGACATGATCCAGGCGGCCCAAGATCGTGGAGTCCGGCAGGTCATGGTGAACACCAACGGGGTCCGCATCGCCCGGGACGATAAATTCCTGGAGTCTCTGGCCAGGTTAAAACCGGTCATTTACTTTCAATTCGACGGCCTACGGCGGGAAACCTACCGGACCATCCGGGGCGAGGACTTGCTGGATACCAAGCTGAAAGCCCTGGACCGGTTGCAGCAGGCGGGTCTGGACGCTGTAATTGTGGCTGCTATCGAGCATGAGGTTAACGTCGACGAAGTTGGGGCCTTGCTGGAGTTCGGGTTGGACCATCCTGCGGTACGGGGCGCCGTGTTTCAGCCGGTGACCCACGTGGGCCGGCACATAGACTTCGACCCGATGCAGCGCGTCACAATACCCGACGTCATCCACGGAATCGTGGAGCAGACCAAGGGACGCTTCGTGCTGGAAGATTTTGTGCCGGTGCCCTGCTGTTTCCCCACTTGCCAGGTCAACTCCTACGTGTACGTGGACGGGGAAACCACAACGCCGTTGCCCCGGATGTTGGACCTGGAGGAATACCTGGACTACATCACCAACCGGGCCCTGCCCAAGACACCCAACGCTGCGGTTATCAAAGAGGCTTTAGAGGGGCTGTGGTCGGCATCGGCGGTGGCCGGAACGGAAAAAACCGCAGACCAATTCCAGTGCGCCTGCGGGCCCGGCCTGGAAACGGGCTTCGGGCCGGCCCACCTCAAAGACCACATCTTCCAGATCGCCATCAAAGACTTCCTGGACCCCTATACATTCAACGTAAAGCAGGTTATGAAATGCTGCGTGGGAATTCTGGTCCCCGATGGGCGGGTCATTCCGTTTTGCGCTTACAATTCAGTGGGGTACCGGGAAACCATCCGGGAGCAAATGAGCCAGCCGCTGGGGATAGCCGGGAAAGCTTAGCCCGGAGTTCTCTGCTCCTACCGGGTCAACCTAACACCGCGGGCGCCGGGGACTGCCGCCGGGCCATCCGGGGGCCGCAGCGAGAAAGACCGCAATGACAGACAAAGATTACGCCCTGGCCAAAGCCTGCTGCGCGGACATGTACCAGTCCCCCATGGCCCTCCAAATCCTGGGCGACCCGCCGCATCCCGGCGGGTTGGGCTTGACCAACCAGTTGGGCCGCCTTATGGGCATTGACCAAGGCGACTGGGTCCTGGACCTGGCCAGCGCCCAGGGGACCAGCGCCATGGCGCTTTCTAGGGTCTTCCACTGCAACGTCGTGGGCGTTGAGTTCGGCGGGGAAGCAGTAGCATCAGCCCGCGCCGCCGCGGTGGGACCCCCGGCTGCGCCGCGCGCTTTTTTCCTGCGCGGCGACGCGGAACGGACGCCACTGGCCGGGGACTGTTTTGACGGCGTCATCTGCGAGTGCTCCATGAGCCTGTTCGGCAACAAGGCGGCGGCGGTGTCCGAGGCTGTCCGAGTTATGAAACCCGGGGCGAATTTCGGGATGAGTGATGTTGCGGTTGAGCCGGGAACGCTGCCCGAGGAACTGGAGGGTCACCTGGGGCAGGTGCTCTGCCTGGCCCAAGCATTGAATGTGCCGGGATACGTTCAGCTACTGGAGCGGGGAGGCCTGACAATCACCCACCGTGAAGATGCGTCGGCCCGATTGGTCGATATATTGAACGCCGTGGAGGCCAAGCTGGGATTCGTTGCCGCCTGGCAGTCAATTGCTCCGCTGGCCAACGCCGACGACGACTGGTTGCAACGGGTGCCGGGGTTAATCCAACGGTTGCGGACCCTGGTGGCAGAACGGAAGCTGGGATACTGGGTATTTGTCGGGCAAAAGCACGGACAGTAACCGCTCGCCACTACCGGCACAATTGCCAAGGGCCGCCACACGCCACTTGGATCGCCAGGTTTTTTGATTGTTCCCCGCGATTGCGACCATATAGGGAGTCCAGAAAATTTCAAACACTGCCAAGTTCGCGCGAACGCGAGACACTTCTGCCCTCACCAACATTATGCCCGCCAACCAGGGTCTGGATTCTCGCTGCGGTGAGAAAGGCAATAATAAAACCCTTCCTGGCCTCCCGATTAACCTATTCCAGTTAGTCGCGGCATGTTATATTCATATTGTGCATGACGCCGCTTTCTCGGGGTGACCGCGGCGCGATTTTTGACGCAATCTCTCCGCGCAACAACGGGTCGTGGGTCACCCAGGAGTAGCCCTTGGACGCGGATCTGGACCGACGATGCCGTTTGACACATTCGCAATAGAAAGAGTTTTAGCCGCCGTTTTGGCTGGATACCTGCTTGGGTCGATCCCGTGCGCAAAAATCGCGGGATGGCTCAAGGGCGTGGATATCTTCACCACCGGCAGCAGGACCGCCGGGACCGCCAATGTCTTTTGGAACCTGGGACGGCGCACCGGGGTCGTGGTCTTCCTCGGAGACGTGTCCAAAGGAGTGGCGGCAGTATCGGTGGCATCTTGGCTGGGTCTTTCCGGGCCGCTGGTCCTCGTGGCCTGCGCCGCCGCCATTCTCGGCCACTGGAAATCGATCTTCGCCGGGTTCAAAGGCGGCGACGGGATGGCAACCATCCTCGGCCTTTTCCTCACAGTTAACCCGCCAATCGCCCTTATGGGCTTGGCCGTGGGAACTGCGGTGATTGTGCTGGTCAGGCGTTTGGAGCGAAGGTCGGCCACGGCAATGACCGTTGGGTTGGGAACGATCTTAGCCTTAAGCTTCTACTACCACGCAGACCGCGCCGTAATACTCGGCCTGGTGGGACTGGGGTCCCTGGTCACGCTCCGCAGCCTGATAGGAGACCAACACCGGAGCAGGGATTCAGCAGAGTCCACCAATCCCATGGGGTTAGATTTGGACCTGGACTTGGAGGAAGACCCCGCTTTAGGGCGCTCCGCCTCGGAAAAGCCTTAACAGATCGTTCAACCCAGAACCCACCTCACTCTTGAAACCCTTCATACCCGTCATTGAAATGGCAGGCGGGTTGGCGAAAGAACTTTCTCCAATCCGGTTGGCCCAGGTTGCTAATCGGGAGCAGCGCCGCCCTTCCGGTCCCGAAGCCTGCCGAGTTTAATGACCCACCCCAGGTTATCGTCCCGGGCGGCCTCGTCCCTAAGTCCCGGCTCGATCGTCACCGCTTGTTCCAGGTGTCCCAGGCATTGCTCCAACTCGCCGTTCTTGGCAAGAACCCGGGCGACGTTGTAGTGCGCCGCCGCAAATTTGGGCGCCAATCTCAAAGCCTCCCGGTAGTCGTCCAGGGCCCGATTTAGGTCGTCGAGCGCCTCCAGCGCGGCGCCCCGGTTGCTCAACGCCTCGGCAAAACCGGGGTGCAAGTCCATTGCCTGTCCGTAATCGGCGACCGCCCGGGTGTATTCCCCTGCAGCATCAAAAGCCAGACCCCGGTTGTTGAATGCCTCCGCATCGTCGGGAACCAGATCAATAGCGTCGGAATAGTCGGCAATGGTTTCCTGAATGTGTCCCAAGTAGTAGTGGGTCCTGGCCCGGTTGAAAAAGGCGTTGGCGTTTTCGGGGTTGGACCTGATGGCCTCGGTGTAGGCATCAATGGCTTCCTGACTCCGACTTAACTCGTCCAACGAAGCCCCCCGGTTCAGATGCGCGTTGGAAAGGGTTGGATGCAGGTCAATGGCCCGGTCAAAATCAGCAACCGCCTCGTCATGGCGGTTGAGCCGGGCCAGCACTATACCCCGGTTGTAGTAGGCTTGCAGATAGTCCCGGTTCAGGTCCGCCGCCTGCCCGTAATCGGCCAGGGCCAGTTCTCCTTCCCCCAAGTCGTCATAGGCGTTGCCCCGTTGGTACCATGCCTCGGCTATCGCCGGGTCCAGGCGCAACAGAAGCGAGAACTCCCTGACGGCGTCGGTTGGCTCCCTAAGCCGGAGATAGGCCAGACCTGCGTTGAACCTGGCAGCCGCATTCGCAGGATCGGTTTCCAGCAGTTGATCATAAACCGCAATTGCGTCACGGTGCCGGCCGACAGCGAAACACCCATTGGCGAAAACCAAGTCGGCCGGAGCCACGCCGCCGGCCTCCAATTTAGCCAATTCCTCTTGTATCAGGTCCCGTTGGACCTGAGGTATCCGGTTGCCTCTGGGACGTTGCGTCAACCGCTCCAATCCCACGGAGTTATCCGTGAGAAGTTGCTCCAACCGGGTGAAACATTCCTGTTGATCATTCATAGCTATCAAGCATACCACGGCTAACGGCCAATCAGCCTTGCCGGTACCCATTCGGACACACACATTCTGTCATTCCGATAGTTCGGGAATCCGACAGCCACAGCACCCTGGTCAATGCCCTGCCCCAGTCCCTACAAAGAAAATTCTTCGGCCGCTGTGGCAGGGCATTAAAATACCGTTGCATTGCCGTAATGGTTCCTTTGGTTGAATCACCCACTACGTCACTTTACAATGATGAAGCCAAGGTAACGCGAGTCCAACGGCGCTGCGGCACTCTGGCCCGGGCGCCGACTCATTGGGGGTTCAATTGACGCAATCCGCTCAACCAACCACGGTGGTCTACACTCACCCAGACTGCGCATTTTCTGCCGCGGCCAAGATGGATTTCCGCCAACGAAAGGTAGAATACTTGGAGATTGACCTTTCCAAAGAGCCGGACAGGATTCCAGACCTTTTAGAAATGACGAAGGGTGAGCGCATTACGCCGGTTATCGTGGAAAACGGGTCGATTACTATCGGGTTCAAGGGCGGATATTGAGACTTTTAGCCCGGAGCCAGTTGGCTCCAAGAGTACCCGACGACCGGACAAACAGAAGTTTCGCACTGCCTATTTGTAGCGCTGACAACTGGCCGTTGTTCCAGAAAAGACCTGTATGGTAGTATGCCGCCGAAGGCCAAACGGGTACACAAGGGGGAAAGAGGATGGGAGTGGAGAACGATAAACAAGCCGCGCTGGAAGTTGCCCTAGGGCGCATAGAGAAGGACCACGGCAAAGGCGCGGTGATGCGACTGGGGGAGATGGGCAACCAACTCACCACGGAATCCATTCCCAGCGGTTCGCTGGCTTTGGACGTTGCCCTGGGTATTGGGGGGTTTCCCCGAGGTCGGGTAACCGAGGTTTTTGGGGCCGAATCATCGGGCAAGTCCACACTAGCCATCCATTTGATGGCCGAAACCCAAAAGCTGGGCGGAACAGCGGCATATGTGGATGTTGAACACGCCATGGACCCTGCCTATGCCGGAAACTGCGGCTTGCGCCTGGAGGAACTCCTGATCGCGCAGCCCGACAGCGCCGAGCAGGCTTTGGACATCACCGAGCAACTGGTGCGCAGCGGGGCAGTGGACACGGTGGTGTTGGATAGCGTGGCCGCTCTGGTTCCCCAGGCAGAGATCGAAGGCGACATGGGTGACACCCACGTAGGCCTGCAGGCCCGCATCATGTCCCAGGCCCTGCGCAAGCTCACCTCGGCGATTCACCGGTCCCGCACCGCAGTGGTGTTCATCAACCAACTCCGGGAGAAAATAGGAGTGACATACGGCAACCCGGAAGTGACCCCCGGCGGGAGGGCCCTTAAATTCTACAGCTCAGTCCGTATCGACCTGCGCCGGATCGAATCCATCAAGCAGGGCTCGGAGATCATCGGCAACCGGGTAAGGGCGCGAGTGGTCAAGAACAAGGTGGCTGCCCCATTCCGCGTAGCCGAGTTTGACATCATGTTCAACCAAGGCATCAGCAAAGTGGGCGACCTCCTGGAGTTGGGGTCAAATCAGGGCATCGTCAAGAAGGCCGGGGCGTTTTACTCCTACGGGGAGACCCGTTTGGGGCAAGGCCGTGAAAACTCCAAAGAGTTTTTGCTTCAACATCCCGAGATTGCCGACTCCATAGAAGCCCGGGTAAGGGCACAGGCCGCTTCTCCCGATCAACCGGTCGCCGGCGTCGGCTCGACCAACGGTGTCGCCCCCGAAGGAATCCTGCTCCAGTCACCGTCCGCCGAATCGGAAGGCCTAGCATAGTGGTCGTGGGCAATCCTCTGACCGCAGGCATTCCATCCCAGCCAGACGAATTGTCGTTTGATTCGTTTGCTAACAAGCCGGGACCACAACAGGCTTCCGGCTTGTCCACCGTCGGCCTGGCCAAGAAGGCAGCGCTGACATATTTGACCCACCGGCACCGTACCGTTGAAGAAGTCCGGCGCCACCTGGAGGGTCGATTCTCCGGCGAAGTCGTGGGCCTGGTTCTCCGTTGGCTGGAGGAGAGCGGATTGGTCAACGACGCGGCATTTGCGCGGGACTGGCGCGAATGGCGAGAGCGAAGGCGCCCCAGCGGAGAGGGCCAAATAAGGCGGGAATTGCTGGAGTTAGGAATTACTCCCGAGGTCGCTGAGCAGGCGCTGGAGGGGTACGACGCCGTCGCCAACGCCCGTCAAGCCGCTCAAATCTGGTTGGCCAAGCACCGGATCAAAGACCGGACTGACTACGCCAAGTTGCGCCGGCGGATCTGGGGATACCTGGAACGGCGGGGATTTGAGAGTGAACTCATCGGCCAAACCATTCGAGAAGTTTGGACAGAACTACCTCACCCGCTGGACGGCGGCATAGACCCCGATGGCTAAAAAGAGCAGCCCCCAGATGTTTAACCCGTAGCCCAAGAACTGCCAGCCGATCAGAAGGGCCATCACCACCGAGGCGCCGGCGATAACCGCGAGCCCTGTGCCCCGCTTGCGGTTAACTGCCAGGCTGATTAGCTCGCCCGTCCCGTAGCCGATGCCGATGGCCACCAATGAGGGCAGGAACGGGATGCGGGCGAAGATGATGTTCGCCACAAACCACAACAGGCCTCCCCCAATGGCACAGGCCACCCCGGCGCCAACCGCTCTGGCGTAGTAGGTCGGCGGCACTTCGAAAGTCGGGATGGGTGCGGTCATGCCGCAATCTCGACACCGAATGCCCACCGGCGCTTGGACCATGCACCCGGTACAGATGGATTTGCCACACCTGCCGCAGGAAAGCCCGGTCTCCACGGCCGGATGCCAGTAACAATGCAGCGGCTGTTGGTAGCCTCCGGGTTCGGAGCCCATTAAAGATTGCTGGCTGTCTTGTTGTGAGGATTCCATAACGGTGTGGTCCTCTTGACTTTAGTCCCCGCTGGTGCGGTGGACCCAGGATCCTCGGTCGCGGGTATCGCGGTCCAATATCAAACGGTTGACCAACACCCTCCGCACCGGCACACCTTGAGGAAACGCCATTTGATTGGTCAAAATCCGCTTCAAAATCATCATTCCTGCCAGAGCGCCGGTGAACCAGACCAAGGCCGGGGGGCCTGATGACAGGTAGGCCCAAAGCGGCAAGAGGAGCAGGGATACCAGGACCCACAGGCCTGAGTTACGAGTCAACGCCCATCCCACCAACCCCACCGGAAAGAATGCCGCCAAGACCAACGGGGACAGGCCAAGCAACGTTCCAAGTGCAACAGCAACGCCGCGGCCGCCCTGAAACCCCAGGAACACGGACCAGTTGTTGCCGGCGACCGCCAGCAGCGGAACCACGACCAGCAGTTCGGGTGACTGTCCTAAACCCAGAAAATGCCGGCCTATCCAAACAGGCGCTGCTCCCTTGACCAACAGGTCGAAAACCAGGAGAAACCCAAACCATTTTGCGCCGGCGATCTGGTACAGGTTGGACCCGCCGACGTTGCCGCTGCCAACCCGGCGCAGGTCCACCCCTTTAACCAGTTTGGCGAGGACATGGGCGGTGGGCAGCGACCCGACCAAATAAGCGAAGATATATATCCCGAAAAGTTCCATGGGTCATGGGCCGGTCGGGCAGTCGGCGCTCTAGTGACTCCTCGCCACTTTGCTCGCAGCATCTTCCAGCAGGTCAACAGACTCCATAGGCGGCCCCACCAATCCCGGTAGCGCCTCGCCAGTGTTGCCCAGCCCGTGGAAGTCGCTGCCGCCGGTGGGTATCAAGTCATACCGCCTGGCCAGGACTGCCAACTCAAGCACCGTTTCCGGGGGGTATTGACCGTAGTGGACTTCCAGGCCCGCCAGCCCCAGCTCCTTCAACTCCGCAACGGTAGCTTCCATGTTTTTCAGATAAGTCGGGTGGGCCAGGACTGCCACGCCGCCAACCGAGGAAATCAGATCGATGCTTTCCCTGGCGTCCTTCTTTTGCCGGTCCACGTAAGCCAGGCCGTTGTTGCCCAGATACTCTTCAAAGGCGTCCTTGGGCTCTTGAAAATATCCTTGCTCCACCAGGGCCAATGCGATGTGCGGCCGCCCTACGGACCCGTCGCCGGCAATCTCCTGGACTCGTTCCCAGGACACGTTGAGCCCGTACTCGGCCAGCTTTTCCACCATAGCTTTGCCCCGGCCGATGCGACCGAAACGGAATTCCGAAAGGACTTGCTGAAACGAAGTATCCTGGTAGTCCAAAAAATAGCCCAAGATATGCGCGTCGTCATCCAGGACATCCGCGCTGAGTTCGATGCCTGGAATAATGCGCATTCCCGGGAACTCCCGGGCGGCCTGATACGCCTCTGCCAAGCCGTCGGTAGTGTCGTGGTCGGATATAGCCACGGTTTTCAGGCCTTGGTCGGCCAGCATGCGGACCAACTCGGTGGGAGACAGCCGCCCATCGGACGCCGTCGTATGCAGATGAAGGTCAACTGTGGCTGCCATTTTAGTTGAACACCCTGTCTACCCGGACCACGTCCATAGCTTTTCCGGACTCCACATCCACGTCCACCATAGCCGAATTCAGGACTACTGGGCCGCCGGCGACGGTCAATCGCTGCGGCATCCCCGTCAAAAATCGCTCCAGCACCGCGTTGACGTCGCTGCCGATCACCGAGTCCATCGGTCCGGTCATACCCACGTCCGTCAGGTAAGCGGTCCCCCTGGGGAGGACCCGGGTGTCCACAGTTCCGACGTGGGTGTGGGTTCCCAGTACCGCGCTGACCCGACCATCCAGGTACCACCCCATAGCCTGCTTCTCGGAAGTGGCTTCCGCGTGGAAATCCACAATGATGACCTTGGGCGCTCCGGTCTGGCGGACCTCATCCAAGATGCGGGTGGCGGTGTGAAAAGGGCAATCCAGGGTTGGCATAAACACGCGGCCCATCAGGTTCAGGACCATGACATCCCCTTCAATCCAGTAGCCCCGCCCCGGTGCATCCGGGTAGTTGGCAGGCCGGATCAGGGGCAGACCCTCGTCCATGTATGGGATGATTTCTTTCTGGTCCCATATGTGGTTGCCCGAGGTTAAAATGTCTACGCCGCTCTCCAACAACTGGTAGGCGGTGTCCTGGGTGATTCCGAACCCGCCGGCGGTATTCTCCCCGTTGGCAATGACCAGATCAATTTGAAGCTCCTGCTTCAACTCCGGTAACAGGGCGCGCACCGCTTTGCGACCCGGTTGACCAATAATGTCACCGATCATCAATATGCGCAAAAATCGTTACTCCCGGCCATACGGCGAAGGGGGCCGCTATCCGGTCGGTCCCGGCATTGGGCCCCCTCCTACCAACTCTGATGGTCATTGTCCCGATGGGACACGGCGCGAAGCCTGAAACTCTTGGTTCCCCAGAGCAACTACTGCCCATGGGTTGTTTGTGCCAGTGGGTTACTTATGCCAATGGGTTACTTGGCTATTTCCACGTTGCGGGTCTCACGTATGACCGTGACTTTAATCTGTCCCGGGAAAACCAGGTCCTCGGTCACTTTACGGGCAATGTTTCGGGCCAAGGAAGCTGACGCCACATCGTCCAGGTCATTGGGTTTAACCATCACACGAACCTCGCGTCCGGCTTGAATGGCAAACGCTTTGTCCACACCGTCAAAGCCCGTTGCGACGCGCTCCAAGTCCTGCAACCGCTTGACGTAGAGCTCCAGGGACTCTTTCCTTGCGCCGGGGCGGGACGCACTGATAGCGTCAGCCGAGGCGATGAGAAAGGACTCTATGGTCTCATGCTCATCGCTGTGGTGCTCCAGGATGCCCCGGTATGAGACATAGTTGATGCCGTGTTTCTTGGCAATTTCCGCACCGATCTCGGCGTGGGGTCCCGGCACCTCATGGGTTACGGCTTTGCCGATGTCGTGCAACAACCCGCCAACCTTGGCGACCTGCTCGTTGGCGCCGGCCTCAGCGGCCAGCATTCCGGAGAGCAACGCTACCTCTACGGAGTGTTTGAGGACATTCTCTCCATAGCTGTACCGATACTTTAGCTGACCGAGCAGGCGGATCAGGTCCTGGTCCAGCCCGCTGACGCCAACTTCAAAGGTAGCTTGTTCGCCGGCTTTCCAGATGATCTGGTTGACATCCTCCTGGGCCCGGTTGACCATTTCTTCTATCCGGGCCGGCTGGATGCGCCCGTCGGCAACCAGCTTTTCTAGGGCCAGCTTGGCGACTTCCCGCCGTATCGGGTCGAAACAGGATATGGTGACCACTTCCGGAGTGTCATCCACAATGACATCCACCCCGGTCAGGGATTCCAGGGTTCTAATATTGCGCCCTTCGCGGCCGATGAGACGGCCTTTCATCTCATCGCTTGGCAGGGGCACCACCGAGGTGGTGACTTCAGAGACAACGTCGGTAGCAAGACGGTTTATGGCTAGAGTGACGATCCTGCGTGCGTTTTCGTCGGCGCGCTCTTTGAACTCCTTCTCCAACTCGTAGTAGCGACGCGCCAGGTCGTGCTGGGCTTCTTCCTCGCCCTGTTTCATCACCAATTGGTGGGCGTCGTGTACGGTCAGTCCGGCAATCTGCTCCAGCGCCTGAAGCTGCTTGACTTTCGCCTCGGCAGCCTCCTCCAACGATTTCAGCACCTCTTGTTCTTTTTCGCCTAGGGTCTGCTGTTGCTTCTCCAACCGCTCGGCCCGTCGGTCCACCTGTTCTTCGCGTTGCAGGAAACGCTCTTCCAAGCGGGTTACCTCTTGGCGTTGCTCCTGAACCTCGCGCTCCGCGGCAGTCCGCGTCCTCAGGACCTCTTCTTGAGCGGCCAGTAGTAGCTCTCGCTTCTCCTCTTCAGCTTCGTTGATTACCACTCTAGCTTGTTGGCTGGCGTCCTCCAGCCGGGTTCCATCAGCTTTGTTTTTGATGTATTGCCAGGTTGCTACCCCGATCCCTGCGACCGCTAGGACGGCTAGGATTACGAGGAGAACTATTTCCAAACCAACACCTCTTCCTTTCCGTCACAATTCGCCTTGGGAGAGCCTATCTCTCTGTTTTCCATCGTAGCGACAAGGGTTAGGGGTGTCAAGGAGAGTGGTGGCCGCCGCAGCCCTGGCCGCACCGTCCGTGGAACGAGCATTTTACGCCTGCGAGCCCTGTCTCAGCGCCACTCGTCCGGGCCGTTCCAACCGATCAATTGCACCATTGGAGCGGTTGTCCAAACCTCGGATGTAGCGGCGAATCATCCCTCCAATCATTGGGACGTGATAGACGGGACACAACCGGTATTGAGCGTTCTGACCTGCTGCTCTATAATCGTGGAGAATACCTATTTGTGCCGGCCAACACCCCAAAGGTGATTTCGCATGCCCACCAGGGACTACTACGAGGTTCTGGGCGTTTCCAGAAACGTCAATGGCGAAGAGATTCGCAAGGCATTCCGCAAGCAGGCCTTGGAATTTCACCCGGACCGGAACAAAAACCCCGGAGCTGAAGAACAGTTCAAGGAAATCAACGAAGCCTACCAGGTACTGTCCGACTCGAAGAAACGGGCCCAATACGACGCCTACGGCCATGCCGGCGTCAATGGAAACGGGGGGTTTGACCGCCCCTTTGAGGGTTTCGATGGATTCGGGGGATTCGGCGATATCTTCGACTCCTTTTTCGGGGACGGCTCCGGGCGCAGGACCCGCCAAGCCCAGCGGGGCGGTGACCTGGAAAGCCGCGTGGTGCTCACCTTTGCGGAATCGGTGTTCGGCGCTGAGCGGGAAGTGGACGTCGGCCGCTTGGAACGGTGTGAAAAGTGTTCCGGGGCCGGCAACGAGCCGGGAACCGCGGTAAACAACTGCGCCACCTGCCGTGGCAGCGGGCAGGTGACCCGAACTCAACGCAGCGTTTTCGGCCAGTTTGCGCAAATCACAACTTGTACCTCCTGTCAGGGATCCGGCAAGACCTTTGAAAAGCCTTGTTCCGATTGCCGGGCTTCTGGGATGCAGCGTCGCCAGCGCAAAATTGCGGTCAAGATTCCGGCCGGCGTCGAACACGGTATGCAGGTACGCCTGACCAACGAAGGCGACATGGGAAGCAACGGGGGTCCCGCAGGGAACCTGTACGTTTCGCTAGCGGTCCGGCCCCACGAACTGTTTGAGAGGGACGGCAACGACCTGGTTTATGTTATGTCTCTCAACCTGGCAGAGGCCTCGCTCGGCGGCGCCAAGTCCATCCCCACTTTGGACGGAGAGGACCACCTGCTGAAGTTCCCACCCGGCACCCAACCGGGGCAAGAGTTTCGTATTTCCGGCAAGGGGGTTCCTCATCTTCACGTGAACCGGCGCGGCGACCTGCGTGTCTTAACTAACTTGACTGTCCCCAGCAAACTAAATGCCCGTCAACGCGCCCTGCTGGAGGAATTTGCCCGGACCATGGGCAACTCAGATGGGGTCGTGAGCGACGAGTCCGACGAGATTCCCAATCCCGGCGCCAACGGCTCCTCGCCCAACGGAGAGGCTCAACCTACCACCGATGGAGCGGAAGGGGATTCCACCGATGGGTCGGAGAACACCGGATCGCGCAAAGAAAAGGGCTTCATCGGCCGGATTAAAGAGTCATTCGGTTAGACCCTCCAATTCCATGAACAAACGGTCGAACGAACCACCCGTCCAGCATCATCCCGGCGCCTCCCGGAACACTACACCCGGCCCGCAAGCCTCCAGGGGCCGGGTCTTTTATTGCACAGGAGACCAGTGACCTGGCAAGAAATCAGCATCAAAGCCCCCCACGAGTACGTAGAACCATCTCCTACCTATTCTCCCGCTACGGTCATGGCCTGGCCATGGAACCATCGGGGCCGGAGCATGTGATCCTGAGAACCTATTTGACCACGACCTCCAAGCAGCGGTTGGCGAGGATTGAAGTCGGAGTCAAATTGATCAACGCCCTGGAAGACATAGGGCAGTTGACTTACACACCGCTGGAGGGCGGCGATGACTGGGAAAACGCCTGGAAATCTCACTTCTCTCTGCTGGAAGTAGGCAAGCGCATAGTAATCAAGCCCTCCTGGGTCGAACACACGCCGGAGCCGGGGCAGGTGGTCATAGAAATGGACCCGGGCATGGCCTTCGGCACCGGGTTCCATCCGACAACCTATGGTTGCCTCGAAGCCCTGGAGGAACTGGTTGAACCAGGCATGACGGTTCTGGACCTGGGCACCGGTTCGGGAATCCTCAGCGTGACTGCATTGACACTGGGAGCGGACCGGGCGGTTGCGCTGGACATCGACCCGCAGGCGATTCGAGCCGCCAGACAGAATTTCCGACGCGCGCGCATCCAGCGTAGGGTGTCCTTGGCCCTGGGCTCCATACCCCATCCACTGGCCAAGCCCGGCCAATTCGACATTGCGGTAGCCAACATATCCCAGCGAGCAGTCTGCGAAAGGGCTCCCTTCCTGGCGCCGGTCTTGAAACCGGGAGGGTCCCTGGTCGCATCGGGGTTTTTGCAAACCCAGGCCTCCGAAGTTGAGGATTCCCTGGGAGCGCTGGGGTTTCAAGTGGTGAACCGGGCGCCCAGAGAAGACTGGGTTACCCTGGTTTTCCGTGAGGCTTCCGGCTAGATTCCTCCCGGCTAGCAGACCCGTCATTCCAGTCGCAACTGAAACTCGGAAAGCCCTCTTCGGGACCACCACGCACCCACACGCGGCACGCCTCCGCCATTGCGCACGAAAGAGGCTCTGGATTCCCGGCGTGAGTTGGAATCAGAGGGGCAGCAGTGCGCGGTTTCTCAAACCAACCGCCCCACGGTCGTTAGGCGGGGACTGTTCGGAAACGGCTCTAGCGGTTTTAAATGGGATTGCGCCGACTGCTGGCACATTGGTGTACACGGGGCCAGTTCGGTATGTTAGAATGCCTCTGCCCACCGGTCATAACCTGCTACCAGTGAACCGCACGTCGTTGCGGGATTTCACAGTTTACTGTGACCGGCGCCCGAGCAGCAGAATAGATGATCAAATTAATATCATTTGATTTCTACAACACACTGGCCAGATTCTGGCCGCCCTTGGACACTATTCAGCAGTCCGCCTGCCGGGAGTTAGGGCTGAACGTTTCCAAGGCAGGGATTGACGAGGGTTACGCGGTAGCCGATGTGTTTTTCAACGCGGAAAACGCCCGCCGTTCCCTTTCCGACCGCACCGAAGCAGAACGGTTGGACTTCTTCGCCGAATACGAGCAGATACTCTTGAAAACTGCCGGGCTTTCGGTCTCCCGAGAACTAGCCAAGCAAGTCTGGCAAATGGCGATTGTCGCTCCCAAGGACTTCATCGCCTTTGATGACACCATACCCGCCCTGGCAGCCCTCAAGAAAAAAGGCTATTACCTTGGGGTACTGTCTAACCTGCGAAGGGACATGGCGCACATGTGCTCCAACCTTGGCATGGCACCCTACCTGGATTTTTGCATCAATTCCGAAGAGGCAGGCGCTGAAAAGCCCTACCCGGAGTTGTTCTTGGCCGCATTGGAACGAGTTTCCGCCACACCGGAGGAAACGGTCCACGTGGGCGACCAATATAGAGCAGACGTTTTAGGCGCGCGGGGCGTGGGCATGCATGCCGTCCTCATCGACCGGGGCGGTTGGCAACAAGACATCAAGGATTGCGCCCGGATCGCCGGCCTTGACGAGTTGGGCGCCCTTCTGGAGGACGCTCCGGCTTCTCTGACGTTCAACAGCCATGACGCCTGATTCGGCTAACCCAGTTCGGCATTCAACCTTCCGCCGGGTGGACTCTTACACCTCACCCGTCCCGAATGCTTATCGGCGGCCTTGGCCCACTGGTTGGTCATTTCCGCCCGGACGGCCCCCAAAGCAGACATCATAGGAGTTGCACCATGACCGCACAGGCGCAGCCAAGCGAAAATTCGGCGGCCCCGGTTCGAGTGGCCCTGTGGTACGACTACATTTGACCCTGGTGCTATGTCGGCCTGGAGAGGGTCGAAAAATTGGCCCAGGAATACGACATTACCGTTGAGGGGCGAGCATACCTCCTGCGGCCGGATACACCTAAGGAGGGAAACCCGCGTGGCCCGCGGCCGGGCGAGACTGAGGACGAACTATCCTCACCGCTGCGTGACTACGCCAAGGAAGCCGGTCTGATAATGCGGCCTCCAAGGGTTACTCCCAACACCATGCGCATACTGGAAGCCACCGAGCACGCTCAACAGCAGGGCAAATTCATGGAGTTCCACCGGGCAGCCTACCGCGCCTTTTGGGAAGACCGGAAAGACCTGGGCGACCTTTCGGTGATTGGGGAAGTAGCTGAGGAGGTCAACCTGGATTCCTCGGAATTGATAGCCCGGTTGGAAAGCGGCCACTACACTGACACCGTAATGGGACAGTACCAGGAAGCCTTGCAGCATGGCATTCGAGGCATACCCACTTTCCTGGTGGGAAATCTGATGTTTACCGGCGCGCATCCCTACGAGATATTCCAAACCGCTATGAGCCGGGTGTTGGGCAAAGAGGAATCTCCTCAGGACTAACTACGAACTCCACCCCAATCTCGGGGCCCAAGCCAATTTCCGGCCCTACGCCAATCTCCGGCGGCGATGTGGACAAAAAAAAGAGCCCTTCCCGAAATGGAAGGGCTCTTTTTTTGGGCCGGTTGTTAGCAGCGACCGGGATGTTTACCGCATCATAAGGATTTAGTCGTCGTTCCCCGTCGCCGGCACCGCCACCTCGCTGGACCTCGCCTCCGCCGGAGTATCGGCAGTGCTCAGGCCATAGTTGATAGCGTAAAGCCGAGAATACACGCCGCCCCGGGACAACAACTCCTCGTGTTTGCCAACTTCCATCACCTGGCCGCCTTGCAGCACAACGATCTTGTCGGCATTCCGGATAGTGGAGAGACGGTGGGCGATTACAATGGACGTCCGGCCTCTCAACACTTCTCTGAGGGCATTTTGTATCAGAATTTCGGTATGGGTGTCGATGCTGGCGGTGGCCTCGTCCAGCACGATGATTCTGGGGTTGCCCACCACCGCTCGGGCGAAGCTCAGCAATTGCCGCTGCCCGATGCTCAGGTTGTTGCCCCTTTCCGCCAGAACGTTATCGTAATTGCCGTCCAGGGCCATGATAAAGTCGTGTGCGCCCACCGCGGTGGCCGCGGCAATCACGTCCTCGTGGGTAGCGGTCTCGCAGTTGTAGCGGATGTTCTCCTTGACCGTCCCCGAGAACAGGTAGGGCTCCTGCAGCACCATGCTCATCTGGCTTACCAGAGACAGGCGCTTTACGTCCTTGATATTGTGATCATCAACCTTGATGGCTCCCTGGGTGACATCTGCGAAACGGCTGAGCAGGGTGACGAAGGTTGACTTGCCGGCGCCGGTCGGTCCCACCAGAGCTACGGTTTCGCCGGGTGAAAAGTGCAGGTTCACGTCCTTCAGCACATCGACATCTTTTACGTAGTGGAAGTAGACGCCTTCGAACTTAACGTCGCCTTGAACCGTGGGCATGTCAATAGCGTCGTCGGCATCCTTGACCTCAGGGGAGAGGTCAAGCAACTCGAAGATGCGCAGTCCCGCGGCCATGGCCCTCTGGAGTTGACTGTATTGCATGGTCAAATGGCGTATTGGTTCGAAGAACCGTTGGATCCACAATGCAAAGGCGACCAATACGCCCCATTCCAGGGCGCTGCCCACAACCATGGAGCCGCCGAGGACAATTAGGATTCCCATGGCGAGTCCGGTCAGCATCTCAACCAAGGGCTGCAAGCCTCCCGAATACCGACTGGCCTGCATGTTGGCGTCCAGGTGCTCGTAGTTTAGCTCGTCAAAATGCCGAAGGTTTTCATCCTGGCGGTTCAGGCTTTCCACCACTCGAATGCCGGTGATGTTCTGATTGTACTCGCCGTTAACCATGGCAATCGCCCGCCGAATTCGAATGAAAGACCGCCGGGCGAACTTCTGCCAGTAGGCCAACACCAGGAACAGAATAGGCATAACACACATGGTGATCAGAGCGAGCTGCCAGTCAATAATCAACATGGCGATGACAATTCCCACCAAACTGAGAACGTCGGCGAAACTTTGCACCATCAACTCGAACAGTTCCTGCAGCTGGAGAACGTCGCTCTGGCTGCGCGACATAATCCGACCCACCGGGGTCCGGTGGAAGAACGACGGCGACAGGGTCTGCAAGTGGTTAAACATTTCGGTGCGCAGAGTGTACAAAATACCCTGCCCAACCCGGGGCATGAAGACAAACTGGAGATAGTTAGAGGCAAAGTGGATGAGAATTATGATCAAAAACCCCACGGCAATCATATGCAGGCCGTTGGAATTGCCTTCGTTGATGTAGTTGTTGATGCCCAGCATCAGCATCAACGGAATGGCCACATTGGCCGCCGTGTAAACAATCACAGCCAAGAGGCTGAGGGTGGCGTCTTTTTTGTAGGGTTTGATATACCGGCTGAGCCGCATAACCACTTTGTGGTCGTATGCGCTGCCGACTACGCCTTCGTCGGTAAGGTTATCCATTGTGGGGGAATTCATCCCGCCGGACTGCAGGCCCCTTTGGCCGCCGAGCATTCCGCCGAACCCACCCCCGAATCCGCCTCCGCCTCTCATTTAATCATCTCCTCCGTCGTCCCCAATCAGGGCCGCGTCCAGCAAGACCTCTTCCTGGGGCCGAAGTTGAAGTTCGTAGATGTCTTTGTAGGTCGCGCCCAAGGCCATTAACTCGTCGTGGTTGCCTCGTTCGACTACCTGGCCGTCCTTAAGCACCAGAATAATGTCCGCCTGTCGTACGGAACTCAACCGGTGGGCGATCACGAAAGTGGTCCGTCCTTTTATCACTTCGGTCATGGCCCGGTGGATTTGCCTTTCCGTCTCCACGTCCACGCTGGAGGTGGAGTCATCCAAGATCAACACCGGGGGGTCTATCAGAATTGTACGGGCGATGGACAGACGTTGTTTTTGACCTCCCGACAATGTCGCCCCGCGTTCTCCCACCCAGGTCTCATAGTCAAAGGGAAGCCCTTCAATTTGGTCATGTAGCTGGGCGACTTTGGCGGCCTGGATGACATCTTCCAAAGAGGCGTCGGAAGCGCCGTAAGCAATGTTGTCTTTCACCGTGGCGCTAAACAGATAAACATCCTGCTGAACGATTCCAACGTTGCGCCGCAGGGACGCCAGGGTAAAGTCCTGAATATCGATGCCGTCGATGGTGATGCGCCCACCGGTTACGGCGTAGAAACGGGGCAGGAGATTGACTATGGTGCTTTTACCGCTGCCCGGGGCGCCCAGCAAGGCGACCACCGCTCCGGGAGGAACGTCAATGTCGACGTTCCGGAGGGCTGGGGTGTCCCGGTCGTAGGAGAAAGAGACGTTTTCGAACCTGACATGGCCTTCCGCCCGTCCCATGTCCCGGGCTTCGGGTTTTTCCTCCACCGGGGACCGGGCATCCAAAACGTCGTAGATACGTTCTCCGGATGAAATGGCCCGGGAGAACGTAGCAATAACAAAGGCCGACATGCGTATGGGGAACACCAATTGCCCCATGTACAGCACAAACTTGGTCATATCGCCGGCGTCGAGGCTTCCGTTGATTACCTGCAAACCACCGAACCACATGATGAATCCCAGCGCCAGGGTGAAATAGAGGGTAATCCATGCGCTGTTGATGCCCATGATCCGTTCATTCTGGTAGTACTCCACTCGCAGTTCGCGAGCCTTGGCGTCGTACTTCTTTTTTTCGTAATCCTCCGACGCGAACGCCTTAACCACGTGTATCCCGGAGAGGTTTTCCTGGAGCACGGTGACCAGTTCGCCCATTATTTCCTGGGAACGGAGCCACATGATCCGAAGCCGCAGCAATGTCGTGGTTGACCGACCCACCAGGAAGGGCAGGAAAATCAGACTGAGCAGGGCCAATTGCCAGTGCATGAACGCCAGGATAACGGATATAGCCGCAACCCTTGCGACCACCTCAGTGGAACGAACCATCCCCATCATTACGAAACGACGGATGGCCTCCACGTCGGCAGTGGCTTTGGAGTATAGGTTGCCGGTGTGTTCCTTGTCATGAAACGCAAAGCTTAGGTGCTGGAGCTTGTCGTACATGAGGTTACGATAGTCGTATGCAACCTTCTGAGCCAAGGAGTCGCTGGTATAGGTGCGCGCGAAATCGAAGAAACCCCGGAACAGGCTGGCCGCCAGCAGTATGGCGGCTGCGCCCCACAACGAGGTTTCGAGGATTCCAACCACATCAACCCGCGCCTCTGCCAAATTGGCCACAGGAATGATGGTTCCACCCTCATTGGTCACTACGGCGTTAACTGTTTCCCCCAGCATCCACGGGATTGCCAGGGCAAAACCGATACTGAAAGCAAACGTCAAATATGAAAGGACAAAGCGGAAATTGTACCGCCAGGTCATTTTTATGATTCGAATCAGGATTGACATTTATTTGCTTGCGCTACTCCCTCCAAGGGTGAAACTAGAATAACCGAGGCCTTGAGAAACCCTTGGTTTAACCAAAAAATATCCCTTGGTGAGATACCGAAGGGGACCGGAAGTTGCCAAATATGCGGCGCTTGGGGAAGGGAAGCACGAAGAACAACGCCGGGTGTTTGCCTCCCGTGATTTACCATCGCCGAGATTATCACAAAATGATATGCGGGTCAATTCAAGATCGAGGCGATTACCCGCTGGCTCGACGCCCCGGATTCGGATACGGCTTGCGGGTCCAGGTTCCCTGGGTAATTGGCACAGACAACGTCCAAAGCGCCCCCGGGACGGGCGGGCATTACATCTTTTCCGGCGCGGCCATTCCCATCAGGTCCAAAGCGCGATGAAAAACGATTTGCGCCGCTTCCACCAGCTTGAGACGGGCCAGGGTAATGTCGTTTTCTTCAGGATTCGACGACACCACCCGGCAATTCTCATAGAACAAATGGAAGGCGGTTGCCAACTCCATGGTGTAATGGGGCAGGTGGTGTGGCTCCAAGGTGCGGGCCATGTGGTCCACCAACTCCGGCAGCCGAAGCAGGGATCGAATCAGACTCAACTCGCTTGGGTGATTCAGCAGGCCAACGTCGCCGGCGCTCCAATCGATGTCGCGGCTTTCCGCCAGCTTCAAAATGCTGACGTTTCTGGCATGAGCGTACTGGATGTAATACACCGGGTTTTCGTTGGATTCCTGCTTGGCCAGCTCCAGGTCGAACTCCATCTGAGTTGAAGCCGTCCGGGCCAGGAAGAAAAACCGGCAAGCATCCTTGCCCACCTCTTCCGCCAGCTCGCGCAGGGTCACAAAGTCACCGGTCCGCTTGGAGGCGCGGACCACTTCAGTTCCCCGCTTTAGAGTAACCATCTGGGAAATCAGTATGATCAGCTTTTCCGGATCGATGCCAAGGGCCTGCACCGCCGATTTCATGCGGGGGACGTGTCCCTGGTGGTCCGCGCCCCAGATGTCCACGACGCTGTCAAAATTGCGGCTGACGAACTTATTGTAGTGGTAGGCAATGTCCGAAGCGAAGTACGTGGGCTGCCCGCTGGAGCGCACTACCACGTTATCCTTGTCGTCGCCCAACCTGGTGGAGGTGAACCAGAGAGCATTCTCCCGGCGGGCCAGGTAGCCCCCTTCCTCCAGCAGTTGCATTCCCTTGTCCAAAAACCCGTTGTCATGCAGCGTCTGTTCACTGAACCAGCTATCGAAAGTCACGCCAATTTGGTCGAGGTCAATGCGTATCAGATCCAGCATCTTTCGACGGCTCAGGGCGCCGATCTCTTTCAGGGCGGTAGATTCGTCCAGGTCGGCATATTTCGGACCCTGCTCAGCGAGAATCTCGCCCGCCAGGTCGTTGATGTACTCACCCACGTAGCCGTTGGCCGGGAGCTCGGCAGCCTGGCCCAGCGCTTGTTTGTAACGGGCCAACACGGAGGCGTAAAAGACGTCCATCTGGGTGCCGGCGTCGTTTATGTAGTATTCCCGGGTGACCTCATAACCCGCGGCGGAAAGGATGTTGGCCAACGAACTGCCCAGAACCGCGCCCCGGGTGTGGCCGACGTGCACCGGCCCGGTGGGGTTGACGCTGACAAACTCCACCATCATTCGGCGACCGAGGCCCTGCTCGACGTTTCCGAATCGCTCGCCCAAGGCCCGAATAGTTTCAACCTGTTGCTGGACCCAGCTATCCCGAAGCCGGAAATTGATGAATCCCGGCGCCGCGGCTTCCGAGCGGTCAACCTCTTCAATCTCCGGGATGTTCTGGACCAGGGTTTCGGCCAGCGTCAGGGGGTTGATGCGGGTCGCCCGGGCCAGCCGAAGGGGTAGGCTGGTGGCGAAGTCGCCGTGATCGCGGTTGGATGGGCGTTCAACCTGGATTTCCGGCACTGTGTCGAGTTGGAGAAATCCGCCAATGCGGCACTTTTCCACGCCTCGGGAAATTGCATCAATTATGGAATTCAAGACTAAAGGAGAAGCCATGATTCTTAGCTCGTTCCGGCCAAAGCCAGAGGTATTAAAAGGGATTATTAGATGGGGTAATCGGTTGTTCGATGGAAAGAATAAGCAACCGTTGATAGGCCTTGGATGGACCTTCGGTGGCCCCACCAGGACCAGTCGCCTTGGAAAAACTGACCCATGCTATCTTACCACACCGCTTCCTGCGTCTCGTTGAAATGCGACGCGAGTATCAGGATAATTGTGACTGCGTTTCCGGCCGGTTCCAATGCCTCGTTGGGTATGACCAATAATGCGTGACCCATTGGGACTCGGGGACCTAGTGGTTTTGTGGGCCCCAACCATTAATTAAAGGACAGGATGGAAAGAATGAGACCACGACTCAAGAGAGTAAAAAACACACTCCGCCCCTACGTCCAATGGGCGCTAATAATTTTCGAGTCCATTGCCTTCGGAGTCACACTAGTGGGGTTCACACCTGGCAATCCCTTCCTTGACAGAGACATGGCTCTGAGAATCGCGGTGGCAGCAGCCAGTTTCGGCGTGGTAGCTGTGGCAATCTTTGCCAAATGGGACGACGATCGTCCACTTAACCTAACGCAAATGGGCGAAGTACAACAAGAGGCGAAGAATCAGGCCTCACTATTAGATGAAACCCGTCCGCTTAACGAAACACAAAAAGACCAAGTGAAACGCGAGGCGATAGTTAATGCCTTAATATTCGGCGACTAAAATCGAAGGTGGTGGCTAAACTATCCGTACTCCCACGAGAACCCTGAACACGCCGGGTGGCTAAAGACTCTATGGCAAGAGAACGGTTCTGCTAAAATGTGAGAATTCGGCACGGAAACCCGTGACGGCCGTAGTTCGGAGGACACATGGCAGGTCAGATTTGCCTGGTGGGCGGCGAGGAATTCCGGGCGGGGTGCGAGGACATGGACCGGGAGATCATGCAGGCATCCGGTCAAAGCCCCGCGAGGGTCCTGGTGATCCCCACGGCGGCGGTCACCGGGCCGGCGAAGGCGGCCAACGACGGGGTTACTCATTTCCGCATGCTGGGTGGGGACGCCAGCCAGTTGATGGTATTGGAAAGGGAACATGCCGACGACCCCGCCATGTGCCAACCCAGCCGGGAAGCCCACGTCGTCTACTTCACCGGGGGCAACCCGGATCACCTTCTGTCCACGGTCAAGGACTCCTCCCTGCTAACTACCCTAACGGAATCGATGGCCCAGGGCTTGGTGCTGGCCGGTTCCAGCGCCGGCGCTATGGTGATGGGATCGATGATGCGGAGACCGCGCTCCGGCGGCTGGGTGGAAGGACTGGGGCTGGTTCCCGGAGTAGCGGTGATGCCCCATCACGAAAACCGGGACCCGGCTGAGACGTTCAAAGAGCTGCAAGAACAAGGCCCTGGCCGGCTGACCGTGTTGGGAATTGACGCGCGCACCGGGTGTTTGGGCGGTCCCGGAGCCTGGCGGGTCGTGGGGTCCGGAAAGGTGACGGTTTACCGGGGCAGCGGCTGGTCGGTGTACGAATCGGGGCAGGCTTTGCCGCCGGAGGTTTAGCCGCCGGGCAGCACTCGCAGACCACCCGCAATTGGCGCCGCGTCCCCAGGCTTGGCGGCCTTCAAGACCGGCGCTTGCGAAGTTCCTCCCAGACGTCCTGGGGTTTGATGCCGGCGTCGGCCATCAACACCAGTGAGTGGTACAACAGGTCCGCCACTTCACCCGGCAGCCCTTCTTTATCATCCTGGAGCGCAGCAATGGCTGTTTCCCCGGCTTCCTCAATCACCTTCTGAGCGATGCGTCCCACGCCGCCCTGCAGCAGCTTGGTCGTGTAACTTCCCTCCGGCATTTCACTCTGCCGGTCTTGAATCACCGCGAACAATTCACTCAGTATGCCGGGGCCGGACTCGGATACCTCGTACTCCTCGGGCAGGCCTTCCAACAGGTTGAAGAAGCAGGACGTCTCGCCGGTGTGGCAGGCGGGACCGTCGGGGTCAACCTTGAGCAACACCGTGTCGCTGTCGCAGTCGAGCCAGGCTTCTTTCAAGTTCAGGTAGTTGCCGGAAACTTCGCCCTTGTGCCACAGGTCCTCGCGGCTACGGCTGTAGAACCAGACCTGAATGCCTTCAACCGTGCGTTTGAGCGACCCGGGGTTCATGTACCCCAGCATCAATACCTGGCCGGTGTTGGCGTCCTGGGCAATGGCGGGCAGAAGGCCCTGCTCATTCAGCTTAACTTTCATAAGATAACTCCCTTTGTAACGCGATTTATATCGTTGAAATCGTCAGATTAGTCTAACCTACGGCCACTTGGTTCCGGCGTTGTCCATCTGTGCTTTTGGGTCTGCCAGAGTCAAGCCGTAGCGCCTTGGACGCTTATTTGTCCGTATCATTTTGACCGTCGCCGGGAACGCCCCCTAAAGCTCCGAGCCGGCCGTTTGGCCGCCGGGCGTACTTGGGCGTTGGACTTGGAACATGCTGACAATGGCCGTGGTCAATAACGCCAAAGCCGCGGGCAGGTAGAGAATCCCGATCGAAAGAATACCCAACGCGCAAAACCCAAGGGTAAGGACGGCCAAGACCCAGAGAAATACACTTCTGGTCCACTTCCTGGAATTCCAATACCAAACTGCCAGGTACGACAGACCGGTCAACACTACGGGAATCAATAGAGGAAGCACTACCCATAGTCCGTTGGTCTCGATGAATGAAGCTGAAAGTTCCGTCACCACAGGCGCCGCATCGCTTCCCGGCGGGACCGCCTGGACGCTGACCCCTCGATATGCGAAGGGCCAAAACACCAACCACAAGAAGGCGGCCCAAGCGGCGACGTGGGCCAGGAGAGGCCAAACCAAAACCAACATCCGAGGTCTCAACCGGGCGCCTCCCTTGCGAGATCAACGATATGGTCGTCCTTTTTAACTGGTTGGAGTGTAAGGAGTCAGGAGCGGTTCAGGTTTGGGTCACTCCAAGAGCTCGGCCAACTCCACCAGGGTGGATACCTGGTAATCCGGGGATGGCAGCTCCGGGTCCAGCGGTTCACCATGCCGGTTGATCCATACAGTTCCCATGCCTACAGAGCCCGCACCCTTCACGTCTTCCAACTGGCGGTCTCCTACGTAAAGGCATTCCCGTGGTGTCGCTCCAATGCGCCTGAGCATTTCCAGGAACAGCCCCGGCTGTGGTTTGTAGCAGCGGGCTTCCTCTGAGGACAGCACCTGTTCGAAATCAATGCCGTATAACTCCAGGTTGGGCTTGAGAAAGCTGTCGTCGGCGTTGGAGAGTAGGGCCGTGCGGCGGCGCTTCCGGATTGAGGCCAGGGCTTCCACTGTTTCAGGATAGGGCGGCCTCTTGCTGTGGTCCAGGACTGCGGTGCCACAGGCCGCCTCCGGGTCCCCGTTCACCCCAATCTCCTGGAAAGCCTCGACAAAACAGGCTATCCAGCTTTGAGAATAGGACTGGAAATCCGCTCCCGAAAGCAGTCGACGCTCCCGATGGCTACGTCCCTTCTCCAACCAGGTCTGGCGGAGCCGGCTAGGGTCGGTTGCGAGTTGCTGTTGCTGAACGATGTTCTTGAAGGTCGCCAACCAATGTCCTTGCCGGTTCTGGGCCAGGGTCTCGTACATGTCGAAAATCACGGTGGTGATGGTATTCATCAACAGGAACGTCCTCGCTCATCTATCAGGGTCGACCGGCTTCTGGTCCAGTGGACTGGGGCGGCGCATCGGGATGCCGCGCTGCTCCAAATACTCCTTGGCCTGGTCGATGGAATAGGTCCCGAAATGAAAAATGCTGGCAGCCAGCACCGCGTCGGCTTCACCTTCTCCAAAGGCCTGGTACAGGTGGTCCAGGTTGCCGGCGCCCCCGCTGGCGATTACGGGCACCGGCGTCGCCTGGGAGATAGAGCGTGTCAAGGGCAGGTCGTATCCGTCCAGTTGCCCGTCGGCATCCATGCTGGTCAGAAGGATTTCACCCGCGCCCAACTCCACTGCCCGAACTGCCCATTTCACGGCGTCCAGACCGGTGGGCGTTCGTCCTCCGTGGGTGTAAACCTCCCACCCGGAATCCTCCCCCAGGGCAAGGTCGGGGTCCGGGGTTCGCGTTGGCCTGGCGTCAACCGAGTTACGCGCGTTCCCCGGTCCCACACGCTTGGCGTCTATGGCAACGACAATGCACTGGTTGCCGAAGTGGGCGGCGCCCCGGCCGACCAATGACGGGTCATTCACGGCTGCAGTATTCATTGAAACCTTGTCGGCCCCTGCCCGGAGCATGCGGCGGACGTCGTCAACACTGCGGATGCCGCCGCCCACGGTCAGCGGGATGAATACCTGCTCCGACACCCGCTCGATAACCTCCACCATGGTGTTCCTGGAGTCGGAGCTGGCGGTGATGTCCAGGAATACCAACTCGTCTCCTCCTTCGCGGTTATACAACGCGGCCAATTCCGCAGGGTCGCCCGCGTCCCTGATGTTGACGAAACTGGTGCCCTTTACGACCCTTCCGGCGTCAACGTCCAGGCACGGAATAATCCTTTTTGTTAGCACAATAAGTTCATGAAAACCGTCCGGTTTCGTAGCTCTACCCAGTATAACATCGGTGCCGCAGCGCGCAGGCTCCTCATCCTTGCCGGGGCCCCGCCGGACGTCAAATGTCCCTGATGCGCCGGCTAAGGCTATGGGGTAGAATCGGTCTGCTCGGAGGCCGCAGCGGCCGCCCGCCCATTCTGCGCGATTTCCAACCGTTCCAGTTTTTTGCGGTGGAACCGGTGGATGGCATTTCGGGTGAGAGGCTCCGAAGACTGCGGGGCCGGGACTAAGCGAACACGGAGGTATTCCATGGCTCTAACGTTAGCAGAAGCCAACAGGATTGTTGCCGGGACAATAGCCAAAGCTGAAGAGCTCAACATCAAGGTCAACGTGGCGGTATGCGACGCCGGCGGACGGTTGGTGGCGTTTAACCGGATGGACGGGGCGATTTGGGCCGGAGTCTACGGCTCTCAGGGCAAAGCCGTGGCCGCCGCGGGATTTGGCCGGACCAGCGGGGAGCTCCAGGAAAGGGCCGACCAGCCGACTCCTCGCGGTATCGCCGCTGCGGAAGGCGGCCACATGATCATGGGACAGGGCGCAGTGCCCATCATCCGCAATGGCGTTGTGGACGGCGCTTGCGGCGTGGGAGGAGGCACCAGCCAACAGGACGAAGACTGCGCCAGGGCCGGCGTGGAGACCCTGTAACCCATATATGTAGATGGCATCGGCGTGCCTCAGGGAACCAGGGCATCCCGCAAGGGGCCGGGGCATCCCGCAAGGGGCCGGGGCATCCCGCAAGGGGCCGGGGCATCCCGCAAGGGGCCGGGGCATCCCGCAAGGGGCCGGGGCATCCCGCAAGGGGCCGGGGCATCCCGCAAGGGGCCGGGGCATCCCGCAAGGGGCCGGGGCATCCCGCAAGGGGCCGGGGCATCCCGCAAGGGGCCGGGGCATCCCGCAAGGGGGGGCATCCCGCAAGGGGCCTGGGCATCCCGCAAGGGGCCGGGGCATCCCGCAAGGGGCCGGGGCATCCCTCAAGGGGCCTGGGCATCCCTCAAGGGGCCTGGGCATACTTCAGGGGACCAGGGCAACCACTGATGCCGGAGAACCGGTCCCGCCCTGGAGCCGCAGAATTCCGATGACCAGGGTGCTCCCCAATTCGGGGAGGTCTCCCAGGTTGTTCAGGTTTTCCAGCACGAGCCGCGGCTGTTTCAAGACCAGCTTATTGACCGCAAACGCACCGTCCTGGGCTGGGTCTACGCCGGGGGCATCCGTGCCCAGTCCGGCGGCGCCGCGCCGGTCCATCAGGGTACTGGCTGCGTCCAACCCGAAGCCTGGGAAGTGCATACACCCCTGGGCGTCATACCCGAAGAATTGCCGCGGGTCCGGCCATTTTTGGTCCCACCCGGTGCGCAACAAAACCAGGCTGCCGCGGGGGACCGGGCCGCGGCGTTGCTCCCAAGCCGCCAGATCGCCGGCGCCAAAGCGGTAGTCAGGATTGCTCGCCGCCTTTTCGCTTACGTCGATGACCACCGCGGGGGCAATCAGGGATTGCGCGGGGTACGCGTCGACGCTTCGGCCTTCGGTGAAAAAACTGTTGGGCGCGTTCAAATGGGTGCCGCTATGCTCCCCGATAGTAACCGAGTTCAGCCGGTAACCTTCCGTTTCCACTGCGGCGGCGGCCCGAATGCCCACCGGCGGATCTCCTGGCCAGCAGGGGATCCCCGGGTGGATCACATGGCTCAGATTCACCACTCTGCTATAGGAGATGGTACGGAGAAGCGGGGATCCCAGGCCATCATCCATCAAGGCCATGGTTCAGCCTCCAACGCTGCCCTTGGGCTGGCGTTGACCTTGGTTGCCGGTGACCATAGAATGCTGCGAAGCAAGCCGGAGAAAAATGGCGGCTGTGGATCGAATTGGGCCGTGGCCGGGGTTTAGGAGGGATTGTCCATGGAATTCGGAATGTTCTACGAGGTCCAGGTGCCGCGCCCGTCGTCTCCCGAGGCCGAACACCAACGATTGAGAGAGATTGTGGACCAGGTCGTGCTGGCCGAAGAGATGGGCTTTGACCAAGTCTGGTTCGTTGAGCACCATTTTCTCACCGAGTGGGCCCATTGCAGCGCGCCAGAGGTCATGCTGGCAATTCTCAGCCAACACACTACGAAAATGAGGCTGGGCTTTGGCGTAGTCCTGTTGCCAGTACACCATCCCCTGCACGTGGCGGTCAAGGCGTCCACGCTGGACATCATGAGCGGCGGGCGGGTTGACGTAGGAGTGGGGCGGTCGGGCAATCCCTACCAGTTGACCCCTTTCGGCATCAAGATCGAGGACACCCGCGGCATCTGGGAAGAGTCGCTTCGAATGATCCCGGAAATCTGGACCAAGCAGGTTTACTCCCACGAAGGAAAGTATTTCAACGTACCCGAGCGCGAGGTCATCCCCAAACCGTTCCAGAAACCCCATCCTCCGCTGTGGTCGGCCTGCAGCCAGGACGACACCTTCCATTTGGCTGGCGAGATGGGGTTGGGGTGCCTCTGCAATGTTCTGGGCCAGTACGAAACAGTGGAACGCCGGATAGGCATTTACAAAGAGGCGTTAAAGTCGGCCAGCCCGGTGGGCAAGTTCATTAACAATAAAGTAGTGGTTTCCAGCATCGGTTTTTGCGACGAGGACAAGACCAAGACCAGGGAACGGGGCGCAGAAATTGCTTCCTGGAACATAAACATCCGGCTCCGGAACTACGCTCAGGCGTGGGACGGCGTCGACACGACCAAGGTGCCCGACGACTACCGCCACCACGTACGCCGGGGCGAGTGGGACCCGCAGATGCGCCAGGGAGTCTCACCCGAGGAGGTCCTATCCAGCGGGCGTTTCTGTGTCGGGACTCCGGATGAGTGTATTGAAGTAGTGGAGAACTACGAGCGCATCGGCGCCGATCAGATCATGCCCATATTCCAGGCGGGCCCCGCTACCGACGCCGAGGTGAAAAACTCGATCCGGCTCTTTGGCAAGTACGTGATTCCCCATTTCAAGGAGAAGGAGCGCAGGGCCAAGGCCGCGGCGGCGACGGCCGGGGACGGTACCTAAACAACCGGACAGTCTGTCAGAAACCATAAAGAAGGGACACGGCTCGCCGTGCCCCTTCTTTTATTACCGTGGCGCCTGGTTAGTCCCTCGCGGGAACGCTCACACTAGGGGAACAGGGTTTCCCCCGTGTCTGTGTCCACTACCCTGATTGCGCTGACCGGGCAGCTTTCCGCGGCCTCCATGATGTTTTCCTCGGTGTCGGCGTCGGGGTCTGCCACCTCCGACTGACGGTCATCGTTGAGAACAAACGCCTTGGTGGCAATGGTCTCGCACATGGCGTTGCCTACGCACAGATTGTGGTCCACGCTGATGGACAGCTTTCTAGCCATAGCCACCTCTTCAGTTCCAGGTCACTTCAGTTCCAGGCCTCTTCAGTTCCAAGTAACCGGCAGGCTCTTCAGGGAGCGGAAGGTGATGCTGGGCTGGTACTCCAGTTGGTCGGTGTCAAGCTCAAATCTCGGGAACCGTTCCGCCATGGCTTTGAAGGCTTCCTGTCCCTCCAGGCGGGCCAGGCCGGCGCCCAGGCAGTGGTGAATGCCGCTGCCAAAAGCAACGTGAGGGTTGGGCCAGCGGCCGATGTCGAAGTCGTCCGGCCGGTCAAACTTTTCCGGGTCCCGGTTGGCCGGAGTAATGAACCAGCGGATTCGGTCCTCTTTGCGGATCATTTTGCCGCGCATTTCCACGTCTTCCGAGGCGATGCGTTGAATGGACTTGACCGGCGCGTCGTAGCGCAGGCACTCCTCGGTGGCCCGGTTGATCAAGGGCGGCAGGGTTTCGCCCTTGTCGGACTTCAACCGATCCCACTGGTCCGGATGCTGGATGAAGGCCAGGGTCCCGTTGCACAGCAGGTTGATCGTGGTCTCATGGCCTGCCAGAAGCAACAATGAAGTGTTAACCAGAACCTGCTGGCGATCGAAAATCCCAGCCTTTTCCCCGCCGGCCAAAACCGAGATGAAATCGTTGCCGGGATTAACCAGCCGCTCGTCCACCAGGGGGGAAACATATTCCTGCATCCCGATCATGCCCTCGCTCAAGGGCGTCATCCGGTCGGGTTCGCCGCGGCCGATGTAGAGCAGTTTTTCCGCCAGTTCGCGGATGTAACCCCGGTCTTGCGGCGGGACGCCCATCATTTCGGCAATGACCAGCACCGGCAGGGGCGTGGCAAGGTCACGCATGATGTCCATGTGGCCCTTGTCCTGCACCTGGTCCAGAAGGTGGGTTATGGCGTTTTTGATGAACGGACGCCACTCCTCCATGGACTTGGGGGTGAAGTAACTGTGGACCACCTTTCGCATTTCCAGGTGTTCGGGGCGGTCGTGCTGGATGAACTGGTTGGCCTGATACAGGCGAACAATATCATCATAGATACCCATGTCCGATTCATCGATCTCCGGGTACGGAGCCCTGGGGTCGTCTCGGAACACGGCGCTGGAAAACAACTCGTGATGCCTGGTCATCCAGGTCAAATCGTCGATGCGGCTGATGATCCACGTTTGGTACTTCTCGTTCCAATGGACCGGGTCTTCTTCCCGCAAACGATCATAGTAGGGATAAGGGTCTGCGATTACCTCGGGCGAGAACATGTCGTCGGATATGGCTGTCTGCACGATACCTCCCATTGGCGCTGAATAGAGGTAGTTTGCCGTTGATGCCTTGTGATGGGAGTTTGCCTTAAATCGGGAATCAAGTCAATCCAGGTCAACCACCGAGTTCGTCAAGAAACTCTTGCAGTTGCACCTTTTCCTGGGTTGACGCCTGCATGTCCCGGACCACCACCAATCCGTCCCTGATTTCATCGTCCCCCAGGATCAACGCAAAGGGAATCCCCAGCGCGTTGGCCTGGCGCATTTGGCCCCGCAGCGCGCGGGGGCCGTTGCTCAGGACTGCACCCACTCCCTGGCGGCGCAACCGGGCGGCCAACTCCAACGCGGCGGGCCGCGCCGCATCACCAACGTTGGCCACGAGGTATTGGGGGGATGGCATCGGGGGCGCCTCCGTTCCGCTCCGCTTGAGGTTCAAAACCAGGCGTTCTATGCCCGTTGCAAAGCCGATTCCCGGGGTCGCGCGCCCACCCAATTCTTCGATCAAGCCGTCGTAGCGGCCGCCTCCGCATATGGTGGACTGGCCGCCTCCGTCTTTCGGCTGGATCTCGAAGACCGTCCGGGTGTAGTAGTCGAGGCCCCGGACCAACCGGGGGTCGACTTCATAGGGGATTTCCATGATGGTCAGATAGTCTTGCAGCTTGATCCAATGGTCCCGGCATTCCGCACAAAGGTGGTCCGCCGAGCGGGGCGCATCATCCCCCATGGTCTGGCAGGTTTCCACTTTGCAATCCAGAAGACGCAGCGGGTTCCGCTGCAACCTGGTCTGGCAATCGCCGCAGAGCCGGTCGGTCAGGCCGGAGTAATAACTTCTCAATTCGGCGATGTACTGGGGCCGGCACTGGGTATCTCCGACACTGTTGATCAACAGGTTTGTCTCGGTGAGCCCCAGGGAACCGACCAGACGCCAAGCCAATTCCACAACCTCTGCATCCACCGAGGGGTCCTCGTCGCCCAGGACTTCCACGCCGAACTGGTGGTGCTGGCGGAACCTACCAGCCTGCGGCCGTTCATAGCGGAACACCGGGCACAGGTAGTAAAACCGCACCGGCTGGGGGAGGTTGTGCATACCGTGTTCCAGGTAGGCCCGGCACACCGGAGCCGTACCCTCGGGGCGCAGGGTTACCTGGTCGCCGCCCCGGTCTTCGAAGGTGTACATCTCTTTTTCCACGATGTCGGTACCCTCGCCAACGGAACGGACAAACAGGTTGGCGTCCTCAAAAGCCGGCGTGTCGATGCGGCCAAAGCCGTAGCGGCTTGCCAGGTCAACGGCCTTGGTTTCTACGTAGCGCCAGTAGTGTTGGTCCTCGGGCAATAGGTCGGCGGTGCCGCGGGGGGCTTGAAACAAGGTTCAATTGCTCCGGTTAATGATTTTGAGATTTCTGATTCAAGTCAAGGATGCGGAAAGTTTCACTATCGGGTCCAGGTCCCCGGCCTCAGACAACCCTGTCGGCTTCCATCTGCTGCAGGTCGTCAACCGACACTCCGCCGATGCTGCACAGGATTTCCCGGTTGTGCTCGCCGACATCTGGGGGCCGGCCGGCCGGGTTGCCGGCGCTGCCCGCCAGCCTGATGGGGGTGTTGGCCGCCCGGAACGTCCCGCCCAGGGTGTTGGGAAAATCGACGAACATGCCGCGGGCTTCCAAATGGGGGCACTGGTCCAGGTCAGCCACGTTCTGGACCATGCCCATTGAAAATCCGCAGTCAATGAGCTGGCGGGTCACTTCAAGCTTGGGCACGTTCTTGGACCATTGTTCAATTGCGGGGACGATGTTTTCGAAGTAGAACGGGCCGGCGACGCCAACACCAAGATACCTGGGGTCGCTGATCAAGTCTTCCCGGCCAATGAGCTTCCACAGCGCCTCCCACTTTTCCTCGCCGCCCGCTCCCGCCAGCACTGCATACCCGTCCTGTGCTTCCAGGGCCAGTTGGGCGGTGAACATGTTCTCCCGCGCCCGGCCCGAAATCTCCCCTGTGGTCTGGTAGAGAGGCATAGAGCTGGTGGTATGGGCCATCATGCAATCGTACATTGACATGTCCACCAGTTGCCCACGGCCTGTTTTGCGCCGGGTTTCCAGTGCGAGCATAATTCCCAGGGCGGTCCAAACGCCGGGGACTGAATCACCGATGTTGTCCCCCACCATTTGCGGCCGGTCTCCGGGAGAGCCGGTGGTTTCCATCCAACCGCCCATACCCTGGACGCAGGGGTTGTTGGCCGGCCAGTAGGTGTACGGGCCCGTGGCGCCGCCCTCCGGCGCGCCGTAGCCGGTCAGGCTGGCGTAGACAATGGCGGGGTTGACCTGGCTCAACTCCTCGTAACCCAGCCCCAGCCGGGTCAGCGCTCCCGGACCCCAGTTGTCGATCACCACGTCGCCGGCCTCAACCATGAACCGAAAGGCGGCCTTACAGCGGGGGTCGCGCAGGTCCATGGTGACGCTTTTCTTGTTGCGGTTCACGCCCAAGTATCGAGCGCTGATCCGCGAGCCATCGGAACCCTCGACAAATGGGACGCCGGACCGGGAACGCTCCCCGGTCCGGGGACGCTCAATCTTGATCACCTCTGCGCCCATGTCCCCCAGGATCATGGAGCAGAACGGGCCGGCGATAATATGGGTCACGTCCAAGACCCGGAGCCCTTCCAGGGGCAGGGGAAGCAGTGATTCGTCGGAAGTCAATTCGGGGCCTCTCTTCTTCTGTTGAAGTTGCCGCGGTTTTCTCGTTAAGTCCCGGCGATGTTACCGCCGATAGTCACGACTTGGGAATCTGCAGCCCCAATCCGGCGTCTATGAAAATCCGGGAGTTCCTGCGGTAGTTGACGGTGGGGTCCTGCAGCCGCTTTTTGTGCTCTTCACTAAGCTCCCGGACCCTGCCGGGAACCCCGACTACCAGGGAATGGTCGGGTATATTGGCCCCGCCCACAACCAGGGCGCAAGCTCCAATCATGCAGTAATTACCCACACGGGCGCTTTCCAACACCACGGCGTTGACCCCGATCATCACGTTGTTGCCGATGTAGCCGCCGTGGATGACGGCTCCGTGGGTCATGAGGACGTTGTCCCCCAGTTCCAGGTAGTCATCGGTATGAAGGACGCAATTGTCCTGAATTGAACACCCCTTGCCGATGATAATTTTTCCGTAATCTCCCCGGATTACCGCTCCGGGCCAGACGTTGGTGTCTTCGCCGATTTCTACGTCGCCCACCACGTAGGCGGCTTCGCTGATGAACGCCGACGGGTGGATTTTAGGAGATTTATCCCCGAGGTTCCGGATCACGGCGACCTCCCATTCTGCGAATGTTTAAGGCTGCTCGCGGGCTGCCCGCCGGAAGCGGCCTGGCCCGGACGGCGTTGAATGCTTACATTCCTGACGCGCTTAGTCTATAAGGAAAACCGAACCTTCCAAGGATACATGCCGGCGCCGGCTATCGCCAACTGGAATTAGATTAATATTTGCCCCACTGCTCAAGACGACTAGCCCGTGACTACATCGGGAATTGGGGGGCTTTGAAAGGCCGGGAAAGCCGTAGCCGCAGGCGAAGGTCAATCCCCCGTTGAGGCATTCGAGCGTTCCACGAGCCACGCCTCGTCCACGTCTCCGCGCAAGAAATCGGCGAGCAGTCGGTTGAAGGTATCTTCCTGCTCCATGTGGGGCCAGTGGCCGCAATCCGGGATGGTTTTAACGATGCTCCGGGGCAACAACCGGGCGACCTCTTGGGTTTGGGATGCGGGAATAATAATGTCTTCCTGGCCCCAAACCGTGAGTATGGGTGTGGGCAACTTGCTCAACCGGTCCAGGATCATGTTTTCTTTCCGCTGGCCGAACAGGTTGACACTTGAGCCAATTGACCGCAACAGGGCCCGGCGGGCCCCGGGCAGCCTGGCGGTCCGGCGCAACTCCGGCAGGACTTGGTCCAAGAACTTGGGCGCGTTACAGAAGGTCAGCCGGTGGAAATCAAACTTGTCGAAGACCGGAGTCCGAAAAATGGCTTCCCCAAGACCGGGCAGGACTGCGAGATGCAACACCCAGGCCACCTCCTTGCCCATGCCGCCCGGCGCCACGAGCACCAGGCGCTCCACCCTGGAAGGGTAATTCAGGGCAAACATCCCGGCCACCAGACCGCCTGCGGAGTTGCCAGCGACAACCGCCCGGTCCACCCCCAGGACTTCCAAAAAATCGTTGAGCACCTTGGCCCGATTCGCCGGGGTATAGTCGAGGTACCGGGGTTTGTCCGAATCGCCGTAGCCGGGCAAATCGAGCGCCAGAACGGTAAAACCCCGCTCGTGCCAGGGGCTCCAGGTTTCGGCACCACGTATACCAGGAGGCGCTTAACCCGTGCAGGAGCACCACCGGAGGGCCGTCTCCCATCCGAACGTAGTGGACGTTAAGCGGCCCAACATCTACCCGGTGGTGCTCTAGCTGTTGCATGGTTTCATCATTTCATGGAAGCGGCCAGGCTGTCTTCAGGCCGGCTGGGCCTCAAGGAGCCGTAAGGTCAGCGCCAACCCGTCCTTGCTGGCATGGACTTCTACAAAGTCTCCTTCCTGGAATGCTCCGTCGTGAAAGTTGGCTTTTTCCGAATACGAGCGTACTCAGTTCCTGATCCTAAGACCATTCAGGCTTACGGCAGCGGAGATGCTGCCAGAAACCGATGCTGCAAAAAACAAGGATACATGCCGGTGAACGGTATCGCCAGAGCGCGCCGGGGAACTCTAGGGTCTTTCGATTGTCCCCCGTAATTCTCGCCGCAGCGGGAATCCAGAACCCTGATTATGTGCCAAGACTGTTATGCCAACTAAGACGCGGCGGATGGACAGGTCCATGTCCCACTTGGAACATTCCTGCAGGCACGCACCAGGTTGGATGGGGAAAAGGGCTCTGGATTCCCGCTGCGGGAGACCTTTGCGCAACCCGAGGTATTGCTTGGCGGCAGAGGCGCTGATCGAAAAATTGGGCTTTGCCCAGGCCCGACCCCCGCTGCTTGGACCCTCCGTCCTGCTCCCCATCCCGGCCTGCGGGCCCTTTCGCCTGCGGGCCCGCCCCTGTTTGGGCTTCAGCCAGCCTCAGACGGCGCCGAGGACAATCTGATCCGCCCTCCTCAGGTTGTAGGCCATCAGTTTGAACCACATCTCCAAGGCGTTGCGCTCCATTCCCCGGTAGCGCACCCGGTGGTACTGGTACGTCCTCTTGAGGGTCCCAAACACCTTCTCCACCAGTGCCCGCCGGGGCCCGATCAACTCATTGCGCCGTTGCTGCCAATGCGGCAACTCCCGCTGGTGTTTATGGGAACGATGCAGAATACGGTCCTTGATCCCCTGGGACTTCAGCCACTGACGCCGCACCTTGGACTCGTACGCCCGGTCCCCGTACACCGCAACCTCGTCCCCGCTCACCAGCGCATCGGCCGCCTCGCTCTCGTTGACCTTGGCCGGGGTGAAAACCGCCCGGCGCACCAGCCCCGACCCGGCGTCCACCCCCGCATGGACCTTGTAGCCGAAGTGGGAGCGCGCTCCCCGGTGGGTGTAGGTCCAGTCGGCATCGGGGTCTTTGGGGCTTCTGGCCCCCCGGCCCGACGACGCCGGCGGCTTGCGCACCTGGGCCGCCACCACGGTTGCGTCCATCAGCGTTCCCTCCTTCAACATCAGCCCACGCTCCTCAAGTTGCCGGCCCAGTTCCATAAACAGTTCCTCGGCCAGCCCCCGCTCCGCCAACGCCGTGCGGAAACGGCTGATGGTCGAGTGGTCCGGGGCGTCCTCCTGCAGGCCCAGCCCCACGAAGCGTCGGAAGGAGATGCGGTCCCCCAGGGCTTCCTCCATCTGCGGGTCTGACAGGTTATACCACTGCTCCAGCAGCAGGACCTTGACCATCAGCAAGGGCGGATAGCTGGGCCTTCCTTCCGGAGCGTCATAGACCTGAGCCGCCAGCTTCCCAATCCGGACCCAGTCCACCGCCTGTTGGATCCGCTCCAGACGCTGGTTCTGCCCCAGCTTCTCGGGCAGGAGACTTTCCACCAAAGACGGCTGGCCCATTTCCCGATGCATCAGACCCCTCCTCCCTTTCGCCCATCGGGCGTCCCCTTTATTTTACCTTCCCCGCGCCAGTTACGCGAAGGTCTCCCGCAGCGGGAATGACGGGAGTAGGAGTCAAAATTGGCTCCAGATTCCCGTTGCGGCAAGAGCCACGGGGGATTCGATGATAATCGAAAGACCCTACGGGGAACTCAAAAAGACTTGTCAAAGAGATTGACCAGCCAGCCAGCCCGTAGTTGCAGGCGTAGGCTGCGCCCAAGTATTTCAAAGTCTTTCCCATCCAGACCAGCCCAAGGAACCGCCACCCCAGATAGCGCAGCGCCCCGGCGGCGATGCCCGCGGCGTCGAAGAATGGATTGGGCACCACCGAGAGTATAAATAGCACCAACCCGCCGTGATGGCCCATCCACACCCTCAGCCGCCGGTAGAACTTTCTACCGCTTAGCAGTTCCTCCCCGCTGCGCCCCAGGAAGTAGCCGGTGAGTTCTCCCACGCCCTCGCAGGCTCCGGCAATCAGGGCTACCACCCAGGGGATCAGCAAAGCTGCGGCGGTGCAGGCCACCGCCAAGGCCGGCGCCGGCACCAGCAAGCCTCCGCTGGCAATCAGCGTCGTTACGGCGACGCCGGGATAGCCGGCCTGGCTCACGGTGAAGCTGCCGCGAAAGAAATAGGCCATGGCAACGATGGCCGCCACCGTAAGAAACAACCCCAAGTGGAGCAGTTTCTTTCGGGTTCGGGTGATTGAAGCCGGTTCCTGTAGGGCTGAAGAGGCCGGGGCTTTCATTCGGCGCGACGACCGCTTAACGCGCCTCGGTCCATCCAGATTTGGATAAACTTGGATAAGAAGTCGTTAAAACCGGTTTCCCGCGCCATTTGGGGCCAGCTCCCGCAGCCCTACGCGCTATAAAATGGCGAGAGATACATGGCTTCGCCAGCCACAGGTAAGGCCGCTGCCCCGGTGTAGGCATGCCCCCGGTTTGTCCGAATCAACGTAGCCCGACAAGTCGAGAGCTAGTACCGAGAGAGCGTCCGCTCGGGCCAGGGGGCTCCAGGTTTCGGCGCCACGTATACCAGGAGGTTCTTAGCACGTGCAGGAGCACCACCGGTGGGCCCTCTCCCATCCGAACGTAGTGGACGTTTAGCGGCCCAACATCTACCCGGTGGTGCTTTAGCTGTTGCATAGTTTCACGGAAGCAGCCAGGCTACTTTTAAGCCGGCTGGGCCTCAAGGACCCGTTTGGTCAGCGCCAGCCCGCCCACGCCGACATCGACTTCCACCAAGTCCCCTTCCTGGAACGTCCCATCCAAAAGGCCCTTGGAAAGAGGGTTTTCCAGGTGTCGCTGCACCGCCCGCCGCAGCGGCCGTGCGCCGAACTCCGGGTCGAACCCCTCTTCCGCCAACCACTCACTGGCTTCCCGGGTCAATTGAAAGGTAATTCCCTTCTCGGACACGCGGTCCTGCACGTCTTTTACCATCAAACCCACCACCTGCACAATCTGCTCCCTGGTCAAGGGATGGAAGATGATAGTGTCGTCTATCCGGTTCAGAAACTCGGGGCGGAAGGCCTTCTTGAGAGCGGCGTGAACCGAGTCGTACAACCGCTGCCGGTCTATACCGGAGTCCCCGCCGTCGGTGCGAAACCCAAAGCGTTGCCGGCTTAGGTCCCCGGTTCCCAGGTTGCTGGTCATGATGATCAACGTGTTCCGGAAGTCCACAGTGCGGCCGTGACCATCGGTGAGACGGCCGTCTTCCATGATCTGCAAAAGGATGCTGAATACCTCCGGATGGGCTTTTTCGATTTCGTCGAACAGCACCACCCGGTAAGGCCGCCGCCGCACTGCCTCGGTGAGTTGGCCCCCTTCGTCGTAGCCCACGTAACCCGGAGGAGCGCCGATGAGCCGGGACACGGTGTGTTTTTCCATGTATTCCGACATGTCGATGCGGACCATGTTGCTTTCGTCATCGAACATGAACTCGGCCAGGGCCTTGGCCAACTCCGTTTTGCCCACGCCCGTGGGGCCCAGGAAGATGAACGAGCCGATGGGACGCTTGGGGTCGCTGAGGCCGGAGCGGGAGCGGCGGATCGCCTCAGCAACGGCGGAAACCGCTTCATCTTGGCCGATCAAGCGCTGGTGCAGCGAATCTTCCATGTGCACCAATCGTTGTCCTTCACCCTCCAGCAACCGTCCGGCGGGGATGCCGGTCCACTTGGAAACCAGTTCCGCGATGTCCTTCTCCTCAACAACCAGATTTTCCTGGCGGTCCGGCTGGATAGGCTGGCTTTCGTTCTGGAATTCCTGCAACGCCCGCAGGCGCTCGGTGCGCAGCTCCGCGGCTTTTTCGTAGTCGGAGCATTGGGCGGCGGCTTCTTCCTCATCGGCCAGGCGTCGCAGGTTGTCCTCCATCTCTTTGAGGTGGCGGGGCAAGGTCTGGGCGTCAATCCTCAGTTTGCTGGCGGCCTCGTCGATAAAGTCCACGGCCTTGTCGGGAAGGTGGCGGTCGGCGATGTAGCGGTCGCTGAGGCGGGCGGCCGCCAGCAATGCCGCATCGCTGATGTTAACTTTGTGATGGGACTCGTACCGGGGGCGCAGCACCTCGAGAATCTGCACCGTTTCTTCGACGGTGGGCTCCTCCAGGTAGACCGGTTGAAACCGGCGTTCCAGAGCCGCGTCCTTCTCTATGTGTTTGCGGTACTCATCAGTTGTGGTAGCCCCAATGCACTGGAGCTCGCCCCGGGCCAGGGCCGGCTTCAGCAGATTGCTGGCATCGATTCCGCCTTCGGCGGCGCCGGCGCCCACCATCGTGTGGATTTCGTCCAGGAAAAGGATGACCTCGCGCTGGGCCTCCTTGACCTCGTCAACGACAGCCTTTAGACGGTCCTCGAACTCGCCCCGGAACTTGGAGCCGGCCACGAGGGCACCCATGTCCAGGGCCAGCACGCGGCGGCCCTTCAGGGAGTCGGGGACGTCGCCGGCCACGATCCTCGCGGCCAATCCCTCAACTATCGCGGTCTTACCTACACCGGCTTCTCCTATGATGGCCGGGTTGTTTTTGCGGCGCCGGGTCAATGTCTGCATTACCTGGCGGATCTCTCCGTCGCGGCCAACTACCGGGTCCAATTTCCCCTGTTCCGCCAGCTTGGTCAGGTCGATGGAGTACCGGTCCAAAGCGCGGTACTTGCTTTCCGCCCTGGGGTCGTCCACGCGGTGGCTTCCCCGAACGGTCATCAAGGCCTGGTAGACCCGTTCCTGGTCGATGCCCGCTTCCTTGAGAATGCGGGCCGAATCGCCCTGGGTTTCCATGGTGGCGGCAATAAACAGATGCTCGGCCCCGATGAACTCGTCCTTTAGCCGCTGCGACTCGAACTTGGCGTTGTCCAGCACCCTGGCAGCCCGGGGTGTGGCGTAAATTTGGTCCGAGTCGTAGGTCACTTTCGGCGAGGATTCCAGCGCCCGGTGCAAGTTGGCCTTAACGGACTCAAGGGGAACGCCCATTTCCGCCAATATCTGGGCAGGAAGGCCGTTCTCCAGGTCGAAAAGGGCCATAAGGATGTGTTCAACGTCCCACTGGCTGTGACGGTAGGAGCGCACCAATTGCTGTGAGTTCTGCAGCACGTTCTGCGCCTGCTCTGTAAATTGTTCTGGTCTTAGCACCATGTCTGGCCTCCTGGGAAGGTATCTCTCGTGTGGTCAGGGAGTCGTAATTACGGTCGGTCTTTCACCATTTCGTCACTGCCGGGAAAGCCGCCGACTTTTGCGCCTCACGCTGCTCTCATGAAATCTTGGTTAGCTCCGGCGAAAGGGGTTGCGGTTAGGGTTTTGGAATCGGGGACTAGCCAGCGGTCGGAGTGCGGGTCCCCTGGCTGGAACGGAGGCTCCGGACCTGCTCGGTCAAGGTCTGAACCTCTTTCTCCAGATCTTCGACCCGCATCATCAGCTTCAGGGCCACCTCGGCCCCCGCCAGATTCACTCCCATGTCTTCGGTGAGGGCTTTGATGCGCCGGAGTCGCTCTATATCCGCCATGGAATACAGCCGCTGCCGGCCCACGGTCCGGGATGGCCAGATGAGGCCGAGCCGCTCGTAGTATCGCAACGTCTGGGCGTGAACGCCGATAATCCGGGCGGCGACGCTGATTACGAAACAGGGTTCATCCCCCAAATTATGTTCGGTCGCCATCACTACTGATCCTTGCCAGTGCTGCTTTCAGATTTAGCGGCGGTATCCCGGTCCTCGCGCAGCTCCTTTATCTGTCGGAACAACTCCTTTTCCGGTTCACTCAGGTCCGTGGGCAATACGACCTTGACGGTAGCGTACAGGGAACCCTTGGACTTGGAGTTTTGGAGCTCCGGCATGCCCCGTCCCGCCAACCGGAACCTCTGACCGTTCTGGGTTTCCGGAGGAACGGTCAGGGCCACCTGGCCGATGAGTGTGTCCACATTCACGTCGCCTCCCAGGATGGCGGTTTCCAGGCGGACGTCCACCTCGGCGGACAGGTCCTTGCCATTGCGCTGGAATGTCGGGTGGGGCTTGACCGAGACCACCAGATACATATCGCCTTGACCGGTGCCCCTGGGAGGAATATGAACCCGGGAACCGTTATCGACCCCGGCAGGAATCTTGACCTCGATTCGACGCCCCCCCTCCAGCCTCAATACCCTGGTGGCACCGGCGAACGCTTCTTCCAGAGTTACTTCCACCGGGTGCTCGACGGCTCGGGGTTGTGAAAAGCCGCCGTTATCGGAAAAGAGCGATTCAAAACTGAATCCCCGCCCCGACGAATCCCCGGGAAACCGGCCCCTGCTGTTCCGGTCTGACCAGTGGAATCCTCCCCTTTGCCTAGCCCTGGCCTCCTCCTGTTCAATCCTCTCCGAATGTTCCCAATTGTCGCCGTAGCGGTCGTAACGGCGTCTCTTGTCCGGGTCTGAGAGTACGCTGTACGCCTCGTTGATGCTCTTGAAACGCTCGTCCGAAGTCCCTGACCCATTGACGTCGGGGTGATGTTCACGGGCCAACTTGCGGTAGGCCTGCCTGATTTCCTTTTCGCTGGCGTCACGGGAGACACCCAACACGCAATAAAAGTCAGCCATCGATCGCTTTCCTATTGTTTCTTACGGAACGTTCCTATTACGCTATTGTTTGAGCTTGTTGGTCTATCATGTATCTAAACCAATTACAATGATATCTTAACAATATTATAGTTACAATACACCACTCAAGTTTATTGCTGCAAAGCGGGGAGGGTATAGGAGGAAGAGGGCCATCGCTACGGCCGTTTGGCACGCCAAAAAGCTCCTGGCGATAAACCGCCGTGTCGCGTAAACAACAACCGCGGAGTCCCGGGAAGCGTCGACTGGATAGAAGTTGAGCGGGGACTCCGGGTGGGCAATCGCTAGTCCGGGGAATCTTGGGGACTCCGGGATTGAGGAAATCCAACGGAGTCCCCAATAGGAGGGTGCCTTCTGTGGGAAAGGCAACCCGAGGTGGAAGGTAGATGGGCACCGAGTTGAGGGACTGGCCGCCTACCCCCTCCGCATAAAATTACGAATGCCCCATGGATTTGGATGCACCGCCGCGGGCGGACTTCACCGCAGGTTTGTTTACAACCTTGGTTGAGACGCAAGACGGGAGGTGCTACAATTTTAACTGCTAGGTCCTTACCGCATCCTCAGGCCGATACCGACGGCCCCTTCCGAAGATCCTCAGCGTTCCCCGATAGCTCAGCGGTAGAGCGGGCGGCTGTTAACCGCTAGGTCGTAGGTTCGAATCCTACTCGGGGAGCCAACAGCTACAAAATCGGCCAATTTCGGCGTCCAGAGTCGGCAAACTATGGATGGATGTACTAGCGGTTAATTCCGCTGCCAAAGCTGGGCCAGCTTTGGCGATGACCGGGCGGTTACCAAAAATCCTCGATGATTACCTCCGCTACCACCCAACCGATAATCGCCCCGCTACCACAGTATAAAAGGCAGTACTAATGCGATGGTCAAGTTCAACGCCAAGGTAACCAGGCTGTACCTCAGGGTCTTTCGATTATCTTCGAATCCCCCGTCACTCTTGCCGCAACGGGAATCTGGAGCCCATTTGTATCCCTACTCCCCGTAATTCTCGCCGCAGCGGGAATCCAGAGCCCTTTTCCCCATCCAACCTGGTTCATGTCTGCAGGAATGTTCCAGGTGGGACGTCGACCTGTCCATCCGGCTCGTCTTAGTTGGCATAACCGTCTTGGTACATAATCAGGGCTCTGGATTCCCGCTGCGACGGGAATGACGGGGGACAATCGAAAGACCCCGGGCTGTACCTCCGGGACCTTGACTCAGAGTGTCAGGCCCCGGGGATATCACCCCTTTTCATATGCTCTCCCACCTCGGCAACATGAAGAATCGTGGGCTGGCCCCACGGTTCATCCGCACCCGCTGGCAGGCAGTAACAACCTGGTTGTACTAGTGCGTGGCTCGGGAGTTGATAAAATCCTCGCCTGCCAGCCAGATCAAAGCCCCGAAGGTCCCCAAGACCCGCAAACCCTTTCTCACCGAAGCTCAATTCAATGCAATCCTCGACCTTTGCCCTCCGAACACCATGGTAGGAGCCAGAAGGAGCGTCAGATACCCTTCGACCGCCACTGCCAGAGAGCGATGCTTCGCTACCTGCACCAGCGTACCGACTCCCTCGACTGGCTGTGGATAACCGAGGCGGGATCCAGACTGGCTTACGACAGCATTTGGCAGGACCTGAAGCGATTGTCCGGCCGAGCCGGGGTTGACCTACAGGACGCTTGAACCGCTGGAATATGCTGCACGGTGGTAGATTCAACCAGCGCCCGACCGCGCCGGATAGTCTCAGCTGTGCCCAGTCACGTTTGTCCGAGGCTACGACGCCCTTGCGCACTCAACTGCGCGATGCTAACGTCCGCAACCGCAGCATCTAAGGTCGACTGCATACTGTGGTGGACCGGACGCAAGCAGACCAGTAGGGCCGGCGCAGTTGTACCGTTCGCTTGCCTGAAACCAACAGTGGGGAAGACGGGTAGGAGGCGACGGCGTGGAAATCCATGATGCCCTCTTTAACGTTGGTGCGCTGATCGTTGCCGCCAAGCTGCTTGAGGGAATATTCAAGCGGTTCGGCCTGAACTCCATCTTCGCCTATGCCATCGCCGGCGTCATCCTCGGCCCCGCCACCGGCCTCGTCGAAACGGGCCGGGAACTCGATCTCATCCTCAGCATCGGCATCTTCATGTTCTTCTTCCTCATTGGGCTTGAAGAACTGGATATCTCCGGATTTATCGCGGCTATTCGCGGCCGGTTATTCATTGCCTCGGTCCTTTCGGTGACCCTCTCAACTCTCGTGTCCCTGACGGTCACCACCGACGTTTTTTTCGATCTTGGGTTGGGCCTCAATTTCACCCAAGCCCTTGGTCTCGCCGGCGTCTTGTCGCTTTCCAGCCTCGGCGTCGTGGCCAAGGCGCTGGTCGACGAAGGTCGTTTGCGGGAACCCGTAGGCGTCCAAATCTTCACCGCGGTGATCATTGCAGAGTTGATTGCCTTGTTCGTGGTGGGCTTTGCGATCAGCGAGCACTTTTCCACCGGCGAGCACGCTGCGGCTCCTTCTGTACTGAGCGTATTGCGTCTTATAGGGGAGATCCTCGGGTTCGCGATCGTTACCTGGTTCGTTGCCAACAAGTTGGTGCCGAGGCTGCTGCACCTGCTGCACCGGCTCTTGCGAGTGCCCCAGTTCGCCTTCGGAATGCTCCTTGGCGGTCTATTTCTGGTTGTTGTAGCGGCCGAAGAGGTCGGGCTTCACGGCTCCCTGGGAGCGCTCCTCTTTGGCGCCGCCCTGTCCTTCCTGCCATATCAGATGCGGCGCGACATCATGCCCGGCATGCGCGGCATGGCCGAAGGGTTCTTTGTTCCCCTGTTCTTTGCGTCGGCGGGATTGTATTTCAGCCTGGACTTCGTGAAGCTGCCCCTGGAAACCATCTTGACCCTCGCCCTGGTCCCACTGGCCGGCAAGGTTGCGGCGTCCTTCATCAGCACCTACATCACCCGGATAGATGCCCCGTTCGCCACCGCGGTGGGTCTTATGGCAAAGGGCGTCGCGGAAATCGCTCTGCTCCTCGTAATGCTGCAAACGGGCGCCATCGGCAACGACGTTTTCTCTCTGCTCGTCCTGGTCATGCTGGCATACATAATGCTGACGCCCATAGGCATTGGTTACGCGCTAAGGAGAATGACCCATTCTGCGGAGATAATTTCGCGGGATAGACTCCCTCATTCCCTTGAGCGCTTTGTCCTGGACGAAATCAAAGTGCGGGACATCCTGGACCATTTTCGCCCCCACCCGGAAGCCTCGCAGACGGTCAAGACATTTGCGGAGGACTGGTTACTGCAGGAACAGCACGACTACGTAGTGGTGGACCATGATAAATTGGCAGGAATTGTGTCGGGGGAGTATGCTTCGCTATCTCCCTCGCAGCGAATGGGGCCACACGCAACTAGGCCGGGTCTTGCGCCAAAACACTCCATTGGCATATTCGGACGAGTTGCTGGAGGACGCGTTTCAGCGCATGACGGAGAACGCACTCACGGTCCTCCCAGTCACCGACTCCAAGACCGGCAAGTTCATGGGGTCCATCTCCAGTCACGAGATCCTCGAATTGCTCGTCTCCTCCGCCAAGGGAGAATAGGCGACGGGGAAATCTGCCCGACAACGGTGGCTCTCCGGTCGCCAATCTCAAGGCTGGGCCTGTCTTTCAAAAGTTTGCCACGCCCGCGACAAGCCAGCTACGACCCTGGTGCACAGTATGCGACCGCGTTGCTCCGCGCCGCGGCCCGAAGTGGACTTCGTAGCTGGCGGCCAGTTGGATCCACCTCCCCCTTCACCGCCTCTAGAGCCACCTTGGCCTTGAGGGCCGGGCTGTGGTCTCGAGGTCTTTGCGACACTTTTCACCTCTTCTCGACAGCTACCGCTACCCTTGGTTCAGGGGCAGGACTCTTACCTCGTCACCTATCCAGTTTGCCGGCCCCACCTCAACCTTGGCCCAGTTATACTTTCCACGATGGACGGATTATCGCTGGTATTGGTACTGCTGTCGGCCGTTGCCCATTCTTCCTGGAATCTGCTGCTGAAGCAATCCGACAACAAGGAAGTGTTTGTCTGGGGCCTTCTGGCCACTGGGAGCGTCATGCTGGCTCCCCTGGGTGGCGCATTGTTCTACTACTATCCCGTAGCAACGCCGGGCTACTGGCTGGTCATAGTCTCAGCGGTACTACAGATCCTCTACCTGGTTCTCCTGGGGAGGGGCTATGCCCAGGGCGACCTGTCCCTGGTTTATCCCATAGCGCGCGGCATTGGGCCAATGCTGGTCCCGATTCTGGCCGTGCTGACGCTGGGGGAACGGATCGCACTGCCGGCCATTTTCGGCATTGCGGCAATTGTCATTGGGATTTACGTAGTGTCCTGGTGGGGCAGGTTTGGGGAAATCTTGAGCAATCCGTTGGGCCTGTTAAAGAACAGCGGTACTCGTTACGCAATCCTCACCGGACTGACCATCACCGTTTACACTTTGGTGGACAAGCGGGGGGTCGAATATGTGCAGCCATTCCTTTACATGTACCTGATCACCCTGGGGGCGACAATCGGCTTGACTCCGTACGTCCTGTACCGCCATGGTCTCACGTCAATACGGCAGGAATGGCGGAAGAATGCCTGGCCTGTTCTGGCTTCGGGGTTGCTTGTATTCCTAGCCTACGGTCTGGTATTGACCGCCTTTTCCCTGTCCCAGGTAGGCTACGTAGCGCCGGCCCGGGAAGTGGGCATAGTAGCCGGCGTACTAATGGGAGTTTTCGTCCTGAAGGAGCGGTTTGGCTTGGGGCGTCTGCTCGGGTCCGGCTTTATCGTATCGGGCTTGGTCCTTATTGCGTTTTCCCCCTGAGCCGGCAACCGGCTTGGTCAGGGTGAGCAAATGGAATTCAGCTTGGCGCGTGTCAATGGTTCGCAGACGCGCCGCGTTCCGCCAGCGATGGAGCGGTACGCCGCCAAACCTAACCGAACAGATCTTTGATGCGGTCGAGGAAGCCTCCGCGCCTACCCCTGCGTTCCAAGAAACGCTGCCATTGCTGCTCGGCGGTCTCGGACCGGCGCAGGTCGCGGGCGCGTTCCTTCATCAGTTCCAGCACCCGCTCTTCCTCTCCCTTGTCCAGCCAGTAGCCATGGTCGTCGGGGCAGTGCTCGATGGGCAGGTTGTAAGCGCGATAGTTGAAAACGTCCATTTTCGCGCCGCAGTGGGGACAGGGCCGGTCGCCGGCCCGCCGTGCGTAGTCGCGGGTCCCTTTCAGTATTTCATCCCGGTTGGCGGTGTCTTCCAGCAGATCCATTTCCGCGAAGTCCAGCCACAGTCCGCGGCACTCTGTGCAATGGTCAATTTCCAATCCCCGGTATTTGCGCTGGTCCAGCGCAACGTTGCATTGAGGACAATTCATAATCAGCGCTCCGGTTCACCCGCCCGCCTGGATTGGCGGTACGGATGGGGTTACTGGCAGAATAGCACAGCGGGCGGGTGGATTCATGAAGCAAACTCGGCAACAGTCGTTACTGCCTTAAACGCAACCGAGTTTGCGCGACTAGGAGGCAACGCCTGGTTTACCGGGCGGAGGCCGGGTCAGCGGATCAGCGCCTCGGCCATTCGCTCCAACTCTTCCTCCATTGCGGCATCGGTATCACAGTGGTTAGCCCACACCGAAACCCGCAACGCCCCCGCGTTGAGGAAGGAATCAACTTGCTCCTTATTGGTATCGGGAGATTGTCCGAATACGGAAATGGTAAGGGATTGCGGGTCGCGCCCCCGCTCGGCGGCAAGGGCGTCGAGCATCTTCCGGGACTCTTCCACCCGGTCCGGGGTAATCCGGTTTGGCAGCCAACCGTCGGCCCACCGGACCACGCGCTGCAGCACGTTGGGAGCGTTGCCTCCCAGCAAGACCGGAGGATGGGGTTTCTGGAAAGGTTTGGGGTACATGTAAACCGGTGGGAAGTCGTAGTACCGGCCGTGAAATTCGGCCTGTTCCTTGGTCCACAACTCTTTGAGGGCCAGGACACCCTCCCGGGCCTGGGTCCAGCGGTGGTCGAAATCGCCGCCCATCATGGTGGTCTCCTCCCGGTTCCAACCCGTGCCGACCCCGAAAACGAACCTCCCCTTGCTGTGGAGGTCCAACACCGAGATTTCCTTGGCCAGAATCAGCGGGTTGCGCTCCGGCACCAGAGTGATTCCCGTGCAGAGCTTGATCTTTTCGGTAACGGCGGCGGCCATCGCCAGAGCGATGTAAGGTTCAGTGAAGTGTCGGTAGGTCCAGGGAATTTCGCCGCCGGTGGAAGGGAAGGGGCTGGCGCTGGTCACCGGCAGGACGGGGTGCTCGTGATACCAGATGGACTCGAAACCCAGGTCTTCAGCCTTTTTGGCGATGAAGGCGGGGTTCAGTGTGTAGGCGGGGAGCGGGACTACCAATCCAACGGACATATCATCCATCCACGGTTCGTTCTTTATGTCAACTTGCGGCCCGGCTTGTTCCCGGGCCGCCATATTTGCCGCGATTTAGGCTCGTGGTCACAGTTTACGGGCGTCGCGCCGCAGCGACGCTTTGAATTGTAACACCCTGGCCGGTTGGAGTTTCAATTGATTGCCGGATGATAGCAAGGTCGTTCGATTGTTATTTACCCCCTCGTCACTCTCGTCGCAACGGGAATTCAGAGCAACTCTTGTCCCCTACTCCCGTCATTCTCGCCGAAGCGGGAATCCAGAGCCCCCTTCATGCGCCAAGACGGTTTTGTCAACTAAGACGCGCCGGGTGACAGTCCAATGTCCCACCTGGACCATTCCTGCAGACCCGCATCAGGTTGGATGGGAGAAAGGGCTCTGGATTCCCGCTGCGGCGAGAAAGACGAGGGACAATTGAAAGGCTCTGCCGGATGGAAAGAGGGCTATCGCATTCAGAAATTTTAGGACTCGCGGCAGCCGATTGCATCAAATCATTAGAGCCGCGACGCCGCGCGCCTCTCGTATCGTTCTCGTCGCGACAGGAAGCCAGAGCCTTTTCCGTGGGCCGCCGGGTTATTAGGATAGGCTCTGAATCGCCACCACACCAAGCATCCTTAAACGTTATAGCCAAACGGCAAGGCAAAACACCCCGAGAATTGAAAGCTTTGGGGAAAGCCCGCTTTCCCTGAACAATGGTCGCACATCGTTAGGCTGGCCTGCCCGAACCGGGTATTATGTTCACGGTGTAAGATAGCCAATAGCGGGTTCTTAATTCGCAGACATTTTGCAAGCGAGGTTTGCTGCCGGATGAAGTGGTGGTCGTCGTTAGAACCAGCGGGAGACATGCCCTACGGAGGCGGGGCTAACGTTCGGCATAATCGTTTGCCGAGCAATGTGACGACGCTGCCCGAACAGGAGACGCGGCTGTCGCAAGGGTCCGGCGGCCGGTACTGTGAGGGGTGTCCCCGCTGTCTGGACGCGAATGCCGGGTTTTGCACCTCGCGCCATCCCCAGTACAACAACCTGCATCCGGTCTGCCGGAGGTGCGGTCACTGCGTGCTCCGCGGCTCCCACAGCGACGACACTTCGGATTTGGAAGGGTGATCAACAACAGATTCCAGGACTTTCCAAACCTGTCCTGAGACGGGTTCAGGGCGAAGAGGTGTTGGAAGTCATCGAGCTCTAATTTGCCGGTTGATTCTCAGTGAATTCGACACCGGCCACTGTAACCGACGGTCCGCCCAAAGATGGGATGGGTCATCTCAAATTCGACGCTGAAATTGTCGTTGTCTTCACCCGTTTCCGTGGTGCGGCCACCGCCGAAAGGTGAAAGCCACGTGGGAACCCTAACGAGTAGCCCGAGAAAGGGCACGCCTATCACGTAATTTCTGGCCTCGTAAACCAACCCTCCCACGCGGTCAACGCTCAAGCTCGCCTCAAACCCCAAGCCTAACCTGGTAGTCTCAATGATCCTATGATCGCCCGAGAAGACCATGTGGGACACAAAGATGGCATCTCGCGGGAAGCTGGGATTAGCGAAGAAAATCCTGCGCCAATGCATCGTCCCCGAACCATCCAAGTGGCTATGAACGGTGAATTTGACATCCTCGCCGCCACGGGGGAGCGGGGCGCCAAACAGCAGGTACGAAAGCAGCGCCAGCGGTCTGATCACCGGGTTAACATGGACACTGTCCATGACGCCATCAAGTTTCACCGCAGGCTCGGAGTAGTGCCGGCGCACCACCGCATGCAGTTTGCGGAAATCTTCACCCAACGCCCGCGAGACGGGCGAGTTTTCACCGGATGAACCGACGCCGAGTGGCAGCATACTCTCCTGAAATCCGGAGGTGCGAAACCGGAACGTTCCGTATTTGAGGACTATTGCTCGCTGACATAGATATGTGTCGCCACAACGGGTATTCTCGCCATGGCGCGTTACAAGGGTAGAGCAGAAGCGATAATCTACGTTGTCCTCGATCACTCCAACCCATTAGCAACGAACGCAACCGAGGCAACCGCATTCTAAAATCGGGTAACTCGCGAAAACTGGCTACGTCGAAACATTGGTGTTGCTGCATTCGCCTCGGCCCTCTCCCGTCATAGTCACCGCAGCGAGAATGAGGGATAGCCTTTCCAAGACCACCCATGAGGACGAAAATGGTCTATGTTCATAGTAACCTTCTACCCCAACCCGAAATTCACGAATAAGAAGGAGAGAGACGATGGCTACTCGGATTCCCACTATTGACTCCCAGGTACATGCCTACGAGCGGAACCGTCCTGAGCGGCCGTGGGTCGGATTCTTGCGGGGTCCTGATGAGGTCACCGGCGACGATATGGTGGCAGCGATGGACGCCGTCGCAGTCGACGGGGCCCTGCTGGTCTCGCCGTTCTCGCTGTATCGCTATGACGCGAGCTACGTACTCGAAGTGTATGCGAAACATCCGGGGAAGTTCGGCCTGATCAAGCCGTTTGACCCCCGGTCGGAAGGGGTCTCCGACGAAATAGCCGAGTGGGCCGCGACGCCGGGTGTAGTCGGAGTCCGCTTGATGCTAACGGCCGAGCCGTATGAAGCGGACGACCCGGGCCTCAATCGCATACTAACCGCCAGCGGCCAAGCCGGCGTACCGGTGAACGTTATGGGCTCTGGGGAACTCCCTCTTTTGCTTGAGTTGGCCCGCCGCCATCCAGACACCCAGGTGGTGATTGATCACGTCGGTCTGGTGCAGCCTCAGGAACCGCCGGCGCCGCCGGAACCGTTTGCCGATCTGGCCAACGTCCTTTCGCTGGCCGAATGCGACAACGTAGCCATCAAGATTTCCGGGGCCTGCACTCTGTCCCAGCAACCCTTTCCGTACCCGGACATCTGGGAGCCCCTGGCCAAGGTTTTCGACGCTTTTGGCTTTGATCGATGTATGTGGGGAACCGACTGGACCCGGGCGCTGAATATATTGACCTACGAGCAGGGCGTGGAGTCTTTCCGTGTTACCGACAGCCTCTCGGATTCGGAGCGCTCCGCACTCATGGGCGGAACGCTCGCCAAGATTTACAACTGGTCGCCCGATGTGGGTGAGTAAATCGGCAACGGGCAGAGACGCGCCGGAGAACGTTCCCCATAGTGCGGCCCGCTCGACAGCCGCCCGCACCCCGCACGACGCTTGAACCGTCGTTTTAGCGCTTGAAGGCGCTAGTAGTCGAACATTTTTGAATTGAGTACTGAGCGAGAGTAGTCTACCAAGCACAGGGCGAAGAGGATTGGGGCGTGTGAGGAGGGGATGCTGATGAAGAGATACCGGGTCAAGCTGAGTGCGGAGGAGCGGCAGGAACTGAAGACATTGGTGTCCCGTGGCCGGGTGGCGGCTTACAAGCAGACCCACGGGCGCATCCTGCTGCTGAGTGATGAGGCCCATGCGGACGGGGCCATGAAGGATGAAGACATTGCCCGGGTCCTGCAGATTGGCCGCGCGACGGTGGAGCGGGTGCGCCGCCGTTGCGCGGAGGAAGGGATTGAGGCGGCGCTGGGACGAAAGCGGCAGCTTAATCGTCGTCCGAAGCGACTGGACGGTCAAGGGGAAGCCCACCTGATTGCCCTGGCCTGCGGAGAACCGCCGGAAGGCCGGGCCGGTTGGACGCTGACACTGTTGGCCCACCGGCTGGTTGAATGCGAGATCGTGGAAAGCATCAGCACTGAAACGGTGCGCCAGACGCTCAAAAAAACGAACTCAAGCCTTGGCTGAAGGAATGCTGGTGCATCCCTCCGCAAGGCAGCGCCGAGTTTGTCTGTGCGATGGAAGACGTGCTGGAAGTCTATCAGCGCCGGTATGCGGACAACGAAGTTCTGGTCTGCCTGGACGAGACCAGCAAACAGCAGGTGAAAGAGACGCGTCTGCCGCGTCCGGCCCGGCCTGGAGCAGCGGCCTCCTACGATTACGAATACGAGCGCAACGGGGTGAGCAACCTGTTCATGTTGTTCGCTCCGCTGGAAGGGTGGCGCCGGGTGGAAGTGACGGACCGGCGCACGAAAGCCGATTGGGCCCGGGTGGTCAAGCAACTGGTGGACGAGGACTACCCGCACAAGGACCGTATTGTGCTGGTGATGGACAATTTGAACACCCACCACCCGTCCTCGCTGTACGAGGAATTTGAACCTGCCGAAGCGCGGCGCATCGCCGAACGGTTGGAGATTCACTACACTCCCAAGCATGGCAGTTGGCTGGATATGGCCGAGATTGAAATTGGGGTGATGGTTCGGCAATGCCTGGACCGGCGCATACCGGACCAAAGCGTCCTGCGGCGGGAGGTGGGAGCGTGGCAGGCTCAGCGCAACCGGGACGGCATACGAGTGGACTGGCGCTTTACCTCCGAGGATGCGCGCATCAAACTGAAGTCTCTTTACCCATCAATCCAACACTGATGGACTACTAGCCTTCCACAAGAACCTTGGGAAGGGTTGCGGACGGCGCGGAATCAGGAATGTCGGCTCAAAAACCCTGTTTGGGTGCTCGCCGTCCCTACGGTCAGGGGGCGAAGCGGTGAACTACGGGTAGCTCCGCGATATCGGTCATGCTGGAATCTGTGTGGTGGGATATCTGGACGCGCCCGGTGCCGCAATCGCCGAACTCATCACAGGTGATGACCCCGATGATGCCCTTGAAGTCGCTCAACGCCTCCCGGAGTTTGCTCCGGTCAATATACAGGGAATCTCCGTCGGCGACGGCAACCTCTTCGATGGCCCGAAGCAGCATGGTGGTTGCATCGTAGGCGTAGACCATGTAGTTAGACGTGGGCGCCTCGCCGTACCGCTCCTCATAATCGGCCAGCAGACCGTTGAAGGTCTTGCCGGTCGCCTCGTTGGCGTTGCTGCCGAAGCTCAGGTCCGGGCCTGGAAGGTAAATCCCTTCGGATTCAGGGATGGCGAGGAATTCTGCGGTCAGCACGCCTGCCCCGCCGATCAGTTCCACGTCCCCCAGTCCCGCAATCTGGCCTACCTGGCGCACGACGTGGCTGGCTTCGTCGGGAAAGAGCGGCAAGAAAAGGCCGTCCGGGCCGCCGGCTGAGATTTGGGTGAGGGTGGGCGCCATGTCGGTGTCACCCTTGTTAATTGAGGCGCTGTCGACCGTGCCGCCCAACTCCTCAAATTCAGCAGTGAAGGCGTCAGTAATACCGGAGGTGTATGGGTCGCCGTCATGGATGGCCGCCATCTTGCGTCGCCCCAGTTCGACGTAAGCGAAATGAGCAAGCGCCCGCGCCTCATGGATGTCGTTGTTAACCGGCCGGTAGTAACCGGGATGGTGGTTGGTTCCGGGGTTGCCCCGAAGGTCGGAGGTCAGCGAGGGGGCGGTATTGGTGGGAGATATCATCACCAGGCCGGCCCCGCTGAGAATTGGCAAAGCGGCGGTGGCAGCTACGGAGCAGGTCGTGCCAATGACGCCGACGACGCGAGGGTCGCCGACCACCGTATCGGCGGCGGCGAGGCCTCCCGCTTCAGCGCAAAGCGAGTCGAGACCGGCGCCCATCGAGACATCATGCCCCTCGATGGGACCATAGTCCGCCAACGCCAACTGCACGGCGCGCTGGTTGGGCCCGCCTATTTCCCCGAGAACCGAAAGCGCCTGCAACGAGCGTATCTGGATGGCCTCTCCGTGGGTCACTTCCACTGCTCCCAGGACGCCGACCTTAAAATCCTGTCCACCGCATGAGACGGCGGCCAGCAGAAGAACCAACGGCAGGCCAAGCTGGCGTAGTGACCTGAGAAAGCGCCGGTATGTCATTGCCACGGCGTGTCGCTCCGGAGTTTTGCCTGGGGCCATGTTGGCTGAAGCAACCGCCCCGAGTCAAGGTGCCCTTGGCGGTTATACCGCGGCGGACCGAATGTGGGTGCGAAGATTTTTTTGTGCCGTGGGGTGTAGCGCACAGGACCCTAACCGGGTGCTGATGGGGCGGAAACGGGCGGAGTTGCCGTAGTGGCAGCGTCGGGCTCTCACGCTAGAACCGTGGTGGAAATTGGCGCTTCCGCGGGTTTCGTTCACCGTGGGTCATGCGGGAGCTTATACAGCGCGCAGATTGGATGTCATTCCCGAACAGTGACCGGGATGTCCCCATCCAATTTCCCGTCTATTTCCGGCTGTTACCGACGCTTCCCAACTCCTCCGGGATCAACCGGCGAAGTAGACCTTGACGATTTCCAGGACGGATTCCAGGGTAATGCGATCATCGAAGTAGTCCTTTACTGCTGCAAGGACCTCCTCTAGCTCAATTGCCAGGTTGTTGTTGACGTCGTACCGCGGGGCAAGGGTGCCGGCAAAGGCTGCCGAGGTTACCGTCACGACAACCGTTACTCTCTGCGGCGAGCCTTGGAATCCTGTTCCCGAAATCTGCAACTGCGCCTGGCGCCGTCCCGCGGGCAACTCCGTTGCGTCCACCGTCACCGTCACCGTCACCAACATCCGGTCTTGCGGTCCGGTGGAATCCCCCGACGCGGGAGTTACCGACACCCACGGGACATTGCCGGACACATTGAAGGTCACGTATCTCGCTGCGGGACTCCACAATTGGAGCAACCGGGCCGGCGGGTTCCCTTCGCCCAGGATTGCGGTGAATTCGAGGTTACGCGTTGAGATCGCGGCCTGCGGCAGGGTTGCAGGCACAAAAGCGCCTCCACCGCCACCTCCGCCTCCACCGCCTCCACCGCCTCCACGACGGCGGGTACTGGGTTGCGGCGGCGGCGTTACCGGCGCCGGCGGCTCCACTACCGGCGGTGGCGGAGGCGGCGGTGGTGGCAGCGGCGCCCCCGGCGTTCCCACCCGCGTCGGAGACCACTCGCCGTATTGGCCATACACCGTCACCCATCTGGTCTGGATGTCGTACCGCACGCCGTTAGTGAGCCCGGTGATGGTATAGCTTCTGGGGCCGTCGTAGTTGGTGGCGTAAGGGCTAACCTGCTCCACTGTCCAATTGGCGTCGTTGTCCTTCCTGGTGGCGTCGCTTCGGATGTAGCGAACTTCAAAATAGTCGATGATATTGTCCGGGTCGTCAGGAACGCCCAACTGTACCGTCAAGCTCCCCCGTTGCCGGGCCACCGACCGTACACGTGAAGGCTCCGGACAGAATGGCAAACCAAGCACCGCCAGGTCGGTGGCGATGTCCTGGGAAAGGGATTCCAATTCCTCGGGAATACACCCGGTCAAGTTATTGCCCGCCAGGTAAAGCCGGCTCAACTCGAGGTCCGCCAGCCAGGCTGGAATGGTTCCGCTGAATTCATTCTCGCTAAGATAGAGCCTGCTCAATTGTTCCAGGTCTTCAATCCATTCCGGAATGTGCCCGGAAAATTCGTTGTCTTGGAGATACAACCATTCCAGATCGCTCAACGTTCCCAAATCTGGGGGCACCCCGCTCAAATCGTTCAATGCGAGGAGCAGTATCTGGAGCTTGGTCAACATGCCGAGTTCCGTAGGGATAGAGCCGGTCAGCCCATTGAGGTGCAGTTCCAACACTTTCAGATTAAGCAGGCTGCCCAGTTGGGTCGGAATTGTGCCGGTCAGCAGGTTATCGCCCAACCATAGCTCTTCCAGATTGTTGAGGCTGCCCAGCTCCGTCGGAATGGAACCGCTCAGTTGGTTTTCATCCAGCGACAGCTCCTTGAGGTTGGAAAGGTTGCCCAAACTGGTTGGGATAGCGCCGGTCAAGGCATTGTGGTGCAGGTCCATCACTTCCAGGGCGGACGTGTTGCTCCATCCCGACGGTATGGCCCCGTCAAGGTTATTGTCCCCGAGGTTCAGGTCAACAAGCGTCGTTATGCTGGCTAGCTGCGTCGGTAATGGTCCCGTCAGGTTGTTGTCGTTCAGCAGCAACTCCTCCAACTTCGACGGACTCCCCCAACTCGTCGGTATGGCCCCGGACAATCTATTGCCGGAAAGGTCCAGGTGCGTCAACGTGGTCAAGGCGGCCACTTCCGACGGGATGGCCCCACTGAGGTCGTTTCCCCCAAGCAGCAGCTTCTCCAGCGTACTGACTGCCAGCTTTCCGGAAACTTGTCCGGAAAGCTGGTTGTTGGACAAGGCCAGAACCTTCAGGCCAGTCAGGCCCCCCAACTCCGAAGGAATCTCTCCGGTCAGCCCGTTCCCGCTCAGGTCCACTTCCACCAGCGAGGTCAATCCCGTAAGCCAGGTTGGGAACACCCCGCCCAGGTCATTGTCGTTCAAGTACAGCTTGGTCAGCGCCGTCAGACTGGCCAGTGAGGGTATGCTTCCGGGCAAATTGTTCTCGCCCAGGTCCAACTCCGTCAACGTGGTCATGCCGTTCGGGTTGGCGGGAATGCCCCCGGTCAACTGGTTCCCATCCAGCGGCAACACTTCAAGGGTTCCCAGCTTTACCGTGATTGGGGGCGTAGTTGATGCCACTCCCCAGGTATCCGGTATCGACCCGGTCAACTGGTTGTTGGACAGGTCCAGCGTGGTCAGAACGGTCGCGCTGTCTAAAGAAGGGACTCCGCCAGATAGTTCGTTCCCAGAAAGATCCACCACCATCAAGCTGGCCAAATTGTTCAGAGAGTCAATCCTTCCGGTCAGTGCGTTCTTCGAAAGGTCCAACGTTTCCAGGTTCGCCAGATTATTTAGGGACGGAATTCTTCCCGTCAGACCATTTCGCGCTAATTCCAGGGTCGTCAAACCGGTCAATCTGCTGAGCGATGGGATTGACCCGGTAAACCCGTTCCCCGACAAGTCCAGAGTTTCCAGGTTGGTCAGGCCGCTAACCCAGGATGGAATACTCCCCGTCAATTCATTCCCGACGTCTTCTTCGGAATCGTCGGAAAGATTCAAAATCTCTAGCTTGGTCAAACCGGCCAACTGCGGGGGGACCTCTCCAGAAAACTCGTTCCCGGACAAGTCCAGTTCGGTGAGTTCGCCCAAGCGTCCCAGGGCCGAAGGGATAGGGCCCGATGCTCCGCTGGGTGCAATCACCAGCTTGGCAACCCTAGTTGGCGTCCCTTCAACCGTCACGCGGGTCCAACTGGCAATGGGGGTCGTGCTCGCCCAGTTCAGGGAACCGCTGCCTGCCAACTTGCTCTCCAGCGCCAGCAGCACCTCGCAGTCGCCCACCAGGCCCGCGTTGTCTCCCGAATTGGGCACCACGGTGCCATTGGAACAAGCGGTGCTAGCCGTCGGCGTGCCTTTCACCGTCCCCGACCATCGGCTGTACTGCGACCCGTTGAACGCGCGCACTTGCACATCGTATTCGGTCGACCCGATAAGGCCTTCAACAGTGGTCGTCAGGTTGCCGCCGCCGGTTTCCCATGCGTCTTCCAACACCGTCCAGTAGGTGTCGCCCTTGTTCGGAGACGTACTTTCGATGTACCGCAGGTCGTAGGAAATAATCTCGTAGCCGCCGTCGCTCGTCGGCTCCGTCCACGTCACGTCCAGTGACCCCAACCCGGCAGTCACCCCGCCGGTGTCAATCGCAGGCGTCCCCGGCCGGCCCGCCCGCTGGAACCGGATCTGGTAAACCCGCTCCGCCTTACCGTCCTCCGAAACCACCGCTACCTTGACAGTCGTATTGCCGGTTCCCAGGTTCACCTGTTGTCCGGGCGTAGCGGAATCGGCATCTGCGATCGCCGCATCGCTGTCATCCCGGTACTCGAAGTTGACGATGCCGCTGGCGCTGGACTTCTCTATTGGGGTGATGGTCACTTTTGAAGGGCCTGCCACCGCCTGGTAGCTGGTGGTGTCAGGGACGAACTCCGTTGGGTTCGTCAGCTTGGCTCCTTCTAACCCTAACCCCTCCAACACCACGTCGCAGTAGGGCAGCCCCAGGTCATCCAGGTCATGGTTCACCGCATTCCGTAACCCGCCGGGAGTACATCCGGTCAGCTGGTTGGAAGCAATGTACAAGTCTTCCAGATCGTCCAGATCGATCCCCCAGTCCGGCAGGTCTCCCGTGAACCGGTTGTTGTTCAGATACAGCTTTTGCAACATCCTCAGGTCGTTCAGTTCTTCCGGGATCCCTCCAACCAACCGGTTGTCGCTGAGGTCCAAAACTTCCATCGAGGAGAAACTGTTCCACGTTGCAGGCACATTTCCTGACAAATCGTTGTTGGCCAAGTGAAGTTCCATCAGCCCCAACCAGTGGATCAGGCCGGCCGGTATCTCCCCGGACAGCCGGTTGTGAGAAAGGTCCAGGAACTGCAGAATGGGCCTCGCCGTCGTGGGAGCAGGTATGGCGCCGGTCAAGCGGTTCTCGCTCAGGTTGACCCGCGTCAGGCTGAACAAGCCAAGCAACGCCGACGGTATTTCGCCGGACAACTAGTTGCCGGACAGCAGAAGGTTTTCCAGCCCGGTCAACCCGCTCAGTTCCGTCGGAATCGACCCGGTCAGGCTGTTGCCTGACAGGTCCAACTCCTCCAGGCTGGTCAGGTTCCCCAGCTTGGCCGGAATCGACCCGGAAAGCCGGTTTCCGTTCAGGCGCAGCGTCGTTAGATTGATAAGGTTGGTCTGCGGCGGCGTACCGGTGTCCTGGTCCCCCAACGCCTCAGGTATTCCACCTGACAGGTCGTTGCCGTTGAGGCACAAGTTCACCAAGTTGACAAGGTTACCAAATTCCCCCGGAACGGTGCCACTTAGCCGATTGTTGGACAGGTCCAACGATTCCAAATATTCCAGCGCACCCAACTCTTTAGGCATCCCGCCCGTTAAATCGTTGCCCGACAGGTTTAACGTCCGCAACCCGGTTAGTGTTCCCAGGTCGGCGGGAATCCGCCCCGCGATCTCCGGCCACCGCGGGGGTTGCCATGAAGCATCAGGTTGCGGAAGTAGCGATCGAGGTATGCATTGCTCATGGAGTGGCTTCCTGCTCAGGTCGATTGCCGTAACTCGCGGCACCCCGCCTGCGGATCCCCGTGTCACCCCGTCCCATTGGCCTAAGAACAATCCCGTCGACCAGTTCAACGAACCTCTTCCTTCCAATGTCGCCCGGACGGAGAGCAGCGTGTTGCAGTTCGACACCAACTCCGTGTTTGTGGTCAACCCCTGCAGCACCTCGCCACCAGCGCAGGTATTCGTGGCCCCCGTGTCGTCGCTTTGGCTGGCTCCGACCACGGACCGTCCCCGGCCGCGTTGGCAGCCCGCACCTCAACCTCATACTCACCGCTGCCGGGTAGACCGGTTATTTCGCTTTCCAGATCACCGCCGCCGACGATCCACACGTTGTCTACGACGGTCGAGTCACCTCCGTCAGTGGGCCTGTACTGCAGGTCGTAGGAAGTGATCGTCCCCCGCGTAATTTCCGGCTCTTCCCACGTCACCGTCAGTTTCTCCGGCCCCGGAATCAAGGACACGTCCTGGGGCGCGTCCGGCGTCGGACTGTGCCCGTACGCTGTGATCTCCCCCGAATCCAGCGTACCCGACTTGCTGTTATCCAACTTGTCGGTCATCCGCAGCGTCCAGGTCCCGTCCGGGTCCCCGCCCAGGTGCTTCGCCGATCCTAAACGGATCGGCCCCGACAGCGATATCGCCTCTTCCGACTCATAGTGGCTTACCAGCTTCGATGTCTTGCCGCCCGGAGACACCAACTCAATCTCCAAGTCCCGGAATGACGTGTGATGGAAGTGGGCCTTCACCTCCGCGAATTCGCTGAACGACATATCGGTTGTGAGACTGATGGACTGCGAGACTTGCGTGTTCGAATCAGGGATCGACACTGTGGGTCCGGAGTCTGGCTCCGTCTTATTTCGCATGGGCGCCACCAGTTCCCATTCCGGGGCCAAGTCCACCGCTGCTTTGGCGTCCACCACCCCGAAACCGTACTCGTAGTTGAAGTGGTAGACGTCCGTGGCAGAATCGGAGCCGTACTTTCGCGCCCCGTTTTCCCAACCCGCATTTGACGGATCATTCTTCCGCGCCGAGGCCGCCAGGATCAGCTTGATGTCCCGCCACGTCAGCTCCGGATTCACCTGCCGCAGCAGCGCCGCCACCCCCGATACGATCGGCGCCGACCCCGACGTGCCGTGTAACCGGTCCCGGTACCGGTTCGATTTCTCCACGGATACCAGCCCCCGGTAGCCGTCCCGCAGGTCGCCGCCCGGCGCGCACACCCAAAGCGAAGACCCTCGCACCGAGAAGTCGCTTCTGGTGCCCCGGTCATTCACCGAGCAGGCGGCGGTGACCGCGTAGAAGTTGGCGAATTCGTCCAGGTTGGCGTCGTCTCCCTCCAGGGCGCCGTTGCCCGCTGCGAAGACGTAGAAGGTCCCCTTTCCGTCGTAACCCTCCCGGGTCCTCTTCATCACCGCCGCTTCCCAGAAAGACTCGGCGAAACCCAGCACGTCGACGGGGCCCCAACTGTTGTTGGACACCGCGGTAACCTCCCGGTTGCGCGTCATCGAGTCCGCCTCGGAAAAGCTCGATTGCGCCGCCAGGAAGTTATGCCCGTGGATGGTGGCCCGTGGCGCTACCCCCCGCACCCCCACGTTGTTGTCCCGCGCCGCCACTACCCCGGAAACGATGGTGCCGTGATGGTTCTCCGGATCGTGAACGTCGCCTCCCCCGCTGTAGTCGTGGTTCAAGCTTCGGTTCACGTTGGGCGACAGGTCTTCGTGCCGGTAGTCCAACCCGTTATCTACCACCACCACGTTTACCCCTTCCCCGTTCACCGGTTTCCCATCAACCATCGTAGCCCAGGCTGGCTCGATGTTGACGTCCTCGCCAGCCTGGAGCGGTTCCCGGTTCTTCAGGTGCCACTGGCACGCGTAGTAAGGATCGCCAAACAGCCGTTGATTGGTTTGCGGGTCCCGCAGATCATCGGTTTCCGCCGCGCACCGCGAGGCCAGCCCGGCATACCTGGCGTGCGGCAAAACAATAATGGTGTAAGGAGTCGGCCCGGAGGGCGCCATAACCTTGACGTGTACGTCCCCGACCAGAAATTGTCCGCCACGACGAACCCTTCATCGTAGGGGTACATGTTGACATCGATCCTGCCGCCTCCGCTGGTCTGCACCTCCCCTTCGACCGCTACATCCCCCGCGCTGATTGCGTCAATCAGGAAGTAGGTCTCCGATCCATAGTTGTGCGTATTGCTGCTGAAGCTGAACCGGAAATAGTCCGCGTCGGTCCCCGAGTCAATCGTTCCAGGCAGCGGGACTCCCACCTCCAGGGTCTTCGCGCTTCCCCTGCTGCTCCCTGGATCCGCCACGGGATGGACATGCAGAGCGTACCCTCCGGCGCCCATTCCGTAGCTGCTGGCATTGACGTAGTAGGTCCCCGCATCCAGGGTCTCCCGTATGCTGAACGACGTATCGAGCCCCACCAACCCTATGTCATCGTTGGACGCAATTTCGTTGAAGCTGCTGTCGTACAGCGTGCCGTAGGTATCCAACAGCCCCGTCGTGTAAATCCAAACCGCGGTTTCGGTATCCAGCGTGAACTGGTGGAAGCCCTGGTCGTGGCCGGTTCGGATCCGACCCACCACATGCTCGCCGTCAAGACCGGGAATTGGCGCCACTGGATCAATTAATTCGGCAAAGAGGGCGTATGCCCCGGTCGTCGTGCTGCTGAACCCTTCAACCCGGAGGTAATGCTCCCCCGCTGTGAGAGTGGCATGGATCAAGAAGTTGAACCCTTCCCCGCTATCGTCATCGGTGACCGGAGCCGTCAGGGAGGCGCCGTTTTCATCCAGCAATTCGGCCTTGGTGTCTGTACGCCCGCTCGTGTAGAGCACGACCTCCGTCTGCTCGTCCAATACCAACTTAAACCAGTCGACGTCGGCGGCTTCAATCTTCCCGACGACTGGTATACCTAAAGTCAATTCACCTGCGGTGGTCGTTGCAGCGCCCTGATCACTCACCTCTTCCACAACCAGCCGGTACGGCCCGGCCTCGTCCTCGAATCCGGTGACGGCGATGTAGTTGGTCCCCGCTGAGAGGTTTCCTTCAATCAGGAAAGCAGCGTGTCCGGGTGACAGGCGGCCATCGTCATTTTCGCCCTGGGAAGTTCCCCCGCTGTTCTGCAGATCTCCGACAGTATCGGTGCTTCCCACCGTGTAAACCCTGACGAGGGTGTTCCCGGTCTGGCCGGATAGGTCCAGTTCGAAATAGTCCGTATCCCCCGGTTCACGGATGAACCCCATGGCCGAAGAGTCCAGCGTCACGTCCTGAGCAGCGCTGCCGCGGGTATCGCTCTGATCCGCCACTGCCTCAACGTGGAGCTTGTAGGGTCCGGTGCTTTCTCCGGCTCTGCCCACGTACCCCGTGACCTCTATGTAATAGTCACCCGGCTCCAGCGTCCGTGCCAGCAGGAAGTTGGTCTCCCCTTCCGCGTATGCGTTGTCGTCGTTGTAGTCAACCTCGTCCCCGTCCGCGTCCAACAGCGTCCCGATGGTATCCACGCCCCCCGTCGCGTAAACCACCATGTCCGTCTCTGCCGACACGTTGAATTTGAACCAGTCCGCGTCCATGCCCGGCGAGATTACCCCGTCCGCCGGACTACCAGGAGAAATCATGCTGGGGCTTGATGAGAAATCGTCCGCCTGGTCCGTTCCCTTCATGGACTGCAGGGTGTAGGAACCGGTAGAGCCGAACCATCCCGCTACGGCCAGGTAGTAGGCGCCGGCTTCGAGGTTCTCCCCCAGATAGAAGTTGGCGTTTTCCGCCAAAACCCCGTCGTTACTGGCGGCAAGCCATGATGGCGGGGTCGTAACGACGCCTGTGCCGTCAAAAAGGAACCCCGCCGTATCCGTCGATCCTTCGGAGTACAGCCAAACGTCCGCCGGACCCCCGGTCAGGTCGAACTTGAAAAGGTCGATTTTACCCGCGGCATGAATGTCTCCTGATTGTTGATTGTTCAGCGTGAAAGCGGAAAGGGAGGACAGGTTTACGGATTGCACCTGATAAGTCCCGGCAGTAGTAGCAGGGTCGGCCCCGCTCACCGCCAGGTAGTACGTATCTGGCGCCAGAGTTGCCGCAATAAGAAAGTTGGTGTCGCCCGGAACAAAGCCGTCATCGTCTTCCGCGACTACGGTAGACGCGGCGATGGTGTTCTCTTCGTCGTTAAACAGCCGACCCAGGGTATCCGTGCTTCCCGTGGTGAAAATCCAGACGTTCTGGGATGATCCGGTAACGTCAAACGTGAACACGTCCACATCCCCGGTAGTGAGTTCTCCGTCGGTGATCGCAGTGCCCAACATCATGGAGTGCGCAGCTGTAAAGTCGTTGCTGTAGTCCGGGTCCTCCGCCGCCACCTCGTTCCCAATCCACAGCAGCGGCAAGCCCACCAACAGCGCCAATGCCAACAACACCCATCCTGCGGATGGCTTGGTTCTCGGCCGGGTGAATTTCAAGGGCAACGCACGTCCTCGAAATAGCAGTGGTTAATGTGGGATTAACCTTGAAAGCCGGCTACGGACCGGCAGGATTGAAAAAGACGCCGGAGCAAATGACCCCTGAGCATCGCTACCGCTCACCGCGGTTCCCGCTCCCGCGACCAGTTGGGGCTGGCGCTGACCACCCCGTCCTGATGCGCCAGGGCGTTGGCCAGCTCCAGCGCCGGGAATCCCGGTTCGGTGGACACCAGGAACCCGTTGTCCAGGAAGTCCAATTCCGTCAACCGGTCTTCGGCTATGTCGTTGCCGGCGAAGAATTTCTTGACCTGGGCGTCGTCCCAGCCGGGTTCCAGGGCCAGAAGCACCCCGCCCGGCAGCGTCATCAATCCCTCCCCGGATTCGGGCTTGAACACCGGCTGGACATCTGAGCCCTGACTGGATTGTTTTCTGACGATGCTGTCCTGCCCCTTCGCCACCACCACTTCGTCGCTCTCGGAGTTGGCCGACGTCTTCTGCACCCCCAGGTCGTTCTGCAGCACGGCCCGCATGGTGCGGTCCCCGTCATACCACGTGTAGACCGTCCCCTGGGTGGATTCCCTCTTGCCAGCGTCCGTGGATCGCACTCGGGACGTGTCCCTGGACACCGATTCCTGCTGTACGGACTTGCCGGGTGCTGGGGTTATGACAGGGGTGGGTTTGGGTGTCGGCTTGGAAGAAGTGCGGATTGCGGAACCGGTCTTGAGATCGACTAGGTCCGCGTCGGCGGCGCCCAGGGCGGCCGTATCCGCAACATCGGCCGAGCCCTTCTTCGGCGGGACTTCCTGAGAAAGTACCTGGGGCTCTGCCGCCTTTTCCTGCTGCGACCTGGCGGCGATCAAAACGGTGGTGGCGCTGCCCAGGACGACGATAGCCAGCACAACGGTGACCGCAACAGCGAGTCTCCTACCCCTCATACCACATCCCAGGGCCTCGGCGGTCACGGCCTTCCGGGGGCCCACAAGCTCTTTCCTGCCTGAGCGGTGCAAAAGCGCCCCGGCCTCGCCAGTCGGCCACCTATTTCTGCAGCTTTGCCTAAAGGTTAAATTTCGGCCTGGGGCAAGTCAACTCCTCGCAGGGGCGTCACGGTGTCCGCACGCTACCGGCGTCTCCACGTCCTCCTGCAGCGGGAGGGGTGGGCAGTGAACCACAAGCGAGTCTACCGGCTGTGCTTTCGGGAGGGCCCCGATGCTGAGAAACAAGAAAGGTCACAAATATTCGGGCAGGTCACATGAAGCATGAAGATTGAACTCAGCAATGGCTATTTACTGGAGGACTGGGGAACCGCGTGGGTTCGCGGCCGCCGCTGCGCAGGCCGTGACAGCCTGCAGCTTTGAGACGCTTGGCCTCATCCGCATTGACGCGTTGGTCCGAACGGACAACGCCGCCTCGGTGCGAGTGTCGGAAAAACTGGGATACCAACGCGAGGGGCTGCTCCGCCGGGCTGTACTGCAGGGTGGAGTGCCCGTAGACCATCTGCTTTGCGCTGCCCTGCTCGAGGACTGACTGCCCAGTTGGACCCCGTCATTTGGTTGGCCTTTCCCTACTGACCAGCGCGAACCGTTCCGACGTTCACCCCGATGCGCTCCGCTAACGAATCGTCGCCCCGTCCTTACAACTAAAGACGGGGCGACTTTCTACCGTAGCGGTACAGACCATCTGAGGCTCGATGACGCTATTCCGCCATCGCACCGCCCGGGTTCTCCGATTTCTCAACGGGCGGGCTTACTCCAAGGGTCTGTTACTCCAGGGGAGTCTGTTACTCCAAGGACCTGGGGTTGATTGGAGTGGCCATGGACTGCACTTCCGGCAGAACTTCCTTGGCGAAAAGCCTGAGGCTTTTTTCGGCCTTATCCCTGGGCATACCGCCGTAAAACACGTGGAGTACGACCTTCTCAAGGCTGATGGTCTGCTGCAGCTTCTTAATCCTTTCGATGATCTCGTCCGGCGTGCCGATAGGTTGGGTTGCGCGCCGAGCGGCTAGACCGGCATCCGCGGTTCCGATGTCGGCATTCTGGCGTTTGAGGTATTCCTCGTAGCCATGGATGCCTTCATAACCAGGATTGTTCCATTCGAAGTAGTGGTGCTGGGCGGCGGTAAGCTGGTTGTGGAAATAGGTCCACCCCTCTTCGGCTTCAGCCTCGGTCTCGGCGCAGTACATCCACAATAAAGTGGTGGGCTGGTCAGGCGGAAGGCCGAGTCCCTTCCGAATTTTGTTGAACCTTTGCACCTTAGAAATCATCTCGTCGACATCGTCGCCAGCAACAAACATCTGCCCAAGGCCGTTTTCGGCAGCCAGTTGTGCAGACGCCTCCGTGGTGAAGGCCACTTTGATGTCCTTGGTCAGTTCACCCTTGTGGCGGGCCTGAGGGCGGATAGTGGTCGGTGGGATATCGTAGATCTCGCCCTGGAACTCGAAGCGCTCCGCTCCGTCAGAGGCCTTGATGGCGTTGATCACGTCGTAGAAATACTTGTGTGATTTTTCTATCGGATAGCCCAGCGAGGCATACTCGTGCGGCGCGATGCCGCGGCCGATCCCCAGATGGAGGCGCCTGCCCTTCAGCAACAGGTCGAGCATGGAGATCTCTGAAGCCAGCCGGACCGGATTCCACCACGGGGCGACGATGACCGCGGTACCCACATCAACGCGACTAGTGCGGCCCGCCCAGTACGCCAGGTATTGCAACGGGTTGGGCTGCATTGAGTAGGCAGACCCGTAGTGTTCGGTGGCCCAGATCGAATCGTACCCCAGCGGCTCGACCAGTTCTCCCATATAGAGAGTGTCATCCATATTTTTGGCGTCCGGTACCGTCGGAGGACGGTCATAATCCTCCTTCATCAGGCGGTCCCAGTCACCCTGGTTGTAAGCAGTGACCATCACTCCACAGTGCATTGATGTGTTCCTCCTCCAGGTTTGCCTGTTCAGTCCAGGCGCGGTTTATCCTTCAACATGACCAATATGACGATTTGCCCTGCCAGTATAACTGTTTCTCCGGACTGACACCGGTAAGAGGGTTTCCAACCTCCAGACGACAATGGAGCCGAACCGGAAACCGTGTCCCTCCTCCCGCTCTGTCCACTACCACACCTACCCGTGCGACCTTGCCCCTCAGCAACAGCCACGGACATTTGCTCCCGCCAATTACCCTTAGAATGGCGCTTTTCCGTCGCCATACCGGCGCAATTTATCTACGCCCTTGACGGGAAGACCGGGTTCAGACGGCAGACCAGCGCGTCTTATCGCCTACGTGGGGCAGTGACCCTTGCCAAGCTCAGGAAGAATCCTGTGGAATCTCAACAAGCGCGGGCTTGGACCAATCCCATCTTGCCTGTCCTAGCATGGGTGAGACCAGCGCACCGGAACTTGGTTCCGGTTCACTCGTACCGATGTTACGAGCTGTGCCCATGGGGCCATTCAAGGTCTGAAGGGGTGTGGCCTGGGGTACTACAGAACAACCCTGGCCGCGGGTATTCCATTGCCATGCGCTGGGGTGTTGCGGCTGTCTAAATGACCAATAGGCGTCCAGAGGGACAACCGATTTGGTGGGCCTAACAAGACTGAATTGCGAACTTTCCGCTGGGAGGTTCTACTATGATTGGGCGGATAGCCGACTCCGGTAGGTCTCACGAGCCTCCGGCCTCTCATGGTGAGATTCTTGTCCAGTTCTGAGTAGGTGATGTGTCAATCCATGGTGTCAATCAATTCCAAAATTGCTGCTTTGGATCGGCCCGCTACTCGAGTGCTGGCCGAGAACGTCGCGATATTTTGGTGCTCAACAAATTCGTTCGGGCAAGCACCTATGCTCAGGACTCCCGGTTTGTCGGAGAGTGAAATTGCGACGTCAGGCGCTATCGGGAGCCAAGTCGTATTCCCTTCCGTCGCTTCCACGATTGTAACGCCGTGGCTACCGATGATGAACTCGGAGACTGAGTCTCCGATTACTGCTACGCTCAATCCCAGAGGAGCCAGGAAATCCGTCTCCTTATCGGCCAGGATTGGATGATTAGCGGATGCAAAAGTCGCTCTTTGGTTCTGAGAAAGGTCGCTAAAAAACCTGCTTACGTCGGGGTCCCCGCGAAGGTCTTCCCTAGAAGGCAGTGGTTGCTTAAGCAGTTCGGCGAGTCGTAAAGACACGGCCAGGTAGAGTTCACTATTGTCTTCGCCCAGGAAGCTTCTGTTCTGCGATTCCCGAGTTCTGCGGGCTTGTGTGACTATGATGGACTTGCAGATCTCCATATCATCTTGCGACAGCAACAGGGCGTCTGAGCCTGAGTCCCTCCAGTTTCTGGAGAATTCTATCAACCTGCGGGCCGCGCGGTCTGCCTTGTCATCAAACTTTCCGAGTATCTTCTCATCTAGGTCGGACTTTATCCGGAGGGGTTTGCCACACCCTCTGCTCTGGTAGTCAAACCTGGTATTTGCGTCGTTTCGGCGGAACGCATCCTTTATAACGACTGGCTTGACCTCACGTGTGTCCTTGGACCCCATCCAGAGCGTCTTGCCCTTATCCCAGCAAAAGTGCTTCAAGAGCCATTTGGGGATCTCGTGGTGTCCTTTGGAGCGCTCAGTCATGTGGACATCTCTTCGAAAAGTGTTAGTAATTTGTGTGACTCTACGTGGTCAGGAAGACGCGGATGCGAGGTTCTCACATCAACGGTAGTCCGAGTCTACCCGCCCGACTCGCTGACCAACAAGGGTTAGGTGTCACGAGCTGCCTTTCTTCGATGTGTGAAAGGCCAAAAGAAGTGGGCCGTGTGGGGATCGAACCCACGACACCCGGATTAAAAGTCCGGTGCTCTACCAAGCTGAGCTAACGGCCCGTGTGGCTCCTCGGTTCGGTCCCGGCATAGGAGGCTGAGGTGAGGCCTCCTGGCCGATGTGCGTCCGCGGTTGGATCGCGGATGCCCGCTCCCTCGGGTCAGCCGGTTTGCACGGCTTGACCAGTGCTGGAACCCGGCAGACCATGTTTGTTGCGCGGTTCCCGAATCGCCAGGAGCTGCTTAAATTGTACAACGAATGCGCCGGGTTGGCTTACAGGACGATTAAAGCTGATTTCAGCGTCATTTCCGGTGTGACAGGCGAGCGACCCGGCTTTGGGTAGCGTACGGGCTAAACCAACCAAGATTGTATCAAATCGGCAGGGTGATGTGAGGCTTTACTATCATTGACCCAGGGCCATTAAATTGCACCCTGCAGTTGTCATGAAATAGGCCATTTTCATACGTGGCCTGGGCGAGGCCATCTGCAGTTCTCGGCGCAGCAGGAATCCACAAAGTTCTTATCAAGTACGGAACTTACTTCCTTCTGACGTCCCTGCGAGACGACAACCGCCATTACACAGCGAATGGGTTTTGGATTCGTGCGGCGGCGAGAATGGCGGGGCGATGATGAAAGTTGAAGGGCCATGCCCGGCCCGTTGCAAAAAAAACCGACCCATTCGAGTTGCGATGCAACCTGGATGGGTCAGCGAATAGTTTCAGTTGGTGAATGTCTCGGGGTCTGCCTGGTAGCCGAGAAAACCGATTTACTTGCGGAGTAATTTGGAGGGAAGCACCACCCACAGTGCGAACAGTCCTACGAAAACGCCTGCCGCTACAATGACTTCCATGGTTGCCTCCACAAATTACTTACATACTCTATTTTATGCAGCGGTGTTACATTCATTTTTCTAGTTTGTTAAATCTTTGTTACATCTTCCCGGAATTTGGACGGTTCACGCTGTGTCCTGTTCAGTTTTAAGTATGGGTCAAATCATGTTGGGGCAGGAAAATATGGCAAGGCGTAACTTCGCTGCCCTGCGGAAGGAAGCGGCGGCTCGCCGTGGCGGCCGTGGGTGTTCAGTTTGGCCTAGTTGGGCTTGGCGACCAACAAAATCTCCACGTGGACCTCGTCATCAATTGACACTACAGACCTGGCGGTGGGAACCGGGACGTCAAGCTGCTGCCAGGTGAAAACCGTCCGGCCCAGCACGTTCAGGAGGTCACCGTCATTGCGGACCTCCAGGTCGAAGGATATCGGGAAATCTGCGCCTTTCACGTTGAGGGTCCCGGAGACCGAGCGTTGAAAGGTATCGCCGCTGTCAAACTCGCCGGGCAGTTCGTTCACGCTGTCCAAGGTAAATGACGCCACGGGATGCTGGGGAAACATCTGGAGCTGGACGTACCGATCGCGGTATTGCTGGTCGCTGTTCAGAGAATGCAGATTCACCTCCACGGTGGACGGTTGACCGTCGAGGTTGATTTGGCCGGAAAGCTCCGACGTGCGCAACACCGCCTCGATTGGCGTCGGGAGCCGGCTCAACACTTCACCAACCGTAAAGGTAATCTCCGACCCTTCCACCACCACGTATTGCCTGCTTGTTCCTCCTGCCGGGGCGGCAGGCGTTACCGCCGTAGCGATGGCCTCGGATGGGGTCGATGTTGATGGCGCCTCGGTAGACACGGCCATCACAGTTGCCTCGGGGGTGGTGTCAGCGGTTGCCGCCGGCGTAGTTTCCTGGCTCGCCGGCTCGGTTGCGGTTGGGGTTGGCGCCTCGACCCGTTCGGGCAGCGATAGCTCGCCGCTCTCGGTATCACCCTGGCTCGCGAGGCCGATGCCCAGCCCTATCGATGCAATCAGCAACACGACGGCCAACCCACGGACCGCGGCGACGGAGATGCCGCCAACCATCGGCGCCAGAATCCCGGACAGTGCGAAGACAATGGCGGCCAGTGGAATCGTAAAGGCGGCAAACCTCTCCAACCACATGTTCCCAACCAATGCCACGACAGCCACCACAACGAACGCCGCAGCCAAGCCGCCGGCGTAGTAGAGGAGGCGTCTGGGGTTGTCTGCCATGGCTTTCCAGAGCAACCCGGATGCGATTCCGACGACCAGAGACGCCACCGTGACGGTCAAAGTGTTAAAGGCAATGTCCAGCGGAGACCGCAACGGCAAAGACACCAGGGATGCCACCAAAGCGGCTACCGACCCGGCTATAAGACCGGCTAACATCGTTCCTCCCTATCCTTTAATTATTCCCGAGGTCATCGATGTGCGCTGCTTCCGCTCAGGACTTCCCACACCTTGACTCAAGCGTAGCATTGTAGGCTAAAACCCAAGGGAGCCGCCAACGCGAGCCAGTCGCTAACAGTGCGATCTTATTTCATCACGGCGGCCCAAGCCCCAACGGTCCCGTGCCCCAACCGCCACGGCCTCAGGACTAACCGGCAGAATCTCGCCACATTCGGCACCCCGTTGCCCCCATTACGATGGGCATCAGTGTATCGATGACGGCCCAGAATTGGCCGTCGGCGCTATTGTTTGGAGATAGCGCGCTAAACCAATTCCAGAAAAAGAGAAGGAACACGGCGGCCGCGGCGTAGAAAATCGTATTCACTTCCAAATACCGCTTCAGGTCCGCCGAACTGTCGGCATCGACCCTCCGCTTCGCCAAGTAGCCGCCACACAGCGCAAGCACCATCCCCACCGCCATGAACCAGTTGTGGACCTCCCAAGCGAAGAATGGCGCGTCCCCGCCCGGGTGGTACAGCGGCGTGATTATGAAGTGCACCCCAACCGACACCGCGACCAACACCAGGTAAGCCGCAACCACACGAATCAACATGGACATGGTTCCTCCTCGACGCGAAGCTATTAAAAGCCGGATCCGGCGTAATTTCACGATCAGCCCAAGGTATCATTGGTTGTTCCACTCTCACTGCTGCCGGCCGGGACAGTAACAATTAATCCCGAGCCTGCCGGAGGGACTCCCGGCGGGGCGGGGATGCCCTCGCCGTGGCATCCCCGACATTATTTCCGTTCGAGTTCCGGACATCCCCAGTAGTCTCGTCGGACTGGTGATCCGAAGTCGGCCACTTACCGTGTGGGGTAAGCCTCTTCGCCGTGTTGGGAGATATCCAGACCCTCTTGCTCCTGCTGCTCGTCTACCCTCAGCCCAATCGTGTATTTCAGGATGAACAGTATCGCCAGAGTCGTGACGAAAGCCCACCCGAAAGACACGCCGACGGCGATTAGCTGCCTCAATACCTGCTCGCTCCGGGTCAGGTCGGTCAGCTCACCCAGAGTCATGAAGCCGACCCCGATGAAGAGCCCGGCGGCAATCATGCCCCAGATTCCGCCCACTCCGTGGATGGCCCAAACGTCTAGAGAGTCGTCAAGCCTAACCTTGGTTTTTATCCAGACGGCGGTGTAGCACAGAGCGCCGGCGCCCAAGCCAATTATCACCGCCGGCATGGGGCCCACGAATCCCGAAGCCGGGGTGATGGTTGCCAAGCCGGCCACGGCTCCGGTCGCTGCTCCCACCACGCTGGGTCTCCGATTCAATATCCAGTCCAACGCAACCCACACCAACGCAGCAGTTGAAGCTGAGATATGGGTAACCACAAAAGCAGATGTGGCCCTTGCTGCCGAGGACAAGTCGCTCCCGGCGTTAAACCCAAACCAGCCAAACCACAGCAGGGCAGCGCCGAGCACCACGTAAGGCACGTTGTGGGGCGCCATCTCCACCTGGCCGAAACCCAGGCGTCGACCGAATATGATCGCCGCGGCCAGGGCTGCAGCCCCGGAACTGATGTGGACGACCGCTCCTCCGGCGAAGTCGAGGGCGCCAAGCTCGCCCAGCCAACCGCCGGTCGCCCACATCCAGTGCGCCAGCGGCGTATATACGATGGTCGACCAGGCAACGACGAAAATCACGAAAGTGCTGAATTTGATACGCTCGGCGAACGCGCCGGCAATCAGGGCCGGCGTGATAATGGCGAACTTGGACTGGAAGACCATGAACGCCTGGTGCGGAATCGTGGCCGCGTAGGGCCCGGCCGCCGTGGCGGACACGCCGCTGAGTCCAGCCCATTCCAGGTTCCCGATAAAACCCCCTATGTCGGGGCCAAACGCCAGGCTGTATCCCCACAAAACCCAGGTTAAACCCACGATGGCGAGAGCGATAAAGGACTGCAAGATGGTGGACAATGCGTTCTTGCTGCGAACAAGTCCAGCATAAAAAAACGCCAGCCCCGGGACCATGATGAAAACCAAGGCCGAAGAGGTTAGTACCCACGCTGTATCCCCGCTATCTATCATGCTCTATCCTGTCCTGATCAAACCGAGTGTGCCATCCGGGAAGTCCAGGGTGACGCCGCCGTAGTTTATACAGTTTCAAAAGATTCGAAAGAGCTGGCTCACCATTGGCGGCAAAGCCGAGACCCGGCAGGAAACCCAAAAGTGGGCCAACCATTCACAAATCGGAATTCTAGACCCAAAAGTACAGGGCCGACAAGCCACCGGTACGGCAACGGCCTGATTGGCAGAGTAGGCAATCAACCTGTTCTTGTTGATGTCCCGCAGGCTATCATCAGGGGGTGAAGCGGCGTGTGCGCCGGAAGCGAGCCTGCGGCCACGGCGCCGCGGCGGATTCAACCATGAGGTAACATGAATGGGAATTCTTGATGATGACATGAAACGGGTGGTTCGCCAGCAGCGGCTGGGGTTCGTCGCCACTGTCTGCCCCGACGGAACGCCCAACCTTTCGCCCAAAGGGACGGCGGCGATATGGGACGATGACCACCTGGTGTTTGCCGACCTGGCGTCCCCGGTAACGATGGCCAACCTCCGCTATAACCCGGCGCTGGAATTGAACGTGGTGGATGTGTTTGCCCGCAAGGGGTACCGCTTCAAGGGGACGGCGACTATTGTCGAGCCAGGCGAGCTGTTCGATGAAATACGCCGGGCCTTCGAGACCGGCAGCCGCGGCGTGGCGCAAGTGCAACTACCGGCCAGAGCCTACGTCCTGGTCAAGGTGGAGCGTGCATTGCCGGTGGTCTCTCCCGCCTACGTGCCGGGCCGCACTGAGCGCGCCACTCGCGATGAGTGGGCAGGACATTGGGCCACCGTGCACCAGGGCCGCATGGAGCAACTGGAAGCAGAAGAATAGAAGAGCGGTCCACAAGCTCGGCCTGGAAACATTCCGGGGGAATCCTGACACCACCGGCCCACCCGTCATCGTGACTGCGGGAGACCTGGAAGAACCCCGGATTCGAACGGGATTCGGCGTTCATCCACGTTCAAACCCAGGTAGTGCTTCAATTTGGGTGCCTACGCCCGGGTACCCCGCAAGTTATAATCTCGATGTCATTTGGAGCGCCAGTGGGTTATTTCACTGGCCGGGCGATATGTGATGGGGTTGGGATGTTTGCAGGTATGAGTCGGGCCGAACTGGTTGACACGGGATCTCGCCTGTCCGAAGTCGTCGACTCGATATTGAGGGCGCCCCGAGTCGCCGTCGACATCGAGTCGAACGGTTTCTTCAGGTATCACGAGCGCGTCTGCCTGGTCCAGCTCGCGGCGTACGAAACCGCCTTCCTGGTCGATCCGCTGGCGATAGAGGACATCCAACCGCTCGGGGACCTTCTTGGCGACCAATCGGTGGAGAAGGTCTTTCACGGCGCCGACTACGATTTGCGTAGTCTCGACCGGGACTGGGGATTCCGGGTCAACAATTTGTTCGACACCGGCATAGCCGCCGCGTTCGTTGGCTCGACACGGTTGGGTTTGCAGTCCGTAGTGCAGGAACAACTTGGGATCGAATTGCCCAAGCCCAAAGAACTCCAACGCTCCGACTGGACGAACCGGCCTCTAAGCTCCGAAGCGCTGGACTACGCAGCCAACGACGTCCTGTACCTTTCGCGGGTCCGCGAAGCGCTGGCATTGCAATTAAAGGAGCTATCGCGGCTTGAATGGGCAGAAGAGGAATTCACGCGCCTGGAGAATGTGAAACATACACCTGCCGACCGCGAGTCGGCCTTCCTTTCGGTCAAAGGCAGCCAAGGTCTGGACGGGAGAGGCTTGGCCGTTCTCCGTTCGCTGTTCCAGTTCCGAGAACGAGAGGCCAGCCGGCTTGACCGATCGCGCTTCAGGGTGATGCCGGACTCCGCTCTGGTACAAGTGGCGTCCGAGCCCACGGCCGATCTCTCGACTGTCAAGGGTCTGGGCCAATTTGGGCGTTCGCCGGCCAGTAAGGGTCTGAGAGACGCAATCGACCAAGGGCTAGCGGCTCCGCACGTAACCCGCCCGAAACCAATTCGGAACGAAGGAGCCTTGGATCCAGCGGAGCGAGAGAGGGTGATGCTTCACCTGCGGGTTCTCAAGACCTGGCGCGGGCAGTTGGGCCGCGAACTCCAAATGGATCCGAGCCTTCTTTGGCCGACGGTTAGTCTGGAACGCCTGGCCCGGCGGCCCGACGACCTGGACTCCGAGTTCGTTAGTCCTGAAGTTCGGAGTTGGCAGAGACGCGAGTTCGGAGCCGCGTTGCGGAGGGCCCTAGCAACTCTGGATCACCCAGACCCGGAGACAGGCTAAACATGACCCTATTCGGAAAAGAACATCACGACATAGATGAGATTCTCAGCTGGCCGGACACACCTTCAAGAAGACGGTATAACTAAGCGCAGGAACTGGACCAATCCAGCGCCAAGCCGACCCGCGACATCCAGTCCACAGACCGGAATCCCGTCAACCAGGAGGGAGTGGATCTCCGGAACTTGATCGAATGCCTGCGGGCCCCGGAATACGAGATGCCAACCCTATCCCAGTTTCAGGAAGAGCTTCCCCAGGCCAAGACCTGAATGGCGGATGCTGCGGGATTGTTCACGCACATGGCGGCGGAAATAACGAACTGGGAAAGAGGAAGCGACCAGAGTTGGCGGTCGGGGATGCGCGGGTCGTGGTCAGGTGTTCGCCGGGGCCGGCGGTGTCGTGGCGCGGGCGCCGGGCCGGCGGTTTAGACTTCTTTGTTCAGGTTGGCCAGGAATTCCTGGTTGCTGCCGGTTTTGGACATCCTTTCCAGGACTCGCTCGGTGGCGTTTACCGAGCCCTCGTTGGAGATGAGGCTGATCATGCGGCGGAGAAGCCAAATTTGCTTGAGCGTGTCTTCAGAGAAGAGCAGTTCCTCTCGGCGGGTGCCGCTGCGTATCAGGTCAATGGCCGGGAAAAAGCGCCTTTCCGCCAGACGCCGGTCCAGGTGCAGCTCCATGTTGCCGGTGCCCTTGAACTCCTCGTAGATGACCTCGTCCATACGGCTGCCGGTGTCGACCAGGCAGTTGGCGATGATGGTCAGGCTGCCGCCTTCCTCGATGTTGCGGGCGGCACCGATGAACTTCTTGGGCGGGTACAGGGCGACCGGGTCAATGCCTCCCGAAAGGGTGCGCCCGCTGCTGGGCACTGCCAGGTTGTAGGCCCGGGTCAGGCGGGTAATACTGTCCAGCAGGACCACGACGTTCTGGCCGAATTCCACCAGCCGTTTGGCCCGCTCCAGGGCCAGCTCGCCCACCCGGCACTGGTCCTCCACCGAGTCGTCGAACGTCGAGGCGAACACGTCGCCGCGGACCGCCCGGCGCATTTCCGTGACCTCCTCCGGCCGCTCGCCGATGAGCACCACCATGAGGGTGGCCTCCGGAGCGTTGATGGAGACGGCGTGGGCCAGGTGCTTCAGGATGGTGGTCTTGCCGGCTTTGGGGGGCGAGACTATCAGGCCGCGCTGGCCGAATCCCACGGGGGCGAAGAGGTCCACCATGCGGGTGGAGAGGTTGCTGGCCTCCGTTTCCAGAAGCAACTGTTTTTCAGGGAAGATGGGAGTCAGGTGCTCGAACATGGGGCGGGAGCGGGATTGGACCTGGTCGGTGTTGAGCCCGTTGATTTTTTCGACTCGGACCAGCCCGAAGTAACGCTCGCCTTCCTTGGGAGGCCGCACCTGCCCGGTTACGGTGTCCCCGGTGCGCAGGCCGAACCGGCGGATCTGGGACTGGGAGATGTACACGTCCCCGGAACCGGAGTGGGAATTCACCTGCCGTAAGAAGCCGTAGCCGTCGTCCATGGTCTCCAGCATCCCCGAGGCCACCAGGTTTTGCTGGGACGATGCGACCTGGAACATCCTGCTGAGCAGTTCCTCCCGCCTCAGGCCGGCCAGGTTGCCATTGTCGGTCAGGCCGACGTCGGGGGCCAGCGCCAGAAGCTCCTCTTTGCTCTTGGCCCCCAGTTCAACTACGTCCATGTGTCGCTGAGTAGTTACCACGATCACCTCGCTACAATGCAGGCCTACGCCGTTGGTTTACTAGCGCCCTGCCGGGGGATGAACCCGGCCCGGCGCCGCTCGCTGGTGGATATAAGGGTACAGTCTTTCATGCCGTTGGGAGTGCCTGCTCAGAATGCCCGTTCGGGACAAAACTTGAAACTGCAGTGAACTGCCCGGGATAACGGCGCAGGTCTGAAGGGTAAGCGCCCGGAAAATTCTTGGGAAACGCCAGGGTCGGGTTTCGAGCCGGGCACTGAAAGTGTGGGAAGGAAGGGCGGTTAAAACATTGGAGTAAGGCATGAAATTAAGGATAGGAACCGTAAATTAGCTTCATGGCTTGCCTGCCTGGTCCCAGTCGGACTGGAACCGGGATACGCCCGCGTCGGTCAGCGGGTGGTTGACCATCTGCCGAAGCACCTTGTAAGGCACGGTGGCGATGTTGGCCCCGGCCCGCGCCGCCAGCGTGCAGTGCAGCGTGTGGCGGATGCTCGCGGCCATGACCAAAGTCGTAATTTTGTGCTTCTTGAACACGTCGACGATGTCGGTCACCAGGTCCATCCCGGTCTCTCCGATATCATCCAGCCGCCCGACGAAAGGACTCACCACGGTGGACCCGGCCTGAACGCCCAGTAGGGCCTGGTTGGTCGAGAAACACAGGGTCTGGTTGATTTTCACGCCGTCCCGGGCCAGCACTGCAATGGCCTCGAAACCTTCCTCGGTGCTGGGTATCTTCACCCAGGGATTCGGGATCCATTCGACGATCTCCCGGCCTTCGGAAATCATTCCGGCGGCGTCCTGGCTGACCACCTCAACCGAGATCGGCCCGTCAACCAACTCGGCAATGGCCTGGACCGCAGTCTTGTAGCTATCCCGGTCGCCGATACCCTCGCTGGCGGCCAGCGACGGGTTGGTGGTCACGCCGCTGATTACCCCCAGTCGGGCGCCGCCCTCTATCTCCTTGAAGTTTGCAGTGTCCAAAAACAGCTTCACAACGTCACCGCCTGCACGTTTTAACCACCTGAGCTTTTTTGCCACAAAGGGGGCACTGAGATTTTTGGGTCAATTGACCAAATCCAGGAAATTTTGTGATCCCTGCGCTCTCCGCGGTGATTTATACATATTCGGGCAGAGGCAGCGGCGGCTGGCCACCCTCGCGGATGGTCTGCCGGGCGGCCGCAATGAATTGCGAGAAAAGGGGATGTGGCCGGTTGGGCCGGGACTGGAACTCCGGGTGAAACTGGACGCCCAGCATGAAGGGATGGCCGCCGATCTCCCCGGTTTCCACCAGGTTGCCATCGGGAGACACTCCGCCAATGACAAAGCCGGAGTTCTCCAGAGCCTCCCGGTAAGAGTTGTTCAGCTCAAACCGGTGCCGGTGCCTTTCGTTGACCAGGGGCTTTTGGTAGGCGGCCATGGTTTGGGTGTTGGCCAGAGGCTGGCAGGGGTATGACCCCAGGCGCATGGTGCCGCCCATGGCAGTGACCGAGCGCTGTCCGGGCATTATGTGTACCACCGGGTGGGGCGTGTCCGGGTCCAACTCCGAGGAGTTCGCCCCGGTCAGGCCCATCATGTTACGGGCCCACTCGATCACCATAACCTGGAGCCCCAGGCATAGTCCCAGGTATGGGACATTGCGTTCCCTGGCGTACCGGACGGTTTCCACCATCCCCTCCACGCCGCGGGGGCCGAAACCGCCGGGCACCACAATCCCGCAGGCGTTGGCCAGCAGGCTGTCGGGCCCTTGCCGCTCCACGTCTTCGGAGTGGACCCACTGGATTTCAACATCTTTTTGGTGGGCCAGTCCGGCGTGGCGAAGGGCCTCCTTAACAGATATGTAGGAGTCGGGGTACTCAACGTACTTGCCGACCAGGGCGATGGGCAGCCCCTCGTTCAACCCCTTCATTTTGTTGACCATCACCGACCAATCGGACAGGTCCCCGGGCTGGTCCTTCAGGCACAGGTGGTCGGTGATTATCCGGCCCAACCCGGCTTCCTCCAGAAGGAGCGGCACCTCGTACACATTTTCGACGGTGGTCATTGGGATCACTGCGTCTTTGGACACGTCACAGAAGGAAGAAATTTTGCTCCGGATCGAGTCGGGGACGTCGTAGTCGCTGCGACAGAGAATCACGTCGGGCTGGATGCCCGTGGCCCGAAGCTCCTTCACACTGTGCTGCGTCGGCTTGGTCTTAAGTTCCGCCGCCGCCGCCAGGTAGGGCAGAAGGGTCAGGTGCACATACAAAACGTTGTCCCGGCCCACGTCGTTTCGGATTTGGCGGATTGCTTCCAAGAAGGGCAGGCCCTCAATGTCGCCTACAGTGCCGCCCACTTCGACCACAATGACCTCGGCCTGGGACTCGTCGGCCAGGGCGATTATCTTGTCCTTGATCTCGTTGGTGACGTGGGGTACCGCCTGGATGGTGCCGCCCAGAAAATCGCCCTGCCGCTCTTTGGCCAGCAGGCTCAAGTAGACCTGCCCAGCCGTGAGGTTGGAAGTCCTGGTGAGGTCGGCGTCGATGAAGCGTTCATAATGGCCCAGGTCGAGGTCGGTCTCGCCGCCGTCCTTAGTGACGAAAACCTCTCCGTGTTGATAAGGGGACATGGTGCCGGGGTCCACGTTCAGGTAAGGATCGAGCTTCAAAACGGAGACAGAAACACCGCGGCTTTTGAGGATTCGTCCGATGGAGGCGACGCTAATCCCTTTGCCAATAGAACTGACCACTCCGCCAGTCACGAAAATATATTTAGCGGCCATGCACCTGCGCTAGAGGCGTAGTTAGGGGAGAGAACCATTGGAAAACCAAAAAGGAGTAAGAGCCGAGCAAAGAGACCCAGAGGAGTGGCTATTTGTCGGCAAGCTCAATTATAAAAGCGCGGCTCCGGAAGTGTCAAGCGGCCCCGGAGCCAGTAACTGTTCAGAGTCGATAGGTGAACACCTCAGGGGAGGGCTGTCTTTCGTCATGCCCAACAAACCTGAACAATTGCTCCCCTCGACTGCTCTGACAGTCCGAACAATGCCTTGACTGACATCCGCCCCTTGCCAGCCCGCGCGGCCCCTATCTACCATGATGCCTGCGATGCCTGACCATCAGCCGCCTGGCCATGGAGTGTTGGCGCAGGTAGCCATCTCCCGGACTCCGCCGGACCTAAATAGCATCAAATGGCACAGAATGACACTGTTTACAAAAATTCGTATCTGGGACGATGCCACTAGCTACAAAAGATCAGTGAAAAATGGCGTGATTTGTGCAAAAGCCTGCAAAAACCCGATTTTTCCTGGGCAAACAGCGCCATTTTCAGGAAACGCCCCGCGCCTTACAAACGGTCCGGCGAAAAGACTTAGCGTCCATCAACCGGCTCCCTTTGTGTCCACATCGCCCAGCGTAACCGGTCAATCCTGGTGCGATGTTTTGGTGCAATAGGTCAAGGTTTGCAGAATCCCTTCCCCCTTGGGAGACAGGGCCTTTCGATTGTCCCTCGTCATCTGTCCCCCGTCATCCTCGCCGCAGCGGGGATCCAGAGCCCTTGTTGTCATCCACACGGTTGGAGAATGGAGTTCCTGCCCCTGCTCCCGCCGCGTCATGGTTGCCCTAACCGTGTTGGCGCATTGTCAGGGCTCTGGATCCCCGCTGCGGCGAGGATGACGGGAGCGGGAGTAGGTAACAAATGGAGCACTGGATTCCCGCCGCAGCAACAGTGACGGGGTGATTTGATGACAATCGAAGTACTCCCCCGTGGGAGAGGGCTGGGGTGAGAGCGTCCCCTCGACCCTGAACAGTTACCGGAGCTTTTTCAACCCCAGAGAACCCATAGGGCACGAAGTCTATCTGGAATTGGCTCACTGACCCATAAACCTCCGCGTCCTATGTGGTGATATGATGCACCAAACTGAAAACAGGAGCGAACCATGGCCGAATACATACCGTCAACCTCTGACTGGGTGCGCGAGCAGGTGGAACTTTACGAGGGCAGCGGAGGCAAAGAGGGAACGACGCTGCGCGATACCGGGATGCCCGTCGTTGTCGTGACCAACCGCGGGAACCAGACGGGGGCAATCCGCAAGACACCGCTGATGCGGGTGAAGGACGGCAACAACTACGTGTTGGTAGGCTCCCGGGGCGGCGCGCCCAAGAACCCGGTGTGGGTGTACAACCTGCGGGCGGACGGCAACGTGGAGATTCAGGACGAGACTGAGGCGTACACGATGCGAGTCCGCGAAGTTGAGAATGAGGAGGAGCGGGCGCGGCTGTGGGACCTGGCAGTAGCAGCCTACCCGCCTTACGAGGAGTACCAGACCCGGACGACGCGAAAGATCCCAGTGTTTGTAGCGGAGCCGGCGTGACGGGAGTCGTTTTCTCCAACCGGGGGATACGGCGGTCCTGAACTTAGCTCGGAGCAGAGACAATTCCGCGAACGCGGCGCCACTCTGCCAGGGATAGCTATGATCATACAGCGGGACGCGACCAAAGTTCGCCTGCCACGCTCGATCCTGTGGCCTTCCCTGGCTCCCACTGGGACTTATAGGCGTCCCTGGACACAAGCCAGCCGCTACGGCCCGAGCAGCAAGGCCAGCACCCTTTCGGTATCGGATAGGTCCGGCAGAAGATAGCTGGGGTTGAGTTTCGCCAGATCTTCCACCGAATAGAAGCCCGTGGCGACAACCAGAGTCCGCACCCCGTTGGCGTTACCGGCCTCTAAATCTGAAGGCGAATCCCCAACGAGGAACACGTCTCCAGGACTGTACGTCCTCCCGGACTTCCTCTGACAGCTGGAAATTGCAGCGGCAACTACCTTACGCCTTTCAGTGTGATCTCCTCCAAACCCTCCATCTTCAAAGAAGGCATCGAGGCCGTACCTACGGAGCTTGATAAAGGCAGCCTCTCTGAAGTTGCCGGTCTCCAACCCCAGCTGGACCACCGGATTCAAGGCCAGAGCTTCGAGAAGGTCCACCACTCCCGGGCACACTACTCCCTCGTTCCAGGCCTCCAGAAGATCGGTCAGGTGCTCGAAATAGGTCGCTTTGAAATCGGACATATCCGGGATATCCTCCAAGCCGCCCGTCATCATGCCCCACTTCCGGTAAACCTCAATCATCAGCGGCAAGTCCATCCCGCCGGTAAATGCAACATCCTCAAAGGCGTTGGGAATACCATAGATCTGTTCAAAAGCAATGTTTAGCGCCTGCAGTTGCGGGCGGTTACCGCCTCCAATGCTGACCAATGTTTGGTCGATGTCGAAGAGGACCAATCTCTGCAAACCCATTTCTCCCGGCCCCAGGGCCAAAGGCTAGAGTAGACCACCCCAACTGTTGACCGTCCAGCCATTCGACCCGGGTTCCCACATCCCAGATGGGTTAGGAAAAGCCGCTATTCCAGGTCAAAAAAGCCTTCGGTTGTGTGGACCGGAGGTCTCCAAGGAATAGGGTGCTCGGCTACGGTCTGTTGTTGGTTACGGGGGAACTACGCGGACCGTGATGATGTCGGTGTCGTGATACTGTTGATGCCGCACGGATGAGGCGTAGCTGCGCAGCAACAGGAGCGAGATTTCGTGCTCCAGCGGGGTTTCCGAGTCGTGCTGCTGGAGCTGCCGGACCTGGTCCTCGATGTTGGCCTCGTTGCCTCCGCCGATAAACTCCAGGTCTGCTACCGGTCCATCGCTGGATGCCAGGACGATTAACCGCCGGTCATTTGGCGCATCGTCGTTTCCTTCCAGGTCAAGCGGGGCCAGCGTGAGCAGAGTTTCTTCCGCAACCGCGCTCAGCCGGTCTTTCATCCCATCGCCCCAACCCCGGCGGGCGGCGAACCGGGCGATGAACTCGTTGAGGTCCGGAAGGGCGTCGACGTGAAGCCGCGACTGAAACCGCATGCGCCGCGGGTTGGTAAGCTCCAGGTACAGAACCATTACTATGGCAGCCAACCCACCGGTGGTTATGCCGCTCTTGAGCAGCGCCCCCCAAACCGGCCCAAGGTTCGGCAGGTTGAACAGCTCAAACTGGAAAGCCGCCCCAACCCAGAAGCAGACTCCGGCAATCACGACCTTCTGCCGGTTCTCTTCGGTCTGGATGACCGTCCGTGCGCCGTCAACAAAGAGAGTCCCGGTGACCAGGATGAGGTATCCCGTCATTACGGGCCCGGGGATGGTGCTGAGCAGCCCGGAAACCTTGGGCAGAAACGCCATGAGGATGAAAATACCGCCAATGCAGTAGCCAACCCGGCGGGAAGCGACGCCGGTTATCTGCGTGAACGAGACAATGCCCGGACTGATGATGTTTGGCACCGCTCCGCCCACGCCCGCAAGCAGGTTGGTCACGCCGCCGCCGGCGAGCGCCCCCTGCACCTGCCGGAAGTCCACCGCCCGGGCCTGGCGCTGGGAGACCCGTTGGTGGCCAATGGCTTCTCCGTTGGCCTGAATGGAAATGATGATGCCCAAGAACAGGAACGCCGGAAGCAGCGTCCAGAATGGGATTCCGAAGTCGAGCCCCAACCCCGGCCACTCGCTGGGAAGCCCGATCCAAGGGGCCGTCATCACCCTCTCGATGTCGTAGATCCCAAAGACCGCGGCAACGACGCAACCTACGACTATACCGACCACCGGTCCCCATAGACTCAACACCGCGGAGCCGCGGAGGGTGAGCGCGGCGACGACGGCCAGGGTAGCCAGCGCGGTCAAAGGCGCGGCGACCGGCTCGGCCTCCGACGCCTCGTCCAACAGACCGAAAACAACTGAAGCCAGGGTGATGGAAAGGATCATCATCACTGTGCCACCGACGGTTGGCGTGACGATTCTACGCAGGATGAACAGCCACTTGGAGATAACGATCTGTGTCGCACCCGAGACAATGACCAGTGTCGTGAGCGTTGCCGGACCTCCGTCCACCACGGCCATGATGCAGAACGGGATGGAGAAAGCAGCCGTAAACATCGGCAGCGCCACCCCGGCCCCAACGGGCCCGAGCCTCCGCGTCTGCAGCAACGTGGATACTCCTACGACCACCAGGGAGGCAAAAACCATCCACACCAGGTAGGAGTCATCCCTTCCGGATGCCTTGGCCACGATGACCGGGGTTACCAGCAGGGTGGCGGAAGCAATCAGGCTGAACTGGGAACCGAAACCAAGGACTGACAGGATGGGCGGATTTTAGTGGGGCTCATAACGCGGGTTCTGAGAAGCTGTCGCCATCAAGTTTGCCTCCCAGACCGGTTTGTTGGCGGGACATTACCTTCATGGGCCAGGCGGTGACACTGCAAGGGGTTGGCAAAATCTAGCAGAGGTTGCTGAGCGAATCTCGATGCGGCCTGGGGCGCCGGCCCGGTGTCGCAATCATAGCAGCAAGGGAACGGGAGTCCGCGGCGTATCATATTGGTGCGACTCTCATATCCATCGTGACTTGGTCCGATTCGCTGGGTTCAGTCTGGTAAATAGCCGCAAATGCCCGAGTGCGGGATGACCCGTATCTCCCAGGCTCCCATTTCGTCAACCCTGGCGCTCATTGTTCAGCCGTTCTTCCAATCTTTGGAGCGCGGCTTGAGTGACCCGGAGTTCTCGCAGCAGGTCTTCTCGGGACACCGGGGTTTCCATCTCCCTCAACCGCTCCAGCTTGGCTTCGTCCAGGTTGTTAATGATTATTGCGATGAACAGGTTGATCACAACGAAGGTGCCCAATATCACGAAGCTGACGAAATACACCCAGGCCCACGGGTGCTGCTGCATGGCGGTGAACATGACCACCGTCCAGCCTTCCAGGGTGATAATGTTGAAGAGGGTCAACACCGATATTCCCAGGGTCCGCCAGTTTTCCGGATCGTTTTCGTGAAATAGGTGGTAGCCCATGATGGCGTAGATGTATACCACGATGCTCATCAGCATGATGACGTGGCCCACGCTGGGTATCGAACGCACCAGGGCGGCGACTATCAGACGCAGGTCTTGGATTGTCGATATCAGCCGCACCACCCGCAGCAGCCGGGCGAGACGGGTAATCATGGCGAACTGGCTGGTGGCCGGAATCAGTGCGAACACAATCACCAGGAAGTCGAAGATGTTCCATCCGTCGCGGAAGTAGCGCTGGGGCCGTGGGGACAAGGCCAGCATCTTGAGCGCCGCTTCTACAATAAAGACCCCCAGGGCCACCTGGTTGCCCAGGTGCAGCCAGCTTCCGTAAGCCAGGTCAATCGCAGAGGAAGTTTCCAGGCCCAGCAGAGCGCCGTTGGCGATGATCACGCCGATAATGAAGAATTCGAACCATGGGGAGTTAACCAGCCGCCCGGAAAGATGGGCCAGTTGTTTCATAGGGCTATATCGCTTCGGCTAGTGATTACGAGATTACATCCGGGAATCGGCGTTTTAGACGGCCCCATGCAGCGCCTTGCTTCAGCGGAGTCGCACCAAAGTCCGATGCGGCAGCCAGGGATGGCTGGTGGTCTTAACTTGACAGCAAACGCCGCCACTCCTGAGTTGGTGGCGGCCCCGTAACTCTCTAAAGGTCTGTGAATGGAATGACATTATAGTACGGCGCAGTTAACGCCTGCCACCGACGCCGACGGGTTGGCCGGTTGAAACGCATTCTACCGTGACGGGCGAATCTTGCGTCTAAACCCCAATCCACCGAAAAGATCAGTGTGGCGGTGTGCAGAAGGGATGAGAAAGCGCTCCCGGCTTCGGGGCTAATGGTTTTCGATGACAAAACCAACCCGAAACGAGGAGCACCAAATGGATGCTACGACGTGAGCACCTCGACCGCATCAACGTAGCCTTCGATGACCGCCGAGCTGGTCACCGGCAAGCTCCTCGGCGTCCCCGTAGCCCTCATCAAGGGCTACCCCTACGAACCCATAGACGAGGCCGACTCCCGCGCCATAGTCCGCGAGCCGGATAAGGATTTGTTCAGGTAGAGGCGATCCAAGCTGCCCACCTGTCAATGTTAAGTGCGCTGCCAGTCTGAAATCTCGTGGCAACCTTGGTTTCGCCTAAAGCACATCCCTCAGTTTGTGCGCTCCAGGTCGGCGAGTGCCTGTTCAATTTTCTCTTTGAGGTCGCTGTTGCTTTGCCGCTCCGCTAGGTTCAAGGAAGTTACGAAATCTGATCGTGCTTCTATCGTTTGAGCCAAAGCTGAGTTGGCTCTGCCTCGGTTGTAGTAAGCACTTGCCGATTCAGGGTCCCGCTCGATTGCTAAGTTGCAGTCTTCCAACGCATGTTCGTACTCCCCGAGCATTATCCGAGCTTCCGCGCGGTTGCTGTATGGGATCGGATTGTCTGGGTCATTTAGGACGTCGTTGTCATAATCGTCTTTGGCCTCTTGGAACCGGCCCAGTCCGAATTTTGCGAGCCCCCGGTGGTTGTACGCCCCGGGTAAGCTCGGGTCGGCGCTGATTGCCATTTCCGCGTCCGCCAGCGCGGCTTCATAATCTCCTAGCGCGCACTTTGCGCCGGCGCGGACCATGTAGGCCACAGGTAATCAGGTTCAAGTTGTATGGCATAGTCGAGATCTGCAATCGCCAGCGCGTAATCGCCTAACCTGACCCTTGCGTTACCGCGGTTGTAGTAGGAGCCAGCGTATTCTGGGTCAATTGTTACGGCGCTGTTGAAATCGCCAAGCGCGTCCTCAAAGCGGTTGAGCTCGCCAAAAGAAGTACCACGGTTGTTGTACGCCGCAACGAACGTGGGATCTAGGCGGATCGCCTCTACGTAGGCATTCGAAGCTAGTTCATATTCGCTCCTTTGCCCGTGAAGATATCCAATCGAGAACCGTGCGCGGGCAGCGCGATTATCGTCGTTTCCTTCCGCAAGGTTGGCGATCGCCTGCCACTTTTGGATTGCAGCGCTGTTGTTACCAGCGCTTTGCAACCTAATGGCTTCGGCAGTCGTCCGGTCTAAATCGCCTACCTCAATTAAGTTGCTCATTTGATCGGCCAATCTTTGAAGCTCTTGCGACTTTGCCGCATCTTCCGCGGTGCTCCTACCAATCGCGTCTCGCGTCTGTTGTGCTTCTCGCTCGGCTTCTCTAATGCGTTCAACGGTCTGCTCTGCATCCTCGGCCAGTTGCTCAGCCCTAGTAGCTGTGGTTTGTGCTTGAGCAGCTATAGTTTGCGCCTCAGTTGCGCTAGTTTGCGCCTCGGCCGTGTATCTCCTTGCGTCATCCAATATGTCGCGGAACCACCGGTATCCGATGAATCCCGAAACGACTATCAATATGCCAACTGCAGTCACAAATACGGTGATAGCCGCCAACGAAACGGCCGCCGCCATCAGCCACCAGTTGATACTCTCCGCGCGGTCATCGAGGTATTGACTACGAACTTCGAGCGCCAAGCTTCTCAATTGGGCATCGGTCAGCACCGGGGCTTCGGGTGGCGCATGTATCGTGCCACCCGTCGTTGCCGACGCGGCAGACCGCTCGGACATCAAGAACACCGCAACTGGACCAACTGCAAACGCGGAGATCAGCAAAAGCAGCAGCGTTACAGCCAAGGTGATTATCATCCAAGGTTTTATGGAAAGCCTCTCGTATTTTGGGTTGAAGCACGATGGCAAACTATAAGGAGTTTACCATCGTGACGTCGTCACGCTTCGAAAAGCAAAATCAAGCATGGCCCCGTCCCAAAGGATGGGCCCCATCGCGTTAACGTCTGGCTGCGCAGCCTAAACCCCGATCCACCGAAAAGATGAGCGTGGTTGCGTGCTGAAGGGATGAGAGAGTGCTTCCGGGCTTCGGGGATAATGGTTTGTGGAATGACCAAACCGACCCGAAACGAGGAGCACCCAACAGATGCTATCACGTGAGCAGCCCGACCGCATCCACGTCGCCTTTAATGACCCCCGTCTGGTGGCTGGTGCCGGACTGATCCTGCCGGTTACGCTGGCCCCCTGGGAGTGGGTGAGCTGGCGGATCGCCACCTTGACCTGGGCCGTGCCCCTGGGCGAGCCAACGCTGGCGACAAGATGCTGACCCTGGTGGCGTCGGCCCTGACTGGTGGTGATTGCATCGACGACGCCGACGTGTTGCGCACCGGCGGTACCGCTGACACCATTGGCTGTGTGGTGAAGGCGCCGTCCACGCTGGGGACCTTCCTGCGCAGTTTCCGGTGGGGCCACGTGCGCCAGTTGGATCGGGTGAGCCGGGAGTTGCTGGCCCGAGCCTGGGATGCTGGGGCTGGACCCGGCGACGCCCCGTTGACCATCGATCTGGACTCCACCATCTGCGAGACCTACGGGCTGAGGAAGGAGAGAGCGCGGCGCCACAACTACGCCGGCCTGCGGGGCTATCACCCTCTGCTGGCCGTGGCCGCCGGCACTGGCGACGTGCTGATGGCCCGACTGCGCAAGGGCCGAGCCAACACGGCCCGGGGCGCCGGCCACTTCCTGCGGGAGACCGTGGGACGAGTTCGCTACGCCGGAGCCGCGGGTCAACTCACCGTGCGGGCCGACAGCGGCTTCTACACCCATGCCATCGTCGCCGTCTGCCGCAAGATGAAAGTGCGCTTCTCCATCACGGTGCGCCAGCACCAGACCCTGCGCAACCTCATCGAGGCCATACCCGAGGCGGACTGGACCCCCATACCCTACTCGATGGAGGCGCCGCCGACGTGGCCGAGACGGAATACACCCCCTTCGAGAGCAAACCCGACGCCACACCGGTGCGCCTCATCGTCCGCCGGGTGAAACCCACCCCAGGCTCCCAACTGGCGCTGTTTGCCACCTACAGCTATCACGCCTTCATCACCGACCGGGACGGGGACACCCTGGATCTCGAGGCCGACCATCGCCGCCACGCCGAGATAGAGAACGCCATCCGCGACCTCAAGTACGGCGTGGGGCTCAACCATCTCCCCTCGGGGCGTTTTCCCGCCAACGCCGCCTGGCTGGCCGTACAGGTCATCGCCCATAACCTGGCCCGCTGGACGGCGCGCATCGGTCTGGGTGAGCAGGTGGTCACCACCAAGACCCTCCGACGGCGCTTCTTCTCCCTGGCCGGACGTATCACCCGCAAGGCACGCCGCCTCACCTTACATCTCCCCCAGGGCTGGCCCTGGGCAAACCAGTTCAGCTCCGCCCTGGCGAAACTGCGCGCCCTGCCGCTCCATTCCTGACACCACCCAACGCGCCTGACCCGTCCGCCAGACTATCCACAGGCTCGGCCGGCCCGCGTCGGGCTGGAACCAGTGTGTCTCCTGCTGCAATCTGCCCGCTGGTCTCGCCTGTCGCCGGAGCCGCGGCCTGTTAAAATCCCCTTCGCACCGCTGACACACTCAGCACCCGTCCCAATCCGTCGGGATCAAAGCCTCACCGCGGATTTCCCGCACTCCTCATCCGCCGTCCGACCGGCATAGCTACATTCTTTCGGTGGATTCGGGCTAAAGCAATGTCTGATCGCGTTTTACCGGACGGGGCGCACCCCCGGTCATTCAAGCTGGAGTGATGATTCCGGGGGACTAAGAAACTATCTCAAAACGCGGTTCGACAAGCTCACCGTGAGCGGAACGAACCTTGTAATCCGCTCACCCTGAGCTTGTCGAAGGGCGCCGCCAAGAGCAAAGGCAGTTTTGAGATAGTTTCTAAATCAAAACTGAAAGAGCCCGCATGAGGGATCCGTGCGTTTGACTCTCCTTTCCAAATGGAATACTTTAGGACAGCAACAAGGCAGTTGACCTAGTAGCGCGTGCTGACTCGCACAACGTATTTCGCAGACAGTTGCCGGAATTGTGCGCCCTGGGGGCAGTTCCTAAACATTCATCCCATATCACCCGGACCGCAGATCCTACACGGTGAAAACCCCACCACAACCGCCGCAAGCACACTGTTAACTGTGACCCACTGCCCCCCGTCGGCACACCGCGCCGGTCGAAGCCCCTCCAGGCTCTCGCGTAATTTTATGGCGTTTTAACCGGCAAGCGGAGGCTTTCGACCGGCCTACGTGCTCGTCGGGGCGCGGTTTTGGGAATTACCTCCGCTACCGGACAATCTCGCAAAAAATGACAGCTTTAACGTGTATATCAGAGGAGCTAAGAATGACGAGCCGATTCAGTGAAGCAGAAACCGAGGCGTTTTACGACGCAGAAGACGCTTTATACCGTTCATTTTGGGACCGGGAAGGCAGCCTGCATTGGGGCTGGTTCGACCAGGAGAACGGGGACGATTTCCTGGCTGCCTGCGTGAACCTGAACCGGGTTATGCTGGAAAAGGCCCAGATCGAACCTGCAGCCCAGGTGTTGGACCTGGGTTGCGGCAACGGCAACACCGCCACCTGGCTGTGCGAAAGCGCGGGCTGCCAGGTAACGGGAATAGACCTGAGCGGCGTCCGCATTAACAATGCCGTCGAGTCGCTCAAGGACCAGGCCCCGGAGGTGCGCTCCCGTCTGACATTCGAGAAGGCCTCGGCCACCGACCTGCCCTTCGACGCCGATTCTTTCAGTCACGTCTGGAGCCAGGCGACCATCTACCATATTCCCGATAAGGAAAAGACCCTGCAAGAAGTCTATCGGGTGCTCAAACCGGGCAGTCTGTTCGTCTTTGACGATTTGACCAAGCCCAGGCCCAATATCAGCGACGATGCCCGCAAGTATGTCTAAGACCGGCTGCTGTTTGACACCGATTTCAGCTTTTCCGGATACCAGGACGCTTTGAAGAAGACGGGATTTCGGGTGTTGGAAGCCCATGACCTGTCGGAGAACCTGAAAAAGAGCTACGCCTGCCTGTCCCAAATGGCGCTGTCCCAGAAAGCGCTGAACCCGGATACCTTCGAAGCCCTCTCCCACGCCCATGACCAGATGGTGAATGCGATCGAACGGGAAGAATTGGGATGGGGTATGTTCCTCTGCCAAAAGTAACGGGGCGACGTTGAACCCGGATTGAGCCGAGGGGTTTCAGCGGTTAACCCAAGCCAGGTTTTTCCGGGCTGAACCCCGGTTGCTTCTGCCCCAGGGGAGCGCAGTACGATGCCGTTGGCCATGTTCTCGGGCTGCTGTTCTAGGAGGGTATGCACCTCGTCAAGCGGGGTCACGGATTCTTTGATGACGAGCTGACAGAGTCGGAGTCCGGCCTGGACTGGCTGGAGCAGCGGCAACGGGAACAGGACAACGTCAACAGGTAAGTTACCGCCGGGCCGGGAGGCCTTCACCAAGATATGCTGATTCCCTTACTGCTTGCCGTCGCTGGGCTGGCCGTGCTGGCCCTGCTGACAATGTTCGCCTATGGCGCCTGGGTCGCCCACAGGCTGACCCTACAGGAGCGGATGCCGGTATCCGGCCACCCCATGCAGTTAGGGTTGCATTGGGAGGACATCGCTTTCCCCAGCCGGGGAGATTCGGTGCGGCTGGTCGGCTGGTATTTGCCCGCTCCCGGAGACCGCCGCTGCGTAATTCTGATTCAGGGGACCGACCAGCATCGGAACGACCCGGCGATCCGGGCCCTGGAGCTGGGCCGCGACCTGGTTGACCAGGAATTTAGCGTCCTATTGTTCGACCTGCGGGCCCGTGGCGAGTCGGGCGGAGTACGCAGTTCCGAGGGCGACCGGGAGCAATGGGACCTGCTCGGGGCAATCGACTACGTGGAATCCCGGGGCATTCCGGTGGAGCGAATCGGGCTGCTGGGTTTTTCCCTGGGTGCGGGGGTAGCCATTATGGTGGCGGCCCAAGACCCCAGGATCCCGGCTGTTGTCAGCGACAGCGGGTTTATGGACTACGTTTCGGACATTCGCCTGATTCATACCACCGCCTGGGGATTCTACCTGCCGACCTGGTTCTCCTTCTTTATCCTGTGGGCGGGGCGGGCCGTGTTCCGAGCCGATTTCCGGCGGGTGCGGCCGGTAGAAGTGATCGACCAGATATCCCAGCCTATCTATTTCATTCACGGGCGTGAGGACCCGGTAATTTCGGTGGATGAAACGGTGGCCCTGCACCTCGCTTCCAACAACCCGGAAGACCGAATATGGCTGGTGGACGGGGCCGAGCACATCAACGTTTACCGGAAGAATCGGGCAGCCTATATCCGCAGGGTGGCTCTCTTCTTCGAGGAACACATACCGCCGCTCCTGCCCTGAAGTTCACGAGGGCTGGCATCGCCGGCGCGGCCCATCTAGGACTTCAAATACTCGTCAAACCACCCCAGGGTTTCCTGCCAAGCCGCTGTGGCAGCCTCCTCGTGGTAGCGTTGCCCGGTGTCGTTAAAAAAGGCGTGTCCGGCTCCGGGGTAGGTGATTACCCGGTAGGCCTTCCAGTTCTGCTGCAACGCCGCCTCTAAGTCGGGGACGCCGGAGTTTATCCGTTGGTCATCTCCCCCGTAGATGCCCAGGACCGGCGCGTTCAGGTTGGGGACCTCGTCCAACGGTGGGGCCGATCCATAGAAGGGGACGGCTGCCGCAATCTCGGAGTTTCTCACGGACATCAACCAGGTCAGACCACCTCCAAAACAGAACCCCGTCACCCCAATCCGGTCCGCTCTGACGTAGGGAAGACTCTGGAGGTAGTCAACACTGGCGTTCAAATCGGCAATGAAGTCATCCTGGGTTATCTCCCGCAACGCGTTCCTGGCCTCATTGCTGTCGGCGAACGCCGCGGTCCCGCCCTTCCGTGAAAGCAAGTCGACGCTCAGGGCAGTATACCCCTCCAGTGCATAGCGGCGGGTGATGTCGGGGAAATGGGGCTGCATCCCCCGGTTTTCGTGGATGACCAAAACCGACGGGTGAGGCCCGTCTCCTTTCGGGCGGGACAAGTATCCCATCACCGTGGTGGCGGCGGTGGTGAATTCAACCGGGCCGGCCTCGATCCGAGGGTCGTCGGGAGACACCGTTTCTCCGGGCCCCGGCGTGGGAACCGCCATTGGCGTGGGAGTCACGGTTTGGTCGGGGACCATGGTTGCGGTGGGCGTCTCGGCGCCGCAGGCCAGACCGCTCAACAGCGTTCCTCCCACCACTGCGCCCCCGCCGATAATTGCCATCCGCCGGAGAAATTCCCGGCGGTAGACCCGGGTGCTGAGCCAAGCGTCTCCCCCGGCAACTCCGTCGCCCCTAACGTCGGTCATAATCAGTGCCTCCTAATCCCCAGGAATAGCTTGGGAACCATGTCTCAACGTCATCTAACAAGGCCGCCCGGTTGCTCCGCCTACTTGTCGTAGAGATTTACGTAGTGGAGGTAGGCCTCTGTTGCGTCCAACTGTACATACCGGGTGAATTCTACGTCGTCGATCATCGGAGTTGTCTTGAAGATGCGGTTTTCCCGGTCCACCAGGGTTATGGCGTCCGGTCCCTGTTCCTCTTCGATTTGCTCAAGTTGTGCGGTAGTGATGGGTATGGGGTCGTCCGGTCTTAGGCCCTGGACCATATTTTGTTCCTCTCCTTGGCGGTCTGATGGAGACTCTATCAATGTAACGCAGTTGAGCAGTCTACTATCCCTCAGACGATTTGTAATGGATTTTTTGGCCACGTGCTGAGAAAGCTGTGCTGCCAGGGTTGTGCTAAAGGTGGGTGCAAGGGCGAAATCTACTCCCCATCAAACCTTATACCCATATTCTAATTGACCCGCCCACTGTTGCGGGGTCCTTTCTTATGGTCCCTCCAAACTGCCACTGCCGTGGATAGTGGAAGCAGGAAGATACCCAGGCGACACTAGCCGTGCCGACGAAAATGGGATAGTCTGCCGCAAAACCATCAGAGCAGAACGTCTTATCGAGGAGCCGGAAATGACCTTAGACGAGTTTATCGTGGATGCTTTGGCAAGGGAGCAGGAGTTGCTGTTAGAAGAGGTCCAGGACCTTACTCCCGAGGAGTTGGGCTGGCGGGCCGGACCCGAAGCCAATCCCATTGGCTGGATTCTGTGGCACATGCTCCGGGTAGAGGACATGTGGTTCCAGTTTTTTGTGCAGCGGCAGACCGAAATTTGGGAAAGGGAAGGTTGGAACGAAAAGTTCGGCCTGCCCACCAGGGATAACGGCTTTGGCCACACACCAGAGCAAGTGGCCGATTTCCCGGTATTGGACCTGGCAGAGTTGTTGCGGTACGGCCAGGCCGTGCGGCAGGCCACACTGGAATACCTGAAAACACTGGGTCCCAATGACTATGCGATGGTTCCCAGGGAGCAGCGTCCCGAGATGTCGGTGGGGGCTATTTTCCGTCAGATCATCGGCGAGGTGTACCAGCACCAGGGCCACATTGCTTACCTAAAGGGCCTGCAGCGCAGCGGAACAGCGTAGAGCAAACGCTGGTGTGTCATCGGGGGACAACACCGGCCCGGCCCGCAGGGCCGCTCAATTGTCCCCGATTGTCTTTCCTCCGCCGCAGCGGGAATCCAGAGCCCTGATCATGCACCAAGACTGTTGTGCCAACTACGGCGCGCCGGGTGGACAGGGCGACGTCTCACCTGAACCATTCCTGCAGACCCGCATCATGTTGTATGGGGAAAAGGGCTCTGGATCCCCGCTGCGGCGAGGATGACGGATGGCCCGTTGGGGCCACAGTGGTACATGAAAATGGCCTATTTCCATAATGATGACAGTCGGGGATTTGATGACGATTGAACGACCCGGACCTGCCCCAGGGAATGGGGGGTTCATGAGGGGCGGTGGGACTAGCCTACGATTGTCTGTTTTTATAGGCTTTCAGTCCCTGCTCCAGGGCTACCCAGGGCAACAGCGCGCACTTGATGCGGACCGGGTAGGTTCGGACAACCTGCAGGGCCTCCACCTCACCCAGCCGCGCCAGGTTGGCGGGCGGTAGCTGCTTCCCCGCCATCATGGTCCGGAAGTCGGCCGCCAGCGACTCCGCCTCTTCCAGGGTCTTTCCTTCCAGCAGGCCGGACAGCATGGAAGCCGATGCTTGAATGATGGAGCAGCCTTCCGAGGCGGCGCTGGTCTGAACGATCCGGGTCCCCGGGCCAAGTGTTAGGGAGAGGTCTACTCGGTCTCCGCAAAATGGGTTGAACTCACCGGCGGACAGGTCTGCGTCCGGCAGGGGTTGGCGGTTGCGAGGACTGCGGTAGTGGTCGAGGATGCGGTCTCCGTAGAGGCCGTCCAGGCGTACGTCTGGCGCTTGCGACATAGGTCTTGGGTTCCCCAGGTTGAGGATCAGATTGCCGGGCTAAAGAGGGGGCCGTCGACGTTCCGTGGCTGCGGTTTGGTTGTCAATCACCGGCTATGCCGCGGCTATTCCGTGGTGACCGGCTCGTCGTTGCCGCCCAGGGCGGAGACCATCGTGTGCCAGGCCAGTATCGCGCACTTGATCCGGGCAGGATAATCAATGACCCCGGCCAGGGTCTCCAGGTCACCCAAAGTGTCATAGTCGAGCTCGGCGTCCGGCTCGGTCATCATGGTATGAAAAGCCTGGAAAATCTCCTGGGCCCTGGCGACGGTCTGGCCCTTGATACTCTGGGTCAGCATTGAAGCCGAAGCGCGGGAGATGGCGCACCCCGAACCCTGAAACCCCACGTCGGCGACGCAGCCGTTCTCCACCTTCAAATACAGGGAGACCCGGTCGCCGCAGAGGGGGTTGTAACCGTCAGCCTGTGCGGTGGCATCCGCCAGTTCCTTGAAGTTCTTGGGCCGGTTGTTATGCTCCAGCAGGATTTCCTGGTAAAGGTCACCCAAGTCGGACATTAGCTAAAAACCTCAATTACCCGGTCGATGCCCTTGACCAGCACATCCATTTCGTCTTTGGTGTTGTAGAAAGACATTGACGCCCGGGCGGTGGCTGGAATGCCGAAGCGGTCCATCAGCGGTTGGGTGCAGTGGTGGCCGGTGCGTATTGCGATTCCCTGGGAATCCAGGATGGTCCCAATGTCGTGGGGGTGGGCCTGGTCCATGACAAATGACAGGATTGCTGCTTTGTTCTCGGCAGTCCCGATCAATCGGAGACCCTCAATAGTGTTCAAGCAATCGGTGCCGTACTCCAAAAGCTGGTTTTCGTAGGCTGCGATTTTTTCCAGGCCAATGTTGGTGATGTAGTCCACGGCGGCGCCAAGGCCGATGGCCCCGGCGATATTGGGCGTTCCGGCTTCGAACTTGTAGGGGAGGTCATTGTACAGGGTCTTTTCGATGGTCACCGATTTTATCATGTCGCCGCCTCCCTGGAAGGGGGGCATGTCGTTCAGCAGGCTGGACTTTCCGTAGAGGATGCCTATCCCGGTGGGGCCGTATAGCTTATGGCCGGAAAAAACGTAGAAGTCGCAACCCAGCTCTTGCACGTCGACCGCCATGTGAGGGGCCGCCTGCGCGCCGTCCAGCAGCACCGGAATGCCCCGGCTGTGGGCCAACTCAATAATCTGCTTCACCGGGTTGATGGTGCCCAGGGCGTTGGAAATGTGGAGCATTGAAACCAGCTTGGTCCGGGGGCCCAGCATGGCCTCGTACTCTTCCAGCAGAAGCTCGCCGTCGTCGTTGATCGGGACTACCCTCAGGTGGGCTCCCCGCTCTTGACAGATAATCTGCCAGGGAACAATGTTGGAGTGGTGTTCCAGGCACGAAATCACGATTTCGTCGTCCTGGCCGATGTTTGCCTTGCCGAAAGAATGGGCCACCAGGTTTATACCTTCGGTGGTGCCGCGGACGAAGATGATCTCCTCGTCCTTCTCGGCGTTGAGCAGACGCCGCACCTTGCTGCGGGCCCCCTCGTAGTCCTCGGTGGCCTCCTGGCTCAGGGTGTGGACGCCCCGGTGCACGTTGGAATTTTCGGTCGTGTAGTAGTTGACCAGGGCATCTATCACAACTTGGGGTTTCTGGCTGGTGGCGGCGTTGTCCAGGTAAACCAGGGGGTGGCCGTTCACCGTCCGGTGCAGTATCGGAAAGTCTTCCCGTATGCGGACGACGTCCAGCCCGGACGCGGCGGCGGGGGTTGCTCCCAGGGACTCGGCGGGATTGTTGGAGGTCATGCAGCGCTCCCGGGTTGGTTTAAGGCGGTAAACAGATTTTCGGAAAAGGCCTGGTCCAGGAAATCTTGTAGAGGTCCCACCGTGACCGTGTCCATTATCTCCCGAACAAAGGCATGGACCAGGAACCGGTTGGCCGTTTCAGCGTCGAGGCCCCGGCTCCGCAGGTAGAACAGGGCGTCGGGGTCCAGGTGGCCGGCGGTGGCCCCGTGCCCGCACTGCACGTCGTCGGCATAGATCAACAGGCTAGGTTTGCTGTCAACCTCGGCGTACTCGGACAGCAATAGGTTCTTATCAGTCTGGCGCGCCGTGACCTTTTGGGAATCCTTGCGCACCAACACGGTGCCTCCGAAGATCGCCTTGGACCTTCCGTCCAACACCCCCTTGTAGAAAAGGTCGCTGGAGGTGTGGGGGCTGGCGTGGTCAATGTTGATGAAGTTGTCGGTATGCTGGCGTCCGGTGGTCCGGTACAGACCCTTGAGGTCACAGGCGCTGCCGGGTCCGTTCAGCGTCACCTGGAAATCGTTTCTGGCCAAGGCCGTTCCAAATGAGAATGCGGATGACGTGAAATGGCTGTCTCTGGTTTGAGATACCCGGGTGCTGCCCACGTGATAGCTCTCGGAGCCCTCTATTAGCAGGCGGTAGTGCTCCACCTGAGCCCCGTCTTCCAGGACAATTTCCGTGACCGCGTCGGTGAGATAAGCGCCCTGGGCCGCGCCGACATAGCTCTCGATTACCGTAACCCGGCTGTTGCGACCGGCCAGAACCAGGGTCCTGGGGAATGTGGCCTTTGGCTGGGAACGGTCGGTGGTCAGGTAGACCAGGTTCAGCACCATCGGGTATTCCCGGCCCTCGGGAACCTCAATACAGGCGCCGTCCTGCAAAAAGGCCGTGTTCAACGCAATGAAGCCGTCGTCCTCCACCGAGGCATATTTCCCCAGGTGGTCTTGCAACGCCCCGCTTTCATTGGAAAACACGCTCCTTGACAACACGCTCCGGATACTGGCCCCGACGGTGTCCCCGTCGGGGCCGGCAGGGCTCGATAGTGACGACGAGAATTGACCGTCCACGAAAACTATGTTGACCCATGAGTCTTGCCACGGCGCAATAAGGTGCAGGGTTTCGGCCGCCATGCCATGTTCCGGGTCCAGGTCCAACGGAACATCCAGTTGGGCCGACGCCACCGACCTGACGTTGGTGTACTTCCACCTTTCATTGCCCCGCCGGGCCGTGGGGAAGCCAAGTTCGTTAAATCGGTCCCAAGCGTGGTTGCGCAGGTCTCGGACCCATGGGGCCTGGGGATGACCAGGGCTTTGCCCCAGGGCTTGAAACCCGTCGGAGTACCGTTCGTATCTAGTTGGTGTTTGTGTCATCACAGGTGAAAATTAGTTGGCGTCTATTCTTAAGGTGCGCAGACCCCGCAATCTCGTACGCCGGATCGCCCGGTTTTCTTGGCTTTCATGCGGGCTGAGATCGTGTCGTCAAACGGCCCGTGCCGCATTAGCTCGCGACTATTGGGAAGGCTGTGGACTCCGTGGCCATCGTTGCAAAACCTGCAAGCGGCGTTGTGAACCACTGCCACATTGTGGGGATAGTTTTCGTAGACCCAGTAAGTCATTGTGGAGACCACAGATTGTTAACCGCCGCCGGCCTCGACGGAGTCGCGGATCCAATCGTATCCCCGCGATTCCAGTTGGCGGGCCAGATCGGCGTCTCCCGACTCCGCAATCCGGCCTTCCAGGAGAACGTGCACCCGGTCCGGAGTGATGTAGTCCAGAATGCGCTGATAGTGAGTGACCACCACCATGGCGTTGTCCGGTGTCCTCAACTGGTTGACGCCGTTGGACACAATGCGCAGGGCGTCGATGTCCAACCCCGAGTCGGTTTCGTCCAGCAGGGCCAGCGTTGGTTCCAACAGTGCCATTTGCAGCACTTCGTTGCGCTTCTTTTCGCCGCCGGAAAAGCCTTCGTTGACCGCCCGTCGCACCAGGTCTTGGCCGATTTCCACCATTTCGACCTTTTCCTTCAGAAGCCGGTCGAACTCGCGGGCGCCCATTTCTTCCTCGCCCCGGTGCCGCCGCCGCGCATCCATGGCGGCCTTCAGAAACTGCCAACTCCTGACGCCGGGAAGCTCTACAGGATATTGGAAGGCCAAGAACAAGCCTCTTCGAGCGCGCTCCTCAGGCTCCAAAGCGAGCAGGTCCTCGCCTTGGTACAGGACCTGGCCCTGTGTGACCTCATACTCGGGTCTGCCAGCGAGGACATTGGCTAACGTGCTCTTGCCCGAGCCGTTGGGACCCATGATGGCGTGTACTTCCCCGGGGCGCACCTCAAGGTCAACGCCCCGCAGAATTTCCTGGCCGGCGACGCGGGCATGCAGGTTGCGAACGGATAGCAAGGATTCCTTGTTGCTCATCATCTTCGGCGGCCTTGATTCATCAACTCGATAATCGAATCAATCAACTGGTTGAACACCTCAAACCTTAGACTCCCTACTTTTTGCGTCACCAAGCTACCATTGGCCGTAAATAACTTGGCTGGACGAGCATAGCTTACGAGGCGTAAAGAGCCTTCGGCGAAGCTGTCGTCATCCGACGTAATCGCGCGACCATCACCGTATGGGTTGCTGGTAATTTGACATAGAATCTGGTCACTTCGACCTGCTTCGGCCACCACGACAGCGGGCCGGAGTTTCGCCTGAGATAAGTCCGAAAAAGGAAATCTCACCAGGACTACTGCGCCTGCTGTAAGTGCACCCACGCCGCGTCCTCTTCCTGGCGGTCCCAGTCCTCACGAAGGGACGGTTCGCTGATCAACGCCGTCTCCGGCAATACCACCGGAGACTCTTCGTCCAATATCGTTACCAAGACCTTACGTGCTGTAGGCAATCTGACCGGCTCGAGCAGACGCACGTTGCCATGCTCATCGATCGTGGCTTTGAAAGTGCGAAGCATTAAAGAACTCCCCGTTCAACCAAACGGGTTAGCCGACAGCTCCTTCCAGGCTGACCTTGAGCAACTGGGAGGCTTCCATTGCGAACTCGAAGGGCAGCTCCTGGAAAATGCCCCGGCAGAACCCGTTTATGATCATGTGATGGGCGTCTTCCACCGATATCCCCCTCTGCTGGCAGTAGAAAAGCTGCTCGTCGCTTACCTTGGAAGTGGAGGCCTCATGTTCCAATTGGGCAGTCGGGTTGCGGACCTCGATGTAAGGAACAGTGTGGGCCCCGCATTGGTCGCCGATTAGCAGGGAGTCGCATTGGGTGAAGTTCTTGGCGCCGTCGGCCGACGGGTTGATTTTCACCAGGCCGCGGTAGGTGGCGTTGCCATGCCCGGCCGAGATGCCCTTGGCCACAATGGTGCTTTTGGTATTTTTGCCCAGGTGAAACATCTTGGTGCCGGTGTCGGCTTGCTGGTGGTTGTTGACCAGGGCCACCGAGTAAAACTCCCCAACGGAATTGTCTCCCTCGAGGACCACGCTGGGGTATTTCCAGGTGATGGCGGACCCGGTTTCCACCTGGGTCCAGGAAATCTTGGAGTTTCTACCTTTGGCCTTGCCGCGCTTGGTGACGAAGTTGTACACGCCGCCGTTTCCGTCCTTGTCGCCGGGGAACCAGTTTTGAAGGGTGGAATACTTGATCTCGGCGTCGTCCATAGCCACCAGTTCCACCACCGCGGCATGCAGTTGGTGGGTCTTGCGGGCCGGGGCAGTGCAGCCTTCCAGGTAGCTGACGTAGCTGCCTTCCTCAGCGATTATCAAAGTCCGCTCGAACTGGCCGGAATCGGCCTGGTTGATGCGGAAGTAGGTCATCAACTCAATGGGGCACCTGACCCCCTTGGGTATGTAGGCGAAAGAGCCGTCGCTGAACACCGCGGCGTTTAGCGTGGCGTAGAAGTTGTCGCCGTAGGGCACCACCGAACCCAGGTATTTTTGCACCAGGTCCGGGTGTTTCTGAATCGCCTCGCTGATGGGGCAGAAGATGATGCCCGCTTTTTCCAGAGTCGCCTGGTAGGTAGTGGCCACGGACACGCTGTCCACGACCGCGTCGACTGCCACGCCGGCGAGTCGTTCCCGCTCGGCCAAGGGAATACCCAGCTTATCAAAGGCCTCAAGTATCTCCGGGTCTACGTCGTCCAGGCTCTTGGGCTGGTCGCCTCCGCTGCCGGGAGCGGCGTAGTAATGGATGTCCTGGTAATCAATGGGAGGGTACTCTACGTTGGCCCACGTTGGAGCCTGCTGGTTGAGCGTAACCCAGTAGCTGAAGGCCTTCAGCCGGTTTTCCAGCATCCAATCCGGCTCATTCTTTTTGGCCGAGATCAGGCGCACCACATCCTCACTCAGGCCCTTGGGGGCGACATCGGACTCGATGTCAATGGTGAATCCCCACTTGTACTCGGCGTCCAGATCGCTGGAGGTAGTGGCGCCTCGGGTGATTACCTGGGGCGCGGCGGTAGAAGTGTTATAAGGGGTCTGGGTCATCCTTACCTCAGGGGGTGGCTGGGTAGGCTAAACAAGGACAGCCGCAATTGTCGACCTTTTAGGTAGACAATATGCTATCACCGGCCCAAGTAGGTGTCAACGTAGGAAGCAGGCACGGGCGTAGTGGAACTGGACCGGGGCGCAGCCTGTGTCCAGCGCCTGCCGGGCTTGTCCCCATTAGCCATGCCGGACCAGGCGGATGGCATCGGGCGGGATGGTTACCGAGACCTGGTCGCCGGCTTCGGGACCGCCCCGGTCGGGCTTGAGCAGGCAGGTCAGGGAGCCCCGTCCGACGCGGACTATTATCTCGAATTCTCCCGCGTGGAAACGGCGGCTTTCTACGACACCTTCGAGGCTGTGGCCCTCGGCGGACCCATTTTGCCGGGCCGGTCCAAGGACTATTCGCCTCTCGTCGATAAGCGCCAAAACCTCGTCGCCCCCGTGGATGGCGAAGGCCTGCGGTTTGCTCGCTGCCAGCATGCCGAGCGTGCACTCGAAGCCGGTCCCGCCGTCCTTGTCCACGAGCGTTCCGGTAAGAGCGTTCTTGATGCCCATCGACCTTGCAACCAGCTCGCTGCGGGGCGCAATGAACAGGTCTTCCGGCGTGCCCGACTGGACGACGGCGCCTCGCTCCATGACAACCATAGAGTCGGCCATGGCGAACGCCTCGTCCCGGTCGTGGGTGACGTAGACCGCGGTCACGCCCACTTCTTTGAGAATAGCCCGGACCTGGGTCTGGAGCGACTCCCGCAACCGCCTGTCTAGTGAACCCAGGGGTTCGTCCAGCATCAGCAACCGGGGCTCGGCTGCCAGAGACCGAGCCAGCGCCACCCGCTGGCGTTCGCCGCCCGACAACTCGTGGACCTTCCTCCGGCCGAACCCGGCAAGATCCACCAGGTCCAAAAGCTCGTCGACCCGCCGGGCGACCTCTTCCCTCGAGCGCCTTTGCGAACGCTTTTGCATACGAAGGCCAAAAGACACGTTGCCCAAAACATCCATGGTGGGGAAGAGGGCAAGGTCCTGAAACATGAGGCCAAATCCCCTTTCCTGCGGAGGCAGGCCGTCAATCACGCGACCCTCGAAGGAGATGAAGCCCGCGTCCGGCGCTTCCAGTCCGGCGATAAGGCGTAATAACGTTGTCTTGCCACAACCGCTGGGGCCGAGCAGGCAGACGATTTCTCCCGGTTCGGCCTCCAGGGACGCGCCGCGCAGGACTGCAACGCCTCCAAAACTCTTGCTGATTCCAGATACCTCAAGCAGCGGCATCAGAAGCCGCCCACATCCCGGTACCGGAAGCGCTCTATCGCCGCGAACACCAGGGCAACTACCAGCATGAGAAGGCTGCTCATCGCGAGAGCCTGGCCCAGGTTGGCCTCACCCGGCTGGGACAGGAGACGGAATATCGCCACCGGCATGGTCGTGAGCTCGGGCCGCACCAGCAGCAGAGAAGCACCGAACTCTCCCATAGACACCGCAAAGGCGAAGGTTGCGCCGACCAGAAGGGCTCGGGAGACGATCGGTAGATCGACGTGGATGAATATTTTGGTGGGAGAGGCTCCCAGGACCGCCGCGGCCTCCCTGAACTGGGCAGGCATGCCGCGAAGCACCGGAAGCAGGCTTCTTATCACGAAAGGGTAAGCCACCAGGGAATGGGCAATGACTATGACCACCCAAGATGCCCGGAGGTCCAGCGGCCCGCGGTTGAACGCAAGCAAAAACCCAAATCCCAGGATCACGGCTGACACACCGAGGGGCATCATGAAAAGGGCGTCGGCAGAACTCGTGCCGCGCCGCCTGGGCCGGCTGAGGAAGTAGGCCGCCGCCGTCCCGACGATCATGGAAATTGCCACGGTGGCCCCGGCAAAGCGCAGTGAATTCCATATTATGGCGGCCGGGGGAAGGTAGAAGTAGGAGCCTCTCTCATTGGAAAAGAGGCTTTGGAAGTGGGCGAGGGAATACCCTCCGCCGGCAGTGGCCGCTCGTTCCACCAAAGCCAGAAGCGGGGAGAGGACAATCACCAACGCCAGGACCATCGCGACAATAAAGACAGTGTCACCGAAGCGTCTCGGCCGGCGCGCCGAAGCCTCGCGGGGAATGATTCCAACCGGCACCGAGACCCGCTGCTGGAACCTGGCGTAAACCAGCAGGAACCCGTAGGTGAAGAACATCTGGATGATGGACAGCGCAGCGGCCAACTCCAGCCGGAAGAGTTTGGCAGTCAGCTCGTAGATCGAAACCTCCAAGGTGGCGAACTGGGGACCGCCGAGGACCAGGATCACGCCGAACGAGGTGAACGAGAACGCGAACGCCAGCAATGCCGAGGAAGCGATCGCCGGGAGCAGGACCGGCAGTGTGACATGAAAGAGGGTGCGGACGCGCCCCGCTCCGAGCATCGCCGCGCTCTCCTCGATCTGGGGGTTGATGTTGGCCCAAAAGGCGGAGACGATCCTCACCACTATGGAGTAGTTGTAGAAGGCGTGGGCAATGAGAATGACCGTCAGCGTGTTGGCAATTCTGATGGGCGGTGAACTCAGCCCGAACGCGTCCATGAGGAATGTGTTCACCAGCCCTCGGGAGCCGAGAAGAGCGACGAACCCCATGGCCACCACGATAGTGGGCATGATGAACGGGACGGTAGACACGGCCTTCAGAATAGTCTTGCCAGGAAACTCATGCCTGGCAAACAGGTAAGCCGCGGGCAATCCGACGGCCAGGGTGAGGAGCGTCGAGACTGCCGCCTGCCAGGTGGTAAACCAGATGCGCCCCAGGTAGTAGGAGTCGCCCAGCAACCTCCCGAAAGGGGCCAGTCCCAAGGCCTCGCCTTCAAGGCCCCGGGCCAGAACGGTCAAGAGCGGGTAAACGAAGAACAGGGCCAGGTAGGCGAGCGGAACGAAGACCAGCAGGCGGCGAGCCATTGCAGGTCAACCTAACCTTAACCGCGTCACCTCAGAACCACCTCTGTCCAAGCGTCGATCCACCCCTCGCGCTTCTCGTCTATTTCGGCCGGGCCGATGTCGGCCGGCTGAGTCGGTACTTCGGCGAACTTGAAGAAGTCGGGAGTCTTCGCGTTCGGGTTGACCGGGTAGACGAACATCTTGTCCGGGAAGTCCTCCTGGAAGCGGATATCGAGTGCGAAGTCAATGAATTTGCGGGCCAGGCTCGGGCTGTTGGCGCCCTTGAGTATCCCCATGCCTTCGATTTGGAGGAAGGTCGCCCGGTCGATCAGGATGTTGCCGGTCGGCGGCTCGCTCAGTTCTACTTCCGAGAAAAACACCTCGGCTGCCGGGCTGGTGGCGTAGCTCACAACCAGCGGGCGGTCGCCGCCGTACTTGGTGAAGTTGGTGTAGTAGGCGTCGGTCCAACCTTCAGTGACCAGAGCGTCGTTGGCCCTGAGGTCCCTCCAGAAATCCAGGTAGTCGTAGTCATCGTCCTCTCCGAAGTACGAGACAGTCGCGATGAGGAAAGAGAGGCCGGGCGCGGATGAGGCCGGGTTTTCCACCACCAGCTTGCCCTTCCAGTCGGGGCCGGTCAGTTCCTCCAGGGTCGACGGAGGCGATATGCCGGCCTCTTCCAGGAACGCCTTGTCGTAGTTGATGTTGACGTATCCGTAGTCGATGGGCGTCACATGGTTCGTGTCGTCGAAGATAAAGCGTTCGGGAACTACATCGAGGTTCTCGGACTCGTAGGGGTCGAAAACCTCTTCCTTGAGCGCCCGGCCGAGATAGGTGTTGTCTATGCCGTAGAGCAGGTCTGCGGATGGATTGCCCTTTTCCAGGATTGCGCGGTTCAATGCCAGCCCGGTGTCTCCGGCATCCTGGAAAACAACGGTTGCGTCGTTGGCAGCCTCGAACTCTTTGATGACATCCTCGCCGATGTCAAAACTGCCGTGGGTCATTATCACGAGCTCGCGGTCTTCGTCTGCACCGCCGCATGCCACCATCGCCACTAGAATACTCATCGAAAGAACCAGTACAACAACGCGCGTGATGACTCCCATTCTGCCTGCCATTGATTCTCCTTTCATCTCATCGTGCTCCAATCTTGCAGCGAAACAAAAAAGCCGCCCCTATCCGGGCGGCTTACAAATTAGCAGAAGGACCACGTCCCTTCGCTGGCATTACCCAGATCAGGTTCTCGGGGTCGTCCCATGATATCGGGACCTCTCAGCCTGGCTTCCCAAGCTCCCCCCGGGGCGGGTATTTGATTGTGGTTTCAATTTACAGCGTGGGCCCGTCGAATGTCAACGCGGCAGGCAAACGCCCAAGGAATTCTTGATCCAGCCACCGATGGTTGACCCCGTGCTCAAACAATTGGGACAATAAATTCCAATAAATAAATAATAGAAGGAAATAAATAAAATGCGGTTTGTGATCGGCGGAAAGAGTCACGAATTGAATTACGAGACAGTACTTGAGGCCGCGAGTCAAATTGAGCCTGAAATTTTGGACGGCCGGCATAAGTATTACGTCGCCGCGCGAGGTCGTCGCTTCCCGGTAAAGCAACTATTTTCCCAAGCGACGGGCCGTGGCCGCGATGAATTCATTACCCATGACGCTGTTCGAAATCTAAGGAAGCTCGGGTTCTCAGTGGAGAATTTTCATGTCCCGTTGAGTCCAGCCACGGATTTCGACGCCGCGGACCAGACCAAGAAAAATGGTACGGAATCGACAGTTAGTTTTCCGGTTTCCCTTGAGGCTGACGAAGACGGATATATCGTCGCTGCGTGCCCACAGTTACCCGGGTGCCACTCTCAAGGTAAATCAAGGGAAGAGGCAGTCAAAAACATTCAGGAAGCTATCCGGGGATACATTGCTAGCATGAAACAACACGGCGAAGAAATCCCGATAGTTGATTGGGTAGTAGTCAAGGCTGACTTGTAGTGGCGCGATTGCCCGTGGTTTCAGGCCTCCAGTTTGTACGGGCAATGGAGGGAATCGGATATATTTGGGAGCACACGCAGGGCAGTCACATGATATTGGTACATACAGATCGGCGACGTCTTTCCGTACCTAACCATAGGGAATTGGGCAGAGTCCTGTTGAGGGCACTGATCAGCGATGCCGGTGTATCCAGGATCAATTCTCTCAGTTGCTGAACCGGCGCCGCCGTCCGAACGACTAGTTCCCTTAGCGGTTGACGCTCCTCGAGGCTGGCTGTATAACTTTCGGCGAGGTACTGAAATATGAGCGCTGCCAGTGACCAAAACACACTTCTGCTGGGTGACTGCCACACCCATTTGGACAAGTATGCCCCAGCGGAAATGCCAGAGATTCTGGAGCGGGCCAGGGAAGCGGGCGTCGGTTGCGTTATCTCCGCCGGAACCACTCTGGATTCAACCAGGGACTGCATAGCGATGGCTGAACAATATGACATGATGTTCGCCGGGGTGGGTATTCATCCCATGGAAGCCTTCGAGCCGGTTAGCGATGATGTGTACCAGACCCTGGAAACGTTGGCCAAGTCTTCACCTAAGGTCGTTTGCATCAGCGAGGTGGGACTAGACTTTCTCCCCGCTTCTCCCAACCACGAAGTCCAATACCAGGTGTTCCGCCAGCATATCCGGTTGGCCAAGAGCCTGAGGCTACCCATCATATTCCACTCCAGGGAGTCTCATCCCGAGGTTTTCCAGACCCTGCGCGAAGAGCAGGCCGGTGACGTCGGCGGCGTGATGCACTATTTTCAGGCCGATGAAGCTACCGCGCGGGAAGCCATCGACTGCGGATTTTTCATTTCCCTGGCCCGCCCTTTGTTGCGCCTGCCCGAGTTGGAAGCGGTGGCCAAGGTCATACCTTTGGAAAACATTGTCCTGGAGACCGACGCCGCTCCCCAACCCTTCAAGAAGTACCGCCACAATTGGACCGAGCCCCGGCACGTGCAGGCCGTGGCACAGCGGTTGGCCGACCTGAAGGGAATAACCCTGGAAGAAGTAACCCAGGTCACATCGCAAAACCTGGCAAACCTGCTGGGCCTGGAAAACTTGTCCGTTTCCAGCTAGCCGACCCCTGTCTCTCATCAACCCGGCCCTGGCTTACTCCGCATCGGCCCGCTGTCGATGGCGGCGACCGGTGTCGGACATAACGAGCCTGCCGCTTGCCTGTCTGAGACCCCGCGATGCTGCTTTTGACCCTTGCCAATGGCGCTCCGGAGTTTGAGCAAAAACCCTCTCAATGTTAAGATTACCTAATGCTGGGGAGCCGGAAATTCCCAATTAGCGGAGACTGAAGTGAGTACGAATTGTCAAACCGCGTTGAAAGAGTGGGCGGTGACGGTTGATGCGTTGGCGCGAGGCCAGCAAATTCTCCTGTTGCGCAAGGGCGGTATCCATGAAGACAGCAAGGACTTTCGGGTTGTACACCCTGAGTTTCTGCTATACCCGACCTACGAGCACCAGCGCGAAGACCTGTTGAAGGAAGATTACCAGTCCCAGTTAGAAAGTCTTCTGGCCGGAGCCCACAACCCGGATGAGATCCGTTTCACCCACTGGGCCAAGGTGGAGGAAATGGTGGAGGTCTCCCAGCAGGAGCCGGTCGACGCCTTGTCGCCGTTCTACATCTGGACCAACTTCTACGCCCAGTCCAGGCTCCACTGGAAGCCCATGGTGCCGCTCTCAATAATCTTGCTCCGCGTCTACCAGATGCAAAACCCGGTTGTGGTGCCATTCATCTCCGAGTACCGTGGGTGCACGTCCTGGGTGGACATCATCCCCACGGTTGAGATGGGACAACTCCAACCGGTGCTCTCGGACGAAGAGTTCCAACGGCAGGTGGACGAAATCAAAAGAAGTTTGGCAGCGCCGGCACTCGGGTAAACTTGCTGCTCGGTCCCGACAATACGGGTTCTGTGATAGTCACCGCCGACCAACAAACCGTCTGAACCATCCGAACAATCTCCGTCGCCTGAGTGACCACCCCTTTCCGGTTGATTAATTTTTTGGGACAGGTTAGAAACGTATGAAATTCCGTCAAATGCCCCGGACCGACTTGGTTTTGTCGGAAATCGGCTTTGGTGTTTGGACCGTGGCCACCGATTGGTGGGGCAAAATCTCCGATGAAAGCAAGGCGTCTCTGTTGGAAAACGCCTTGGAGATAGGGGTCAATTTCTTTGACACTGCCGACACATACGGAGAGGGTTTCGGAGAAGAAATCCTGGCCAAGGTCCTAGGGCACCGGCGAAAGGAAATGATTATCGCCACCAAGTTTGGCTACGATTTTTATGACAAGTCGATTCCCCGCGTTGGGCACCAAGAGCGGGTCCAACGGTTTGACCGGGAGTTCGTCACCTACGCCTGTGAGCAGAGCCTGCGCCGCCTGCAGACCGACTACATCGACCTGTACCAGATTCACAACCCGAAAATGACCGCCCTTGAGCGCGACGATCTTTTTGAGACCTTGGAGCAGCTTCAGTTCGACGGCAAGATACGGTACTTCGGCTCGGCCCTCGGGCCGGACATTGGCTGGTTTGAAGAGGGTGAGGCTTCCATGCGCCAGAGGCACGTGGACAGCGTGCAAATCATTTACAGCATCATTGAACAAGAGCCGGCTCGAGACTTTTTCCTGATTGCCGGTGAGGAAGAAGTCGGGCTGCTGTCACGGGTGCCTCACGCTTCGGAGGTGCTGACCGGCAGGTACATTGAGCCGCCAAGCTTCGAAGAGGGAGACCACCGGGCCTCTCGCAAAGCGGAATGGATGCGCGAGGCCATCCGAAAGGCAGAGCAGGTAAAGTTCCTGGTGCAAGAAGACACCCGCACCATGAGTCAGTCGGCCATCAAGTTCTGCCTGGCCCAACCCTCCATTGTGTCGGTCCTGCCCAATTTAACCAACCTGGACGAACTTAAGGAGTACACCGGCGCTCCGGAAACTCCCGACCTGACCGTCAAGGAACAGACCCTTCTGAATGAACTCTGGGAAAACGACTTCTCCCTGGAAGAGCCGGCCCACCAGTTTCGCGAGATTTAGCCGGTTGCCGACTCCTACGGAAATAGCCCTTCAATCTCCTAATTTGTGTAGAACCAAAGCCACTGGTTTCCTAATGATCGAGTCTTTCCGCAACTGAGCCGGTTCGACGCACGGTTCCGGTATCCGGAACTCGTTGATTTAAGAGACTTGGCGATTATAATCGGATTCCACCCCTGAACCCCATCGGGTTTACTCCAAACAACGTCGCTATGGTCGCCCCGCGACCGCATAGGAAAATGTTATGGCACAGTCCGCCTCCGCTGCAAAGCCAACAAAGCTCGTGTACCGTTTTGACGAAGGGAACGGTTCCATGGCCGACCTGCTCGGCGGCAAGGGAAGCAACCTTTGCGAAATGGTCTTGATGGGGCTGCCGGTCCCTCCGGGATTTGTCATAACGACCCAAGTCTGCGACCAGTACAACGATTTGGGAAACCGCCTTCCGGCGGGCCTTCTCGACGACGTTAAGGCCAACGTTCACCTTTTGGAAAAATCCCTGGGCCGCACCTTCGGGGCTTCAACGAACCCCCTTCTGCTTTCCGTGCGTTCCGGGGCCAAGGTCTCCATGCCCGGGATGATGGACACTATCTTGAACCTGGGCATCAACGACGAAATCGTCCAGGGCCTGGCGACCATGATGGGCGACCCGCGGCCGGCTTATGACGCCTACCGGCGGTTTCTACAGATCTACGCCGACGTGGTACTGGAAATACCGGGAGAGACCTTTGAGGACGTTCTGGCCGCACACAAGCGGAAAGCCGGCGTGGAGTTGGACTACCAATTGAACGACAGCCAACTCCGAGGGATCATCGCCGACTACAAGACGGCGGTGCGCGATGCTGTCGGGACCGATGTTCCCGAGGATCCCTGGCAGCAGTTGGCCGACGCGGTGGCGGCGGTGTTCCGGAGTTGGAACAATCCCCGAGCCGTGTTCTACCGGGACCACAACGGCATTCCCCATGACCTGGGCACCGCAGTCACAATTATGAGCATGGTGTTCGGCAACCTGGGCGAAACCAGCGGCACCGGCGTGCTGTTTACGCGAAATCCTTCCACCGGGCAACCGGAAGTCTACGGGGAGTTTCTGGCCAACGCCCAGGGTGAAGACGTGGTGGCCGGTGTGCGCACTCCCCAACCGATCTCCAGCCTCGCCACCGTAATGCCTCAGGCACACCGGGAGTTGATGGACCTGGCCAAGTCACTGGAGACCCACCACCGAGACGTCCAGGACGTGGAGTTTACGGTGGAAAACGGCCGCCTTTTCTTGTTGCAGACCCGGAGCGCCAAACGGACGCCTTTGGCGTCGGTGAAGATCGCGGTGGACCTCGCCAACGAGGGGTTGATTGAACGGAACGAGGCCATCCAAAGGGTACAGGCTGAGGAGATCGTGCAGCTGTTTGTGCCTCGTTTCAAGCTGGAAGCCGAGTCCCCCGAGTTGAACGACGCCCGGTTGGCCCGAGGGTTCGGAGCCTCGCCTGGCGCCGCATCCGGCAAGGTGTATTTCGAGGCCGATCGGGCCGCCGAAGCCGGGGCCAGCGGGGAATCGGTGATCCTGGTGCGCCCCGAGACCAAGCCTGACGACATCCACGGTATCGCCGCCTCGGTGGGCGTGGTCACCAGCCGGGGCGGAGTCACCAGCCACGCCGCGGTGGTGACCCGGGGCATGGGAATACCCTGCATCGTCGGCTGTGAAGGAATCCAGGTCAATCTGGAGATGGGTGTCTTTGAGGCGGGAGGTCGGACGGTCGAAGAAGGCCAGACCATCAGCATCGATGGGGCAACGGGGGATGTGTACCTGGGTGTCCTGGAGACGGTGGAGCCCGGCCTTGAGAGCATGACGGAGTCTAATCAACTCCTGGCATGGGCCGACGAAGTCCGCCGGTTGGGCGTCATGGCCAACGCCGACACGCCGGCCGATGCAGCCCAGGCCGTGGCCCTGGGGGCTGGCGGCATCGGCCTCTGCCGCACCGAGCATATGTTCCTGGATCCGCAGCGACTTCCGGCGGTTAGGCAAATGCTGCTCAACGCAGTGGCTGCCCGGGACTGGTCGCAGGAAGACCCGGAAACCCGGGGTGAATCTCCCAAGCAAGTCAAGCTGTTCTACTCGGCGTTGGACCAGGTACGCCAGCTTCAGGTCAACGACTTCACGGGCATTCTCCGGGTTATGGGCAGCAGGCCGGTAATCATCAGGCTGCTGGACGCCCCACTGCATGAGTTCCTGCCTCCTTATGAAGGAATGCAACACGACCTTGAGATGCTCCGCGGCGCCGGAGCATCCGCCGAGGAAATCCAAGACCAACGAGACCTATTGAGACTCGCCGACTCGCTGCGCGAGGAAAATCCCATGCTGGGTCACCGGGGTTGCCGCCTGGGCCTTACGTTCCCGGACATCTACCGGATGCAGGTTGCGGCCATAATCACCGCCGGCGCTTCGTTGGTGAAGGAGGGTCTGCCGGTCAACCCGGAAATAATGATTCCGTTAACGGTGGACCGAGAGGAGATGACCCGCTTGCGGCGGGATCTGACCGCCACCGCCGCCGAGGTCCAGGAAACGCTCGGCGTCCAGGTGGCTTACAAATTCGGCACCATGATCGAAACCCCCAGGGCAGCCCTCACCGCCGGGGAAATCGCTAAGGAGTCGGATTTTTTCAGCTTCGGGACCAACGACCTTACCCAAATGACCTTCGGATTCAGCCGGGACGACGCCCAGGGCAAATTCCTGCGCTCGTACATCGAAGAGGGTGTGCTGGCCGAGGACCCATTTTCCACCCTGGACACCGCAGGGGTAGGCCTGCTGGTGAGCATGGCAGTTGCCGCCGGCCGGAAAACCCGGCCGGACCTGGAAGTCGGCATCTGCGGAGAGCATGGTGGAGACCCGCCCAGCGTGGCGTTTTGCCACCGAGCGGGACTGGACTACGTTAGCTGTTCACCGTTCCGGGTCCCGGTGGCGCGGCTGGCCGCAGCCCAGGCAGCGCTGGAATAGCCTCGGGTTTATTGCCGGAGGCGCCTGTGGTCATTTCAAATTTGGCGCCTCTCCCACTACTTAGGCGTGTTGCGCGACGACCCGGAATCGACGCACTCGACTTGCTTTAGCATCAAATTCGGGCGTGTCTATCTAAGCGGGGATTATGCTCAAGCCACGCATTCGCTCGAAGTGCGCGCGGTTGTTGGTTAGAAGCGTTAGGTCGTGGTATATCGCAGTGGAGCCTATCAGAAGATCAAAATCCTTAATGAGGGTTCCGGTGGTTCTGAGCCTGGCGCGTTCCGAGGCGAATACCCGACAAACGGGCTCGTTTAGCGGTAAGACCTCAATACTGCCGAGGAATTTCTGCAATTCCTCTTCAGCCCTCGGCGGGTCCTTCGCGCCAACCACCCCGTCGTAAAGCTCTGCAAACGAAATGATCCTCAGGCCAACACCTTGCGACGATAGTTCATCGAAGCGCTGAACCACTTGCTGGTTGCCATGCATGTAGTCAATGACCCAATCCGAGTCTACCAGGAATTGCATTGCCCTACGATGCCGGCTCGGATTGAGAACCGATGCCGCGAGATTCGTAGAGGGTCTGCTTCAGTTCCTCCCCATCGACAATGCCCTTCCATGCGCCGGCAGCCGTCTTCATTCCACTGAGCCTTTCCTGTGCGGACGATTTCAATTTTCCATCATGCGGCTTCAGGTCCCCGTAGCGGAGAATCCATTGACCGCCGGGATGGCGGCCAACACCTACCTCAAACGGGTCGGGGTGTCCTGCAGCGACCCAATCACGTTCGTCGCCGTTCCGTTCCCTCAACTCGATAAGCACACGCGCGGCCTCAATTCTGGAGCTCTGCTTATCGGGATGCCAAAACTCCACTTTCGGGAAATTAGGTTCGTGTTTGCTGTCACCGTCCGGATGCCAAAACGAAACCATCCATCGAACTGTTTCTAGGTTGTTCATAACCAACACTCGTTTCCACTGAGTACATCGTCAAGGGTTTTCCGTTTGCTTCCGGGTCAATTGACCGCCGTCCCGCAATCCATACTACCACGCCTTCCTACGGAACTCCCTCTACCAAGTTGATGTTTCCTAAGTGGAACCCGTGGAGATTGTAAATCCCCTGGCTACAAGACTTCCGGAAGCCGTTGGACAAATGCGAGCGAATGGACCGCGCCTACTTCGCCATTCCAGTCGTTACCTTCATCCAATTGTGTTCCAATGAACTTGTGAATCCACAACTACACCGTCGTCGGGTCAAGTCCTCGCAGGTCCAGCAATTCATTCAGCATGCTGAAAAATCCCTGCCGGTCCACTTCGGTTGCTAATGCCACGTTGCCGGGAGTTGCCTCAATCCGGCATTCACCCCAACGTTCCGGGTCGTGGAATTCGACGCTTAGTGATAACTGCCGGGTGGCGACCAAACCCGGATTCAGCGCCACCGCCAGGGCCAATGGATCGTAAAACTGGAAGCTCTCGCGGTTGGGGTCCTTCTCGAACCAGCCCTTCAAGATTTCGATGGCCAGCCGGCCGTAGACGTTGCCGCCTTTCAGGCTGTTGCACTGCTCCCTTGTTATCGCCACCTGCCGGCAACCGGCCAGGTCAACCAGGGTCGCCGGAACACCGCAGTTCAGCACCCGATGAGCGGCCAGGGGGTCGCTGTGGAAGTTGAACTCCGAGTGGCGAGTAACGTTCCCTGGAGTCTCAACCGCTCCGCCCATGATGGTCAGAGACCCGGCCGACGCCAGGGGATTTTCCAGGTCGCCGGAGATTGTAGGGACCAAACGCGCCAAATTGGTCAGCGGGCCCAACGCCACCAGGGATACCTCACCCGGATTATCCTGAAGTTGCCGGCGCAAGAACCCCACGGCGCTCTCCGTGGACCCGCCCGACCGGGGATTGGGCAATCTTCGGGTGATTCCGCTGGCCCCGTGGAAGGGGACTGAGTATTGGAACCGTCCACTCAGGGGCCTCGAACTACCCCGGCAGACCGGCACGTCTTCCCGTCCGACCCATTGCAGGACCGCCAGGGCGTTGCGGGCCCCCCTGGCCTGAGGAACATTACCGCCGACAACGGTCAAGCCCAAAATATCGGAGGAGTCTGATGCCAGCACCAACAGAATGGCAATAGCGTCGTCTACTCCGGGGTCGGTATCGATTACGATTTGCATGTTGGCAGGCATTAAGTCCCGGCAGCCGTTTTACTCACGGGGGCAGTCAGAGAATGTTGGGATTGGCGAAGGACGCCAGCGTTTCCATTGAGGTGTGCCAGAACTGGTAGCCCGTCGCCTGGCGCAGGGTTCCGGTGTTCAACACCAAAGGATACCTGATTAGATTCAACTCATCGACGGCGTAACCCCTTTGAAGGCGCGTGTTCGAGGCTAGTTGCACCAGGGGATAGGCCAAAATAAATGGCAATCTTGCGAATTTACTGCCGATCATGTCGGCCATTTCCCGGTGAAATACCACTCCGTCGCCGGCCACGTTGAATACTCCTGGGAGTTCCCTCTCAATGAGGAGATGAAGCACCCGGGCCAAGTCCTCCTCATGCAGGAATTGGACCGGCGCGTCGTAGCCGGTCGGGCCGACCAACCATTGCCGGGAAAATTCCTGGATAGCCTGGGCCGGCGCGGTGGGACCCAGCACCGTGGCAGCCCGGAGGATTGTTACCTTGGTGTTGCCAAGGTGATCGGAAAAATCTTGAATCTTTTCCTCGGCAAGCAACTTGTCATACCCCAATGGAGAGTCGGGAGTCACACGCAACGGTGACCGGACGGTGAGGGGAATGGGGTTATCCGGCCGCGCGCCGTAGACCGCGTAGGAACTGAGATGGATGATGTGTTGCACCCGCGCGCGAACGCAGCACTCCAGAACATTCTGGAGCGCATCCAAGTTGCTATTCCGGATTTCATTGACCTCTCGTAGATTCCGGCCCCGGCGGCCGATGTGGGCCAGGTGGACCAGAGTGGAAACGTTGTTGTCCACCAGGGCATCCTGGAATGACTCGGTGATGTCCCGGCGGTAGACGTACACGTTATGAACCGGAAACGGCAGGGGGCGGTTATCGATGGCCACCAGCTTGTCACATGCGCCGTACTCTTCCAGGTGGCGCAGCAGGGTAGAGCCAACGTACCCCGAAGACCCAGTGACGGCAACTGATTTCCGAGGAGTGGTCATGGGACCGCTACCTCAGAAGCGAAAGCCAGTGCGAGACGAGTGAGGGTTGCGATTTCAACCGTCAATGGGGACGATACATCCACAGGTTCCCGGAAAAATCATCGGTAGCGGCATTTGGGCAATTGCGACGCCCCAAATATCAAGCCGCCACACTTACGTTGCACTGTAATTTGAACACAACCATGCGGCTCGTCTCAAGGTTTGAGCACACAGGGTAGGCGGTCACGTTTCATACCCCAGGTATGACGCCTGAAAATCCACTTTGCTTCGCCTGGTAGAAGTCTGGGATGAGCGTTCACCCATTCCCTGGACCGCGGAGAGAAAGTCATGTCAATCGCATTTTCTCAAGTTCACGGTGAATGCGGGGGTGCAGGCGGTCTAAATCGGGTCGTCCTGCCTGCGCTGTAAGCTCGGAGGTAGAACCGGTCGCGGCAATTTTGTGACACGGAATATAGCGTCGCTGTCCCCAGTTCAGACGCCGTGCACGCAGGTTTGAAGAGCCGTCTGATGACCGGTTTGGGGTTCGAGGAGGCCGGGCATGGGATTGTTGGATGGCGCTGGCGACCAAGATCGTGACGGTGAAACGGTCATCGCACTTTTGGCGTTGGAAAAACACCGCTCAGGTAGCTGCCCAACCAGGCTTGGGCCAGTAGGCGAAGCTTTTCCCCACTGGTCAGACTTGCCCGGTAGTTGAACACGTCGTAACCATGCGACTCTATCCGGTCCAAGACCTTGCAGTAAAGTCCGCCCAGTACCGCCGGGCAGGCCCTGGAGCGGTGAGAAAGATAAGGCAGCAATTGGAAGCCGCTTTGGAAATACTCTTTCGCCCGTGTCGCCTGGAATCGCATCAATTCAACGAATTGTTGGTTCACCGTGCCGGCCTTGAGTTCCTCTTCGGAATACCCGAACCGCTCTATTTCCTCCTGCGGCAGGTAGATGCGTCCCATGCCCAAGTCTTCTTTTACGTCCCTAGCAATATTGGTGAGCTGCATCGCCAACCCAAGGTCAATGGAGTGTTGGCGGGCGCGGGGGTCTTGGAAGCCGAAGATTTGCAGACAGATCAACCCAACCACCGAGGCGACCTGGTAACAGTATTGCCGGAGTTCTTGGAAATCCGCATACCGGGTCTTGACCAGGTCGGTCTCCACGCCGGACACCAGGTCCTGGAAGTGCTGCTGAGGGATGTCATACCTGTTGGCCACATCGGCCAGGGCCATGAAGACCGGAGCCGCCGCGCCGGTAAACGGAGACCCGGCCAAGTCCTGCCGGATTTGGGAAAGGGTCGCCAGCTTTTCCTCGATGGATCCCTCGGTGTCCACCGAATCGTCGCAGTGCCGGCAAAAGGCGTAGATGACATAGATGGCTCGGCGCCGCTCTGGGGGCAACGTCAGGAAAGCGTAGTAGAAGTTCTTAGCTTCCCGGCGGGTGATGGAGCGGCATTCGTCGTAGGCCGACTGTAGCTCGGTCGGCGCTGAGCTCAAATGAGTCTACTCCCCAACCACCTGGAGCATGACTTCCCTGGGCCTGGGGTGGTCAAGCTCGACGAAAAACACGCTTTGGTAAACGCCGAACTGCATAGCGCCGTCCACCAAGGGGATGGTTTCACTGGTGCCCATCAACAAATGCTGCAAGTGAGCATGCCCGTTGGGAGACTCGTCGGCGTTCATATTCACAGTGCGGATGCTGAAGTCGTTATGCTGGTAGCAGCCGTGCCTGGGAGAGAATTTCTCCAGGAAAGTCTCCATATCTTGTACCAGCAGAGGCTCGTTTTCATTGATCTTAACGGCCGCGGTCGTGTGCTTGGAATAGACCACAACAAACCCGTTGGCGACCTCCGATTGCGCGACACACCTGCAGACCCATTCTGTGATATCGATGAATTCCGGGGCCCTTTGGGTGTCCAGGTGCAGGCAGTAAGACTTGGATTTCATAATATTCAGCGTCCTTTTTGGGGTTCAACCGGTCCCTCAGCCCGGTTGGCTTGGGTGGCCGATTGGCCCCGGCTCCCGTTGTTGCCATGGGAGTTTGTTTTGTTTCGATACCTGCCCAGCGCCAACAGAGGCCAATAGTTCCGGTAGTGGTGATAGTTAATCATGAACCCGCTGGACATATTTGTGCCCTGGTACCCTCTTTCACCAGGTTGGGGTGGTCTATTGAGTCGCTCGCCCACCAGGTAGCCCGGGAAACCGGCCCCGGTGAAGTAGGGCTCGTCCCAGCAACCGTCGGCGGTCTGGGTTTCAACCAAATAAGAAATCCCTTCCTGGACGGCGGCGCTGTTCCATTCTCCAGATGCCATCAACGCCAACAACGCCCAGGCTGTTTGAGATGCAGTGCTGGGACCCACGCCGTGCAAATCAGGGTCCACGTATGATGCGCAACTCTCCCCCCATCCCCCGTCATCGTTTTGGTGGTCCAACAGCCAATCGACCGCTCTGCGCACATGAGGCAACGTCATGTCCTCGCCAATTGCCTCCAGGGCGGGCAGGACCGCGCCTATGCCGTAGATGTAATTGACCCCCCAGCGGCCAAACCAGGAGCCGTCCGCTTCCTGTTCCTTGAGAATGAAATCGTAGGCCCGTTTGACCGGTGGAAAGTTGCGGGTGTAACCCACCTTCCCAAACATTTCCACCAAGTGGGCCGTTACGTCCACGCTGGGCGGGTCCAATAGTTCGCCGAAGTCTGAAAATGGCAGTTTAGCCAGGTACTTGCGGTTGTTGTCCTTATCAAAGGCGGCCCATCCGCCGTTTTTGCTCTGGAGCGCCAGGACCCAATCGATGCACCGTCTAATGGCCCGGTTCCGGCGGTCGTCCTGGTCCGGACTCAATTTGGCCTGAGCCAGAGCCATTATGACCTCGCCCGCGTCGTCAATGTCAGGGTAGTGGACGTTCTGGAACTCAAAGGCCCAGCCGCCCGGCTCGGTGGTCTTGGCTCGGACCTTCCAATCTCCGGGGTCCAGAATCTGCTGGTCCAACAACCACTGGGTCGACTTCTGAATCATGGGGTCGTTGGGGGCGACTCCTGATTCGGTCAATGCTATCTGCGCCAGACATGTGTCCCAAACCGGGGAGATGCACGGTTGAATGATGAAGGTTTCTTCATCTTCGATGGCAAATCCCTCAAAGCCGTTGAACCCGGCGTCCATGATGGGGTCGTCCATGGGGAACCCGAGATGGTGGAGGGCGATCAAGCTGTAGACCCACGGGGGTTGAATACCGCCCCAGGAGCCATCGCGCTCCTGATGCTCCTTGATCCACTCTACGATGCGCCGCTCCGACCATCCGCGGAGGGGATGCAATGGCAACCTTTGGTACAGGGAGATAGCCCGGTCTAGGTAGTAAAACAGCTTGGGCCAACCCGAACTGAGGTCGGGTTCGGGCAGGGAATAATCAATCAGACTCCGGGGCAGCGGGTAAATCTCGTCTATGTTGGCGTCCTCGGGCACACTGCACGTGGGCTGGTGGGTGAGGATTATCAGCATTGGCACAATGGTGCCCCGGGCCCAGCTGGAAAACTCGTAAATGTTGAAGGGCGCCCAGGTGGGCAACAGCATCAACTCCGGCGGCATGTTAGGAGTGCCCTTCCAGTCCCACTGGCCGAACAATGCCAGCCAGATTTTGGTGAACACGCGCGTGTTCGGAACGCCGCCCAACGACAAAATGAACTCCCTGGCCTTCTGCATGGGCTCGGAGTCCGCAGGCTGCCCCGCTAACTTCAACGCGAAGTAGCATTCAACCGAGGTGCTCAGGTCTCCCGGAGCCTGGTAGTACTGGCTCCAGGACCCGTCTTCGTTCTGTTGTTGCAGGATGTAATTAACAATTTTGGCCCAACGTACCGGGTCGCCCTTGCCCAGGAAATGGGAGAGCAATAGGTACTCGGCCTCCATGGTCGGGTTGGCTTCCAGCCGGCCCCACCAGTACCCTTCTTGAAATTGATTGGAGCGAAAGAACTCCTGGCAGCTGGCCGCTGCCCGGTCCACTGCGTCTCTGGAAAGCGGGCGCTCGACCCGCGGCGAGTCAGAAATCATCTTGACCCTGCGTGTTTGAGGTTTACGTACCCGTTGCCGGTGAACCAAGCAATGGAGTCGCGAAGCGCGTTCTCCACCGGGCTTTGCGGCAGTCCCAGTTCTTCGATTGCTTTGTCGCACCTGACATACATTGGGCGCTTGGCAACCCGCACACCCTCCAATGGAATTGTGGGGGGCCGGCGCATCAACTTGCCCTCTAATAACCCGTCCAAACGGCCGGCGGCGACTACCAGCCAGAGGGGCGCCCTGAAGCGCGGGACCGGCAATCCGGTTAACTCCCCGAGCAGAGTGAATACCTGCTTCAGGGATAGGTTGACGTTGCCCAACACGTATCGCTGGCCGGATCGTCCCTTTTCCATGGCCAGAATGTGCCCGGCGGCAACGTCGGCAACGTCCACCAGGTTCATGCCGGTGTTGATGTACACCGGGACGCGTCCCCGTAGGAAATCCAGCACCATTCTGCCGGTGGGCGTTGGCTTGACGTCCCAGGCTCCCACCGGCGCCGTGGGGTTGACCACCACTACCGGCAGGCCTTGTTCGGCCTTGGCCAGGACCAGTTTTTCGGCCTCAAATTTTGAATTCTTGTACGCCCCGACCAGATCATGCGTTTGGACCGGCGTATCCTCATCTCCCGGTTCTCCGGCGGAACCACCGTCAGGCAGCCCGATGGTTGACACCGTGCTGGTGTAAACAATGCGGGGAACCCCGGCATTTCCGGCCGCGTCGAGAACATTCTCGGTCCCGGTCACGTTCGTCCGGTAGACCAAGTCCGGGTCTGGGCTCCAGAACGTGTATGCAGCGGCGCAATGAAATACAGCCTCGCAGCCGCGGACGGCGCGGTCCAGCGAATCCCGGTCCAGGATGTCCCCGGCCACTTGCCGGATTCCGGTGTCCTGCAGCGTCCTGGCGTCGCTGCCCCTCCTGACCAACGCGCTCACTTCGTAGCCGCGGCTCCACAACATCCGGGCCAGGTTGCCCCCGATGAACCCGGTTGCGCCGGTGACCAGCACTTTCATGACCGGATGACCTCAGAGGAAACCATATCAAGGGTCTGACCGGAGAATCGAGAACCACTCATACCGGGTTCGGCCATACCGGGTCTGATCGGGGTGGCGGCGGTCCCGGCAGCTTCATATTCGTGCACAAAGGCTTGGGCGAAGCGGGCCAGGACTGATTGCGCTCGGCGCATCCGCGCGGACAGCGCTGCCAATTCGGTAATTCGCCATGGTTTCGCCGCCACGGCCATGACCGACCGGGACAGCGGACCCGAGAGGCTGGCGAGATATGCGGGTAAAGGTTGTTCGCAGGTGTCCAACACAACTCGGGCAGAGAGGAACGGCACGCAATACCGGCGGCCAATGGACGCCGCTGAAAAGTCTTCCATGTTCACCGAGGTTGCGGAAAAGTCCCGGTGAAGCTGGGCTTTCTCCTCGGCGAGTCTGACCACCGAATCCACCGTGAGGGAGGGACCGCGATTGACCGGCAGTCCGGCCTGCGTCGCGGCGCGGTCGGCCAACCGGATCATCCGTAGGTCCGGAGCCAACGATTCCAGGTGAGTCGCGCCGGAAGAGCAGGCGGGATTGGACAGCCGGAGATAGCTGGAAGCCAAGATCACGTCCCCCGCTTTGAGCAGAGGAGATAAAGCACCGGCAACCCCCAACATGAGGACGGGCCCGCGTGGACTGGTCCCCGCATCCGCGGAAAATATCTGCCCCATGGCTTCGCCTGCCCGGTCCGGGCCTATTCCGACAACGCGCAATTCGTGGCCCTGACCGGGTTTCAACCCCCGTCTCACGCCGGACAACTCGCGCTCCATGCTGGCGACTATCGTTAACATTTGCTCGTCAACATTTCCTATCGAAAGCCACCTGATGGGTCAGGCAGCGGTAAAGCCTCCGCTTTTCGCGGCTCCAGACTTGATCAACGTCGCCCAATCCTTGGGGGTGGATATCGCCTGGAAGATGGTGGCCGACTCGAACCCGCAATGCATCATGCAATTTGCACATCGAGGATCTTTGCCTACGCCGTACTTCTCCCACAATTCGGCATCGTAAAGCTCCTGTACGTCTTCTACGTGCTCATCGGCCAGGGGATAACAGGGCTTGCGCCAACCCATGACCGTGTAGGTCGGGTTGGACCAAGCGGTGCACTGGTAGTCCCTTTCCCCCTTGAGAAAGTTGAGGTAGAGGGGGTTGTTGTAAAAGCGCATCCCCTCGGTCTTGGCCGGGTCCAGAAGCTTTTGAAACATCCCTTGGGATTCTCGTCGGGTCAGGAACATGTCCTGGACCGGAGCGTCTTCGAAGTCAAACCCCGGGGATATCATTGACCCTTCCACGCCAAGGTCGCCGACAAACCGGAACATCTCCCAAAGATCGGCAACATCGCTACCCCGGAACACGGTGGTGTTGGTGCAAACCCGGTATCCCTGGTCCAGGGCGACCTCTATGCCATGGATCGCCTTTTTGAATACACCCTTGCGGGCCACTGCCTCGTCGTGGCATTCCTCCATACCGTCAACGTGGACCACCCAACTGAAGTACTTGGTGGGCGGGATTTTGGGCAGCATTCTCTCCAACAGGAGGCCGTTGGTGCAACAGTACACAAAGTACTTTTCTGCCACCAAGGTGTTGATAATCTCGTCAATCCGGGGATGAATTGTGGGCTCACCGCCGGCAATGGATACAATGGGCGACCCGGCCTGCCGGACCGCCGACAAGGCTTCATCAACCGACATCAACTTGTCCAGCACCGGCTTGTATTCCCGGATCCGGCCGCAACCGGTGCAAGCCAGGTTGCACATTTCCAACGGCTCCAGCATGGTGACCAGGGGGAATCGCTTCCGGCCTTTGAGGCGGTTCCTAATTATGTACCACGCTAATCGGACCGCTAGTTCCGCCGGGCGTTTTGCAGTTGTCATCACACCTTCTAATTCAACTGGATCCAGGTAAAGGCCGGTTTCACGCCACGCAGATTCTGGTTGATTGAACTCAAGAGTTGGGCGCCGGAGTCCCAGGACTCCAAATTGGTCAGAACTCCCGGTTGGATAGAAAATCCACCAACGACTCGGCTTCGGCTACGGCCCACTCGGGCAGTTTGATGCGGTTCAACGCCTCCAGCGCCTGGTTTGCGCTGGCCTGGGTGATACTGTGGGACTGCTCCTGTGCGCCCACGTCGTCCAATATGCCCAGCACCTGCGTCACGTCGTCGTCGTCGGGTTCCTCGATGCCGTAGATGCGCAGCAATTCCCGCCGGGCTTCCCCGGAGGTTTTCTCCAGGGCGAAAACTACCGGGAAGGTCTTTTTTCGCCGCCTTATGTCATTGCCGGCCGCCTTGCCGGTGGTGGCCTGGTCGCCCCAAATCCCCAGGTAATCGTCCCGAATCTGAAAGGCCCGCCCCACGCCGTCGCCAAACTCCGAGAATGCTTCAAAGGCCGCGGGGGCGTCGGTTGCCAGCAGGGCCCCAATTTCCAACCCGCTCCGAATCAACGCTCCGGTTTTGAACGCGATCATCTGAAGGTAGTCATCGGCCGCGATGTCTGTTCTGGATTCGAAACCCAGGTCCAGGCACTGCCCTTGGATCATCTCCAAGGTACTTTCGTTGAGTATTTGCGAAACCCTCAGGGCGGTCTCAGCCGCCACAAACGGGCCGGCCACATACGACAGAGCCAGGTTTGCTACGGATTGTAGACCGTCGCCGGCTACCAAGGCTCTTGGGACACCCCACAAGGACCATAGAGTGGGTTGGTGCCGCCGTTCCACGTCCTGGTCTTGAATATCGTCGTGAATCAAAGAGAAATTGTGGGTCAATTCCAAGGCCGCCGCCGCCGGGAGAGCCCGGGCCAGATCTGCCTCCAGGGCCTCGCAGGCGAACAGGCAGAGAGTTGGGCGGAGGGCCTTGCCTTGGGATAAGGCGGTTTCGACGGGTGCGCCTGCCTGGTCTACCCACCCCAGGTGGTACCGCAAATGTGAATCGAGGTGGTTGTCCTGAGACTCGGGGACAGACCGTAACAGTTCGTTCTCTATCGAGTCTTTGTACCGGGAGAAAATGGCCGGCAGTTCCGGCCACGGGGATCTCTCGGCTACGGCTGGGATAGGGGAGTTAATGGAGTTACGGCGCATTGTTGCAAACTCAGGCTGGGGAATCCGTGGGGCTTGATTCCTTTACCCACACCTGTTGCCAGACTCTAGAAAGGCCAGGCTCATTACCAACGTTACATCGTTATCCGATGGTTGGCATCCTAGCTTAGCGACTTGGCGGTGTCAAGTAGACACAATTTGGGTATTATTTGAGTCGTCAAATGGGATTGCAAAGGTAACGCGCATGTGCCGTTCTACTGCCACCATTATGTTGAATAGCCCACGTGAAGAGACCATTGGGCTGGATGACCGGGGGAGTAGACTCTTGTAACCAGCGGTTGGCGGGGCGTGGGAAGAACGGCACTCGTTCAGCTAAGCGCGCCGGCGGTGGTTGAGGAATTAACCATGCTTCCGTTGCCGATAGAACATCAGGCCTGCCAGCAGGACAAAGAACGCCGTATCTGCGGATGCGAGGCTGGCGCCCGGTGATATGCCGCATCCTCTACCAGTCTCTGAAGAAGCAGCCTCTGAAGTTTCGCCGGTAAGCTTCGGCCCTGCAGGCTTCCCCTCACCCAAAGCGGCGAGGTCTTCCTGCGCGTCACTCAGGGACCGAGTCCGGCTGCACAGACTGACAGTCTTACCGTCGCGGGAATATACGATGTATTCTTCCTCCTCCACGAAGGTAAAGCCACAACTAGCGCCATAACGGGCTGTTTCCAGGGTCATTGTTTCCTTTATGTTTATGTTCCCCTTCCACACTGTATCGATCTTGTACTCTACGGTTGTCTGCCCGTTCGCCGGCAGCCGGTCGATCCCCAGAAACGGCTGGTCCTCTCGTACCGACACGGCGGAGCCGGAAAAGACCAGGGAAGAGTTGGCCAATTCTTCGGAAGGCGTTCCGGGCACTACACAGGAGCACGCATAGACCTGACCCAAATTTGACACGGGCAAGGCGATAAATAATGCGGCCAGCAGGGCAATCCTGAGCATTGTCATCTGCCTACTATAGTATAGCGGGAGCATTTATTGCGACGTAGATGCTAAATTGAGCAGACGCCAAATAGATCGGAAGCTTTGTAGGCAGGTTGTCCAGGGTTTAGGGTGCAATAGCCGCTATTCCCCCGTCCATTCTCCACCCGGCGGTAATCCGGGGCCTATTTCACCGCCGAGCACGCAGAGAACGCCAATGTGGTTTCGGGTCTGCAACCCCCCCCAAACTCTGCGTCCCTTGCGATCTCGGCGGTGAATAGTAACTGTTCAGACTCAATGGGGTCCGTAGGTCTGAGGTTCGAAAACCGGGGGAGAATTCCCGTTTGGGACGCTCCGGCTGACGGCCGTCAAACGGCTTTCGACCAATTCTACCCACCAAATCTGAACTTTTACGGTAATTGTTGACACTTCCCCCTTCCCCTCCCCGAATCAACCTCTCTATCATTTTCATCACCCAATATCGCCCCCCTAACGCTCGACGACTCGTATTCGATGACTTGGGCTCAATGACGAAAGGATCGGCCTATTCTAACCACGAATATCCACGCGCGAACCGGCTACAAACCCGCCGGCCCCACCGGCCCGGCCCGGCCCGGCCCGGACATATAATGTCCCAAAATCACTCAGCTTCAGGAGGCTCAAACCAATCTGCCAGGTGCAAAATGCCAAAAACGGTCAAGAATGGTCCAAAGCGTCCAAAAATGGTGCAAAACGCCCCAAAATCACGTACTTTCCGGAGTCTCAAGCCAACCGGCCCAGATACAAAATGGCACACAATGGCACCGTTTCAAGGAATCCTAAACAAAACCCACAGGCCCTCCCTGTGTTCGCCATGAAATCAGCCATCTACCACGGCATTGACCGAAGGACCATTGTCATGGCTATGACGGGGAATAATGCCCCCCTGGTCAAAGGGCCTGAGCCAGCCCAAGGAGCGTTCGTTCCTTATTCGTTTCCGGCGGAGGAACGAATCGTCAAGGCCAACTCGTCCTCCAACAGAAAGGACCTGCTATGAAAAGTTAATCCGTTGGACTTGAGGGAGTCCGAGGACCTGAAGGGCGAAAATTGGAGGCGAACTTCCGTTGCCGACGCCTAGGCCGATGGCCGTCAGACGGCTCTTCCAAAATTTGACTCGCCGAGCCGAACAGTCGCCAGGCGTGTAAGCCATCGCTACGGGGGGCGTGACATGTTATAATTGTTTGCTCTCGATATGGAGATTTTCAGGGTTGGATGACAGGAACCTCGACAAGACTTTCAGGCACGCGGTCAAAGAATTTCGCTGCCGACCAACTGATTGACACTACCGGAAGGTTATAATATCTTATTACATCGTAACCATTGTTACCAAAAAGCCTTGCCCAAATTGGAAGCCTAATCAGGTGGAGCGAAAACGACCGTCAGTCGGCTTATAATCGGACAGGTTTTTTGGCCTAACATCATAGGGGTCAGGCGAGGAACATGGCTGGACAACAGAATAATATATGGAGGAGCATATGGCAGAACAAGAAGTAGCACTGATGGCCCACCTGATGCGGCGCGCGGGCTTCGGAGCGAGCCGCGAGGAAATCGAGGCTAGAGCGGCCAAAGGGTATGGAGCAACGGTGGAAGAGTTGCTGAATCCCAATGACCAGCCCAACCTGGAAGAAGACCTGATTCTTCGGTACAACCCTTCCTATCACCAGTCCGCCGGAATCGAAAACCTGGTCTTGGAATGGGTCTACCGGATGGTCAACAGCCCCCGGCAGCTCCAGGAAAAGATGGCGCTGTTCTGGCACATGATCCTCTGCGCCGGGCATAGCAAGATCGACAGCGGCCAGGAAATGGGCCGGATGATCCAGATGTTCCGGGAATATGGAATGGGCAGCTTCCGCGAGCTTCTGATGAAACTGTCCACCTTCGCCGGAATGATGTACTACCTTGACAACACCGAAAGCCACAAGGTAGCCCTCAACGAAAACTACGGACGTGAACTGTTGGAGCTCTTCTCCCTGGGCGTGGGCATGGATGAGCAGTTCAACTACTCCGAAGACGACGTGAAGACTTGCGCCAGGGCTTTCACCGGTTGGAGCGTGGAACCCACCTACCCGCCCTTCCCCTATGGCCGCAGCCCTTGGAATTTCCGGTTTGACCCCGCCGACCACGACGACGGCGAAAAGACTTTCCTGGGGGAGACCGGCAGGTTGAACGGCAATGACATCATCGACATCATCTGCAAGCAGCCGGCAACCGCCAGGTATCTCGCCCGCCACCTCTATAACTACTTCGTGGCCGACGAGCCCCAGATCCCGGCTTGGCGCCTGACCCCGCCCCGTGACCAGGAAGCGATCAGGGCCCTGGAAAAGGCCTACTTCGATTCCGACTACAACATAGGCGCAATGTTGAAGGTCCTGTTCACCTCCGACTTCTTCAAGTCTGATGACGTGCGCTACGCCAAGGTAAAGAGCCCTGCGGAAGTGGTCGCCGGCACTTTGCGGATGGTTGGCGAGCACCAGGAAGTCAAACCGGGGCTGTACGAGATTTCTCAGGAACCCAAGTACATGGGCATGGACCTGATGAATCCTCCGACGGTTGAAGGTTGGCACACCGGCCGGGAGTGGATCGACAGCGGAACCCTGGTGGAGCGGATTAACTTCGCCTCCGAATTCCTGGGCAACACTGCAACGCCCGGTGTCAAGGACATAGTCCATAGACTGGCGTCCCAGGGAGCCACCCTCACTCCCACAGAGTTTGTTGAGGGTTGTCTCGACCTGGTAGGCCCCTTGCTTGTCTCCGACGAGACCCGCGGCGAGTTGACCGCTCACGCCCAGAAGGCCGGGAACCTGACCCATGCATCGGCCGGCGAGCAGGCCGAGTTTAACCGGCGGACCGGTGAGATGCTCCAGATGATTGCCGCGACTGCTGAATTTCAGTTTGGTTAGACCCTGAACCCCAATCCAACGGGGACACAAGAACACCCGGAAAAACTCGCTAAAAAATTCGATGGAGGAGAACTAATGGTTTCTACTAAGAAAGACCCGGTCTTGGCAGTTCTTTCGCTGTCGGGTGGAAACGACGGACTGAACACCGTGGTTCTGCGGAACAACGGCCTGTATCGCGACGCCCGCCCCACCCTGGGAATCCCGGAAGACCAGATCATCCCCCTCAACGACGAACTGGGCTTGCATCCCACAATGGGCCCTCTGAAGAAGTTCTGGGACGAGGGTAAACTGGCCATTTTCCTGGGCATTGGCTATGGCACCCCCAGCTACTCCCACTTCCGCTCCATGGATATTTGGCACACCTGCGAGCCGGACACCGTGGGTACCGAGGGCTGGCTGGGTCGAGTTATCAAGTCCGTGGACCCTCAGAATGAGAACGTGCTCACCGGCGTGAACTTTGGCCGCGGCCTTCCCCGGGCTTTGGCCCTGGACGGCGTACCGGTTGCCTCGGTGGGAGACCTGGAGACCTACGGTCTGTTGACCGGAATCGAAGGCGAAGACCTCCGCGGCGAAGCGCTGGACGTTTTCGGCAGGATGTACTCTCCCGCGGTCGGCCGCAGCGCGGTCATGGACTACATCCGCAGCACCGGTACGAACGCTCTGAAGGGCGCCGACATCCTGGCCACTGCCCCGGAGATGTATTCTTCCAGCGTCGAGTACTCCGACACCACCGTGGGCCAGTACATGAAGAACATCGCCCAGACCCACCTGGCCGGGTTCGGGACCCGTGTGCTGTATACCACCTCCCCGTACAACAGCTTCGACACCCACGCCAACCAGGCTGCCCTTCACTCGGGGCTCTGGTCCAACGTCTCCAACACGGTCGAGACCTTCTTCGACGACCTGCGGGAGCATGACGCTTCCGACAACGTAACCCTGTTCATGTTCACCGAGTTCGGACGCAGGGTCAGTGACAACGGCTCCGGCACCGACCACGGCGCCGCCGGGATCGCCTTCGCAGTGGGCGAAAACGTCAAAGGCGGAATCTACGGCGAGTACCCGTCCTTGGAGCCGGACAAGCGGGAAGCCGGCGGCAACCTCAAGGCGGGCATGGACTTCCGGTCCGTCTACACTTCCATCGTTGAGGATTGGCTGCAGTTGGACCCCGTCGAAATCGTCGGCGGAAAGTTCGAATCGGTCAAATTCTTCTAAGACCCTGGAATCTACGCCGGAAGAGATAGTTTCTACCTCTTCCGGCGGTTGCCCCCATCCGGGGCCCAACGTCATGACGGAGGGTCCCCCAGTGCACGAATCGAGAAGACTGCTCCCTGGAAATCACCAGGTTGGGAGCTGTCTCTTTCAGCATAACGTCGCGAGGAAAGAAGCATGAGCACCCATTTCTTTGGAGTTACAAATAGGACCTTCTCCTACTCCCACTCTCTGGGCCGGGCGGAGTTCTCTGGAAACGGAATTCGGAACGCCGTAGACCTGGCCTTGAGCGACGACGAATTGGTTTACGCCCTGAACCGCTCCTATGAAAACCGTCCGGACGGCATCCACGTGACCGTCTTCACAATGGATGAAGACTATGTCACCGAGTTCGGTTCTCATGGCGAGGGCGACGGCCAGTTTGTTTGGCCCACCGCTCTGGCTATCGACAGCAAGGGTAACGTCTACGTCGCCGACGAATGGCTCAATCGGATCTCCGTCTTCAACCGGGACGGCGACTACCTCAGCAAGTGGGGAACCGCCGGGTCCGGGGATGGCGAACTTGACCGGCCGGCAGGGCTGGCGGTCGACTCCGATGACAACATCCTGGTCACGGACAGCCGTAACCATCGTGTGCAGAAATTCACCTTGGACGGCAAATTCATCAGCAAGTTCGGCAGCTTCGGCGACGGCCCTGGGCAGATGAACATGCCTTGGGGCATTTGCCTTGGCCCCGACGGCTCCGTCTTCGTGTCCGATTGGCGCAACGACCGTATCCAACAATTCAGCGCCGATGGCCAATGGCAGGCCAGCTTCGGACATTCTGGAAGCAACGTGGGACAGTTCAATCGCCCCACCAGCGTCAGCGTTGACAAAGATGGCGAAATCTACGTTGCCGACTGGCTGAACAACCGGGTACAGGTCCTTAGCCCGGACGGCCGGTTCATCACGGAGTTGCGCGGCGACCACAAAATCTCCAGGTTGGGCCGGGAAAAGCTCCTCTCCAACCCGGACATGATTCGCCAGCGCTCATTGGCCTACGCCAACGACCCGGACTACGATCGGAACCTGACCCATCCCTGCGCCGTTAAAACAGACGCACAGGGCCGAGTAGCCATCCTGGACCACACTCGCAACCGAATCCAGGTATACCGAAAGGACTCGGAGCCGGTACTGGCCTAACCCTACCGCCGCACCAGAACCCAAATCCGCCGGGGACTAGCCCAACAAAGGGCAAACCCCCGGCGGTATTTTTTTGCACCGCAACCCGACGAAGCCGCTGTCGGCCGGCGCCTAAGGCCCCTCTGGCATCCCCGTATCAATCCAGGTGACGATTTCGTCAACCTCTTCTCGGGACACGAACGGGCCGCGGAGGGGCATCCGCCCGTGATTGGCAATGGCGCGAGCCAGAGAGCGGACCAGCGCCGTTTCCCGGCCTGGTGTTCCCGGCTCTATAGACCGGAACCCTGAAAGAACGCTGTTCTTTAGCTCCTGGGAGGTGTCCCAGTAGTAGTCGTGGATTCCGGGTAACGGGTCCCGGCCCCAGCGTTCCACCCAGCGCTCCATTATTCCATCAAGTATCTCTTTCACCCGCGGCCAGTAAACCGGGTCCCCTTCGGCCGGATTTTGCGCCATTAAAGTCTCTCCTGGTGGTTATAAGTCAGCCCGCCGGAGCGTTGGCGGTGTTATGTTAGAGCAGTGCCCTATCTCTGGAGACCTTCGATCAAATCTACAGGGGATGCTCTGACACAGATTCCTTTTGAAGCAACTCCAATGCGTGGGGGAGCACCGGCAGCACCACGTCCAGGCATTCCTTGACGCCCTTGGTGCTGCCCGGAAGCGTTATTATCAAGGTGTAGCCTCGGATTCCGGCCACTGAACGGCTGAGCATTGCCATTGGCGTGAACTTCAGGGTTTGGGCCCGCATGGACTCGGCCAACCCCGGCACTTCCTTGTCCAGCACGGCCAGGCAGGCTTCGGGGGTCACGTCGTAGCGACCCATCCCGGTGCCGCCGGTGGTAAGGATCAGGTCCACCTCTCCCGAGTCGGACCACTCGGCCAGCCTGCTTTCGATTGTAGCCTTATCGTCCGCCACAACTTCGTACTTGACCGCCTCGTAATCCGGCGGCGGCAGCGCTTCCTGGATTGCCCGGCCGCTGGTGTCTTCTCTCCGGCCCTGGGACCCCGTCGTACTGACGGTCAAAACAGCCAATCTAAACATGTCTGCCTCCGCGAATCATAATATCATAGGACCGGCCAAGGCCGGACGCTTGAGGGTGTTTACGGTATCGTGCCGGCGGTTGGGCATGCGACAGCGTTGCCCCGCCCGGGGCTGCGTTGACAATGCAGTACCCTGCGCTTATATTCACAGGGCGTCGCCGGGCGCCCGGTTTTTGCTCGGGTTAGACCCGTAATCTCCACCGTTAAACAGTCCCAGGGAAGCCCGGTTGAACAACTTTTGACCCCCGGCCCGCATCTTTCATGAGGCAGATCGGCTGTTGACCACCCCGGCAAACTGCGTTTTTTGTGAAATCATCCAGGGTCGCTCTCCGGCCAAGATCCGCTACCTGGACGAAGACCTGATCGTCATCGTCAACAAGCTGACGTGGGTCCCACTGATGCTCCTGGTAATGCCAAAGGCGCACCTGAGCCAGCTGGAAATGTGGAGCAGCGGCTTGATGCAGAAGATGGGGAGCGTCGCCTCGGAAATGGGATGCATGTATTCGGTCAACGGCTTTCGGATTCTTTCTAATTTCGGACCCGACGGCATGCAGAGCCAGAGCCACGGACACCTCCACGTTATCGGCGGCACCCACCTGGGACCTTACGCATAAGAGTCCTCATCTGCCGGTTATCAAGGTCCTCACCCGCCGCCGTCGACAGACGCAAAGGAGATAAGGATTTTGGCCGAAACGGTCCTTTACGACAAGCAAGACCACATCGTAACAATTACCCTGAACCGGCCGGATGCCCTTAACTCTATCAACCGGCAGTTGCGGCAGGAGTTCGGCGAGGCCATACAACGTTTCGACGGGGAGCAGGACTCCTACGTGGCAATTGTCACCGGAGCCGGGCGTGCCTTTTGCGCCGGCCGGGACCTCAAGGAGCGGGCCGCCGACAACGCTGAAGGGATCCAGGCCAAGGCGTCGGCCAGCATGTCGGAAGACCGCCCATTCATGTGGCCCAATACCTGGAAGCCAACCATCGCCGCAATCAACGGTTTCGCCCTGGCCGGAGGTTGGTCCATCGCCCAGATGTGTGATCTGAGAGTCGCATCGGAAGATGCCCAACTGGGAATCACTGAAACCAAGTGGAGCTTGCTGCCGCCCTTCGGCACGACGCTTCCCAAGTCAATGCCTTTGTCGGCAGTGCTCGAACTGGTCCTTACCGCGCAGCCGGTGACGGCGCAGAGGGCCTACGATATGGGCTTTCTCAACCGGGTAGTGGCCGCCGACCAGGTCATGCCTGAAGCCAGGAAACTGGCCGAGCAAATCGCCGAAAACGCCCCACTGGCGGTGCAAACCTTCAAAGAACTGGCTTACAGAGGCCAGAACATGACCAACGAGGACATTTGCCGGATGACCTACCTGGCCTACGAACGGCTGCTGGCCACCGAGGACTCCAAAGAGGGTCCCAAGGCCTTTGCCGAAAAACGAAAACCCCAGTGGAAAGGCCGGTAACTGCCTGAAACGGGGAGCGGGTCTAAGGTCGGAGGCAACGCAGGAACGAATACGCAGGAGGTTAACCCAATGGAACCACTGATCAAGAATTTCAGGAATTCGTTCACGCCCGGTGGGCCTGCCGTCCGGTTGGTCGGGCCCGAAGACAACCCGCCCACCTGCACCATGAGCTACTCGGAGATCGACCCGGACGCTACCAGCGCTCACCACATCCATCCCTGGGAGCATTCGATCTATATTCTGGCCGGCTCGGGGACCCTGGTGTGCGATGGCGACAACTACCCGATCAAGGAAGGCGACGCAATCTTCGTGCCCGGGGAGGTGGACCATTACACCCTGAACGACGGCGGTCAAGGGGCTATCCGCAGACTGGAGATTAATCCCCTATCGGCCCAGGCCGGCGGAGCCAGGACCACCGGAGAGAAGGGAACGGGCCAGGCGCCCATGATCCGAAATTTTCGTGACCTGGGCCAGGGCGCGGGCGTACGCCTTATCGGCAAGGGGGACGGAGCGCCTAACCTGGTCCTGCTGTACAACGGGGCCATGGCGCCCGGTTCGGTCAGTCACTCCGATTCCGGGGGACACATTCACCAGTGGGAGCACGTTTCCTATATTCTGGAAGGCCAGGGCGCGCTGAGTTGCGACGGGAAAGAATATACGGTTTCCGAGGGCGACGCAGTCATGGTGCCCCCCGACTTGCACCACCAGTGGCTGAACCCCAGCGATGCCCCCATGGTCCGCATAACCTTCAACCCCCTGTACTCTGACGAAGTGGAAGGCGGCGGGTAAACTTGCTGCTTCCAGACCACTGAGGGTCCCTACGCGGGATACACATCCGGGAGGGCCGGCGCGATATAGCCAACACCGGCCTTCCCTCCTCCGGCGGCCCTTCTGCTGTTGTTGACGCTGAAGCAGTCCGAGACGCTGCGCATCATCCTCGGCCCATTGGGCATCTAATAGCACCCGGTGCAATGTCCCCGGGGGCAATGTTGCACTGGCACGGTGATAACTGAGAACGACTCGGCGACCGTCAGCGTGCCGCTATACTCTACGACCACCCCTACTGCGTCTAGATAAAGAAACCGGCCCGTTCCAACGCAACAATCCATTAGCGAATCGAGACGTTCCGGAGCCGAGAGACCAGACCGGATGGGACGGTCATAGATGAATATCCACTTCCATACCGCCACCGGATTCAACCTCGGCCGGAATGGATTCACCGCATTCGATCATGCCTTCCAGGACCAACACAGCGGCTTCGTGCAAGCACTGCAAGGCATCATCTTTCGTGTATCCCCAAGTAGCGCAACCAGGTAAAGACTCAATCCAAGCGCTCCACCACCCATCATGTTCCTCTTGCAAGGAAACTTTAACGGTGTAGGTCATTCGGCAATCCCCTGAATAACTTCTACATACCAGGCTGTGCGATGAATCGGCGCCACTCCTGCGCTTGCTTTACCAGCTAATGGGAGGTCGTCTAAAAATAACACAGAGGACCTAGACCGAAGGCCCTTAGACCTGGTATTCCGGGCGGGCCAGGAGTTGCTTGGCGATCAGCAGGCGCATGATTTCGTTAGTGCCTTCTCCTATGATCATGAGCGGCGCGTCCCGGTAGTAGCGCTCCACCGGCGAGTCTTTGATGTAGCCATAGCCGCCGTGGATTCGCACCGCTTCCATGGCGACTTCTCCGCAAATTTCGCTGGCGAAGAGTTTGGCCATCCCGGATTCCAGGTCTACCCGGTCGCCGCGGTCTTTCTTAGCCGCCGCGTCGTATGTCAAGAGGCGGGCGGCCTGCACCTTGGTGGCCATGTCGGCCAACTTGAGCTGAATGGCCTGGTGTTGGGATATGGGGACGCCGAAGGTCTCGCGCTGCTGGGAGTAGCGGATGGCGGCCTCGAAAGCGGCTTGGGCCACGCCGACTGCCCGGGCGGCCACGTTAATCCTCCCTGTCTCAAGCCCGCTCATCACCTGACCGAACCCCCGTCCTTCCTGTTCCCCTACGAGGTTTTCCGCCGGGATCCGGCAGTCCTCGAACACCAACTCGCAGGTGTCCAAGCCCCGGTAGCCCATTTTGTCCAGGTCGCGGCCTACTTTAACTCCGGGGTTTTCGAAACCGGGGTCTCCTTTTTCCACCACGAAGCAGCTGATGCCGCGGTGATTGGGCTGGGCGGTCCGATCGGTGCGGGCCAGCAGGCAGAAGGAGTCGCCATACCGAGCATTGGTGATGAACATTTTGGCGCCGTTGATTACGTACTCCTCGCCGTCCTTGGTCGCCGACGTCGCCAGGTTAGCCACGTCGCTGCCGCCGCCGGGTTCGGTAAGGGCGAGCCCTCCCCTCTTGCGGCCGGAAGCCAAGTCGGGAAGAAACCGCGCCTTCTGCTCCTCGGTGCCGTAGTGGACCAGCACGTAGGTGAGGATGTGGTGAGTCCCGATGGCTCCGCTAAGGCTCATGAAACCCTTGCTAAGTTCCTCGAAGATGGTGGCGAAGGTGGTGTAGTCCAGCCCCAGCCCTCCGTACTCTTCGGGGACCGTTATGCCGAACAGGCCCATCTCCTTCATCTGGTCGATCAAATCGTGAGGGACCCGGTCTTCCCGGTCCAATTCCTGGGCGACCGGGGCCACGTCCCGGCGGACAAACTCCCGGACTAGGTTTACGATCTGGGTCCTGGCCTCTTCAGGCGTTGCGGTGGTCAATTTTCGCTCCTATTGGGTCAACGGTTTGAGGTTGGATGTCAGCCGACGGGTTGGGGGCTACCAGCCCAAGACTACAGACTCTTTCCTGGGGTCTGCGCCGCCGACGTAGACGCCGGATTCCGGATCGACCATGACCGGGGCGAATCCGTTGCTGACACCCCAAGGGCCGACGCGGTCAACCCGATGTCCCAGGTCGCTCAGGCTTTCGGCAATCCCATCCGGGACCCGGTCCTCCAGGTCCAGTTGGTTCGGGTAGGTCTCGTGGGGCCAGGGCGACCGGGGAAAGCTATTAACGCCGAAACGGGGCGCTTCAACGGCCTCCTGCAGATTCAGGCCGAAGTCGATGATATTGTTCAACACCTGGAGGTCACTGGGCACCTGGCTATCGGCGCCGGGAGTGCCCAGGGTCATGAACGGCTTCCCATCCTTCAGAATTATGAAGGTGCAGGGAGTTGTCCTGGGGCGTTTGCGGGGCTGAAGCGCGTTGGCGTTGTCCGGGTCCAGCCAGAAATAACAGCCCCGGTTGTTTATCAGAATGCCCGTGTCACCCAGGACCATTCCCTTGGACAACCCGGAAAAAGTGCTGGGCGTGGCCGACACCATGTTGCCCTGGGCGTCGATCGTTGCCAGATAGGTGGTGCCGTCGGAGCCGCCAACCGGGGTCTCCAGGGCCCTGGGGGCGCCGGGAGAGCCGTTGGTACCGGCAACGGCCTGGAGGCCCCGAGGATCGCCGGCCGGGTAGTCGGCAAGGGCGGCGTTGGGGTTGATCAAACCGCGCCGCAACCGGGCGTATTCCTTACTCAGCAGGCCGTCCACCGGAACATCCTGAAAACCGGAGTCGCCGACGTACCGTTCCCGGTCGGCCATGGCCAATTTCAATGATTCCACCTGGAGATGTATGGCCTGGACCGAGTTGTGACCCAAGGACGCCAGGTCGTCGTTTTCCAGGATGTTGAGCGCCTGCAGCAGGCAGATACCCTGGGTCCAGGTCCGATTGGTGAAGATTTCATAGCCGCGGTAGGTGGTCGAGACCGGCTCCTCCCAAGGGGATGTATAGTCGCCGAAGTCATCGTTTGAGTACAACCCGCCCATGTCCTGCAAAGCCTTGACCATTCGACGAGCGGGGTCTCCTTTGTAGAACAGGTCCCGGGCGGCCTGGATAGCCGCTTCCCGGCCCAACCCGCTGCCCAGGGCGCGCGTCTCCTCCTGGACCATCATGGATAGGGTGTTGGCCAAGTCCGTCTGCTTGAAAATGCTGCCCAACACCGGCGGTTTGCCACCGGGGAGGTAGACCCGTGCAGAATCGGGGTACTTCCCGATGTTGTCCCGCCAGCCGGTTATGCCGCTATTGAGCAACTGGTAGGTGGGGAATCCGTCTCTAGCGAAGGACAGAGCGGATGCAGCCACCTGGCTGAAACTCATGGTTCCGTAGTCCGCCAGCATGGCGAGCAGGGCGGAAATCACGCCGGGCACTGTGGTGCTGAGAACGCCAAAGGGAATTTCTCCCCAGCGTTCCAGGTACAGGTCCATGGTTGCTTTTTCCGGGACCCAACCCTGGCCCACAACCGACCGGACTTTTCCGGCGGAGGCGTCGTAAAACAGAAATGCGACCTCACCACCCAAGGAATAGGAGGCGGTGGGTTCCAAAACGCCGGCGGCCAAGGCGGTGGCCACGGCGGCATCCACGGCGTTGCCTCCCTGCCAAAGCACGTGCATTCCCGACTGGGCGGTCAACTGGGTCCCGGCGCCGACCATGCCGCGGGTACCCCAGGTCATGGGCCGGTGGGAGTACTCTCCCTGGCTTCCCCGGGTGTGACTACTTGGGGTGTGGCTGCCTGGTGTCGTAGCCATGCGTTACGTCTCCTGGACAGGTGGGATTGGATCAGGTCCGCAGGTTCCGTTATACCCTCATGGGCCTTTCGTGGCAAGGAGCGCGTCTTTTTGGCACGGAGAGCATGGAGTTTTTGGGGAGTGGGGGACCTGCTTTTGGAAAAGCTGCGCAAAACTTTTTTGTTGGGTATCGGTTAGGCCGCGCCCGCTGTTTGCGTGCGGTGTTCAGTGACAACAAGGGGTGTGAGTTCCCGCTGCGACGGGAAAGACTGGGGCTGGTATTGGGTTGGCGGGAGGTTGCGCGTTGGTTGGCGGGTGGTTGGAGCGGGGGTTAGTTTGGGGTGCGGGTCCGCTGTTTGGCACCTTCTCGGACCAGGGGGATTAGCTCTTTGCCAAACTCCTTGGCGTCGGCCAGTGGGTCGAAGCCCCGGATGATGAATGCGGAGCAGCCCGCGTCGTAATAGTCCAACATGGATTCGGCCACCTGGGCCGCCGTGCCCACTAGGGCGGTGGTGCTGCCGGCTGCGCCGCTGGCCTGGGCTATGGGCATGTAGAGCCGGCGGTCGTGCACCTGTCCCTGGGCGGCGAAATCCAGAAGCCGGCGCGAACCCACCGACTGAAGCCGGGCGGGTTGGCCCGGCTGTATCGAATCTCCGACCGACTGCTGAACTGAATGCAGGATCGCCTCGGCCCGCGCCCAGGCGTCGGCTTCGGTCGGACCCAAAATCGGCCGTACCGAGAGGCTGAACCTGGGTTGGCGGTCAAATTCGGAGGCCAGCAAGCGAATGTCGGCGATCTGCTGTTTTATTGCGGCCAGCGGCTCTCCCCAAAGGGCGAACACGTCGGCGTGCCGAGCGCCCACTCTCTTGGCGTCCTCCGAGGCGCCGCCGAAGAAAATAGGCAGGTGAGGGTTCTGCCAGGGCCGCACCTCGCTGTGAGCCTGCCGGAGGTGGTAGAACTCGCCCTGGTAGTCGAATGGCTGCTCCTCGGTCCAGACCCGCCGCAAAATGTCCAGGTATTCGCTGGTTCGGCGGTAGCGCTGTTCGTGGTCCAACCAGTCGCCTTCCCGCTGCTGTTCCACGTCGCTGCCGCCGGTGATCACATGCAAGGCAATTCGGCCGGAAGTCAGCTGGTCCAGGGTTGCGGCCATGCGGCCGGCCAGGGTTGGGGACATGAACCCGGCGCGGTGGGCAATCAAGTAGCCCAACTTCCGGGTGTAGTGTGCGGCGTACCCCGCCACGGCGAAGCCGTCCGGTGTGGAGGAAGAGTAGCCCAGCAGGACCTGGTCAAAGCCGCTGTCTTCATGGGCTTTGGCAAACTCTACGATGTAATCCGCGTCCAGTCCCTGGGACACGGTGCCCCCGGGGTTGATAGCGCCGCCAAAGGTGCTGAGGGATGCCCCGGCAGAGGACTGGGCCTCCCGGTTAACGCCGATCATGCCGATGATTTCCGGTGATTTATGTTCGTTTGGCTGGACCAATTTCCTAACCTGTCCTGGAAAACTTGGCGGACGTGACCGCGTGCGCGGCATGGTGTTTTACCGATGCGCCGCAATAGACCGAGAGTTAGGTAGCGGACAATTTGGAACTGCGCGTCAGGGATGTTCTATTGTCAGCCGTCATTGTCATAAGAATAGCCTATTTTCATGATAATCGCTTGGGGAGGTGGCACCCACAAGGATTTCCGGCACACCCCCACCTCGTCGGATATGGGAGAGGGCCATGAATTCCCGTTGCGACGGAAATGACGGGGCTTGGGCACGCGCCCGCCCATAGGTTGTTTCTCCGTTGCAATAACCGAATTGGGGCATGCAAAGGACTCTGGATTCCCGCTGCGGCGAGAATGACGGTGGGGGATTAAAGGGTCGCTGGAAAACCGTTGCGGGGAGAATCACGGGAGGCAATTAAACTGGAATTATATCGCAAAATTAACATGCCTTAGGCCAGCCCACACGCCTAACCAGACCGAAGGCCGAGTTTGACAATCCTTGATAATCAGCTCGCTGGCGAAGATAATGTCAACAGTTAGGGAGATACCACCATGGGATCTGTTGATACATACGGCAAGACTCTAGGGTGTTCCGAGACGATGAAGCTAAGTACCTTCTCGCCTCCGTCCTTATCGCTTTATGCGTTGTTGGGTGGACAGCGTGGTACGAAGTTGTCTACGTAGATAGGAACTCGCTCCCAGATACCGTTACCGCGATTGGGCAAGGTATCAGTGCATCAGTAGCGGTGGCAATCCTGAGTCTGGCATCGTGGGAGACTGCTATGGTAATAGCGAGAAGGATCAATGAGCGGCGCGATAGAGCCAAAATAGAAGAAGGTCGTCAGCAGAATAATCGGGAATGGACCGAGTATTTGGAACGCAAGGCAAACGCCGAAGCCGAAGGGCGGGAATTTACCGAACCATCCCCAGCTGAGAAGGCATCTATTCAATAGTCACTCTTCAATAGCCACCCTGAGACCCACTAACAGTCTACTTTCCAGTACATGTACCAATTAAACGGCCCTGGCTACCCGTAGAGGCGGTTAATATTGGCGTAGCGGCCAGGGTCGAGTTCCTTGCCCTGCAATCCGGGATAGTCCGGGCCATAGCGGTGGGCCCGGAATACCGCGTTGTTTATGCTGGTAGGGTTGGCGTCGGTGGGGCCCTGGCCGCCCAGAAAAACCGGGTTGATGTACTCCCAAACAAGTTCTTTGCTTGGCGTGACCTCGAATATCCGGCCGGCCGCTCCCTCGCATACGAGGGTATTGCCGTTGGGCAGGCGTTGGGCGCTGCTGATGTTGTAGCTGTAAAAGGATATGACAGGGTCGGCGGTGTAGTCCCAGGCGATCTCGTTGGTTTCCGGGTCCACTTCCACGATTCTGGAGCGGTCGATTCCCCGTCGGTGGCAACCATTGTCGAACAGCAGCACCCGGCCATTGTCCAGGAAGGTGGGATGGTGCTGGTGGGATACGACGCCGGGTCCCCACTTCCATCGGAAATCGCCCGTGGCCCGGTTGACCAGACCGATGGTGCTGGTCTGGCGATAGCTGACCAGCAACTCCCCGTGGGGTGTGGCGCTGATGGCGTTGCCGTGGGTGAATTCCCTGCGACCCTCCAAGGGGCAAATGACATCCTCATCCACATTCAGGTGAAGCCAGGACTCCCACCGGTGGACTGAGGCGCCGTCGGGAGTTATCTCTTCCACCACGTCTCCCAGCATTTGCTGCGGGTCGTCGTCGGCTCGGTATCCCCCGACGACACGCTGGGTGAGTTCGGCGGGAATAGGCTCCCAAAGGAGCACCAAGGTGTTGCCGTTCTCCAGTCGGTCAAAGTCGTGGTGGATCATCGGGTTCCGGTATTGCCACACCAGGTTGCTGTCCCAATCCAACTCCACGACAGCCCCCGAAGAGCCGCCGAAGCCGCCGACGGCCGAGGCTTCGGGTTGGGGGCGGGTGCGGAGCAACAGGTTGCCGTTGGGCAACAACCGGGAGTAGCCGATGCCGTCGGGCCAGCGCCAGCGGTGGCAGACCCTCCCCTCCATATCGATTAGGCGGGCATCGACCGCGGCCCGGTTGTTGCACAACAGGGTGTACCCGCGGAAACTGCGTCGGGTGTCGTTGTGAATGAGCCCTACGGGGTGATGACTGGACCAACCCATACGTTTCTCCCTTTAATCTTTACCAAGTAATCTTAACCGGGTCCGCCAACCCGAATTGCGGATGGTCTCCCAAGACCAGGCAATAAGAATGAAAATTAGGCTTTTTCATGGCGATGGCCGTTTTACCCGAGACATTCCTGACTGCTCGCACATTGTTGAATGGTAATCAGGGTTCTGGATTCCCTCTGCGGCGAGAATTACCATGGCCCCGCCAAGGCCACAAATGAGGATGAAAATAGCCTATTTTCATAGTAGTGACGGTTAACACCCAACAAGCCGTGCGTCTAAACCGGGGGCGCCGCCTGCTCTCCCTCGAGGCTGGGCAGGGCCGTCCGTTTTACGCTGACAACGTGGCAAATTCCAATCATGATTGGGATCAGCAGGGCGTATCCTGCCTGGGAATTGGAGTATTCAAGCACCGGCCACCAGGCCAGGACCGGCAACAGAATCAGGAAGAAGCCCAGGGACAATATAGCTTTCCTGGTGAACCACAAGACCACCAAGGAAGTGATGCCCAGGGGAACCGCCAACAAGGGAAGCGTGGCCAGCAAAACTCCCACCGCGGTGGCGGCTCCGCGGCCGCCGCGCAGGCGCAAGAAGACGGGCCAATTGTGCCCCGCCACCACCATGACGCCTGAAACCATTCCTGCAGCATCGGAGTCCAGCGCCAACCTGGCGAGGACCACGGCGAAACCGCCCTTGGCAATGTCAAATGCGCCAACGGCCAACCCGGCTCGAGGACCCACGTTTCGGAACACGTTAGCGGCACCGGCGTTGCGGTCGCCCAGGTCCCTGATGTCCCGCCCCATCATGATACGGCCAGCCAGATAGGCAGTTGGTATGCCGCCGATCAAGTAGGCAGCCAGGAAAACGAGAAGCCAGGCTAACCCATCCCCCATCATTGTGGAGCGTGAACCAGCAGCGAGAGTGTTGCCGTCATATCGCCCCCAATGCCCAAAGTCGAATCCGAGTCAGGTTTTCCTAACGGGACCTACCCCGGCGGGACGAAACGGGGGTTGACCGGGGTTTTTAAGGAATGGTCTACCCGGCGATCAGGCGGTAACCAACCGGGGGGAGGCCGCAGTGCACCAGTGCAGGTATTTCGGGTTCCGACCCAACACAATGTCGAAATACATCCGCTGAAGTTGGAGCGAAATCGGGCCCGGCTTCCCGTCGCCAATGTCCCGGTTGTCCAGCTGGATCACCGGTGTCAGGTGAGCGGCGGTGCCGGTGAGGAACACCTCGTCGGCCAGGTACAGCTCGCTGCGGTCAATGCTGCGCTCGACCACTTCCAAACCCAAATCGCTTTGGGCCAGTTGGATCACCGTGTCCCGAGTGATTCCCGGCAGGACGTTATCCTCTAAAACGGGGGTTATTAAACGACCGTTGTCTACCACGAAGAGGTTTTCCCCGGACCCTTCGCAGACGTGGCCGTCCTGGTTGAGAATGATTGCCTCGTCGAAACCGGCCATGGCCGCTTCGGTCTTGGCCAGGATGCTGTTGACGTAAATTCCGGAGATTTTCAACCGGGCCGGAATCATGGGGTCGTCAATGCGACGCCAGGAAGACGTGCAGCACCTCAGAGCATCGGCCCCCAGGTAGTTCCCGAATGGGATGGTTATGAGGGCAAAATCGCTCGCCAGGGTGGTGAGATTGAGATTAGCCACGACTTCGGCGCTCTTATAGGCCAGAGGCCGGATGTAGATGTCCTGCTGATGCTGGTTGCGCTCCACCAATTCGACGGTGATGTCGCAGAGGTCCTGGGCTGAGTATGGTATATCCAACATCAGCAACCGGCAGCCTCTGATCAGGCGGTCGTAGTGCTCCTTAAGCCGGAAGATGAAAACCGTTTTCTTCTCGTCGTTCCAGTTCCCCCGGATTCCCTCAAACACGGCCGTGCCGTAGTGCAAAGCGTGGGTCATTATGCTGACATTGGAGTCCTTGAGAGGGGCGTAACCGCCCCTGAAGAATGCCTGAAGCTCCGGTGCGCCACCGGCGGAGGATTGGGGTGTACTCACGTGTGACCTCTTTCGCCCTGAAGTAGGCTAAATTATAATCGGACTCTCGCGCATGGCACAACTTTGGCCGTTTTTGGGGTCGCTGCCTAATGGCTGCATCGGTATCAGTATATCCAAGACTCGCGTTGATGACTGCCGCTCTCCTGGCGGTGGCGATATTGGCCGGGGCAGCCGTGCTGTTGCTCCGGGGCGATGACAACGCCGCCATACAGGTCGTAATTCCGGCAGTGGAACAGAGACCGGATGCTTCCTCGGACTTAACGAATCCGGCGGAGCCCGCGGTGATTGAGGAGTTAAAGGTGTACGTTACCGGGGCGGTGCGCAACCCCGGTGTGTACCAACTGGAGCAGGGGGACCGACTGGCGGACGCCGTGGACAGCGCCGGAGGCGCCGTGGAGGGCGCGCAACTCGATCTGGTGAACCTGTCCTTGAGAGTCGTGGACCAGGGTCACTACCGTATTCCGCGGCTTGGCGAAGCTCCAGGAGATATTGTGACAATCCCGGAGCCGTCCATTCAAGGGGCCAGCGGGGCCGGAAGGGACGGGACGGACGGAAGGTTGGACTTGAACTCGGCTCCCGCCGAGCTTCTGGAAACCCTGCCGGGGATTGGGCCGATTCTCGCCAAAGCCATCGTGGACTACCGGGAATCCAATGGGGGATTCCAGTCAGTGGAAGAGATTACCAACGTTGCAAGGATTGGCCCCGTGACCTACGAGAAAATTCGCGACCTGGTGACCGTGGGCCCTTCACGTTGACCCGTTACCGGTTCCTTTTCCGCTACAACCCCGGAATTTCAATCGTAGCGTCGCCATGACGCTGGTATTCCTGGTCGCGGCCTGGCTGGCAGGGTTGGTCCTGGGGATTCTGGCGGACGCCCGGCCAGTAGCCCTTCTGCTCCTCTTTGCCGCCTCCTTACCTTTGGGACTTCTTTTCCGGCTGAATCGCCGGCCGGTGACGCCGATTGCAATGATTGCCCTGCTGCTGCTGGCCTGGTGGCGGGTGGAGGCAACCGAGCAGCCGGTCCCGGAGTTAACGGTGCAGGACTCCCAACCGGTGAGCGTCTCCGGATGGGTTGGAAACGACCCGGAAATGGTGGGGGCATCGGTCAGATTTGTCCTGATTGTTGATACCGTGGACCGGGGGCAGGGATCGACGCAGCTGCCGCTGACCTCGCGGGTGATGGTGTACGCGCAACCCCCCGACGAACTAGTCCAACGCCGCCGACCGCCGTTTTTCTCCTACGGCGACCGGTTGGATATTTCCGGCCAGTTGATGCGTCCCAAGCCCGTTGAGGATTTCGACTACCCGGCATACCTGGCTTCCCGGGGCATATCCGGGGTGCTCGGCAGCCAGGAAGCGGCGGTTGACGCTGGATTCGAAGGCCGGACGCTGCCCCGGTGGCGGGGCTGGCTGTTCAAATTCCGCCACCGCCTGGCAGACAACCTGAACGACAGCCTGCCCGAACCCCATTCCGCCCTGGCCCTGGCGATTCTGCTGGGGCTGCGGGGAGACTTCCCACCGGACTTAATGGACGAGTTCCGGCAGACCGGCACGAGCCACCTGCTGGCGATATCGGGGCTGCACGTGGGGGTCTTGTTGCTGCTGGTATTGGGGTTTGTCGGTTGGGCTTGTGGACGCCGGTCGCCGGTCTACGTATTGCTCCCCCTGGCAGCCATCTGGGGTTACGCCCTGGTGGGCGGTCTGCCGGTTTCGGTTACCCGCGCGGCGATAATGGGAACCATTTTACTTGCCGGTTGGGCGCTGGGACGGCCCAGCCGCATTTTGCCCGCATTGGCTTTAGCGGCGGCGGTGATGGCCGGGCTGCAGCCCGAGGTCATGACCCAGGTGTCCTTTCAACTCAGCTTCGCCGCCGTGGCCGGGATAGCGCTGGCCGTGCCGCTACAGCCGGGGGTTGCGGAAGTGATTACCCGGAGGGTGACCGGCAGCGGATTGGGGCGGTACCCGTGGTTTGCCCCATGTCTGACCGCACTGGCGACGGCCGGGTTGGTCTCGCTGGCGGCTACCCTGGCGACCTGGCCGCTGGTGGCATTTTATTTCCGGCAAATTCCGCTGATGGGAATCCCGGCCACCATGCTGGCTCTGCCGGCGCTGCCAATCGCCCTGGTGGGAGCCATGTTTACCGCGCTGCTGGGATTGGTCCACCCCGTGGCAGGACAAGTGGTGGGTTGGATCACCTGGTTGCCCCTGGCCTACCTGGTCAAACTGGTTGACTGGATGCCCAATTGGACGGTTTCCGGGTCCTGGGTGGGACTGCCCCTGCTGGTGGGCTGGTACGGTTTGCTGGCGGAGCTAACCCTGATCCCCGGCGGACTGCGGAGGATCGCGCGGGTCGCCGGTTGGAAGCCCGACCCGCGCCCGGATGCAAACGCAGAATTGTCCGGGACCGCCGCGGGGTCTCCTGTCGGGTCATTGACCAGGATTGGACTGGTGTTGGGAGGGTTGGCTGTTGGGGTCGGCGTCCTGGTCTGGGGGGAGGTCCTGGGTGGTTCCGACGGCAAACTACACGTTCATTTCCTGGACGTGGGGCAGGGCGACAGCGCGCTGATCGTTACACCCACAGGCAAGCAGGTGCTGGTGGACGGAGGGGCGGGTTCAAGCGACGCAATGCGAAGTTTGATGGACCTGATCCCCAGGGGAGACCGAGGCATCGACGTGGTGGTTATGACCCATCTCGATGCGGACCATAGCCGCGGACTGCTGGAAATTTTGGAACGGCTCAGCGTGGGCGGGATTATATACGGCGTGAATCATCCCGGATCCGGGATGTATGCCCAATGGGCGGCGGCGTTGGAGCGGTCCGGCGTGGACGCATTTCCAGTAATGTACGGCTACCGCATAGCGCTGGAGCCCGGGTTGACGTTGGAGGTGTTAAACCCACAGCCGGAGGGACAAAGGTTCCCCGGGGAAGACTTTAACAACAACGCGGTGGCATTTCGCCTGGTTTACGGCGAGGTTAGCATATTGATGGCGTCGGATATTGAGGCCGAGGCCGAGGCCCGTATGACCCAAAGCGGGGCAATCCTGGCCAGCAACGTGCTGAAGGTGGCGCACCACGGTAGCCAAACGTCTTCCACGATGGGATTTTTGACGGCGGTAGACCCGGACGTTGCGGTCATTTCGGTGGGAGCGGGCAACCAGTACGGGCACCCGGCCCAAGGGGTGCTCGCCCGCCTGGAGCAATTTGTCGGTGCGGAAAACATCTTCCGGACCGACCGGGACGGGAGCATCGAATTGATCACCGACGGCAACGAACTTTGGGTCAGGACCGATTGAGTGACTGCGGACGGAGGAGATGTGCAGGGTAATCTTGATTTCACGTCGCTGGAACGGCTTCGGGATAGTTTTATCTCCAGCGGTTGGGAGGGGTTAGGGTAAGGGTGTAGCCTCGCCCCCCAATCTCGCCCCAACTGGAATCCGGATGGCTCTAGCAGCGGTGGCACGGTTACCTCGACGGGCATACCCGAGGCGGAGCATCCGGCGTTTGGAGAAGCGTGGTTCCTCACGGAAAGGGCTCTGGATTCCCGCTGCGGCGAGAATGACGCTGGGGGCGTGGTCGGGAAATCCGCGTGGGGGTCAACGTCATTCCTAACCAAGGGGCCTGGATTCCCGCTGCGACGAGAATGACGGATGGGTTGGTCCTGGTCGCATTGAGGACGAAAATGGCGTATTTTCATAGTGATGACGGGGGCTGAGCCTCCTCCCCCCGGCTGCGGATATGGGTCGTGGCTCCAAACCCGTGCAGGGTTTCAAGCTACCCCCACCCGGCTCCGAAACTTGGCGAAATATTAGACCCCACACCCCTATCCCCCGCGTGATACAATTGCGCCCGCTAAAGCGACCCGTATAGCCCCTTGGACCGCCCCCTGAATGCGGACCCCTGCGAATTTTCCGGCGATTACAGGGCACCTTATCATGCCCCGTTCCTATATACGTATACGCAGGGCGATGATTGCTTCGGCGAGCGCCACGCATCCGAGTCGCAAGGGGGTTCCTAATGCGACATCTACTGGCCGCACTGATTCTTATCGGCGTCGCCCTAACCGGGTGTACGACGGGCCAACCGCCGACCCCTCCTACCACCACACCGCCGCCGCCGGACATAGCAGCCACGGTTGATGCCAGTGTGAAGGCTGCCGTCGCCGCACTCGCCACCGACACGCCGGTCCCAACCTTCCCACCTGCGGCGACCGCACCACCCGCGGACACCCCCGCGCCTGCACCCTCGCCCACTCCCGCGCCTACACCTACGGCAACCCCGTCACCCACTGCGACTGCAAGCCCGACGGCTACGCCACAGCCCACATCTACCCCTGGACCGACATCCACTCCAAGCTCGACAGCGACGCCGCGCCCCACTGTTGCGCCAAGGGCCACATCCACGCCCACGCCGACATCCACGCCCACGCCGACATCCACGCCCACGCCGACATCGACGCCCAGGCCCACAGTTACTCCAACAGCTACAGCGACTCCACCCCCAACGCCCGACCCGTCAAAGCCCGTCTACGGAGCCAACAGCGGAGAAATACCGCACGACCCGGAAGACGGGCTGTTGGAAACGTTCCAAGGTCCCCGGCTTACTGGGGATTCCGTGGTGGAAGTCACCGTGCAAAACCCCGACGTTGGTAGCGAGGGGCGTTGGACTCACGGGCTATTCCTAAGAGGGTGTGTGAGAAATCCCGTTCAAGCTGGCTGGAGTCTTTTTAGCATGAGATGGATCATGGCTACATAAACCCAAGCCTCGCTGGTTTCCGGTAGGGCTTCATAGTCTTTGCTCAAGCGCCGGCAGCGGCCCAGCCACGCCAACGTCCGCTCCACGACCCACCGGCGGGGCAGCACCTCAAAGGAGTGACTGTCCGGCCTCCGCCGGACCACGGTCAGCAGCCAACCGCCGGTGACCCAGGCCCAGGCTACCAACTTGCCAGCGTATGCCCCGTCAGCCCAGATCACTTTGAGCCTGGGAAACCGGCCCACCATTTTGCTCAACACCAGCTTGGCTCCATCCCGGTCTTGAATGTTGGCGGCATGTACCACCACGGCTAGGAGCAGTCCTAAAGTATCTACTGCGATGTGACGCTTGCGCCCAGCAACCTTCTTGCCTGCATCGTACTTGTCGGCATAGTAGCCCCTGGGCCCCCTTTTTCCGTGGTCTTCACCGACTGGCTGTCGATGATCGCGGCGCTGGGCGTAGCCTCGTGTCCCTCAGCCTCCCGAACCCTGGGGCGCAGCGCCGCCTCAATGCTCTCCCAGGTCCCATCTCTGCGCCACTCCCGAAAATACCACCAAACCGTCCCCCAGGGCGGCAGGTCATGGGGCGTCATGCGCCAGGGTATGCCGCCGCGCAGCACATATAGAACGCCATTTACTACTTCCCGCAAGTCCACGGTCCGAGGATGCCCCCTGGGTTTGCTTGGCGGCAGCAAGGGGGCTAATTCGGCCCACTGGGCGTCGGTCAAATCGCTGGGATAAGGTTTTCTGTTCATACCCCCACAATAGCAAGATTGCTGACCCACTCCCCATGAGAAATTCGTGCAGGTTTAGCCCTTTCTCACACACCCTCTAAGAGCCTATCCTAATAACCCGGCGGCTCTGAGAGCGATAAGGGCACAGGCGAAATGAAGAAAGGCTATGTAGTTGGCGGGAGACTTGTCCCAGCGGACCAAAATGCGCCGGAAGCGGTTCATCCAGCTGTGGGTGCGTTCCACCACCCAGCGCCGGGCTTTGAAGCCGGCCTCTTTCTTGATGGCCTGAGCCTCTTCCCCACGGCTGCGGATGTGGGCCGTGAAGCCAAACTCGTCCACGGTCCGGCGCACCTCATCAAAGTCGTAGCCCTTGTCCAAGCACAGACCCTGGGGATGCTCCGGGCTGGGCGCGGGACGTAGCACGGGGAGGCTGTCCACCGTGGCCCGCACCAGCTTCATATCGTGGCGGTTGGCCCCGTCCACTGCCAGCCCCACCGGAATGCCCCCGGCTTCGGTCAACAGACTGCGTTTGACCCCGCTCTTACCCCGGTCTGTGGGGTTGGGACCGGTTTTTCCCCCCGCCCAAGGGGGATTTGGTCAAGGCCCCGTCCATGCTCAGCCAACTCCAGTCCAAACCCTTCAATTCGTCATAGCGTTCCAGCCCGGTCCGCCATAGCTCCAGGAACACCCCGGCGGCGGCCCATTCCTGAAAGCGCAGGTGGGCGGTGGAGCCGGAGCAAATGCCCGTGGCATCCAGGGACTTCCACTGGCAACCGGTGCGAAGCACGTAGAAGATGCCGTTGGCGCAGGTCCGGTCCGGGACCCGGGGGCGGCCTCCGCCCAAGGGATGGGTATTCACCCGCTTGGGAAGGAGTGGAGCCAGTGCCTCCCACAGTTCGTCGGATACTTGGAAGGATCCGGTGGTGGGGTTGGTCGGAGAGACTGGACCGGCGCGGGGCGGTCGAGGCGGCTTGGGTTCTTTCGCTTTCGTCATTCCCCAAGTTTAGTCGCTCCTCTGCCACCTTCCCCATTCACTACTCATGCGGGTTTCACCCATTTTTAGGATAGGCTCTAAGAGGAGAAGGCAGTAACATCTTCCATGCTATTTTCATCGAATCCGCCGGGAACTGGCGCCATTCTTACCGGCGCGGTTCAGGCGAGGCTTGGACAACGGCGCGGCAAGAAGTCACTTCCAGCATTGATACGACGCCCAGCGGCAACAACCGGTTGAGATTGATAATCATAGGAAACCAGGGCTGGCTGTACATCAACGAGCAACACCAGGGCACGCTCGACTTGAGCGCTGTCGGTTTCAACGCGGTTTCGTTGATTGTGAGCCGCGAGTCGGCTGGCGCTGTCACTTCCTTCGAGGGGTTCACGGTCTGGAAATGGCACCCGTCACTGGAGGCGCTTCCGCTTCCAGAGGGAACACCGACACCGGCGTCTGAAACGCCCTATGGGCCCGTCTACGGCCCGGCCAGCGGCTCGATAGCCCACAACCTCCAAAGTCCAACAAACTCCCTTGAGCTATTCCGGGGGCCGACCATCGACGGCGACATAATGGTGGAGGCCACCTTCCACAATCCTCACCCGACCAGTGAGGGCAGTTGGAACTACGGCTTCCTGATCCGGCATGGCGAGCGTAATGCCTACAACTGGATTTATCTTTCCCCCGGCAGGTGGATCCACAAGTGGCGCCCCGGACAGGACGACTTCACCCAGACCGTCTGGGATAATCGGAGCACCAATATTGACGTGACCACCGGAGGCAAAAACCAACTGAGGCTCGTAGTCATTGAGGGCTCAGTCACCATCTTCATCAACGGAAGGTACGTCGGCAATACTACCTTCCATAGGCTCCCTGATTCCTTCCAGGTTGCCATAGTCGTGAACGACGAGCGAGAAGGCACGACCCGCTTTGAGAATTTCACAGTCTGGAAGTGGCACCCCTCGCTGCAGGAACTGCCTAGCGAGAATTAGGCGGTTCCGACGACGGAATCATTGCGACAAACCGACTGCCCGACATCTATCCTCGCACCAGGTTAAACGACAACCGGGGCTCTGGATTCCCGTTGCGACGAGAATTGCGGATGGTCTTCCAAGACCATGTATGAGGATGAAATGGTCCTATTTTCGTGGCAATGACCGGGGGGCGTGGTTGGGGGTATAGCATCCCAAGCCGTAGACCGGCTGTCCTTGAAGCATCCAAGCGACGTCCGGGGTTGGGTGTGGGGTTACTGTATACTTAGATAGGAGCGTCGTGGACGATGTTTCCTGGCTTTGGGCATTGACGAATATTGGACGCTGCAGGGTGTGAAAGTTTGAACCGATCCGACGGACGGCGTTGGGACGAACCCCGGCCGACCAAAATTACTACCGGGATCCAAAAATTCGCCGAGGGATCGGCGTTGATCGAATTGGGTTCCACCCAGGTGCTATGCGCGGCATCCCTGGAAGAGCGGGTTCCCGGATTCTTGCGTGGACAGGGAAAAGGTTGGGTCACGGCGGAATACGACATGCTCCCGAGGGCCACAACCACCAGGTCATCCAGGGACCGGGATTCCGGGCGCATCAGCGGACGGTCTCAAGAAATCCAACGGCTCATCGGCAGAGCGTTGCGGGCCGTAACCGATCTGGAAGCCCTGGGAGAGCGGACGGTCACCATTGACTGCGACGTTTTGATGGCCGACGGAGGGACCCGTACCGCCGCAATTTCCGGGGGATTTGTGGCGCTGTACCTGGCCATGAACACTTTGGTCCGCCACCGGGTCTTGAAACAAATACCCCTGCATACCGCGGTTGCCGCCACCAGCGTGGGGATTTTGAAGGACGGGTTGGCGCTGGACCTGTGCTACGAGGAAGATTTTGCGGCCCAGGCGGACTTCAACGTGGTGCTAACCGACCGGGGAGAGGTGGTGGAAATACAGGGCGCCTCTGAAGCCGATCCGTTCCCCAGCCGACGGGTGGAGGAGGTCCTGGCCCTGGCCTCCCGGGGTCTGGAGAGCATGTTCGCTGCGCAGCGGGAGGCTCTCCGGTCCATTTGAAACGGGCGAGCCGGCAGACGGAATGCGCCGGTGAGGCACCGCGCTGGTATTCCGGTATGGGTTCCACCCGTGGACACCGACTGATGTTTCAGCGATTCGACACCGTGTCTGAGAAGTCCGCCTAACGAGAAAGCGAACGTGCCGCATTGGGAACAAATGGTTGGGGGCAGGTTCACTCTGCTGTGGGCCGCGCTTGTTGCCCTTTCGCTATTTTGCTTCGCCTGCTCGGGCGGGGCGGCTCCCGACGAACCCGAAAACCAACCCCTAAACCTGGTTGCTGAGACTCAAAGCGTTCCGGTGTCCACACGAGAGACGCCGGAACCGCCTACCTTGGAAACGCCTGATCCCCCGGTTAATTCCCGGCTGCCGACAACTGAGCGGGACGCTGTCCCTAGGGAACAAACCGCGGCGCCCGCGGATACACCCGAACCAGTCCAGACTACCCCGCCTGGCGAACCTCCTGTAATGCCGGTCTTACAATTGCCCAATGTAGCCGACACCGTGGAACGGGCGCGCCCGGCGGTGGTTTCGGTGTTGGCCGAGGCGGTCAGTATTGGCGCCTTTGGTCGTCAAATCCGGCCTTCCACCGGCACCGGGGTGGTTATTTCCAAGGACGGGTTCGTACTGACCAACAATCACGTCGTTGAGGGGGCTCAGGAGGTTATTGTCACCCTCGACGACGGGACGCTTCTGGACGCCGAACTGGTTGGGACCGACCGGCTGTCCGACCTGGCGGTTTTGAGGCTTCCGCCGGGTGACTACAGTTTCCTACCGCTGACCAGCGACATTGAAGTCAGGGTGGGTGAATGGGTAATTGCCATCGGCAATGCGCTGGCCCTTCCGGGTGGACCTACCGTAACCGTTGGCGTGGTTTCGGCCCTCGGCAGGTCCCGGGAGGCGATCGGCGGAACGACCCTGAACGACCTGATCCAGACGGACACAGTGATGAACGCTGGCAACTCGGGTGGGCCGCTGATCAACCTGCGGGGGGAAATCGTGGGCATCAACACGGCGGTGCTGAGGTCCAGTCTTGGGCGGAGTCTGCCGGTTGAGGGCATTGGCTTCGCCGTAAACATGGAAACCGCCGCCCTGGTCTCGACGCAGTTGATCAACCAGGGACGGGTTAAATGGGCCTACATGGGTGTTGGCTTGAATGACCTTTCGGCGGAGGCAGTCGCGCGATTCAACCTGCCTTTCCGGGAAGGGGCGGTGGTTTCCGGCGTGGGTCCTGGAACGCCCGCGCACCGGGCCGGGGTGCTGCCGGGAGACATCATCCTATCTTTGGACGGCAAGCCGACCGCCACGGTGACCGACGTGCTCCGCCTTTTGCGCCAGGACCTGCAGGCTGGGCAGACGGTGGAGATGGAGGTCTATAGGAACCGCGCCACCGTCAACCTGGAGATCGTCCTCGGCGAAAGGCCACCTGGTTAGCGAATTTTTCCTGCTACGGCGTCCGGTGATACGCTTCGTTAACGCCGGGGATGGTTTCGGTTGCCGCTACGGGCATCCGCGTTCACGATCAGGCGTCGGGCCGCAGGGCGAGCGCGTTCCGAACTCTGATGGCTCGCGGAAGCCGATCACAGCAAAGTGTCGGTGCTGCGGTATTCGCCTGGCCTCCAGCCCCTGTCATTCTCGGCGCACCGGGAATCCAGGGCCCTTTCCCTACGTCGAGACGCTTGTGGCAACATGGGATTGCCGGGTGTAAGACGGCAGACCCCTCCCGTTGGCCTTGCCGCTTGGCCATTCCCCCGTCCCCGGAACCGCCTTGAGGGACAAGAAGGGCTCTGGATTCCCGGTGCGCCGAGAATGACAGGAGGTGGGCGCGGGTGGATAAAAGGCGGTCAGGCATCACCCTGGACAGAAGACTTGCCCGTCACATTAGACCGTCATTCCAGTTTCAACGGGAATCCAGAATCCTTTCCGTACACCGACACGCTTGTGGCAACGTGGAAACGCCGGATGTAAGACGGTGGACTCCTCCCGTTGGCCTTGCCGCTTGACCATTCCCCCGTCCCCGGAACCGCCTGGAGGGACAAGAAGGGCTCTGGATTCCCGCGGCGGCGAGAATGACGGGATGGGTTTCCAGTCCACGCATTCGGATGAAAATGGCGTATTTTCAGGGTAACGGCGGGTTGGGGGAGCCGCACCGGTCCCGTTGCCCTTGCCGAATTACTATTCCCCTGACCCCCGAGATAGCCTCACGGACTAAAGGGGCTTTGGATTCTCGCTTCGGCTAAAAAGGCGGGAAGTGGGCGCGGGTGGGTAAAAGGCGGTCAAGGGTCACCTTGGATAGAAGACTTTCCCGCCGCCTTAGAATGGAGTTGCCCTGCCTGGGGCCACGCGGTCAGAGGCGGTTGCCGTCTGCGTCCAGGTGGACCAGGGGGATTTCTAATTCTGTGAGGCCAGGCTCGATGACCTCCCGGTCTCCGACTACCAGAATTTGCAGTCCATCGGTTTGCAGGTGGTCCTCGGCCATGCGATGTACGTCGGGGAGGGTGACGGCTCCGATCCTGGAAGGCATCTCCCGGAAATAATCGTCGGGAAGGTCGAAGAGCACCAACTGGAGCAGGTGGTTCAGCACCAGCGCGGGACGCTCGAAACTGGCCGGGTAACCCAGCAGCAAGCCGGCTTTCGCGCCGTCCAACTCCTCGGCGGTCAGCGGGCGAGAGGCTCGCATTTCGGCGAATTCCTTCAGGGTTTCCTGCAGGGCTTCCCTGGTTACGGCCGTCTGAACGCTTCCGCCGGCGGTCCACATGGAGCGGTTCTTGTACCAATGAATCGCTGAATTGTAGCCGTAGCTGTAGCCCTTGTCCTGGCGTAGGTTCTGGTTCAGGCGGGCCGAGAACTGGCCGCCGAAGGAGTAGTTAAGCAGGGTCAGCCCAAAGTAATCGGGATGGCTTCTGGGGACCGTGGTTTGGATTGCCCGGATCACCGATTGGGCCGAGCCAGGCCGGTCCACCAGGAAGATGGTAGTTTCGGGACTGGTGTTTCCAGTGGCTGGTAAGGACTTCCTGGCCGCGGGGTTGTTGGCCGGCCAGTCTCCCAGGACCGCCGACGCGTGTTGCTGCACCTGGACCGGCGTTACATCCCCCACCACGATCAGAGTGGCATCACCGGGGCCGTAGGTGCGGTCAAAATGACCTTTGATGTCTTCCCTGGTGAAGGATTCCACCGAGGACTCGGTCCCGTCCAACGGGTGGTCGTACCCCGAATTCGATTCAAATACCAGGGCGGACGCCAACCGTTCGGCTATTACGTTGGCCTCGTCCTTGCTGCGTCGGAGGTCGGTCAGGTGCTCTCGCTTGACCCGGTCAATCTCGTGCTGCGGAAAGGTGGGATTCTGGGCAACTTCGGCCATAAGCTCCAGCGCGGTGAGCCAGTGCCTGGACAGGGTTTCGGTGGCCAGGGAAACATATTCCCTTCGGGCGTCGGTGGAAAGGCGGGCGCCGATGTACTCGAACGCAATTGCCAGGTCCTGACTGGACCGGGTTCCGGCGCCTTCCTGCAACATTTGGGCGGTAAAACTGGCCAGGCCGGGTTTGCCCGACGGGTCATCGGTCGCGCCACCCTTCAGGAACAGGCCCAGCGTCACCACCGGCATTTCCTTCTTTTCGACCACCACGATCTGCAGACCATTGTCGAGCTTTCTATGGTTCGGAGTTGGGGGAGTGAAGGCCGGCTCGGGTTGCGCGGTGGGCATTACCGTGCGGTCTACGGGAACGCTGGAAGCCTTGAACTGGCTCTCCGGGTATACGCGGAGGCGCACCTGGCGGTGGCCCAGCGCCGTTTGGGCCACGCGCAGCACATCCTCGCTTTGCACCGCCATGTATCGCTCGAGCCCGGTGTTAATCAAGTCGGGATTGTGGGACAGGACATTGTAGTGGTTTAACTGGTCGGCCCGGCCGCCGAACCCGCCGATACGCGTTAGCTGGCGGTAGTGGCTGGCTTCGACGCGGTTTCTCACCCGGTCCATTTCATCGGCAGTTGGCGGTTCCTGGCTCGCCCGCTCCAACACTTCATCGGTTGCGGCTTCCACTTCCTCCAGCGAGTGTCCTTCCGCGGGGGTTACCTGAACCACGAACTGGCCGGCAATCTCCGCGGGGTGGTACCGAATGCCCACGCTCTGGGCGATCTGCTTTTCATAGACCAACGTGCGGTTAAGGCGGGAACTGAGGCCGTCGGACAGCACGGCTTGCAACACGTCCAGGGGCGCGTCATCGGGGTCCATGTCCGGTGGAGTTGGCCAAGCGATATACAGCCGGGGCAGGGTCACTTTGTCCCGCATTTCCAACTCGACACGGCCGGCCAGTGCCGAATCGTGGCGCCCCAGCCGGGAGAGGGGCGGCCCCGGCGGCAGATTACCGAAGTAACGCTCAACCAGGTCCATGGCGCGGTCGGTTTCAAAGTCACCGGCGATGGCCAGGCTGCTGTTGGACGGGGAATAGAAGCGCCGGAAGAAGTCCTTTACGTCGTCCAGGCTGGCGGCGTCCAGGTCTTCCTGCGAGCCGATGGTCATCCAGTGGTAGGGGTGCGGCGCCGGGAACAGGGCTTCCTGAATGTTCCAGTAGGCCATTCCGTAAGGACGGTTTTCGTAGGACTGCCGCCGTTCGTTCTTTACCACGTCTCGCTGAACGTCGAACCTCTGCTGGTCCAAGGCTTCCAGCAAGAACCCCATACGGTCGGCTTCCAACCAGAGCGCCAACTCCAGGTAATTGGATGGCACGTCCTCCCAGTAGTTCGTCCGGTCTTGGGTCGTGGAACCGTTCAGGTTCGCGCCGGCCTTTTGCAGGGGTTCAAAATGGCTGCTATTGTGGTGCTTGGAACCTTCGAACATTACGTGCTCGAAGAGATGGGCGAAACCGGTCCGTCCCTGCTCTTCATCTTTGGACCCCACGTGGTACCAAACGTTTACGGCCGCCAGGGGGATGGTGTGGTCCTGATGGAGGATGACCTCGAGCCCGTTGGAAAGGACGACTTTATCGAAAGAAATAGAAACCATCTGCAAATTTCCTTGTCGATGTTGAATTGGCGGCGCGATCGGCCCAACTTGGGGATCATCTGCCAAGCCGCAAGGCAGCGAAAGAGCAAGGCCCGGAACCAATACGGACGACCACCCGATAAGGCGGCATAAAGTTCAGTTGGCTCGACCGTCAGGAGGCCGTCCGAAAGCGCCTGAAATTCACCCCACCCGACAGACCGCTAATCTCGGTTTCCGCGCAGCCCGGGGCAGGGAGTGGCGCTAGACGTTGTTGGCTTTGTCGGGCATGGTGCGGGTGGTCAGGTTGGCGGTGATTTCTTCTGGGTCCCACAGCTTGGAGAATTTGAAGGCCCGAGGACAATGGGTATAGGCTTCCTCGACTTCAATGAGAATCCCCTGGAGGTGATGGGCGCGTTCGTCAGGGTTGTATAGGGCCACCTCCACGTTGCGGCGTTCCAGTTCGTCCTTGGCGATGATGGTCGCCTTGCCGTTAACCCGGACGGTGTCGTTGTTGCCGGGAATCATGAAGACGAGGCCTACGTGGGGGTTGTCGTCGATATTCTGGTAAGACTGGAACAACTTATTGCCGGCCACATCCGGGAATAGCAGGTGACGTTCATCCACCACGGCGACAAAGCCGGGAGCGCCGCCCTTGGGTGAGGCGTCGCAATGACCCTCTGCGTCGCTGGTAGCTAGGACGGCAAACGGGGACATCCCGATGAAATCCTGAACGTACTGAGTGAGGCGGGCTTTTACCTTGGTAGCGGGACCCTGTGCTGCATCGCCGAATTCGTCGTTAAACCGGCTGCGGGGCGTCCTGGTTTCTGTGGCCATGAAGAACCTCCAGCGCCGCAACGGCGCGGATGAAATGTGGGGTCGAGAGGGTTCAATTCTAACCGGGCGCGGATGGAACGGCAACCTATGAAGGGTCATTTGCGGAGGGAGCGGAGGCTGAGGGGAGTGTCCACGGCTGCCCGCTGTCATTGTGGTCGCAACAGGAGTCCAGGCCATTTTGGTTGGGAACCGCCCCTACGGGAGGGCAGGGTATTTCACCGGTTGTTTCCTCGTTGGCGGACCGTGTTGGCGCAGACGGTGGGCTCTGGATTCCCGTTGCGACGAGAATGACGGGGGCTGGGGGCTGGGACGGGGCGTTGGTCAGTCTTAGAGCAGGCGGGTTATGGCTTGTATCAGGAGCTGGCAATCCGGCTGGTTTCGGATGCCTAGGCGGATGAAGTTGGGGAGGCCGAAGGAGGAGCAGTCCCGGACAAACAGGCCGGATTGGGCCAACCTGTCCCGCCAGGCAGCGGCGTCTGACACTTCCACCAGCAGGAAATTGGCGGCTGAGGGCGGTACGTTGAATTCCAGGGTTGTCAGCTTGTCAATCAGGTAGTTCTTGGCCAGGGATACTTCAGTCCGAGCGCTATCCAAGTAGTCCAGGTCTTGCAGGGCGGCGGCAGCGGCGGCCTGGGCCAGGCCGTTAACACTCCAGTCCGGTTGGTAGTGGGCCAGGCGGGCGGTGACCTCCGGGTGGGCGACGGAGTACCCAATGCGCAGGCTGGTCAGGGCGTGGGATTTGGTCATGGACCGAAGGATAACCACATTTCCCAGGGCCAGGAGCCTTTGGGTGTTCTCCGGGCTGTTCCAGGGATCGTCCACGAAATCCGAGTAGGCCTCGTCCAGGACCAGCATCGCCCCAGCCCGGCCAGCGGCCCAGGCCAGGGATTCGACCTCGCCCAACGTCAAGTACGCGCCCGTGGGATTGTTGGGATTGCACAGGAAGACCAGGGCGGGTTGGACGGACTCGATGGTTCGGGCGGTTTGGTCGAGGTCCCACTGAAACGTTGGCGGGGGGCCGGCCTCAACGTAGGTAACCGGAGCGCCCTGGATTTGGCACGCCCCGGCGTATTCACCGTAGGTGGGGGACAGGATGACTGCGCCGCGGTTGGCGGTTGGGCCAGCAGGAGGCAGGTAAGCCCTGGCCAGCAAGTGGATGATTTCGGTGGAGCCGTTTCCAACGAGGAAATTTTCCGGGGAGAACGTCCGTGAATCGACGCCATGGGGTGAATCGCTGCCGGGCGGTGAAAAATGGTCCGCCAGCGCTTGTTTGAGTTCCTGGCATTGGGGGTCCGGGTAGGTGGAAAGGTCCACAATCTGCATGGCCTGCCAGACTCCGGGAGGCGGGCCGATGGGGCTGATGCTGGCGCTGAAGTCCAGGACCTGTTCTGGGTCCAACCCCAGGGCGCGCAGTTCGGCAGGCTTTATGCCGCCGTGGACCGGCCGCTGATGCAGCATGCCACCTTCGAGGTCAGGCATGGGAGCACCGGGCCAGCGGTTCCAGTTTGCCCGTGACGGCGTTGGGGGTGCGCCAGGTTTCCCAGAGGAACCCAAGGGTTAGATGCGGCGTCCCGAAAGAGTGGAAGTTGCAAATTACTCGCTGCACAAAGGCCCCGGCATGCGGGGATGGACCTCCGAAACTGGGACAGGCGGCGGATGAACCGGCCAACGCGGCGCGGCCTACCATAAGAGCAGGGATCTCAGGTAGGTCAGTCCCAGTACGGTTGTCAGGCCCAAGGCGGCCACCAGGTAAATGGACTGTACGGCGCTGGTGATGTCGGCCGGGCGCAGGTGGCGCTCCGGATCGCCCAGCTGGTATCCACCTCGATCAGAGATCTTTTCCAGTTGGACTCCCAGGGCTCCCGCCATCGCGCTCATGGGCCATCCGGCGTTGGGGCTTTCGGTGTTGCCGCGGTCGCGCCGCATGATTCGCCAAGCGGCGCCGGGGTTTTGTCCCGGAAGCGCGGCGCTGGCGGCGACTATGAGCAGCCCGGTGAGGCGGGCCGGCAGGATGTTGACCAGGTCGTCGAGGCGAGCCGACGCTTTCCCCAAGTATTCGTAGGGTCCGTGGTAGCCGATCATGCTGTCCAGGGTGTTGATGGCCCTGTAGGCAAAGGCTCCAGGCAGCCCGAAGATCGCGAAGGCCAACCAGGGCCCGATGAAACTGTCGGACATGTTTTCCGACACAGATTCCACGGCGGCGGCGCCGGCCTGCTCGCGGGTCAGCCGGGTGGCGTCCCGGCTGACCAGGGATGGCATCTGCCGGCGGACGGCGGGGAGGTCGTCCTGATCCAAGAGTGTCTTAACCTTAGCGGCCTCCCTGTGCAACATTCGCAGGGAAAAAGTGGACTTCAGCAGCAAGCCGCCGACCAGTATGTAGGCGGCGGTGTGCAGGGACTTCAAACCGTAGGCGGCGAACCAGGCCGCAGCTCCCCAGGAAGCGGCCAAGGCCAGGACAATCAGGGCCCCGGCCAGCAGGCCGGCCAGCCCCCGCCGCGGGGCGAGGCGTTCCAGCAAAGACGTCATCCGGCCCATCAAAACCGTGGGATGGGCCCAGGAGGGGGGTTCGCCCAGGGTCAAGTCAAGGGCGACGGCCACCGCCAGGACGGCCAGTTCTTCATAACCGGGCCACATCAGGGAGAGTAAACTCCGGCATCCAATTGATTCGTTCTCATCGAAAAGTCCAAGACTCAGCTAAACGAGCTAAAACCCCAGTCCGATGGCCCGACCGAAGGTCTCAAGCCAGCCATAGCGGGCCAGGGCCAAGGCGGCAACCAGAACGGCAACCTCGCAGACTTCGTTGGTGGCCCCGTAGCAATCGCCGGTAAGGCCCCCCAGGGACCGGGTCATGGCCCAACCCATCGCCAAGGCCAAGGCGGTCACGCCGACGAACAGGACCAGCCCGCCGAACCCCCCAAGGACAACGGCAAGAGCCAGGGCCATCAGGGCAGCCGCCGCGGTGGAAATTCCGATTCCGCCCTGGTGGAAGGGAGACCCCAAGCCCTGGGTCCGGGCGTAGGGGAAAGCCCCCAGGGAAACCACCATCGACCACCGGGATAGCACCGGGAACAGCAGCAGTGTAATTCCGGGACTGTGCAGGAATAACTGCACCTCCTCCACGGGGGCGTAAGGTACCTCTACCGAGCTCCACCACCCCGGGACGGAACTCGCGTCGAACAAATAGTTGGAACTGAGGGACGCCAGGGCGCCGAACTTCAACAAGAGGATGAGAACCAGACCCACCACACCGAAGGCGCCCACGTGGGGGTCTTTCATGATTTCCAACCGACGCTCCGGCGTATGACCGCCAAAGATGCCGTCGCAGACATCCATCAGGCCGTCCAGATGCAGACCACGGGTGACGGCGCTTAACACGAAAAGCACGATCGCGGCGGTCAGGAATCCGGAGAACAGATCGAAGGCCACTAGCTGCACCAGCAACAGCAGTATGCCGATAAACAGGCCAACCAGGGGGAACCAGGCCCGGGAATTGCTGATATCGCGCTGGCTCTTCCGGCGCAGCCGGGCTCCGGAGAACCAGGCCGGAAACCAGGTTAGGAAGGCCAACGCTGCCAGGAATGAGCTCAGGGGTTGGCTCCTCCGGCGTCCCCGTCGAGAGCCTTTTGGTCGGGGGCCTCTTCGTCGAGAGTCTCTTCGATACGCTCGGAAACGCCCACTTCGGCGAAGGTCGCCATTTCGGCCAGGCAGCGGGCCGCGGCGTCCACCAGATGCATGGCCAGGGCCGCGCCGGTGCCCTCGCCGAGGCGCATTCCCAGATCCAACAGGGGACGTAAGCCCATAGCGTCCAAGCCTACCTGGTGGCCGGGTTCCACCGACTGGTGGGAGGCGATGAAGTAGTGGCGGGCCAAGGGGGACATGGTCCAGGCAATCAGGGCGGCGGCGCCGGAAATAAGCCCGTCCACTACCACCGGCCGGCGGCGGGACGCGGTCCCCAGCATTGCCCCGGCAAGCACCCCTATTTCGAACCCGCCCACCTTGGACAGCACGTCCAACCCGTCGCTGGCATCGGGTTGGTTGACCTCTATCGAGCGTTTGATGACGTTAACCTTGTGGTCCAAAGCGCTGTCCTCGATCCCGGCGCCCCGGCCCGTGGTCACTGCGGGGTCGGCGCCGGTGATGACCGAAGTGATGGCGCTGGAAGGAGTGGTGTTGCCGATGCCCATGTCGCCGCAGGCAACCAGGTCTGCGCCCTCGGCGATTTGCTCATGCGCAGTCTCGATTCCAATTTCGATACATTGCACGGCCTGTTGACGGCTCATCGCCGGCCCCTGGGCCATGTTGGCGGTGCCCCGGCCGATTTTCACCGACCGCAGCATGGAGTGGGGCGGCAGGTCGGCGGCTACACCGGCGTCCAAGATCACGATTTCGGCGCCGGCATGCCGGGCCAGGACGTTGATGGCGGCGCCCCCGCCCAGGAAGTTCATCACCATGGCGGGCGTGACATCCTGGGGATAGGCGCTAACGCCCTCGGCAACCACGCCGTGGTCGCCGGCGGCCAGGATTATGGACTTGCGGCGAATCTGGGGCGTCGCCTGCCCGAAGATTCCGGCAAGTTGGACGGACAAGTCCTCCAGCCGGCCCAGGCTCCCCAAGGGCTTGGTCAAGGTATCCTGCCGGGCCCGGGCGGCGGCCATTGCCTCCGGGTCCAATTCCAGGATTTCGGCGATAGTCTGGTCGATCAATGGGGATGAGGACAATTCAGGGCTCCTTCGGCGGTGCGCCGGCGGTTGCGGGACTTGGTATTGATTGGGCCGGAATCAATCGGGCCAGCCGATATGGCTAGAACTCAACTCCGGGCTGGGCTTTGATGCCGCTTTGGTAGGGGTGTTTCACCACGTTCATTTCGGTAACCAGGTCGGCGAATTCCACCAGGGCTTCGGGGGCGTGCCGCCCGGTGATGATTACGTGCTGCATCTCCGGACGGTCCTTGAGGACCTGGATCACTTCCTCAACGGGTATCCAGCCGTAGTGCATGGGGTAGGTGAACTCGTCCAGAACAATTACGTCGTGCTGCCCCGCAGCTATGACCTCTTTGCAGTCTTCCCAATGGGCCCGAGCCATGTCTGCGGACTCTTCCAGGTCTTTGGACCGCCAGGTGAAACCGTCGCCCATGGCGCGCATTTCCACGCCAATTTTTTTGGCGGCCCGCTGCTCGCCGAAGTTGGCCGTGGAGTGCTTGATGAACTGGAGCATGATGACCTTCAGGTCCCGGCCCCACGCTCGGAAGAGCAGGCCCATCGCCGCGGTGGTCTTTCCCTTGCCATTGCCGGTGTTGACAATAACCAAGCCTTTGTTGATGCGAGGCCCCTTGACCGACTGAGGCTCTTCCTGGCTAACCGGTTCTGTAGTCATTAGTCACCCCCATAGCTCCAAACTGTGCATCAAGGCCGGGAATGCTCGAGCGCCCGGCCTGACCGTAAAACCTGGTTTTGCCTGGGTATTCCGAGTTCAAGTATTCCGGGTTCAGTTGTCCGACAGAACAGTCCCGGCGCAGGTGTCCACGAACCGCCGGGGCAGGGAAGGGTGGCTTCCCAGATGAACGTGTATGTACGATGCCCAGACGCTGCCGACCTGGAAGCCTTCCACCCGGTTGTCCTGGTTCACCACGCGGTAGACCGATTGCCCGGCGGGCGGAGGTTGGTCCAGGGTTGACCAGTGGAATTCGTGCCCCCGCACTCGCTGCCCTTTCCGCAGCAGCGGGCCGTCGGACGCGGCCTCCACCTCCCGGTAACCCAGGGTCAAACGCTTGTCCGACATTCGGGAAACCGCTGGGACCACACCCACCATCGGGTGCTCTTTCCCTTCCAGATCGGCGAGGCTTTGCCCCAGGTACATCAGACCGCCGCACTCAGCGTAGACTGGGACACGGCGTTCCACCGCGCTCCTGATAGCGTCCCGCATCGGTATGTTCCCAGCAAGCTCGGCGGCGAACATTTCCGGGAAACCGCCTCCCAGGTAGATGCCGCCCACTCCATCGGGCAGGTGTTCGTCCTCCAGGGGGCTGAACGGGGCCAACTCCGCCCCCCAGGCCTCCAGCAGGTCCAGGGAATCCTGGTAGTAGAAACTGAAGGCACGGTCCTTGGCTACTGCAATGACTGCCCGCTTGCGCTCGGGTTCAGCCGGGAAAGACTCCGCGGCTTTTTCCGTGGCGCCAACGCCGGCGCCGGATGCTATCGCCAGGACGCGGTCGACGTCGATGGTCTCTTCAACCTGCTGAATCAGGGCGTCGTACCACTGGCGGGCGACTGTGCCTTCAACTGTAGGAATCAGTCCCAAGTGCCGCTCCGGCTGGACCAGGGCCTCGTTGCGGGGAAGGTATCCCAGCACAGGCAGGCCGGTGGTGGCCTCGATCTGGGGTTTGCAAAACTCCAGGTGGCGGGGGCCGCCGACGCCGTTGAGGATAACGCCTGCCAAATTCAGACCGCGATCAAACATCTGGTAGCCCAAAATCTCGGCGGCGACGCTGCGCGCGACTTTGGAAGCGTCGGCTACCAGCACAACCGGCGCGTTGATCAGCTTGGCCAGTTGGGCGGTGGAGCCTTCTTCGTCCAGGCTGGAGTGGCCGTCGAAGACGCCCATCACGCCCTCCACCACCGACACCTGTCTTTTGGCGGAGGCCCGCTGAAAAAGCTCCAACACCGTGGAGTGGGGCAGCAGCCAGGAATCCAGGTTTCGGCTTGGCACGCCGCAGGCAAGGGCGTGGTAGCTGGGGTCGATATAGTCGGGGCCGGCCTTGAAGGGCTGTACGGACAGGCCCCGGCGGGTCAGCGCGCCCATGATGCCGGTAGCGATGGTGGTCTTGCCCACCCCGCTGCGCACGCCGGCAATTACCACGGCAGCCGCCACTATCTGCGCTCCCCGCTATTACGCGCCGTCATGGGGGTTGCTCCCTGGCTGTCTATTGCGCCTACGGGCTTTCGATTGCCCGCTGTTATTCTCGCCGCAGCGGGAATCCAGAGCCCTTGCTCCCATCCAACCTGATACGGGTCTGCAGGAATGGTGCAGGTGCGAAGTCGACGTTTCCACCCGGCGCGTGTTAGTTGGCATAACCGCCTTGGCGGATAACCAGGGCTCTGGATTCCCGCTGCGGCGAGAATGACGGATAGGTTCAATGGCAATCGAAAGTCCATTAACTGGTTCCAGATTTCGCTAAAGAGTTGGTCTGCACAACTTGGTCTTCAAAACATTGATCCGAACATTCACCGGTCAGGAGGCCAGGTCTACCTTCGCGCCGTATTTTTCGATGAGGCCCATGAAGTGGTCGTGGCGGGGTTGGTTGGTTTCGTCTTGCTCGGATTTCCTCAAGTAGACCCGCAACAGGGGTTCGTCGGCCTCGCTCATAAGCCAGAGGGAGTAGCTGGGCAGCCCATCGTCGTTGGTCCTGTGGATGAACCTGGCTTGTTTGACCTGGTCCATGTAAAGGTGCAGGTGCGTGCCGCCCTCAGCCATGCAGGTAACGATGTTGCCGTCATCGCTGAACCTCAGGTCGTCGAACATGGTGTAAACCTCGGCAGAAGCTGCCTCGTTAGACAACATGACCACTACTTCGGCAAACCCCTGCTTACAGTCTTCCAGAATCTGCTGCAACATCGTCTCTCCAGTTAGTACGTCCCTTCAGTTGATGCGTCAGTTCAGGTTGTCCTGAATCAATTGCTGCAAGTCCTCCGGGATTTGCTCCAATTGGACCCTGCCGCGGACCGAGATGGACACGGTTCCGCCGACGGCTCCATACAGGGTCTTGCGGCGCGTGTCCCGGTTGATTGCGTCTATCCTGGGGCCGTAGGTGCACCCGAAGATACACTGGCAGGGCGTGGCTTGCACCTGTTGCGCCAAACCCTCCGTCTCCACGTGTTCTTGAAGGTCCCGCAGCAGTTCCAGGCTGTCGCGGCCCCGGAAATTCAACGCCAGGCACCGTCGGGCATCTACGCATACTATGATATTCAGTCGGGTCGATGGCATTCAGACCGTCAGTGCCGGGAAACCCTGGATTAAACAGAAAAAGCCTGACAACTAGGCCAGGCTCATGCGTTACATGACTGGCGCCCTTGTCCGCGAAGGTTCGTCAAGTCAAGCCTGAGGCAGGTCACCTGGCTCCCGGTTCAGCCCCTAATGTGGAAGCTAACCGGTTACAGTGGCGGGACCGCGCCGGACTCTCACCGGCTTCCCTTTCAAGCCCCGAAAAACCGGGGCCACCTTCAGGCTGTATCTCGGTTGTTGCTGAGGGCCGGCGAACCAGCCATCACCGGAATTGTAAGCGGAGCAGGGTTGGCCGTCAATCACTGGGGTTGACAGTGATGGTCGCCGGGGATAATTTGAGCGGGCCGGGAGCCTCCTTCAATCATTCATCATGAGGGTCTGCGCCGCGCTCCGGGCGCGGCGGCGACGCTACCGGCATTGAGGAGGAATGATATGCCGAAATACACCTACGACCACATTCATCTGCGCAGCCGGGACCCCATGGAGGCGGCCCGGTATTTGAACCGGATATTCGATGCGAAAATCAACGAGTCCATCCAGTCCGACGGCCAGCCCCGGGTGGACGTTGACCTCGACGGCCTGGCGATCTTCATTGCCGAGGCCGATGACTCCACTCCAGCGTCACTGCGCGATCCCCACATGGGATTGGACCACTTTGGGTTCCGGGTGGACAACATCGATGAGGTGGTGGCGGATTTGAAAGCTCGGGGAGCAGAGTTTTCCAGGGAGCCGACCACAATCAGGCCCGGCGTGCGCGTTGCATTTGTGCGCACCCCCGACGACGTCCGGATCGAGTTGTTGCAGCGGGATTAAATTTGGTGTGTCCGGGTGGGCGGTTAGTCGTAGCCTCCCCTGGATCGGGACAACCAGGCGAGGACTCCGACTACGATGACCGCCACGCCCACCACCAACACGATCCAGCCCAGGGCCTTAATCAGGAAAGCGCCCACCGGCGAAATCAAGATCAACCCCAGCAGAGCGAGCAAGGCGCCGCACCCGATTGTAGGTCCCGGGCCGGGCCCTCCGAGCCTTAACCACATCATGGGACTTGCTTCACCTCCGGTTCCCTTTGGTGGGGCCAGTCTCCACCGTGCCCGGCTCCACGTTTCAAGTTGGTCTCTGCGCTGCGGCTTTATGGGTGCCGATTAGTCAGGCCATTTTTCCGCGCCCACCTACCGTTATTTTCGCCGATGGGGGAATCCAGAGTCGTTTTTGTCCTTTATGCCTGCTGCGGTGTCCAGTGCATGGTCCTATGACGAGGGAGAAGGGGAGGCGAGGCTTGTCCATCGCCTGGCGTTTCTCCATTGCCATGAGCTTGTTGCCGCACTGAAGGGGCTCTGGATTCCCGTTGCGACGAGAATGACGGGTGGGCTTCGCAATGGGTCCTGGATTCCTGCTGGGGCGAGGATGACGGACGGCTTCAGCAACAAATGGTTTTAGTAAAGGTCCATCATAAAATGAAAATGGCCTATTTTCATAAGATGGCCGGGGTGGGGGCCGCCGAATGCCGCTGCGACGAGGTTTTGTTGGAACCGGCTTTCGCGACCCCCCTTGAATTCAGGACAATATAGCCCTGATTGGTCTCCTGGGTTACTTGAACTCGGGGATCACCTTGTCAGTGATGAGACGCATGGTGTTCATCACGACGTCGCGAGGGACCGATGACGTCCAGTTGACCTCGAACATGATCTCGTCGGTGCTGAAGTCGTCCCGCAGCGCCTCGATCTTGTCGACCACTTCTTCCGGGGTCCCGAACAGGTTTACTTCCGCGGTCGCGTCGGGGCTGGCTGCGCCGGCGTCGGTGCTGCCGATGCCCACCCTTCCGGGATAGTAACTCCTGGCGAGACTCATGAGGTTTTCAGTCTGGCGCGTGGCTTCCGATTTCGTCTCGGCCACCAGGGTGGGTATGCGGACCACGGTAGTCGGGTCGCCGGGGTGTCCCGCGTCCTTCCAGGCCTTTCGGTAGGCTCTTACGTCTTCCTTCAGGACTGAAGACCCCCGTGGGTTGTGGGGTGAACTTCCGGCGCCGATGGCGATTCGATAACCCTGCGTACCCATGGGCACGAAGCTCTCCTGGCTGTCCACTGGCAGCAACATGGGCGGGTACGGCTTCTGGTAGGGCTTGGGGATGGAAAGGTACGATTCGTAGAATGCGGGGTAGTTGTAGTACTTGCCCTCGAACCCGGAGTTGCTTCATGACCTCCAGGTACTCGAAGAACTGCTCCCGGCGCACGTCGGAGCCGCGAGTGCGCCCTCCCGCGCCGTATATGAACCGGCCCTGGCTGACCTGGTCGATTATGGAGACCTGTTCTGCGGTCTGGATGGGGTCTTCCAGCAACAGGTTGTCAAACCCGTATCTTTCATGCGGCAGGGCCGAAGCGGACACGGTCTCGCCAGGTTGCCTGATCACCGGGCGGTGGATGGACGACCCAATTTTGATCCGCTTGGTCCGTTCCGCTATCACAGCAGCCAGCATCAGGACCTGGGGGTCCATGCTTGCCTGCTTGGAAAAGTGGCCGCCGCCAAGCCAGAGGTAGTCCCAGCCCATCTCCTCGACAGCGTCGATTTCTTCGTAGTTCTTGGTGTAGGCCTCCGACTCCAGAAGCTTCCCCCCATTATATTCGGGGTCCCAGGGAACCTTGCCGTCGGCGTACAAGGCATTCCAAGTGTTGAATAGTCCAAAGTCCGTGGTCGTTCCTCCTTTGTTGGTTGGGGGTGGGGGTATTGTATAGGTTGGGTAGGATAACTTCACAGTTAGCAGCACCGTGCTTGAGTTGGTGGCGCCCTTATGAGAACGACAGAACCTGCCTCCCACCACGGTAGTAGGGCGGCGTATATTGCGACAACTCCACCTATGTCCACCGAACCTCCAGCCCGCTAAACCCGAATCCACCGAAGGAGGGCGTGGGGTTAGCGTCCTGAAGCGGCAAGAAGGTGCTCCTCTGAATCTGAGATAATGGTTTTGTAACAGCAAAACAGTCCCAGAAAAGGAGCACCCAATAGATGCTACCACGCAACCACCCCGACCGTATCCGTATCGTCTTCGACGACCACCGCCTGGTGGCCAATGCCGGGCTGCTCCTGCCGGCCACCCTCGCCCAACACCTGGGCCTGGGGGAACTCGTAGACTATCACCTCGATCTCGGCAGCGCGCCAGGGCGGGCGAACACGGGCGACAAGATGATGACCCTGGTGGCCTCCGCTCTGGCTGGGGGCGACTGCATCGACGACGCCGATGCGTTGCGCACCGGGGGGACGACCTGCACCCTGGGCGGCACGGTCAAGGCGCCATCCACCCTGGGCACCTTTCTGCGCAGCTTCCGGTGGGGCCACGTCCGTCAACTCGACCGGGTGAGCCGGGAGCTGCTGGCCCGGGCCTGGGCCGCTGGGGCGGGACCCGGCGACGCGCCGTTCACCATCGACCTCGATTCCACCATCTGCGAGACCTACGGTCTGGCCAAGGAGGGCGCACGCCACCACGGCTATACCGGCAAGCGGGGCTATCACCCGCTGTTGGCCGTGGCCGCCGGCACCGGGGACGTGCTGATGGCCCGGCTGCGCGAGGGCCGGGCCAACACCGCCCGGGGCGCCGCCCACTTCCTGCGGGAGACGGTGGGGCGGGTACGCTACGCCGGAGCCCGGGGGCGACTCACGGTGCGGGCCGACAGCGGGTTCTACACACATGGCATGGTATCCGTCTGCCGCAAGATGGACGTGCGCTTCTCCATCACCATCCGCCAGCACAAAAGCCTGCGCAATCTCATCGAGGCCATACCCGAGATGGACTGGACGCCCATCCCCTACTGGATGGACGGCGCCGCCGATGTGGCGGAGACCACCTGCACTCCCTTCCGGAGTGAGCCTGACGCCGCACCGGTGCGGCTCATCGTCCGGCGTGTGAGGCCCACGCCCGGTTCCCAGCTGGCCCTATTCGCCACCTACAGCTATCACGGCTTCATCACCGACCGGGACGGGGAGATGCTCGAACTGGAGGCTGACCATCGCCGCCACGCCGAGATCGAGAATGCGATACGCGACCTCAAGTACGGCGTCGGGCTCAACCATCTCCCCTCGGGCCGCTTCGCCGCCAACGGCGCCTGGCTGGCGGTACAGGTGATGGCGCACAACCTGGCCCGCTGGACAGCCCGCATCGGCCTGGGTCAGCAGATCGTGACCACCAAGACCCTCAGACGACGGGTCTTCGCCCTGGCCGGACGAATCACCCGCTCGGCACGCCGATTGACCCTGCATCTGCCACGGCGCTGGCCCTGGGAAACCCAGTTCAGCCGCGCCCTGGCCCGACTGCGAGCGATTCCACTTCCTGCCTGACGGCAACGCCGGTGCCTGAGCCACCCAACGGACAACCGAACGTCCCCGCCAACTCGCGCCAGCCCGCTCCGCGAGAGTCTCTTGCTGCGTCCTCTCCCCGCCATCTCGCCCTGCCCAACGTCCCCAGACGGTCACAAGGCCTCCCCGCAGCGGCTGAAGACAGACACTGGCCCCATTTACCCGAAATCGTGCCCGCACCATCGCCCTCCCTTGCCCCTATCGCCCATTCCGCTGCTGTAACGTCATACCTTCGGTGGATTCGGGTTAAAGGTGGAGGCGGGAGTTAATCGGTGGCAGTCTCACTATTAGCTTGGGTAACCCAAGGGATACTGCTGGTTCTTCCCTGGCTCAGTCTAACGTCGATAGTCCTATGCCTGCCGATCATCCATCTTGTCTCTCCGAAATCAGGGTGCCAAAGAGTGCAAATAAATTGGAGATATATCGCAGAAAGTAACAATGAGGGAGAACCAATCCCCGCCCATTGCATTTGCGTTACACTGCGATAATGCTGACCGGGTTTTACGCCTATAGTCTATACCGCTGCGCTTGCAACTTGAAACTCGAATGGAGTTTCACATCCTTTTCCTTTACACACGGGCTTCGAAAGTCCTTGAGGCCTTTTGAAACGAGTCCTGCCGCACTTGGAACAAACGAACAGGTCACGGAACAATCGAAATTCCTCCCACCTTTGTTTTTCGTCACCGCCCGAGCCTGACTTGTACGGGTTATCGGAGAAGTGACTGGCAAAATTCTCTACTTCGCCTTTTTGCAGGCTAGTTAAAAATGGACTGGCGATCCCAGGAACCTTAGGGGGCTTAAGCTTTTGGGTCTTAAGAAAACGTGCCAACGCTATTGCTAATTCGCCCCGGGCATATAGATAGGGCTTGTCGATTTCCCGAATATCAACCTCAACGCGGAAGTCTCGACAAATTGTCAGCAGCCATTCTTCTTCAGATTGCCGTATCTCCTCGCCTGCGGGTTTTCCCTCATCAAGTAAGCATTGAATATCCTCGTCAGGTGTTCGGTGATCGCTAAAAACTGGTCCAAACGAAGGGTCTATATGAGTAATCCTACGAAATGTCCATTTGGCTTCCGGGAGATGGTCTTTTAGCAGATTGAAAAACTGCTCGTCATGAGTCACCAATAAAATTTGAAAGTGTTCAAATTCCTCGGCTAGCGTTGATGCAATGCTCTTGCGGTGTTCCGCATCATACGACGTTACCACATCGTTAAGGACGATAATTGGGGCACCTGTATTGAATGTGCGAATTGCTGCAAGTCGCAACGCCAACGCTACGGTATGGATTTGCGAGTCACTAAGGTAGCCACTCGGCGCGACACTTTTTCGGTTCTCCGCGTAGTCAATTACAAGGCTAACCCGTTGTTGATTGGCCGCGGTTTCTTCGGCGAGTTGAAACCGGATCATTGGTGGCTCATCTCCGGGAATCCCTTGAATTTTCTTGTAAAGGCCGTCTACATCATTTTCGAGCTTAGAGAGAAGGATTTGGTTGTGCTCATTGATGGCGGTTTCGACAATCTTGGCCTGTTTGACCAGTTCGACGTGCAGTTTTCGGAGCTCCTCTTTGGTCCGATAGATTTGGGTCAAGTCACTCCGGACCTGTATCAACTGCCCCAGAATGTGGTGGGCATGGGCGTAAGTGTTCTCTCCTTGTTGCTCCTCCAAACGGTTTCTTGTTTCGGTTAGGGATGCTCGCATGGAGACTATCGCTTGAAATAGGTCACCGCTATTTGGCAATGGAAAGTCAGGGTTCCACAACTTCAATTCTGTAAGGTAAGACTCGACAGGCACCACAATCGCGCCATAGTCGGCACCTACCAACCCTGTACACAGGCTATCCAATGAAGTTTGGAGTGTTAGATTATTTTGAGATAGGTCCTGCCTAGCGGTGCGAAGCGCAGATTCTGCATCCCGGTAGGTGGCCAGTGTAGCGAGTTTGGTATTAATGTTTACGCGTACGGCATCACGTGAGCCGTGGGGTGTAGATTTGAACTCCGTGTCACAAACCGGGCAGGAATCAAATTCGTGGTCGTCCATCCCGAAAAGTAAGTGAGCTTTGCTCCATACCTCGTTGAAAACGGATTCACTAGCTCTATGCCGCTCGCTTGATTCGTTGATAACAGCAAGGGCGAAATCAGAAACAGCGCGTTCAAAGTTGACGACTAGGCCGGATTGCTCCCCATTATTATCAAGTACGGGGATTGATAGAGCATCAATTTGAGCAATCAATGTTTTGAGTGCCGCAACCCCGACACGTTTTTCCTCTTCTTCCCTGCGCTGAACCAAGACGAGGTAGACACTATCTGTGTTGGAAATCTCCGAAATGTTCAACGAGGCATCCAGCTTTGACAAAACCTGGGCGTTGAACCAATCGCAAATTGGTGTCTCGTCCCAAGTGGAGACCTCGTTTGCAGTCACGCGCCGCAGGTCGCGAAGACGCTCGTTGATTTCAGATTGTGAATCGGCATTCGCTTTGATTTGTCGCTGTAATGCTCGCAAATTCCTTTGTATAGACAGTAGCGGGTCAAGAGAAAACCATGAAGCCATTTCCCGATACCGGATTTCAGACGAGGCGTCAACAAAACCACGAAGTTCATTGCCGTGGATGACGAAAGGCACTTTCGTTGCAGAAAGCACGCGCTGGGCGGCATGCGGTACCGGTTTCCCATCAGCAATTGGGCGTTTATCATCAAATCGGTCAGTGCTTTGCCTGAATTTGAAACCTACATAAGGCACTACGCCGTGGTCACCCGCCTCAATGTGTTCTAAAGCTGTCGGCCCAGCTTGAGTCTGCCCTGCACGCTGACCTAGACGTTGTAACGTCGCGTCTTCGGAGAAATAATACTCAAATACGTCCACTAAACTTGATTTGCCTTTCTTGTTGGGCGCGAAAATCGCAAGGCTTGTAGGTTTATTACTTTTCCGCAGAGTAAAAATTTGAGGTTTTAGGTATGCTCGAAATCCTTGAACCTCGAAAGATTCAATGGTTATTGGTGTGGTCATCGGCTGTTTAGCTCCCCCTTTCAAGGGCTAGTTTCACGATAACATCGGCTGCGTTATCGACTGCCGTATCAGCCTGGTCAATATTTACGATGTGCTCGGCGAGTATTTCTACCAAGGCTTGGTCTGTATCAGGTTGGTCACGGAGAGACTTTACAATTACCGTGATAAGATCGGTATTGGTGATATCGTCCTGGGCCACGTTAATATCCCTCCGCTGGCATCATGTGGTTACATCGACCATTATAACCAATGATGTAACACAGTAATTTCCAGGATACGCAGCCACGATCGGTCAGACCTTCTTTCGTATTCTTAGAACCCTTGATGCTGCGATGCTATAGGGCCCTATGCCTAAATACTAATCGATGAAACAACTCCTTACTCAGCGACGATGCTTCACCAAAGTCGTTCCAATCCCGATACACAGGAGGACCATTCAAGCGTACGCTAGAGGCGCAAGCAATGTCGTTGCCCATGGTTCCGAGGATACGGACTTGGGGCCCCGCTACCGCTACGCTGCCCGTGCCGCAGATTTCAGCAACGGCAGGCACTCGAACCGGCCTCCGAGGACAATGTCTGCGGGAGCGCCTAACCAGACTTCCAGCACGGTTACGTAGACCTGACGGAAGTCCGTGGTGAACTTGAGGTTGTTTTTGTCGGGGTCTTTTAGGCTGAGACGCTCCCCGTACTGACCGCGGGAGATGGGTGCGCCCGCGAGGAATGCATGAAAGCCAGCGGCGGTCAACACTAGCGCCGCCGCATGGACCATGAACCAGCTCCGGTCCACGCAAAGCCGCGGCATGTAGAATTAAATCCCGGGTTTCTCCGGTTAGGGCATATCCTGGTCCACTCTCGCAATCGGCGCTTAGACCCCCCGTTAACCCCCGCTTAGTGCGTAGGTGGAGGAGTCTTCAATGACATTGCCTTCTTGGGTGAGTTTTTGCAGGTGGGCTCGGACGTTGCGGCTGGCGGCCTCTTTGAGGTTTTTGCGCAGGTTGCCCGGATAAACGATCCGCACGATTTGGTCCACGGTCCACGGGTTGCCCCGGACTGAATGGCGGAGGCTACCTGTTCCTCTCTGCGCTGGCGGTGTTCGATGTACCCCTGGATTCGGGCCGATCCGTTTTGGATGGTCTGCCCGTGGCCGGGACAGAGCAGGTTGGGGCGCAACCCGGCCAACAACTGGAGGGATTTCATATACTGGCCCAGGTCACGGACGCTGGAGGACGAGTTTCCCAGGACTGTGTCGCCGCTGAACACCACGCGATCGGCAGGCATGAAGTAGGACACGTGGTCGTCGGCATGGCCGGGCGTGAAAATGGCCTTGAGCTTTGCTCCGCCGCCGGTGATTACGTCCTCACGGGAGCGGAGTTGGTTGACTGTGCCCGGCCCAAGCTGGTGGGTCAACCGGGGCTCTAGCTTGGGGTGGCACCGCACCGGGCAATCGAAGGCTTCCTGGAGCCGGTCTAGTCCACCGATATGGTCGCCGTGACCGTGGGTGATCAAGATGGCCGACATCCGGGGCCGGCCCAACTCGGCGTGATAGTCCAATATCTGCCTGGTCCAAGACCGGTAAGGCTCTCCCGAATCCACGAGCACCATGTGGTCGTTGGGGTCGCCAACGAAGTAAATCTGCGTCCCGCCGGGGTGCATTGCGCCGAAGGAACTCGGGTCTTCCTGGATGTGGGTGCTGTAAATGCCCTGGGCTATCTGCATTTTTGCGGTCTCCGGATATCGAAAGTAGGGTTTCCGGAAGGCGTCGACCTCCCGGACGGTCTTCAGGGATGTTAGCCACCCATCAGACCTCGGTCAAACGCGGGAGATGGGCGTCCAACCGTCCTATCCGTGGCAATTAGAATCGAGAGCCATTTATGTCAATAGACCTAGTTGGGGGATGCAGGGCCTTTTCATTGTCGTTTGGCCCCCTCCCCCCGTCATTCCCGCCGCAGCGGGAATCCAGAGCCCTTTACGTACGCCAACACGGCCAGGGAATGACACCCCCGCCGGACGCTCCACCACCTAACCCCAACCCCGTACCCCCCTTCGCGCCCTTTCACCTCCGCGCCCTCGCGTCAAACGTACACCTGGCTGACACTTGCCCGTTCCCAACCTGGGAAACCATTCCCTACCATAACGCCAGCCCGTCATCCCCGATTCCGACACCGACACCGAAACCCGAAACCCGAAACCCGAAACCCGAAACGGGGGCAGAATGTCCGGAAATGTCCGGAAATGTCCGGAAATGTCCGGCGAATCGAAAATTCCGACACCCCAATAAGTAAATTAGGTGATTGCCTTATGCGTGCCCTCAGAGCCCGAATCCGCGCCCTACAACGGACCCTGGCTCGGGAACTTGCCGTCGTCCGGCTCCGCCGGTTGGCCGAAGAGTTCTGCCTCCAATCATCGGTGGTCCAAGCCAGCGGCCAACCACCGGCCCAGCCCCATGTCTTTATCCAACGGGTGGCCTCCGCCGGCTTCCGGCTCCCATCATTCATGGCGGCCCACAAATACCTTGAGAGGTGCCGGGTCAAAGACATCCTCCCCGACCGCGAAGACCTCCTTCGCTCCCTCGTTCCCTGGTCCCGGCGCTATCCCGTTCCCGCCTTCTGGCAGGGATGAAATTAATTGCCCAATCCCCGCGTCAGGTGGCCCTGTCGGGGACCCGCAGGGTTATCGAATTCCAAGATCGGAGGACTCGCCGCGGCCGGAATAACGGGAGACCATGAAAAGGCCCTGTTGTGGGATGCAAAAGGTTGAGCGTCTTACACACGGGGATCGGTCCCACCCGGACAATTTTTGAATTGCCTTACTTGGTTGGATGTGGGAAAGGGCTCTGGATTCCCGTTGCGACGAGAATGACCGGTGGGTGGGGGATGTTCCCGGTTTGGTCCAGCGTGGTTAGCCGCGGGGAAGGGCTCTGGATTCCCGTTGCGACGAGAATGACCGGTAGGGGTAGGTAAGACTGTTCCGGTTACATGGAACAAGTCCGGGGGGGTGGGCGTGGGTGGGTTGGCGCGACTTGCCTGGCCGTGAGATATTAGGCCTCGGACGTTTCAGATTTCAGTTGGTTTTGGAGTGTTGCCATGGTGGCTTTGATTGACCAGCAGGCGTTGCAAGGGTCCCTGCCGCGGGTGACCGGTACGGTTAGATTGGCCGGCTTGAACGACAGGGTTGAAATCCACCGCGACCGGTGGGGCATTCCCCACGCCAGGGCATCGAACCTGGCGGACGCGTTCTTTGCCCAGGGGTTTTTCACGGCCCAAGACCGGCTGTGGCAGATGGAATACGACCGGCGCAGAGGCGGCGGCCGGTGGGCGGAGGTCGTGGGAGAGGGGGCAGTCGACCAGGACGTTTTGATGCGCCGGTTCCGGCTGGTGGATAGCGCCAAGGATGACTACCGGTTCACCACGGGCGATACCAAGCTGATGTTCGACGCCTACGCCCGGGGGGTTAACGCTTTTATCCAGACCACCGAGTCTCTTCCGGTAGAGTACGGCATCTCAGGCATCATCCCCGAACACTGGGAGCCGTGGGACGGGTTGGTAGTGTACAAAGTGCGGCACATCCTGATGGGGGTGTTTGAGTCCAAGATCTGGCGGGCCCAGGTGATCCGCAAGCTGGGCCCGGAAAAGGCGGCCTTGGTTTTCCCAGGATACGAGCCAGGCCATCTGCTGATACTGCCTCCCGGCGACGTGTACGATGGGGCGCTGGACGACGGCCTGGAGGAGTTGAGCCGGGGCGCCGGTTCTTTGAATTACCTGCATGAGAGTGACCTGGGCAGCAACAGCTACACGCTGGCCGGCGACCGCACCAAATCCGGCATGCCAATCCTGGCGGGCGATTCTCACCGGGCGCTGGATACGCCCAATGCCTATTACCAGAATCACGTAGCCTGCCCCGATTTCGACGTCGTGGGGCTGTCGTTTGCGGGGCTGCCCGGCTTCCCCCACTTCGGCCACAACGCCCACGTGGCCTGGTCAGTCACCCACACCTGGGCCGACTACCAGGACCTCTACATCGAGCGGTTCAACCCCAAACACCCCGAGCAGTACCTGTACCAAGACCGCTGGTTGCCTGCGCAAGTCTACGACGAAACGATCAAGGTCAAGGGCGTCGAGAGCCGGGACATCAAGTCAGTGGTCACACACCACGGTCCGATCATCGCGGGCGACCCGGAAGCTGGGGCCGGGGTGAGCTTCAAGTACACCGCCACCGAGGGCCCGGAGTCAGGCGCTCCGGCCTGGACCAACACTTTGCTCACCATGCTGCGGTCGGGAGACGCCCATGAATTGGTCGAGTCCATGAGGGATTGGGTAGACCCGGTCAACAACTTCCTGTTGGCCGACGTGAAGGGCAACTTCGGATACCTGTGCCGGGGACGCATCCCCATTCGTTCCATGGACAACGCCTGGCTCCCGGCGCCGGGTTGGACCGGGGAGCATGAGTGGAGCGGTTACATTCCCTTCGAAGAAATGCCCCGCAGCCTGAACCCGGAGTCGGGCTACGTGGCTACAGCCAACAACCGGCCGGTGGGCGAGGACTACCCTTATTACATCGCATTGGATTTCACGCCCGGATTCCGGGCCGCACGGGTTACTCACCGCCTGCTGTCCCTGGACCGGCCGTCCGCCGCGGACATGGCGGAGGTTCACCGGGAAATGGTCTCGGTCCCAGCCCAAGCCTACATGGGTTTCCTCAAAGAGGTGACACCGGAAAACCCCGAGGCGGCCCGGGCCAAAGGAAAATTACTCGGCTGGAACTGCCGGATGGACGCGGCCGCGGTTGAGCCCACCATTTACAGCGCGTTCCGAGACGCCCTGCTGAAGGACGTGTTGGAGGGGTATCTTAGCCCCGAGCTGGCCGAGGCGTCGTGGAAACCCGAGGGCAGGGGCCTTGGGCTCTTCTTGGGACGCCTCAAGGCCCGTCTGATTGTGCTGATCGCCAACGATGACCGCCGTATGCTCGCGCCCGGTGAGACCTGGCAGGGATTGATGTCTCGGGCATTAACCCAGGCGGTGGCCGAATTGACGGAGCGGCTGGGTGGAGACATGGAAGCGTGGCAATGGGGCCATGTGCACCAGGCAAGACCGGCCCACACGCTGTCGGCGAGCCGGCGGGACCTGGCCGACCTGCTGGACCCGCCGCCGATACCCAGCAGCGGCGACGGAGACACGCCACTGGCCGGCGGCTACGCTGCGGCCAATTTCGCTACGGTCATCAGCCTTTCGGTGGCGCGGTACTCCTACGACACCGCCGATTGGGAGAACTCTCTGTGGGTAGTCCCGTTGGGGGCATCGGGACATCCGGGCAGCCCACACTACCACGACCAGTCGGAGGCCTGGCGTAAGGTTGAGATGATTCCCATGGAGTACGATTGGGCGGGCATTGCGGACAATAGTGAGACGCAGCAACACCTGGAACCGGCCTGAGGGTGGCGAGAGGGATTAAGAAGCGGGCATTCAGACAATCCTTATAGGCTGCCGAGTTCACGTAACGCCAAAACTCCCATGCTACAACCAAGGTGTTGGACGGCAACCAGGGCTCTGGATTCCCGTTGCGACGAGAATGACGGGAGGTGTCAATGCCACCCATCAGACCGAAAATGACGGGGGAGGGGGTGTTAATGCCTCCCATCAGGACGAGAATTCCCTTATTAAACTAGGTAATTCTCTAGTTCAACAGTAGTACTGGGAGGATTTAGTGACCACTGAAGAACCCTGAGGGATTCAACGGTGCCGCGGCGCGACCGGGCTGAGCCCGTGTTGGGCCTCATCCGGCCGACGATGATTCATTGCGGTGGCGCCTGATGAAGCGTTGCAGGGCGGCCAGAGTCCACAGGCCTTCAATCACAGTGATCGGGTAAACTTGTTCAAGACCGCTGTAGGCCGCGGTCAGCGCCGATCCCAGGGCGAAGACTAACACCATCCATTTGCTGTGGCGTTCCAGCAGGTAGGATAAGAACATGATGCCGACGGCAATGGAGCCGAAAATGGTCAACAATCCGGCCTCACCGTGATGCCCCTAACGCGAGGTCAACGAGCCGTGCTTCGGACGGCGTTGTAGACCTCTAGTATTACAACGACGGTTTATCTGACAGGGCGATTTTCGCGACCGATTTAGACCTGAGCCGTACTGCCATGAGCGTACCGCGATTTCTCACTCGTGGCCGAATACGAAGGATCAGACACCATATTTGGCAATCCGTCGTTGTAATACTAGAAACTCGGACGGAAACCCCGATTCTCTCCAAGCTGCCGTTTTCTCAACATCGAATATCGATGTAATAGTAGGTTTTTGAAACGCATTACATATACTATAATGCTGTTTAAGTCTGTAATACGCCTGAATGGCGTAGCACGAAACCCGGCCAATGGCTTTCCGGCCAGACTTCTAGTATTACAACGACGGATCGCCAAATATGTTCTCTTACTCTTCGTATTCAGCTGCCAGCGTGCTATCGCGGTGGCTCGTCGCATCACGTTGTCAGGTTCGAATTGTTCGCGAAAATCGCCCTGCTCTGGAGAAACAGTCGTTGTAATACTAGGTAGCCGTTTTTCAGACGGCTGCCGAGGAGATCGATGCCCCTAGCCGTTTTTCAGACGGCTGCCGAGGAGATCGATGGCGGCCTGAGCCGCTCCCCTCTTGTTGCCGTCACGGTCGCTGCCCACGTTGATTTCGATGGCAGTGTCCGGCCCTTCCTTGGCCGAGAGACCGATCCAGAAAGTGCCCATCGGCACCCCGGAGCGGCCCTGGCCCGGACCGGTGACACCCGTGGTGGAAATGGCGTAGTCGGTGCCCGTCAATTCCCGCACCCCCGCGGCCATGGCAATGGCCATCTCCTCGGAGACACTGCCCTTGGTATTGTAAAGCTCGTCTGAGACTCCCAGGATTTTCTGCTTCAAACCGCCGGTATAAGCCACCACGCCGCCGGGGAAATACCGGGAGCTTCCCGGCACGGTGCCCAGCATGTACCCCACCAAACCGCAGGTGCAAGCCTCGGCTACCGACACGGTTTTTCCCTGCGCAGTCAAAAGCGCAGCCACTTCCTCGACATCCATTCCCTAATCCTCCGTCATTGAGTACGGTCCCGCATTCAGTACAGTCCAGGCGTTTCCCGGAAAGGGTGTCACCTATTTTCCAGAAGCATGAAAAACTCGCGGTTTCCTGCGTCGCCCAGTATGGGTGAGGGGCAGATATTCCGCAATCTGAAACCGTTGTCTACCGCCAAATTGATTACCCGGCCCAGTACCCGAGCGTGGACTTTGGGGTCCTTGATTACTCCGCCGCGGCCCACGTCTTCCCTTTTCGCCTCGAATTGGGGTTTGACCAGGGCCAGGATAGGGCTACCCGGCTTCACGTTTTTGCTGATTTCAGGCAGCACCATCGTCAGGGAAATGAAAGAAACGTCGATGGTGGCCAGGTCGGCCGGGTAGGGAATTTCAAAGGGATGACGGGCGTTCACCTTTTCCATGACCGTCACCCGGGGGTCGGTCCTGATGCGGTAGGCCAGCTGGCCGTGCCCCACGTCGAGGGCACAGACCCTGGCAGCGCCGCGTTGGAGGAGGCAGTCGGTGAATCCCCCTGTGGATGCTCCCACGTCCAGGACTGACAAGCCATCGACGGGTGTGCCCCAGGCGTCCAGGGCGTGGGCCAGCTTCACACCGCCCCGGCTCACAAAGGGCAGCCGGCCTTTGACTTCAAAATCGGTGTCGCCGGGAAACAGGGAGCTGGGTTTCAGGACGCGGCCTGCGGGGCTGAAAACCATTCCCTCCATGATCATAACCTGGGCCTGCTCACGGCTTTCAGCCAGCCCGGCCTGGGTCAAGAGGAGGTCTGCCCTCGTCCTTTTGGCGCGAATGGCCCTTTTGGCGCGGGTGGACCCGCCGGTGGACATTGGACGCCCGACCTATTCCCCTCGAAACAGGGGCCGGCGTTTCTCCAGAAAAGCCCGGTAGCCTTCCCGGTAGTCCAGGGTGTCGAACTGGGCGGTCGGAAGTTCCGCCTCTTCCGGGGTCAGGTCACATAATTGGGGCTTGGCCAGGGCCTGCTGCATCGTAAGCTTGTTGACCGCGTGGGAAAGGGGCGCCAGTTCGGCCACCTCACGGGCCAGCCCGTAGGCAACCTCTTCCAAGTCTTCATCGGAGGTTACCTGGTTGACCAGGCCCATGTCCTTTGCCTCTTGGGCGCTGATCAAGCGGCCGGAGAGGAGGATGTAAAGCGCGTTGCCCTTGCCAACCAAGTCGACCAACCCGCGCATTTCCCTATGTCCAATCGATATTCCCAGCCGGGCGACCGGGATGCCGAACCTGCTGCCTTCGGCGGCGATGCGGAGGTCGGTGGCGATAGCGAGTTCGCAGCCCCCGCCAACCGCGAAGCCCCGAATCATGGATATGGTCGGTGTTGCCATGTTGGACACGGCGGTCAGCAGGCCATTGACCGCATCGTTATACCCGCGGCCCTTTGCCGAATCCGACCGGTGCTCTTCGAAATCGCTGATGTCGGCTCCGGCGGAAAACGCCTGGCCTCCGGCTCCCGTAATGACCACGGCCCGTATCTGGCGGTCGGGGTCCAGTTCCCTCAGTAGATCGGCCAACCGGCCCCACATGGCGAAGCTGATCGCGTTTCGCTGGCTGGGGCGGTTTATAGTGACAGTGGCCACCGACCCGTCACGGTCAACCGCGATGTCTTGGTCCGGGTCCGGGCCGCTCATGGCCACATGATCCATCCGGTGCGGTCGGTCCTGGCTCGCAGCAGGTGGCCGCCGCCGGTGGTCACGTAGAGGGTCCGCATGTCGGCGTCGCCGAAACAGCAGTTGGTGGGGCGGTCAACCCGCATTGGATGGGTTTCAAGTATCCGCCCCGACGGAGCGAAAACGTAGATCATCGGCCCGGGCCCACTTTGCTCCCAACCGGCGCAAACCACGATATTCCCGTCGGCGTCGAGGGTCATCCCGTCAACGCCCCGCTGCACTCCTTGGTGGTCGATGCCAAAGGTGTGCAGAGTCTTGAATGGGCCAAGGGAGCCGTCGTCGTTTATCGGATAGGCCCGCAGCTGCCTGGGTTGGCCGGGGGTGTAGTCGCTCTGGGCCACGTAGAGGGTCTTTTGATCCCGTGAGATAAGGATGCCATTGGGCCGGCTCACGTCGAAGGTGGCCCGGTTCAACGTCCAGCCGCCGCCGGGTTGGGGGTCCAACTGCAAAACCGACATGTGGTCCAGTTCCTGGTCCCCGGCGGAGCCGTTGAAGGGGTCGGTGAACCAAATGCGGCCCTGCTTGTCCACGGCCAGGTCGTTGGGGTTATTGTGGCGTTTGCCGTCGAGTTGGTGGGGCAGGGAGGTGATGGTTGTCCCGTCGCGTTCGAAGCGGACGATACGACGTCCGGCGCTCTGACAACCGTAAAGGTTTCCCTGGGAGTCGAAACACAGCCCGTTGGTGCGCTGGGTTCCGGTGAAAAATTCAGTGATGTCGCCGGTTTTTGGGTCGTATCGCAGGATGCAGTTGGCGGGAATGTGGCTGAAGAGAAGGGCTTGCCCATCCCACACCGGGCCCTCGGTGGTCCCGTTGTAGGGACCGGCCACCAGTTCGAAATCCCAACTCATGGAGGTCGTCCTCCCTATACGTATGACTACTTGGAAGCGGTGAGCCCAGTATATCGCCCGGCGATGGGCGTGTCATCACGCCGCCGCAGTGGCGGCCAGGGTCTGTCAATTGTCTCCGTAATTCTCGCCGCAACGCCCGCCGCCCCGGTCATTATTATGAAAATAGGCCATTTTCAAACTCAGGTGTGGCCTTGGCGAGGCCATGGTCATTCTCGTCGCAACGCCCGCCCCCGTCATTCTCGTCGCAACGGGAATCCAGAGCCCTTTCGATGAGGAATAGTGCTTACCCGCGCACAGAATGTACTGCTCCGGGTGTACCAGATTTCATAACCGTGCTGGCACAGGATGTGGGCTCTGGATTCCCGTTGCGACGAGAATTGCCATGGCCTTGTCCAGGCCACACATGAGGATGAAAATGGCCTATTTTCATAGTAACGACGGGGTCTGGGGTATGACCGCACCTTGCTCCTGTCTTTGCCGGGACAAGGGGGGTTAGCCGCTGATCCGACGGTTTGCACTGCGATTGCCCTGCGGGCCTCGGGCTTGTGGATTTTGGAGTTGGAAATCATCAGCGGCCGGCAAGAGATGGTGGTAGGGGGCCGGCCCCTACCACCATCCCAGGGCTTTGGCGGTCCCGGCGGCTATGCCGGCCAGACCCCCGCCCAGAATGCCGCCTCCGCCCAGGGCCCGGCGACTCAACCTGAGCGTGAAGGTTGCTCCGTTGACCGGGAACAGGTCGCTGACAGCCTGCCCGGCCTGGTTAACCCAGGTCGGGCCTGCGGGGCTGGCCCCTTGGTTTACTGGCGGGTGGCTGTGCTGGTTCGATTCCAGACGGTGCAGGTGGCACCGGGTGTGACGCATTTCGGTCTCCAGGACCGCAAGGCGTTCCCGGATGTCCTCCAGGGACACCCAAACCCGTTGTGCGAAGTCATTAGTGGACAGCATTTCCCAACCCCCGATGCCTGAATTGTTCGCTGGAAATTTGAGCCGTTTCCCCGCCGGCGACGATTGCCCAATTGCGCCGGCGGAGAAGGCTGTTGGCGTCCCAGTGTCTAAATGCCAGTCGCCTGGATGCCGGTGGCCTAGACGCCGGTTATGTTGTATTGCATGGCGGTGTGGATGGCGGTCGCCCGGGCGCCGGTCCGCTCCTGGAAGGCCAGCCGGAAGCTTATGACCATCACGTTTTGCCGCTTTTGCACGTTTCTAGCGGTCTCAATAGCCAGTTCACGGCGGAACCCGATGCGCCACTGGCTCCGGTTGAAAATCAGAAGGCGACCCGTGTCTGCGTTGTTTCCGGCGGAAGTGACCTTACCGTCAGTGTCGGCCAGAGCCATCTGTTCGGAAACGATGACCGGCACGCCCTCCACTGCGCCAAGCTGGCCGGTCAGGACGGTTGCCTGCGGCCCGAATTTGTCCAGGGTACGAAAGTTGCCGATGCTCAGGGAGCGGATGAAGGTGTTAATGTCGGTGACGTAAACCAGTTCCGACGGTCGAACGCCGTACTTCCCCAGCTTGGCGCGTACCTCGTTGAACATGTCGTCGGACACGGCGGCGCTGTGGTTGTTCGCCTGGGAAACATTGTCCACCAGGGGGAGCTTGGCCAGCCCGTCGAAGCCCAGCAGCCACTGGGCCTTGCCGGCGTCGTTGGCAGAGATGGTGGCGCCGTCGGCGTTGATGTTGTTGGTGGTGGCGGTGTCCGCGTTGAGCAGCACGTCGTCGATGACCTCGCGGGCGTTTCGCATCAGGTGGCGCCGCAGTTCATCCATCATGGCGATGACGGCGTCCTCGTCCAGGTCGTAGGACCAGGGCACCTCAGCCATCAATTCGAACGCGGTCAGGGTTTGGCGTCCGGTGGCCAGCGCGGTGGACTTGGTTGCCGCGTTTTCCACTCCGGGGTACCAGTTGACGTCTCCCATTTGCAGCGGTATCTGAAACGGGTTGCTGGGCATTTGTACCGACGGGAACAACGGAGCGATCGCCGTCTCCTGGTTGACGTCCTCCCACATCGCCCGGGCTTCCTGGGTGTCCACCAGTTCGTCCCCGGCGCCTCCGGTCGTGGAGTCCATGGCTGCTTTGAGGTTGGTCTGCCATTCGTCCAACATCCGCGGGTTGACCCCCGACGGGTCCCGCTGCTGCGCGGAAAGCAGGGAATTCACGCAGGCCAGGTCCAGGTGGTCCAACCCGGTGTACTTGCCGTAGGGGACCCGCAACCGGCCCGCTCCGGTGACGGACGACATGATGGCCCGCTTCTCACCATCCCGCCACATGTCCCGCACCCGGTTCACCTGGGCTTCCACCCGGGCAATTTCCTCCTTGAGGGGCGGTATTTCTTCGTCCATACGGGACTGGTAGAAATCCTTGATGGCCCCCACCTCTTGTTTGATGATTTCCAGGTCCTGTGATCCGATAGCCATTGTTATCTCCTCCAAATCAGGTCTTTCCAAATGTTCCACGTGGTTCTGCCGGTGGTTCTACTTGTGGTTCTACCCGTTGGTTTACCGACCGTGGGTTTACCGATGGTTCTACCCGTGGGGCTCCCAGCGCAACGCTTGCAGGAGTTGCATCAGAGTTGCCGACCCGCCGGCCGGGTCGGCGCCGTCTGCACCATGTCGCGCAACTTGCCGGGACATTCCGGCCAATTCCCCGGCCAGCTTTTCCAAATCGTCCAGCCGGGCCGAAAGTTCGGGCCAGACCAGTTGCAGCGACGCTGTCCGGGCTTCGTCATCCTGGCGCCCGTCATCCCGGCGCCCTTCATCCTGATGGTGGACCGCGCCCCCAAGGCCTGCGGAGTTCCGTTGCAGGTACTCCCTGGAAATGGGAGCCTGGGCCAGGGCCCGGCGCAGGGCGCTGCGGTTGGCGGGGACCGGCACTGCGCTGGTCTCCAAGAGCTCCTGTTCCAGGAACCGCAGTCCCAGCAGGGCGCCGGTTTTTGAGTGCCGCCGCTCTTCGAAGCGCAGCGGCTTGAACCCGACGGAGACTCCCCTTTGGTAACCGGCCTGATACAGGCCAGCAATCTCTCGAGCGAAATTCGTGGGTGCGAATTCCATGCGGGCCATCAGCGAATGCGGCTCGGACCAAACCTCCACGGCCCGGCCGATGACCGGCCTGGCATAGTCGTGGGCCCACATGAAGACCGGGTTATTTTTGTAGGTATCCAGTTGCCAACCGCGGGCGGAGATAATGTCTCCATGATGGTCGACCTCGTCGGTGGAGATCACAAAGGTCATGGCGGTCGCGTCGGTAAGACCGTCGGAACCACCCGAGTCCTCGTACTCCCCGGTGACGTTGGCGCGAGTCTCCCCCGCTGCCGGGGCGGCGCTCCATTTGCGGATAACGGGAGGCTCGCAGAGGCCGCGGCGATACGCATCCAATGCTTCCAGCATCCGTTCCCTTTCCCAACTAAGTTGCCTGGGACCCATCTGTTCTGTCATCTTCTCCCTCTACCGGCATATGTGGAGTTGAGCGGGGAATAAAAAAGGGACGGCCCTTGCTCAAGGGTCGTCCCTTTCGGTGAGGGGAGCCTGGTCTCCCCGGTGATTTCCCGTTTCAACTGTTGCCGTTTAGCGTAGAGAAGCGTTTTCCAACCTGTCAATGAACGGGTGACAGCAATAGTGTCCTTCCGCAGAATCGCTTTGGGCTTGCAGGCATGGCGTTGACTTCGTAGGATGCGCTATGTTAGGTTGTAACAGTTACCCAGTAGATTCCTCGTGGGTGCAGGGATCGGGTTAGACCGGTAAATCGGGACCGATCTCGGAACCGATCTGAAATAGGAGCGTCTGAATAATGGAAATCACAACGCTGGCCGTGGAAAAGCTCAAGGGAGTAATGGAAGAGCAAGGCGAAGAGACCGGCTCGTTGCGCGTCATCGCCATGCCGGCGGAAACCGGCGGCGTCCAGTATATGCTGACCATGGAAAAGGAAAGCCAGGCCGACGACACCGTCTTGATTGTGGATGGGGTCAACTTCCTGATGGACTCGGACAGCGCTCCGTTCTTGGAAGAAGCCACCATCGACTACGTGGAAAACCTGGGTGGACAGGTGGGTTTCGTGATCAACAACCCAATGTTTGCCAGCGCCGGCGGTTGCGGCTGTGGCAGTGGCGGCTGTGGCAGCGGCGGCTGTGGCTGCGGAAACGGTGGTTGCGGCGGTGGCCATTAGACACTAGACTCCGTCAAGATTCGAAATTGATCCGGGCCTCGATTTATCGGGGCCCGGTTTTTTGCGTCCAACTTTCTCCCGGCAGCGCCTAAATGCCCGCGGCCTGCCTTGACGCAGGGGGAATCCATAGCCCCATTCACCGCAGAGAGCGCAAAGGTTTTTGGGTACAATGGTTTTTGGATACAATGGGCCCAAATAAAAAACTCCGAGCGCTCTGCGCGCTCTGCGGTGAACACGCCCTCACCGTCTACCTCTCAATCCATAGACCCGGAGGCCCAAATGACAGGATCACCCCACGGCGTTAATTTTGAGGCCCACCGGCCGGTGGTCATGGGCCGGAAGGGTATGGTCTCCTCCGGCCACGCGCTGGCATCTCAAGCGGGAATCGCCATGCTGCAAATGGGCGGCAATGCGATGGACGCCGCTATTGCCACCGCCGCCGCCCTCAATGTTGTTGAGCCGCTGATGTCGGGAGTTGGCGGCGACGGTTTCATCATGGTTTACCAGAAAGAAACCGGGCGGATTGAGGTGTGCAACGGCACCGGCGCCGCTCCCCTGGCGGCAACACGGGAGTATTACGCTGACGGGTTGAGCGGCATCCCTTCGACCGGCATCCTTTCAGTTTCGACGCCCGGCTTGGTCGATAGCTGGCTGGCTGCCCACGAGCGTTACGGCTCCCTGTCCCTCTCGCAGGTCTTCGCCCCGGCCATCGACCTGGCGGACAACGGGTTCCCGGTTAGCCACGTGCTGTCCCGGGCCATCGCCGGGGACCGCCTGCTGTGCGAATTTCCCACTTCGAGGGCCGTTTTCACCAGGGATGGGGCGCCCCTCCAGCCCGGCCAGGCCATGTACCAGAAGGATTTGGCCCGCACTTTCCGGGCAATCGTTGACGGCGGCCGGGACGCTTTTTACCAAGGGGAGATTGCCGAGGCCATCGTGGAATTCAGCCGGGAGCAGGGCGGCATTCTGTCGCTCCGGGACTTTGCCGGTTGCCGCTGCCGCTGGCAGGAACCCATTTCCACGACCTACCGGGGGAACACCGTCTACGAGGCGCCGCCAAACTCCAGCGGCCACATATTGCTCCAGGAGCTGAGCCTGGTGGAGCAGTTCGATATCAAGTCCATGGGCTGCAACACCGCCGAATCAATCCACCTGATGGTGGAAGCCAAAAAGCTGGCTTTTGCCGACCGGGAAGCCTTCGTCGCCGATCCGGATTTCATCGACGTGCCAATTCAGGGACTGGTTTCCAAGGAGTACGCCCTGGAGCGGGCAAAGCTTATCGATCCGGGCAGGGCCGCGGCGGCAACCTCCGGTCAGCCCTGGGTTCATCAACCCGTTCAAGCCGGGGCCGGGTCCAGAACCACCGCCGCTGCCGGCCGTCCCGAGGAAGACACTACCTGCTTTGCCGTGGTTGACCAATGGGGCAACGCCGTGTGCCAGTTGCAAAGCATACAGAGCGCCTGGGGTTCCCGCCTGATTGCCGGAAACACGGGCATTTTGTTGAACAATCGCATGACCTACTGGCACCTGGAACCGGACCACGTGGACTGCCTGGCCCCCGGCAAGCGGGTGCGCCACACCATGAATCCGGTGATGGCCTTCAACGGCTCCGACTCAGCAGGCCCAGCCGCTCCCGGCCAACTTGTTCTGGTCTGCGGGACACCCGGCGCGGACACCCAGGTCCAAACCAACCTCCAGGTCATTTCTCACCTGGTTGACTTCGGAATGACCGTTGCCGAGGCGGTGGAATCTCCACGGTGGCGCGATACTCAAAGCCCCACCGAATCAAACTACCCGCACGTGTGCGACGACCTGCTTTACCTGGAAAGCCGGTTTTCCGCTGACGTACAGGACGGGCTGGCGTCACGGGGACATAACATCAACCTGATCGGTCCCTGGGAAGCCGCGGGCAGCGAGGTTATGATCCAGGTGGACCCAGAGGAAGGCAGCCTGTCGGGCGCCGCCGACCCGCGAAGGGATGGCTATGCAATCGGTTGGTAGGCCTTGCAGTCCCACATGGGCCAAGCTGAGTTGATGACTGAGGCGTCAATGACTGAGGCGTTGATGCCTAATCTGATGGACTAGGGAAAAACATGAGGATTCCCGGTAGAAAAAGGGGAGACGAGCCGGATTCGTGCGGCGAAAGAGCCGGTGAGTTCGCCGGCGCCATTCGGGAGGGAAACATGGACCTGGCGTGGTCCATGCTGTCCAAAGAGACCCGCGGCATGCGCCTGGGGGTTTGGGCCACCAGGAACGAAATAGACATGCAAATCGCCTACCGGGCAGCGTACGATGGCGGCCACCCCAGCCGGGAGTCCCTGCTGGAGGACTTCCGCAACACCGTCCTTCGGTTGTGGCCGCTGGAAGACCTGACCGACCTGGGGATTTCCCCCACCAACTACGTGGACGACCAACACGCCTTCGCCTTCCTGCCATTCGGTGTCACCGAAGAAACCACGCTGGTGTCTCGCGGCAAGTTGATGTCGGGAATTGTGCTGCCGATGCTCTGGGAGGACGGGGACTGGAGAGTGGACCTGCCGGGTTGGCGATTCCTGGAGTCATCCGGCAGGGGCTAACGAGTTCAGCGAATGGGGCGTTCGCCGGCTCCTATTTGCTACGGACAGGGTTTGGTTGATGGGGTTCTGAGTACAATTGCCCCGCGCCACGCTGCGGATTTCTTGCCTGTAAATCGACTCCGGGATATACTCGCAGGGTAATGGTCGAACAGAACGCAGAATCAGGCGGCCAAACCGTCGAGTTACCGCTTTTCCCGCTCAACCTCGTGCTGTTCCCGGGAATGCCGCTGCCGCTCCACATCTTCGAAGAACGGTATAAGAAGATGATCGGAGATTGCCTGGACAGCAGAAGTCCCTTTGGCGTCGTCCTGATCCGGGAAGGTCAGGAGGTGGGCGGCGGTGCAATCCCATTTCGCATGGGGACATCGGCGCGAATCCTCCAGGTGGAAAGGATGGAAGACGGCCGGATGAACCTGATTACCCAGGGGGAACGCCGCTTTCAAGTAGTGGAAATGACCCAGCAAGAGCCTCACCTGGTGGGTCAGGTTGAGTTTATGGAGGAATCGGCCGGGAACATTGAGCCGGGCATGCTGGCGGAAATCGGCGAGGCCTACTCCAGTTATTTGGGGCACCTGTCATCCCTGGCCGGGGGATGGTCCGCCGGGGGTGACTCCCCAACCGACCCCTCCGAACTGTCCTACCGGGTAGCGAGCAGTCTGGACCTTCCCACCAACTTGCGCCAGACTTTGCTTGAGGCGCCCACGGCCGGCCAACGGCTGGAGCGGCTGCTGCCTCTTCTGGTCAAAGGCAACGAGACGCTGGCGACCGAAGTGGCAAAACGAAACCCGTTCCAGGGTCCCCGGTTAAACTAACCCCTCAATTCCCCTATTAATCTAAAACTTGGACCTAAACCTTGGTCAGGTTGCCGTAGATTCTGAGCCCCCCACCCTCGGGCACCAACCCGGAGAACAGGTCGGGGTGCATCATCTCGGCCATGACTTCCAACCCGGTGACCAACCTGGGGCCGGAACGGCTGGTGTAGGCGCTGGCGTCTATGACATACACCCTCTGGTTCCGGACTGCCGGCAGTGAGGCCCAGGCCTCATTGGCCGCCAGCAATGGCACGTCCTGAAGGGCCCTTTTCACGTCGAACCCGCAGGGCATGAAAATGATGACCTCCGGTTGGCTGGCCACCAGGTCACTCCACTCCAGGGGCCCCGAGCCCGCGTCCTTGCTGCCGAAACAATTCTCTCCCCCGGCCATCTCCACCATCTCCGGGATCCAGTGCCCGGCGTAGATCAAAGGCTCAATCCATTCCAAACTCAGCACCCTGGGCCGGGTGGCGGCGGCTTGTGCCCTGGCGGCAACCGCGTCGATCCGGGACTGCATTTTGGCGGCGATGGCCTCGGCCTTATCCAGGGTTCCGGTGGCCCGGCCCACGGTCCGTATGTCTTCCAAAACATCGCCGACAAACTGAGGGTCCAGGGATATTACCTCGGGTTCTTTCGCCAGGGAAACGCTCGCCTCGGCCACCTGCCGAGATGAGATGGCTCAAACTTCGCAGATGGCCTGCGTCAAGAGAAGATCGGGCTGCGCTTCCTGCAGCGTGTCCTGGTCTATTTCGTATATGCCCAGGCCCTCTTCCAGCCTTTTGGATATCACCTGGCTGATTTCGGCGCTGGTAGGTTGCATCCCGTCGAAGACGCTACGCACGACGTGGGGCTTGCTGCTGGCAGAGCGGGGGTAGTCACATTCGTGAGTGACCCCGAAGAGTTGGTCCTCAAGGCCCAGTTCGTACACAATCTCGGTAGCGCTGGGTAGAAAGGAGCAGATGCGCATGGTCGAACCCTCCGTTGATTGCCGGGCCACCGGACCAACCGGCCGCCGATACCGGGCTTAAGGTTACGGTCGACGGGTTGGTTGGCCGTTTAAACGCCCGAGACCTTGGCTATTCTATCATCCGGACCCAACTGGGCCGCCGCCGACTCCACTTCAATCGTCGTAGGACTCATAGGGTGTGGTCGGCTCGGTTGGGTCGAGCGTCTCAACGTCTCTTAATGGCCTTGACCGGCGCCGTTCGATGCGGGGAGGTCTGGTCCGCCGCAGGCCCTGGGAGCCGAGAATGGCTTGGCCGAATGCTCCCTCCAGATGGCCCTGGATTTGGAAGGCTGTCCATGCCACTACCACCAACAGGACTGCAAGAATCAAAATCGGCACCGGTGCCGACAAACCACCGAGAGAAAGCATTTCAGAGATTAACGGAATGCTCAAGATAGTCGGGACCGCCAGCAGCAGCACCAAAATGCTGTCCCTGAGGATCAACGCCGTGTTGTTCCGGCCTGCGCCCCGGTTGCCGGTCGTCCCCCGGTTGCCGCCTGCGCCCCGGTTAATGGTCGTAGCATGGGGGAAGACGAAACGGGTTATTTCTTCGGACAAGCGTCGCAGGTACCGCCAAATGGCCACCGCGGAGGGAACACAGAGGGCGAGCACCGAACTTCCAATCAACAGGCCCACCAGACCCTCTTTCACACCGATGAGTTGCGCCACACCTTCCACCGACCTCAAGACTCCGGTCCCGACTCCAATCAACACGAGGATTATCGCCAGGTTCAGAACGATGAGCTTTGCCAGCCGTTGAACCCGGCGGGCTCTTGGGCTGTTGAAAGTTAGAGCGCTGCTCAGGGCCGCCAGCATAAGGAACAGGCTATCGCCGTACCGCTTTAACACAGCAGGCGAACGCCGGTCCAGAAAATCGGCCAGAGCATCGGCCGAATGAAACAAAGTGGGGTAAACCAGCGCGGTGATCACTGTGGTCACCGCCATCACCGGGTACATGAACCCCCCAACAACGCCGAAATCCGTCCCGACTTTAGCTATGGCCAGGGAGAACTCCCCCGTTTGGGGCATACCCAGTCCCACCTTCAACGCGGTTCTCCCTCGGTACCCGGCAAGGAGGGTTCCGGCGGTATCCGCCAAAACCTTGCCTACAATAAACACGCCGGACACCACCAGCGAAGGGACCCAGTATTCCTGGAATTGCGAAACATCCAGCAGCATGCCAATGGACACGAAGAAGATGGCCGCGAACATATCTCGTACCGGGCTCATAACGCGGCCCATCTCTTCCGATTGAGGAGAATCGCCCAGGACCGCGCCGATAAAGAAAGCCCCCGCCGCCGCCGACAGCCCAAGTTGCTGCCCCGCCAACGCCAATACAAAACACAATGCCAGACCCGTTATCAGCAGCGTTTCATCGGACTTGAACCGGCTGATGAAGTTCACCAACCGGGGTGCAAAAAGTGCGCCGAATCCCAGGGCGCCGAGGCCGAAGATTGCCAGCTTTCCCACCAGAAGGCCAACCTCGGACGGGCTGGCAGCTCCAGAGGAGGCGACACCGGCAAGCACTGTCAGCATCACCACGGCGATGAAGTCCTCTACCACCAGGATGCCTACGATGAGCCTTCCCCGAGTCTCCTGCAGGTTGCCCGTGTCCCTCAGCATCTTCATCAGAATGGCCGAGCTGCTGATGGAAATGCTGACACCCAGGAATATGCCCTCCAAGCTGCCCCAACCCAGCCACCGCGCCACCTGGTAGCCGAGGGCCAACATGATGATGAATTCCAACAGGGCTATGAACACCACCGTGGGTCCGATGCCCCGGATCCGTTGCCAGCCCATCTCCAACCCGATGCCGAAAAGCAAAAGCACCAGGCCCAGGTCCGCCAGCAGCCCGATGGTTTCCACGTTTTCCACAGGCGGATTGGGCAAGGTGTAGGGTCCGATGATCACACCTGCCACCAGGTACCCCAACACCGGGGGCAGCTTGAATTGGCGGAACAACAGCAAAGCCCCTCCGGCTACCGCCATAATTGTGGCGAAGTCACGGACCAGACCTTCACTGCTGCCAACGGCGGCGCCGACCGCTGCGATCACGTAGTTCTCGATGACTCGGAGACCTCAGTCTGCCCAAGATTCAAACGGGAGATGCACACGGGCCAGACACTCAATTATAGCTACCGGAAGGGGAGTGTCCGCTTTACGGAAAACGCGTTGTCTGGGAAATCCGGCCATTGGGTCTCAGACGGCTAACAAGACCAAGCGGAGGATCTTAGGAGAGAAGGCGGGGAGGATTGTTCCAGTCTACCGAGCGGAGGCCGTAAACTGCCGCCGGAACCCGCAGCGGGCATTCCGATGCTGTTTTTTCGGCGTGAGGCTACGGTACCGTCCACCGGCCTTGATCCGGTGGACGGGACCTTTGGATGTCCTGAGAGGGTAGGTTTCCAGCCCTTCTAGTGGGCTTCACCGTGAGACGTCAAATCCACGGTGGTATCTGGGGTCGCCACGGCGACCGATCCATAGAGGGGTCAACGCTGCTTCCACTTTGTCACCAACTCATGGGCCTGGTCGTCATCCACACCCCACATTTCGAAATTCACGCGGATCGCGTCATAGAGGGTGAGGTCACCGTGGTCGGCGTCCGAGTCACGGTAGGAAGCCACGCTGACGTCCATCCAATCCAGGGCGACGGACTCTTCACTGGCAATCCTTTCCACCATGTTTACGGCGCAGGCGGCAATGCCCGATAGGAACAGTTCACCGGCGCCCACCGCTTCTCCGCCGCCGCCGTCGGCCACCCAATGGTGGGTCCTGGCGTTGACCAGGGCCCGGCCGGGGGTGCCTGTGCTGTAACTGTGCACTTGGTAGCCAAGAGTCAATTCTGCCATGTTTCCTCCTAAAGTGTTATCGGGTAGATTTTCGGTTCTCCGGGCCCAGGAAATAGCTAGGGGGCTACTTTGTAGGCAATGCACTCCACAATTTCAATAGATAGGGGCTTTTGGGCCAGCCCGGTAGTCCCCAGCACGGCCCGGCATGGAGGATTCGGAATGAATTCCCGGTAAACCTGGTTGAGCAACGGCCAGTTGTCCATGTTGGTTAAAAATACCACCAGGGTCACCACCCGGTCAAAGCTGGCGCCGGCGGCTTTCAAGGTCGTGTCGACGTGGCTGAAAGCAGCCCGGTACTGCTCTTCGTCATCTTCGCCCACCATTACCCCGTCAAACCCGGAAGCGGTGGTGCCCCGGCAAAGCACCTTTACGGCTTTTACCTTGAGCATCCTTACCAGGTCTTCCTCGAAGTAGTCGCAATAGAGGCCGTCCCGGTAAGAATGCTGGTCTGTGGACTGGTGGCGGCCATCGGCAATGATCAGTTCCAGCAGATGGTCTCGTTGCGCCAAGCTCAAACTGTGGGCTTCGGTCAGGGTCATGGCGTCCAGGTCCGCCAGCGTGTGCGGCATTCGGAAACCTCGGGCAAGTTATTGAGTGCAATCATAGCCACAACCCGGCTCGCGCCGCAAGTTGGCGGATGGTCCGACCGAGGGCAACCATGTTTTGACCGTAATCAAGTTTGCATTCCACGTCAAGTTCGGGATCCTCCGGGTGGATGCCCTCACCTATCGTAATTGTCACAGCAGCGGGAATCCAGAGCCGCGACCATGGGCCAACACGGCTATGGCACAGAGGACGCGGCGGGTGGACAGCGGTCGAGTCTGGTTTTGCATTCGTCAACCATATCGAACGACAACGAGGTCTCTGCATTCTCGTCGCGGATGGAATAACGGGAGGCCCGCGGCCGGAGGGGTCGGGGGAAACGGGTGAGAGGCCGGAACAGCGTTGCGTCAGACGGGGAGCCGGTGGTATGGTAGACGCGCTAACAATGCTTCTACCTCAAAGGACGCAAGGTGAGTCTCAACATCAAAAACGAAGATACCTGCCGGCTGGCCAGTGAACTGGCCAGCCTTACAGGCGAGACCATGACCGGCGCGATCACGGTGGCCCTCAAGGAGCGCCTGGTACGCGAGAGGAGCGAGCGCAGCGCCGAAGCCCGCGTTCAGCGACTTCTCGCCATTGGAGAGCGCTGCGCAAGCATGTTGGGAGACGGCCCCTCCGCCGTCGAGCACGGCGACTTTCTGTACGACGAGCGAGGGCTGCCAAAGTGATCGTTGACACGTCGGCGGTCCTTGCGATCTTGTTCCACGAGTCGGACGCGGAGCGCCTTGCAAGGGCTATCGTGACGGCATCTTCCCGCCGCATGTCGGTCGCCACTCTTGTGGAAACGACCATAGTCCTTGAAAGCCGCAGTGGCGCCGCGGCCGGTTACGAACTCGATGCCTTCCTGCAAGAGGCCGGGATTGAGTTGGAGCCGGTCACCGTCAGCCATGCGCAGGCCGCGCGACGGGCCTGGCGGCGGTTCGGCAAGGGGAACCACCCGGCAGCACTGAACTTCGGCGACTGCTTCGCCTACGCCCTTGCCGAAGCTACCCGGGAGCCCCTTCTATTTAAGGGTCGGGACTTCGTACGCACCGGCATCGAGGCTGCATAAATCGAGGCTGCATAAATCAAGGCCGCATGACGCCTCGACGGTAGCAGTCTAACTCTAGACATCCTTCCTTCCGGTCTTCCGGGGCCACCCCGACCCGCTTCCGCAATTCCAGCCGCTTCCTACCTGTTATTCCCCTCGCAACGGAAATCCAGAGCCCTGACAATGCGCTGACACCATAATGGCAGCTGTGACTCGGCGGGAATTGGGACTGACGTTTCACTCCGACCATTGCCGCACACCAATTCCAGCTCGAACGACAACTAGGGCTCCGGATTCCCGTCGCAACGGGAATGACGGTGCTGGAGGCTCTGGGTCCCCGTTGGGGTCAGAATCACGGGGGTACAGGCCTACTCTCATACTCCGCGAACACGAGAGGTGATTTTTGAACGCTGCGTTGGCGGTTTGGAATTCGATTGCTTTGTTTCAGGACCGGCGGCGGCGTTTTGACACTCTTGGGGCTGCACTCTAATATGTGTCCCACGGTTTTCTCCTTACGGATTGGCCGGAGGTTTTTCGTGGCGACTATCAGCGAACTTAAGGACCAGTATGACAACCTGGACCACCGGGTCCAGATCAGGGATTACTCTGCCATTGACCCCGGTTGTCTCCTTGCGTTTGAGAACGAGTTTCCGGAGCAGGAAACCCTGGTGCAGTTGGACACCGATGAGTTCACCGCGGTTTGCCCCTGGACCGGGCAGCCCGACTATGGCGCCCTGGACATCTCCTACGTTCCGGGCCTGTCCTGCATCGAGCTGAAATCCCTCAAATATTACCTCATGTCTTACCGCTCGGTAGGAATAGTTCAGGAATCCGCGGCGAACCGAATTCTCAACGACCTCGTGGCCCTGTGCCACCCCCGCCGCATGAAAATCGCCCTGGATTACCGGGTACGGGGTGGAATCCACACCGTGGTTTCAGTCAACTATGATGCTCCAGGCAGCTGACGAATGAGGTTTTCGGGCGCTTTTGTGGTGGTGGTGGCCCTGTTCGTGACCGTGCTCCTGGTTTCCAACATCATCGCGGTCAAGCTGATTCACGTTGGGACGCTGCCCTTCCAATTTCTGGGAAGCGATCTGTTGTTTTTGCCAGCGGCAATGGTCGTTTTCCCGGTCAGCTACATCATCGGCGATGTTCTTACCGAGGTTTACGGGTTCAAACTAGCGCGCGGTGTAATCTGGCTGGGGTTCGCCTGCAACGCGTTGGGGGCCCTGTTCATTTGGCTCGGCGGGCTTATCCCTGCCGAGATATTCTGGGCCAACCAGGAAGCCTACGACGCTATACTTGGCCAGGCGCGGTGGGTGCTGCTGGGCTCCTTTGCCGCCTACCTGGTGGGCGAGTTCTCCAACTCAATGGTACTGGCCTGGCTCAAAAACGTCACTGAGGGACGCTTCCTGTGGCTGCGCACCATTAGTTCGACGGTGGTGGGACAGGGATTCGATTCCTTCGTGTTCATTTTCATCGCCTTTGGCATAGGCGGAGACCTGCCCACGGACCAACTCTTCCGGATCGTGCTGATCCAATGGTTTGCCAAGATCGCCTACGAAGCGCTGGCCACTCCGTTGACCTACGCGGTGGTCACCTACCTGAAACGCCGGGAGCAACTCGACGTTTACGACCCGCCGGGGTCGCTGAATCCACTGTCAGTGTTCGCCTAGCCTTGTTCTACTAGCTTTGTCCGCCTAGCCTCCCTGGCACAATTCGGTCAGCGTATTCACGTTCTCGATGGCGTCCATCCGGCCAACTGCTTCAATCACCGCCATGGCCCCGTCCTGCCCCAGGACATCCCGGGAAAGGGACAGGAACTTCGCCTCCAATTCATCCTGGGGCGCTGGATTCCGGAAATCGCCCCGGTGCGCCACTACGTCTTCCTGTAGACTCCGCCCGTCCGCTAGGACCATCGTCACTTTCGCAGTGGGGTAGTCGTACCGCCGCAGGTCCATTTGAGGGTCCGGTTCGATGACGACTTTCCGAGCCAACGCCTGCACGCTGGGGTCGGCCAACCTGTCGAGCTGGAAGGCAAATACGTCCGTGGTACCAGCAACTATGGCGTGGGCCACGGCGTAGGGAATTGAAAATTTGGCCGACAGCATGTTGGCGGGTTCCGGATTGGTCATCGTCATAGCCATGGCGGGGGCCGACACCCGGACCTGCTCAATTTGGGCGGCGACAAACTCATTCTGCCGTTGCAGGCTTTGCACCGCGTCCAGCACGGGATGGTTGTACCAGCAGCAGGCGTGGAACTTGAAGTAGTTCTGCTGGATGCGGTAACTGCCGTTTTGTCCCAGGCCTTCGATGGCCTTTTGAGGGTCGAACCCCGCTCCCAGGACCGACGCGTACAGGTCGGCGGGTCCGTCCTGGATGGCCGTGAACCCGCACTGGCTGAGGTTGGCCGCAAGGATTCCCTGTAGGTTGGAACGCCCAGGGTACAGGTTGCGTACCGTTGCTCCTTCGAAACAGGGGGTCCAGGTGTTTGCGGGACTCATAGACGCCGCGAGGTTGATGGTCTGCCGCATTTGCGCGGCGTCGAATCCTGACAGCTTGGCGGCAGCCACCGCGGAGCCAATGGTGCCCCAGGTGCCGTGGGAGTGTATTTCATGCCTGGCGGTAGTTGCGCCGCCGATGCGGGAAGTGATTTCGTAGCCCACAATTATGCTTTCGAGCACATCCCGGCCGCTGCTTGCCCGTCCGCTGTTTGATAGTTCCTCGCCAACGGCCAGGGCTGCGGGAGTTACGTGGATTGCCGGGTGCCCTCCGCCCAGCCGTGTGCCTTCGTCCACTTCCAGTGACACGCCGGCAGTGGCGTTGGCCAAAGCCGCCAGCATGGCTTGGGATTTGGCCCCGCTTCCCAGCAGCGTCGACCTGCCACCCCGGCCCTTGTCCGCCGCCAACCGGGCGAGGTTAGCGTTTTCCGGCAGCCGGCTGCCAGCCAGCATAGCGCCGATAGTGTCGAGGGCGACGTTCTTGGCCGCGAAGACCGTTGCAGAGTCCAGGTCTTCCAACCGGGTATTGACGGCGAATTCCGCCAGTTCGTCCAGGTAGTCGCGGGACATGTTGACCTCCTGCCGGTTGACTAGCTTGCCCCCGCAAGTTTCTTTACCCCATCTCGAAACACCTGGAAACTCTTTGAGCCGTTGCTGTCTATGTCCATGTGGGGTGCAATTCTCTTGGCCCAGTCGCATTTCGCCATCCCAGCCGCTGGGTAACCCAACTTCTTGAGCAGTTTCGACCCGCCGGTATGCACGGCATCGGCTAAGACTTCCCAAGTACCGCAAATGCTGTCTTGGACGTAACTGTTTAAGACCGCTTCTTTAGTGTTGGGATAGGCGGACTTCACTGCGGCGCGGTCTCCCAACAGCCACGCTTCGCTTTCCTCAATGGAAATCCTGAACAGCGTCTTGGGGCGCGGATTGCAGTCGTTCAGCACGTCGAGCAACTCCTGCTTGAATACTATGCAATCCTTATCATCCAAGTCCACTACTACCAAAACAACGCTGGAATCCGGTAAGCTTCTCCCGTAACCCTGTAAGAGACTTGGTAACTGTTCCAGGAGTTGCCAATTGCGAGGATTCGGTGAGCGGTTCAAGTACTTTGGCAGGATACCGAGACCCTTGAAAGAGTGGATATTCCAATAATGCGCACTACCATTCTCGCCCAGAATCTTTTCCAGGATGTGATCCAGGGCAATGCTCCCAGATTGGTCTTCGACCAACACCTCAAAGTGCAACGCCTTGCCTCCGGTCCAGATAGTCACTGTACCAAAGGCTCCCGAGAGGCAATCCCTCTTCGACCATTGCCTTCACGATGTTGTCGTCGCTGGCCCTGCGGATGGTGGCAAAGCCGTCTTCTTGCTTTTCCAGAACCCACGTTTCTTCGGGCGTGAGCGCGTCCACGAAATAGGGTTGGTGGGTGGTGACGAAAATCTGGGGCGCGTTTCTTCCCCCGGTAGCGTGGGAGCGAAATTCGCCGGCCAAGACCTCCAGCAGCTTGTGGTAAAGCCCGTTCTCCGGTTCTTCGATGCAGATGAAGGGTGGAGGCTGGGGATCTTCCAGCATCAGCAGGTAGGCAAAGACTTTCAACGTACCGTCGGACATTTGCTGGGCGTAAAATGGATCTTGAAAGCCCCGGTCATTGAACCGCACCAACAGCCGGCCATCAGGACTCTGCTGGGTATCAATGCGGTCGATCCCTGGAATCCTACCTGCAATCTTGGTTAGGATATTCTTAAACCTGTCGGGATGTTCCCGCTGCATGTACTGAACGACGTTGCCCAAGTTGTCCCCGTGGCTGTTCAAGCGCCTTTGGGGGCCAGCCATCGGCAGGCTGCGGGCAGCGTCGGGCGTAAAATAGCTCAAGTACCAGCCTTCGATAAACTCTCGGAATGCTGATATTCGGGGATGCTGCTTCAGGGCGCCGAGGGTGGCTATCCCAAGCTTGCGGTTGTCTTGGAGCTGGATGTATTCAATCTCGTCGCCCTCGTCGCCCTCGGCGCTGCCCCTTTTTGCTTCGCAGTTTTCGGTGCCGTCCAATCTTTCCGATAGCCTTTGAATGAATTTACTGCCTGACTCAAAATCAAACCCTTCATTCGCCCCTTGGTCTATCTGTTGCCCTTGCGATTCCCATTTCCAAGCTACCCCTCCGCCATCCATTAGCAATAAGAAAGTTCGGGGCATTTCCGTACTCCCACCATCTCTCAACTGGTGAAGGCTTTCGGTTTGGACGTAAGGACGCCCCGACACGTCCTTGTTGATGACGAGCAAATAGGTTATGAGTGGCGCCCCTGGCTTTTCCCGGTAGCAAACTTCGAACTCGATGGGGGCATTGCTTCCCTGAGAGCGAATACGGTCGAATCCCCCACGACCCCGCTGGTCGCAAGCCTCCTCGACCCCTAGTTTCAGACAGTCGGCCAGAAAACCAAAGGCGTCGAACAGGGAACTTTTGCCTACACCGTTTTTCCCGATTACGGCGGTCATTGGGGTCAACGCTGTGGGGACAGTCAGGTACCACCACATCCTGCCTAGGGTCACATCACGTAGGACCCGGTAGTTATTGATTTTGATTCCCTCAATTCTTGCCATAAGCCAATCCTTAAACCGGCGGTTCCGTCAGCAAGAGTATATCAACCGGGGCAACCAAGAAAACCTTCGCATTCTTTCGTGTCTATTCGTGGATAAACAGTCCCCCTACGGCGGGGCCGCCAGCAGCATTCCGTCCAGCAGTCGCTTTTCTTCGCTGCCCAGGGGCTGGAGGGTAGACAGAGCATTAGCCAGGCGCAGAAAATCGGGGCCGCGTTCCTGTTTGGCCCGCAACAGGTTGCGGAGGCCTTCGGCGAGGCCCTAAGCCTGGAACAGCATGGCGGCGTGAACTCGGTCGAAGGTAGTTGCCTGCAAAAGGGGGGGGCCAAGTTGCTTGGAGCCGCTACGGCCAGACGGCACCGCCGCCGCGATCTGCGTCCCACGGCGGGAGTCTAATCGGGAAACGGCCGTACCTATGGGCAACGGGGCAGCGTCCTGTCATAATCGCGGGACCATGGGATGCCACCATCATCAGCATCAGCGCTTCACGCCAATCGCGAACCTTCGCCGGCCAGTCCCCTTTTGGCAAAGAGTTCGGATGATTTGCACCAACATTTTCACCAGGGCCCGGGGCCTTCAGCTCTGCTGCGGGAAACCGGGCCAGGCCGGATGTTGAAAGTCTGAAATTGAGCCGCCGGGGTCCGGCGGGTGAGGACCGGGCGACCCGCCTGAATCTCCCTCGCGGGCCGGGCCGGATCCTACTCGGAACCGGCCAGCCCGATTCCCTGCCACCAGTGATAACCCTGGCCCCGCCTGCGCCTTTGGAATCCCATTTTGGTGAGCTCCAACCCGAAGCTTCTCTGGGTCATCATCCGGCTCGCTGTTTCCAAGCACCAGTCCTGGTATGCCTTGAATAACGCGCTGGCGGGGCACAGGGCCTCCGGGTCCCGGTAGCACCTGCTTTGGACGAAGTTAATCACCGGGGCGGCAACCTGGGTGGTCTCGGCGGCCGGGGCGGGGACTTGAGACGGGGCAGAGACTTGTGCCGGTGCAGCGACTTGGGCAGTGGGAGGGACTTGGGACGGGGCGGGGGTTACCGGCGCCGGAGCCGGAGCCGGGACGTCGGGTACCACCGACGCGAGCGACTCGGGGGACGCGGGCGACTCCGGGTCCCAGGCTTGTACCCAGGCTGCGCAGTAATCAAGCAACTCCAGATATTTCCCCAATCCGCCGAATTGCTCCCAAACCACCGGTGTGCCGTCCAAAATCGACGCGTCGAGCGCTAAGGAAATGGAGGGGACTTCAAACCTTTGCCGGTATTCGGGCGGGCAAACCCATACGGGGCTCAGCATGCCCCGGCGCAGGCTGATGCTAAGCAGGTAGACGGTGCAGCGCGCGCCTTTCAGGCTTGAGCGGAGTTCGGTCAAGGGGGAAGATGGATAAACCCGCTCCAGGCTCTGTTGGGCCTGCAACACCGAGAACCCGAAAGAAGCCCGAACCTGGTTACCGATCCGGCGAGATAGGGCGTTCGGGGCAGGGGCCGGCGTCCCGTCATTGCCACCGGCCGGGTTGTCCTCGGGCAGCACGTGGAGCGGAGTGATCAGGCCGTTGTCGGTCGACTTCGAGAGGGCCATGGCCAGAGACAGATTGTCCCGGACCAACCTGATCTCAAGGGCCGGATGCATGTTAGATATCCCCAGACTCCCTAATGCGAATGCTCGTTATTCGTTGAGGTTCATCACGACTTTGATGATCTCGTCCTGCCGCTGTTCGTACATGTCGTAGGCGGCTTGTACCTGGGAAAACCCCACGCGGTGGGTGAGCAACTGTCCCGGGTCACACCAACCCCGCTGGCGCAGCCCAACGATTTCACGGATGTGACTGATGGCGTCACCGCTGCGGGCGCCGGTAGTGGGTATGATGCGGGCCTGTTTGTCCATCAACCAGTGGTGTTCGATGGGCACGTAGTCTTCGCTGGGAATCCCGAAAATTATGACGGTGCCGAACTGTCGGACCACCCGCAGAGCCATGTTGAGGGTGTCGGGATAGCCTGCCGCCTCGACCACAACGTCGGCTCCGGCGCCCCGAGTGATAGCATCAATTGCCTCGCCGACTTCAACCTGGCTGGGATTCACCGTGTGGGTGGCGCCGAAATCCTTGGCCTTCTCCAAGCGGTAGTCCAGCAGGTCAACCCCGATTACGCTGCGGGCGCCCATCCCGGCGGTGATCATTGTGAAACTCAGGCCGATGCTTCCCTGGCCAATCACCGCAACCGTCTTGCCCAACAGGTTTGGCATCTGCTGGCAGGAGAAAAGCACCGTTCCGGATGGTTGGCACATGACCCATTTTTCCAGGGGCCCTTCATCGGGCAGCAGGGCCATGCGTTCCGGCCCGGAGACAATGTATTCATTCAGCCCGCCGAGCCCTGGCCCGGGAACAACGATGATTCGCTGCCCTTCCTTGAACTCATCGGTTTTGCTGTCGACAACCACGCCGGCAACTTCGTGGCACGGCTGGCCCGAAGGAAGAGGATAATGTTCCTCGGAAAGCACCGGCCCGTAGTGGTTGCGGATGTCGCTACCGCAGACCGAAACCCGCTCTATTTTGATCAAGCATTGGCCGTCGGCCGCCGTAGGAGTGTCCACATCAACAAATTCAAAGTGCTTGGGGCTGGTCAGTCGGGCCGCTTTCATGTCAGATATCTTCTCCCAAGTGTCGTCGTCGGTGCCGTTGTCCCATTAGGTAGGAGTCTTGGTTATCTTAATATGCGCCCGTCCCTTGGGCAAGTTGGAGCTGGACCGTGCCCAACTCCCGTCATTCTCGCCGCAGCGGGAATCCAGAGCCCTTTTTATCATTCAACCACGCGCAAGAAGGCAGGAATGGCTCGGTGTGGAACGGTCGTCCTGGTGGGCGATGGTCGCCCACACCTGCCGTTTCCCCGTTGCTATAAGCGTGTCGGCGCACGAAAAGGGCTCTGGATTCCCGCTGCGGCGAGCATAACGCCAGACAATGAAAAAGGCCCACGCACTCACCAGATGATCGACCTGGGTCCGGCGATGCGCTCCGTAGGCCAAACCCAGTGGGCCAGGCGTCCTAAACCCACGTATAACTGGTACTGACGGAGCGATGAACCAAGGTGTTGGGACGTATCCGGAGCGGCCCGGTGGAGCCAGCCGGTGAGACCGTCCGCTGCCAGGACGGGGCCAACCGCTATGTCTGGGCTTTCAGTATTCCTTGCGACAGACGCTTTCTGCGCGGGTACTTTCTGCGCCGGGGCATCATGCACTACTCCCACCTTTGGGAAGGTGGCCGGCGCGCACCAGGCAGCTGAGGGTGTCGCAGATGATCCTGGTTGCGAGGAGAGCGGTGATTTCGGCGTTGTCGTAGGGCGGCGAGCACTCGACCACCTCGATGCCCGCAAGGGGCCTCTCGCAGATAAGTTGGATGAACTTGAGAACCTCGCGGGGGAGGAAACCCCCGGGTTCAGGCCATCCCGTTCCCGGCACGAACGCTGCGTCCAGGCAGTCAACGTCGAAGGATAGCCAGACGGCGTCGGCGCCATCCCAGGCCACGTCCAGGGCGCGTTGGGCAGCCGCTTCGATGCCCATATCGACACAGTCGGTGACGGTCATGACAGTGGTCCCGCGCTCGCGGCCGACCTGCACGCCGGGCCTGGGCACCTGCCACCCGCCGATGCCTATCTGCACCAGGTTCTTGGCAGGCACATTAGGGATGTCAGGCGCGTGGAACCAGGGCGTCGTGTGCATGCGCTCGTCAAGGTCGGTTTCCTGGGTATCGACGTGGCGATCGAAGTGGATAATTCCTAGTTTCCCCCATTCAGGTGCTCTGCAACGCCCCTCACTGTCGGGTATCCGATGCTGTGGTCGCCGCCCAGCACGACAGGGAACGCGCCGCTGGCAAAGACGTGTCCAACACCCTTGGAGATCTGGTCAAACGTCTTCTCAATGTTGGCGGGGATGGTGAAGATGTCGCCAACGTCTGCGATGGTTATCGACTCGCGAAGGTCGACACCTATCTCGAAGGAGTAAGTGCCGTACAGGGCCGATATCTTTCGAATGCCCTGGGGCCCGAACCTGGTGCCTGAGCGATAGGTTGTGCCCCCGTCGAACGGTGCACCCATTACAGCCACGTCGTATTCGCCGCACTTGCGGACGTCCTCGACGTAGGGGGCTTTCAGGAAGGTGTTGATGCCCGCGAAGTGCGGCAGCTCTCCACGGCTAAAGGTTGGGATCCGCTTGTCGACAATCGATTCAGCGCCCTGCAGGCCCAACTCGAGACCTCGCGCTATCTCCTGTTCCCACTTGGTCGTAGGCAACAGCGCTTCCGACTCTACCGCATACTTCGCCTCGGGGCCGTAGTGATCGTGGAGCGGCACTTCGCCCCGGTATTCGTGATGTCCAGTCATTCGTCTCGCCTGCTTCCTATCGTTGGAGTCGTTAAGGTCTAGACTTTTGCCCGCTTCCCATTGCAGGGCCTTTTCATTTTCCCCCGTCATTCTCGCCGCAGCGGGAATCCAGAGCCCTGACTATGCGCCGACACGGTCATGGCAGCAAATATTCGGCGGGTGGACGGCGGCATCGCACCCAGCACGTCTCCCTCAGCACAACCTTCATTACACACAACAAGGGCTCTGGATTCCCGTTGCGACGTGAATGACGGGGTGGGGCTCCCGGATTCTCACTGCGGCTCGAATAACGGCTAACAATGAAAAGGCCCTGCTTCCCAGTTTGTTAAAGTTTAGGCTTCTACCAACTCGGTGAGGAGCAGCGACTGCACCTCGTCGCGGAGGTCAAGAAACATTGAGTCGCGCCGTATCGAGCGGTCCCGTTCCGACCCTAAACCCACCGACACCTCCCGCTTCACGCGACCTGGGTTGGACGAGAATGCATAGATGCGTTGGGAGAGGTAGATGGCCTCTTCGACATCATGGGTCACCAGGAGAATCGTCTTGTGGGTCTCCTCCCAAATATGCAGCAGGAAGTCCTGCATGACGAACCTGGTTTGGGCATCTAACGCCCCGAACGGTTCGTCGAGTAGCAAAACTTCGGGGTCGGTGGCCAGGGACCTTGCGATCGCGGTTCGCTGCCGCATTCCGCCGGAGAGCTGGCTCGGCAGGGCGCCGGCGAATTTGGTCAGGTTCATCACGTCAAGGTAGTAGCCCACGCGGTCTTCAACCTGGACCTTGCTCATCCCGCCCATCTCCAGACCAAAGGCGACATTGTCGTGAACATTACGCCAGGGGAAGAGGGAATAGGACTGAAAGACAAAGCCCCGGTCTGGCCCCGGTCCGTCGATCGTCTCACCGTCCAAGAGGACCTGACCGGCGGTGGGCTCTGTGAAACCGGCGATGATCTCCAGCAGGGTTGATTTGCCGCAACCCGAAGCTCCGACGATTGTCACGAGTTCGCCCTCGCCGACGGTGAGGTCGACGTCGCTGAGGGCCACGGTAGCGCCGCCCTTGCTGGGGAATTCCTTGGTGAGACCGTCAATTTCCAGTTTAGCGTTCATGGGTTCCTCCTAGTCTGGCGACCACTGGCTAGTCCGGCGACCACTGGGCCAGGCGCTTGCGTGCTTGGCGGAAGGCCAGGTCGGTTGTGACGCCGATGAGTCCGATAACGATCAAGTAAACGAAAATGCTGTCTATCTGCAGGAACTTCTGGGCGCGCACGATCCTGAATCCCAGGCCTTCATTAGCCGCAAGCAACTCAGCCACGACGATGAGGTTCCAGGCCGCCGCGAGATTGACTCGCATCGAGTCGACCATGCCAGGAACTGAGTAGGGAAAGATCACCTTGCGAAAGACCGAGAATGTCCCTGCCCCCAGCGTGTACGAGACCTTGACCAACTCTTGGGGAACCGTCCAGACGACGTTGGCTGTCATGAGAGTGTTGAAGAAGACGGTCCCGATAAAGATCAGAGCGACTTTGGGAGCCTCATCGAGGCCAAGCCAGATCAGCAGCAAAGGCACGAAAGCCGTCGCCGGCATGTATCGAATGACGCTGATCATTGGCTCGAACAGGGCTTGGATCGACCTGAAGCTGCCCATTGCCGAGCCGAGAGGGACTGAAACCAGTATGGCGAGGCCGAAACCAAGGGCGACCCGCTGCATGCTGGCTCCGGCCGCGGACAACACATCGCCGTTGGTGAACAGCCGCCAACCGGTCTCGAACACCGCCAGAGGAGACGGTAGAAAGATCGGGTTCACGACCTGCATCGCATAGAGCAATGACCATATTGCGAGGGGCGCGGCCAGCGACACGCCTATGAGCGGCCACCGCAACGAGCCTGGAATCTCACTCCTGAGTCGCCAGAAGGTAGGAGGACGATGTCCCCGGCCGCTGGTTGCCCGACGAGGCGAGGCGCCTTGCCTTACTGCCATCGCTTTGGGCCCCATCGCTCTGGGCAATCCCAGCTTCCAACTTATGTACATATGCGGCGATCCTGAGCCCCAGTGACTTACGGGCCGCGGCGTCGATGAACGTCGTGTCGAAGGCGCCGGCCAACTCAGGCCTGGTTTCAACAAACTCCGAGGCAACCAGGAAGTCAGCGATCTCTTGGGCGGCGAAGTACAAACTGCCGTAGTCAGAGCCTTCGGAGAAGGTCGCCAGATTGTCATCGATCGAAAACAGCGTCGTGCCGGCGTCGTACTCGCCGTACTCTTCAGGTGTAACTCCGGCTCGCTCCGCCCGGATCGCTATCGTCTCCTCCGGGTTCGCCGCCATATAGGCGATCGTGAGGAACCAAGCGTCGACCAGCTTTTGCACCCCTTCGGGATACTCGTCTATAAGTTCCTGCGACACGACCAGATGGTCCGGGATAGACCCGGGGAAATCCGCTGACGTGAAGAGGACATGTGAACCTTCCCGCTTCAGGGCCTGGGTGGTAAACGGTGCGAACACGCCTACCGCATCAAGTTGCCCGGCAGCGAAAGCCGCCGCCGCCGCGCCGGTTTCGAGAGGAACGATTTCAACGTCAGATTCGGTCATCCCAACCGAATCAAGCCCGAGAAGAAGGAGAAAGTGATCGACGACTCCGACCTCGACGCCGATGCGCTTACCGGCAAGTTCCTCAATGCTCTGGATTGATTCATCGACGATGATCTGGTCGTTGCCGGTGGAGTTGTCGTTTGCGAGGACGATCACCTGCGGGTCGCCGACGGCGATCGAAGCCAGCGTGTCGTTCAACGTCTGGGAGTTAGCGTCGAGTTGACCTGCAGCAAACGCGTTGATCGAGTCGAGATAGCCTTCGAACCAGATTAGGTCCACGTCAACCCCCGCCTCTTCAAAGAGCCCGGCCTCCTCAGTGACCTGCCATGGGAACCAACCAGGCCATGCGCTAAACCCGAGCTTGACGGTCCTGGCCTCCGGCGCTTCGGTCGGCGCTGTGGTTTCCTCAGCTGCTTGGACCGGCGTTGCTGCCGGTGCATTACTCGCCGGCGCGGGTGTCGGGCTGCTGGAGCACGCTATGGCTAAACTTAGCAGTGCGCCTGCTATAGCAAGAACGATCATCTGCGGGAGCATTCGGCTCTTCAAGGTTGAAATCCTCCTAGTATTACAACGTCAGTTCAGGGAGGGATGTGGGGTGATGCCCGCATGGCGGCGCGGCGCTTGGCATGGGAGCGTTTGGCCCGTTCGTTACTGTCCTGCGTATCCTCAAGCCACCGCAGCAACTCGGTTGGCCCGAACCGTTCCCGGGGCAGCATTTCCCGCACCACCCGGTAGACCTGCGGCCTCGTGATCCGGGGCATCTTTTTCCCCCCAAGCCTGTTGCAGGCTCAGCAGAAAAGCTCCGCCCAGCAGGCACAGGGCCACGTGGTGATGCCAGCCAGCCCAGGTGCGGGTCTCGTACTCGTCCAGGCCTACGTCGCTTTTCTCCGTCTCAAACTCCGTTTCTATACGCCAACGGGAGCCTCCCACGTATGCCAGGGTCTCCAACGGGGTATCCTCCGGAGCATTGGACAGGTAGTAGCGGGGTTCGCTGCCGTCCCGGTTCCGGCGGTAGACGGCCCAGTGGATTTCGCCGGGCTTGCGCCTGCTGGTCGGTCGCACCCTCTGGGCGCTGAAAAGGTAGCTGCGTGGCCCCTGGCTTCCCTCGGCCACCGTAATCTCACGCCAGGCCTCCTCCGGCAACTCGTCGCTGCGCTGCTCCATGGTCCGGCGCTGACCGTCTCGCAGCCTGGGTTTGCGGGGACGCCCGAATCCCTGATACTCCGCACTGGTCCAGGCAGGCTCCGGCGGCCACACCGTAAAGCCGGACGGAACGTCCAGCACGTACCACATCCCCAAGGCCGCCAGGCCCTCCCGGAAGGACGGCGACATCCCAAAGGCGTCGTCCGCCGCGACCCATCCAGCCTTCAGGTGGCCCCGCTCCTGTGCCCGCCCCACCATCTCCAAGGCCAACTCCGTCTTGGACCGGTAGCCCTGCCTATCCTCCGGCACACCCGCCGCCTCACACCGGTCTTTGTCCGAGGTCCAACTCTCGGGCAGATACAGCCCCTTGTCCACCAATGCCCGTCCCAACGGGCTGACATAGGCCAGGAACATCCCCGCCTGGCAGTTGGCCACCTTCCCCAGCCTCCCGCAGTACTGCCGGGCCACTCCCACCGACTTCCTCCCCTGCTTGGGAAAGTCGCTGCCGTCCAGCACCCACACCCCTTCCGGTTGCTCCAGCCGGGTTCCCAGGTACTCCTGCAGCCGTCCTATAATCACCTCATCGTCCCAGGGAGAATCGGTGAGAAACCGCTGCATCCCTCGGGCTGACCCCGGAACCGTCTCCGACAGGTTCTCAGCGTTGCGCCGCTCCCCAGACTGTACCAGCAGGGCCTGGAGATAATGACCGCTGTGCTCCCGCGTCTCCCGGCGGCCAAACAGCGGCGCGAAGTAAGCGTGAAAATCCCGAAATGACCCGTACACCTGCTCGAAAGCTGCCGCATCCACATCCCCACCTCACCTGCCTATTCCCTCTCCAGCTACACAGTTATCCTATCAAACTAACTGACGTTGTAATACTAGAAGTCTGGCCGGAAAGTGGCGGTGGCCGGGTAAGCGGCTATACTCGGGGTCAACAAGCGTAGCGAGGGCGGAGAATGTTGGGAGAGCGTTCGGACCAGAGGGGATTTTGGGAAGCGGACCGGCTGTATCTGGATCACGTGGGGCGGGAAAGCTTCTGTGGTCTCCTCGCGTCGCTGCGGGGCCGGCTGTTCCGAGACGCCGAGTTCGCCGAATTCTACTGCCCAGACAACGGCCGGGACAGCGTGCCGCCCAGCCTGCTGGCGACGGCGCTGCTGCTCCAGTCCCACGACAAGGTCAGCGACGCCGAGGCCAAGGCTCGGGCCGACTTTGACCTCCGCTGGAAAGTAGCCCTGGGGATTGAGGTGGAGGACCGGCCCTTCGCCAAGAGCACGCTGCAGGTATTCCGCGCCCAGCTGATCCTGCACGACAAGGTGCGGGAGGTGTTCGAGTCAAGCCTTCGGCTGGCCCGGGAGTCGGGCTACCTGAAAGGGCGGAGCATGAAGGTGGCGCTGGACACGACCAACATCCTGGGGCGTGGCGCGGTGAAGGATACATACAATCTGTTGGCGGACGGGATCGTCAAACTGGCGCGAGCACTGGCACAGTTGAAGGGCATCAACGTCGGACAATGGGCGAAGAGTCAGGGATACCATCGATACCTGGGCTCCAGCGTCAAGGGCGAAGCGGCCATCGACTGGTCCGACCGGCAGGCGCGGGCGGCGCTGCTGGCCGGGATTGTTGCTGACGCAGACCGGTTGTTGGAATTATCGCGTCAGGCGCAGGGGGAATTGCCCGAGGACAGCGCTGAGCGTCAGCGGATTGTGGCCGCGGCGGAACTGCTGGGGCAGTTGCTGCTCCAGGACGTGGAGCGGACCGAAGGCGGGGCGAGTCTCAAGGATGGGGTGAGTCGGGACCGCATGATGTCGGTGCACGACCCGGAGATGCGCCACGGCCACAAGAGCAGCAGCCGGCGGTTCGACGGGCACAAGGCGGCGATTGTGGTGGACACCGACTCCCAGCTGATTACCGCCGTGGAGGTACTGCCCGGCAACGCTCCGGACAACCTGGGGGCGCTGGAACTGGTGGAGCAAAGCGAAGCCAACACCGGTGTGCCGGTGGAGGAGGCCATGGGCGATGCCGCTTATGGCGACGGCGATACCAGACAGGCCTTCGCCGATGCGGGACGCACCCTGATTGCCCGAGTGCCGGGCCGCCCCAACCGGTCTCACTTTCCGAAGGAAGACTTTCGGATTGACCTGGAATCGGGTTCCTGCACCTGTCCGGCGGGGAATGTTACCCGGAGAATCCGGCCCTCCGGGACCCGGACCGGCCCTGATCGTAGAACTCATCAACTGAAAGGCTTCCGATTCGACGCGGCGGTCTGTGGAGCGTGCCCGCTGCAGTCCCAGTGCGTGGCAGGGTCATCAGGGTTGGGACGAACGGTGCAACTGCACCCCCAGGAGGCTTTATTGCAGCAGGCCCGGGCACTACAGCAGAGTGAAGCCTTTAGCGAGTACCGGCAGCGCCGCGTGGTGGTGGAGCACCGCCTGGCGCGGCTGGTCCAACTGGGAATCCGCCAGTCCCGCTACTTCGGCCGCATCAAAACCAGGTTCCAGTTGTACCTGGCCGCCACGGTGGCCAACCTGACCCTGGTGGCCGCCAAAGCCGGGTTGACGGGAGAAACCGGCTCCGGTCCCAGCACCGGCAGCGCCCTGGCCGCTGGCATGGGCAACTCCGCCGCCAATTGCGGCGCCGCGTGGCTCGGGCAAATTTGGGCCCTCACTTTGCTCGCGGCGGCCTTACTGACTAAATCCCTCTTCCCAACAAGGGGTTTCCGTCCGGATTTCTAGTCATTCGTCCCTCAGTGCCCTGACATACCGGGGTGCCGTTCTTGAACCAGCTCTTCTCTTGAACCAGACCCTCGGTTGTGAATCAAAGCCCTACCGGCTTGAGGTTGCGCTTCCTCTCGTCCAGTGCACACATCGACTGTAAGCTGGAAATATTGCGGAGGCATTGCGGTGTTATTACTGGGTTGTAACGAACGTGTTGCACCGATGTGTCAGGCAGAGATCGCGGATTTTTCTTATTTGAGCCCGTTTTACCCAAAACCCTTTGCGTTCTCGGCGTTCTCGACGTTGAAAACGTCCCCTTCGCCGCTGCAGCTGATTTCTTGAGGGTTGGCCTTTCAGGGGTTATGATTCATGCAAACGGGGGGATGGGCCCGGCAAGCGGTCCCCGCCGCCCTTAGCAGGACATCAGGAGGTTTACCTTGCCCGACGGTAATGGAGCTTATGACGTGATCGTAGTCGGCGCGGGCAATGCGGCTCTGAGCGCTGCCATGGCCGCCAATGAGGTCTGCGGCTCGGTGCTGGTGGTGGAGAAGGCGCCCGAGTATTTCCGGGGCGGCAACACCTACTTCACCGGCGGCATCATACGTTTTTCCTTTGACGGCATTGAGGACATCAAGGCCTTGATCCCTGACATGTCTCCCACAGAGGAGGCGTCGGTTGACGTGGGCACCTATCCCCAAAACCAATTTTACGACGATATGATGCGGGTCACTCACGGGTTGTCGGACCCAGAGTTGGCCCAGATCCTGGTCAGCCAGTCGTTCCCCACCATGAAGTGGCTGCGGGAAAAGGGAGTCCGGTTTGTCCTCTCCTTTGGCCGCCAGGCGTTTAAAGACGGAGACAAATACCGGTTTTGGGGCGGGCTGTTAGTGGAAGCCGTTGGGGCCGGAAAAGGTCTTTCAGACCAGCAATTTGAAGCGTGCGCACGGGAAGGCGTCGAGGTCCGCTACGCCACCCAGGGAGTGAGCCTGATCCGGGACCAGCAGGGCCGGGTTGCCGGGCTCAAGGTGTTGGGGCCGGACGGGTACGAAGACATCGCCGGACGGTCGGTGGTGTTGGCGGCCGGCGGGTTCGAGGCCAACGCGGAGATGCGCTCCCGGTACCTGGGTCCCGGCTGGGAACTGGTCAAGGTGCGCGGCATTCCCTACAACACCGGAGACGGCATCCGCATGGCGCTGGATGCCGGGGCCCAGGCACACGGCCATTGGAGCAGTTGCCACGCGGTGGCGTGGGACATGAACGCGCCGGCCTTTGGAGACCGGACGATCACCGAGTTGTACCAAAAGCACTCCTATCCCTTTGGCCTGATCGTCAACCTGGAAGGCAATCGCTTCCTGGATGAGGGCGCAGACTTCAGAAACTATACCTACGTCACCTACGGCCGCGCTTTGCTGGGCCAGCCCCAGGGCCTGGCGTTTCAGATTTTCGACGACAAGGTTAAACACCTTTTGCGGGACGAGTACCACATACCCCAGGTAACCATGGCCCAGGCGGACACCATCGAGGAATTGGCGACGCGGTTAGACATCGACCCGCCGGGTCTGGTCGAGACCATCCGTGAATACAACGCCGCCGTACAGACCGATATTCCCTACAACCCCACGATCAAAGACGGACGGGGCACCGTGGGCATCACGCCGCCCAAGACCAACTGGGCCCACACCATCGACACGCCGCCCTACCTGGGCTATGCAGTCACCTGCGGAATCAGCTTCACATTCGGAGGCGTCAAGATTGACAACCGGGGCCGGGTGGTAACCAACGCCCAGGAGCCTATACCGGGCCTGTACGCGGCCGGAGAAATGGTGGGGGGCCTGTTCTACCACAACTACCCGGGCGGCTCCGGCCTGTCGGCAGGCATGGTCTTCGGCCGCCTGGCCGGAACCAGCGCCGGCCAGGACGCAATGGCCCTGAAGGATTAAAAACAACGACCGTGCTATACGAGGGATCACCTGATAGGGATCATATGAAGCTGCATGTCGATAAAGAAGCCGATGCCCTGTACCTGCGCCTCGATGCCTCTACAATCGTCGAGTCGGAGGAGGTCTCGCCGGGGGTGGTATTGGATTACAACGAAGCGAAGGAAGTAGTGGGAGTGGAGATGCACCACCTCTCCAAGCGCTCCCCCACCCTCAACCTGTCCTCCCTTGAATTCGAAACGGTTTGACCACCGGAGGAATGGTCGGCGGCCTGTTCTACCACCACTACCCGGCCAGCGCCGGCCAGGACGCAATGGCCCTGAAGGATTAGACTCACTATTGGGTCAAGGGTAGCGAAACGCAGGCGATGGCGCTTTTCCCGGCACGGGCTCTTCTCTTTCGACGGTAAGGGTCTATGATAGGGTTTATGGATAGATTGCTACGGCCAGCCCAGGGGTGATTGAGAATATGGCTCCTCATCCGGTTGAAATCCAATGAGCAGCACGACGAAGCCCGCCGGCAGTTTTTACTACGGCTGGTACGTGGTCGCGGCGTGCACCTTTGTCGCCCTGATCGTTACCGGCGCCCGCAACGCTTTCGGAATTTTCGTCATCCCCATGACGGAAGAGTTCGGATGGAGCCGCGGGATGATTTCTTTTGCCGCGGCCCTGGGATTTTTGGTTAACGGCGCGACTCAGCCGTTCCTGGGGAGGTTGGTCGACCGCACCGGCGGGCGGAGCGCAATATTAATCAGCCTGGTGGTGGTGGGCGTGTCCACCATCCTGCTCAGCCTGACCTTCCATATCCTCTTCCTCATCTTCATGTTTGGCCTGGTGACTTCCACCGCCGCCAGCGGGGCCTCGATCACCAACACGGGCGCCGTGCTCGCCAGGTGGTTCCGCCGGAAGCGGGCCACCGTGGTCGGCCTGACCGCGGGAGGGGCCTCTGCCGGTGGGCTGATCCTGGTGCCCTTCTCCATGTACCTGCTTCAAGCCTCCGATAGCTGGAGGTTGACCTGGATAGTTTTAGGCGCAGCGGTGCTCTTGCTGGGCGTGCCCATAGCGTTCATGTTCCTCCACGAGTCCCCGGCCCAACGCGGCTTGGAACCCGACGGCGACGCAGCCCCCACCCAGGCAGGAGGCCAGGCCAGGACGTTTCCCAGGGGTCCCCTGGACACCGACAGTTGGACCCAAAGCTACAAGTCGCTGCCCATTTGGCAGATGTCCGCCTCCTACGTGGTCTGCGGCGCCACCACCTTCCTGCTCTCGGTCCACTTTGTCCCGTTTGCCATCGACCAGGGAATTTCTCCGACGATGGCCGCGACCATCTTTGGACTCATGATGGGATTGAACGCCATCGGGGCAATCGGCGCGGGCATGCTGTCGGATCGGTTCGGGAGGAAGAATCTGCTGGCGCTGGTCTACTGCATGCGGGGCTGCGGCTACATCCTTCTGTTGGTAGTGCCGATGTTCATTCCGGGGAGCGCGGCATTCTGGATATTCGCGGTGGTGGCCGGGTTTTCCTGGATCGCAAGCGCCCCATTGACCACCTCGTTGACCGCCGATGTCTACGGCACGAGGGCCCTGGGTACCATTGCCGGAGTGTCCTTTGTGTTCCACCAGGCCGGTGGATTCGTCAGCGTTCTGGTTACAGGAATCCTGTACGACTTCACCGGGTCCTACACCATCCCGTTTGCCATCGCAGGCGCCATGCTTTTCCCGGCGGCCATCTCCGCCCTCACCATCAAGGAGCGCCGCTACTCCTCCCGCTACGTTGGCTCCACCGGCCTGCAGACCAGTGGTGCCGGCGCGGCTGGCGGGGATTAGCCCGGCATGTTGCCCGCGTTCCTCTGGTCTGTCCTAACCCACCATGAAGGGAGCGCCGACCCCCGGCTGTTGGCCTGGATTAAACTGCGGTTGGACCAACTGGTGGATGTGGGGCCTTGGACTGTGGTTGGCATTTTGGGACTTGTCCTGGTGGCAATGCCCTTCGCGTTGCTGGCGTTTTACCTGACCCAACGCCGGCGCATCCCTCCAAAACTGGAAGACGCCTCGGGTGATTTCCACCCCTGACGGGTTTGGGGAGCGCCCTTGTCGATTCGACTTAAAGCAGGGACGGGCAACCGGTAGCTGTTTAGAGTCGATGGGTCAACACCTCAGGGGAGGGCCGTCTTTCGTCATGCCCAACAAACCTGAACAATTGCTCCCGTCAACTGCTCTGACAGCCCGAACGATGCCCTGGCTGACATCCGCCCCTTGCCAGCCCGCGCGGCCCCTATCTATCATGATGCCTGCGATGCCTGACAATCAGCCGCTTGGCCCCGGTGGCCGTCTCCCGGACTCTGCCGGAACTAAATGACATCAAATGGCAGTGAATGACACTGTTTACAAAAAATCATATCTGGGACGATGCCACTAGCTACAAAAAATCAGTGAAAAATGGCGTGATTTGTGCGAAAGCCTACAATAACCCGATTTTCCCAGGGCAAACAATGCCATTTTCAGGAAAAGCCCCGGCCCTTACCAACGGTCCGGCGACCGGAACTAAATGGCATCAAATGGCAACAAATGGCACTGTTTACAAAAATTCATATCTGGGACGATGCCACTAGCTACAAAAAATCGATGAAAAATGGCGTGATTTGTGCAAAAGCCTGCAAAAACCCGGTTTTTCCTGGGCAAACAATGCCATTTTCAGTGAAAGCTCCTGTCGTCCCCCGTCATCCTCGCCGCAGCGGGGATCCAGAGCCCTGACAATGCGCCAACACGGTTAGGGCAACAATGACGCGGCGGGAGTCGGGGAAGGACATCCATTCTCCAACCGTGCGGATGACAACAAGGGCTCTGGATCCCCGCTGCGGCGAGGATGACGGGAGCAGTAGGATGACGGGGAGCGGGCGTAGGTAACAAATGGAGCGCTGGATTCCCGCCGCGGCAACAATGACGGGGTGATTTGATGACAATCGAAATACCCCCTGGGTGAGGGCTGGGGTGAGGGTGTCCCCTCGACCCTGAACAGTTACGGCAGCCCACCCGTTCTTGTCAGCCGTGGAATTCCAAGGTAGACTAGGCGTCGTTATTCAGGTTGCTCCGGTCTTGAACCGGGTACGACCTGCCAGGTGAATTGAAACTGCCGGCGACACCGCCGGCGGGGCTCAATCCAAAAGCAACCCACGGCGGGAACCTATTCTCGAAATATTGGCAGGACCGGTAATGTTTGACAAACAGTCTCTGGACGCTTTGTTCGTAGAACTCAGCGATGAGTATGAACTGGAACCGGATTGGGAAGACATCCAGCGGGCGGCCCATTTGGGAGTTGCCCGTTCCGACGCCGGGGTGCCGTTGGGAGGCATCGACCCCCGGGTGATACCGGCCTTGGAAAAATACAAGAGCGACTAGTCCGGAACTCGGCCTGGCATACCCGTGCCGGTAATTTGCCGGGCCTCTCGGTCCACTAACCCGCATAGCGCCTTCCCCTACCTTCTGTTGCCTCGCGCCAGGGCCGGTGGCGTCTGCATGCAACCCGCCAAAGCAGCCCCCCGTCATTCTCGCCGCAGCGGGAATCCAGAGCCCATTTCACCGCCGAGAACGTAGAGACCTTTGGGTAAAATGGACCCAACTAAAAAAACTCTGCGCCCTCTGCGGTGAAATAGCCCTACCTGATGACACCCCGCCCGTTGACACCTCCGATTGCCTATCTCTAGCTTGGTATGGCAGGGACGGACCCGGCTGAATCGCCGACCGTCCTCTTTTTATTGGAGGTGATCTCGCGTGCGCTGCCGACGTTGCAATTCTTCCCATCTTGTGGCCCTCGCTAAACAAAACCACCGGGACAACGACATTTACCGCTGCCAAGAGTGCGGATTTTTGTTCAGTCCGGCCCTGGAACAACCGGGCGGTCAGGTCTCCCCGGTAAATTCTGAAGCCGGTTCCCCTCCCCAACCGACGCCCCGGGCTGCCGCGGTTCCCCCGCGCACCCGCGGCAAAGTCTGAGCCCCCAATGCCCAGTAATGAGCCCAGTAATGAGCCTGGCAATGAGCCCGCCAGCGGGTCCCCGGCGTTGTTCGCTAAGGACGTTTTGGACGTACGCCTTTGGTGGAAGCAGAAGGAGGTCCTCGAGGCCCTCGCGATCAACCGTCGCGTGGCGGTCAAATCCGGTAATGGCCTGGGTAAGGGGTTCTGCGCCTCCGTGGCCGTGCTGTGGTTCCTTCACAGTCACGACCCGGCTATCGTCCTGTCCACCGCGCCAACGTTCCGGCAGGTGCGGCATGTCCTCTGGCGGCAGATCCGCCGCCTGCACCGCCCGGTGGCCGGCGTTCTGGGAGGGAAAATGTTGGACACCCGGTGGGAGTTGGCCGACGACCGTTACGCAATGGGCCTGTCCGCCGAATCCGCCGATCAATTCCAGGGATTTCACAGTGACAATATGCTCATCGTCGTGGATGAAGCTGAGGGTGTCAGCGACGAAATCTACGAGGGCATCGAGGCGGTGATGACCTCGTCGGAGCCCCGCCTGCTGCTCATCGGCAACCCCACGACGGTGTCCGGCGCATTCCGGCGGGCTTTCTATGAAGAACGGAAACTATATTACCCGATCACAATTTCCGCGTTGGAGAGCCCCAACGTGGACGTGGACAAAGACGAAAACCAAAAACCTTGGCCCGGCCTGACCACCGCCCAGTGGGTGGACGAGCGCAAAGAAACCTGGGGCGTGGACAACCCCATCTACCGGGCGCGGGTGTTGGGAGAGTTCCCCGACCAGGGCGAAGACACCCTGTTTAACCTGACTCAGATCGAACAGGCGACCCAGCGGGTTTTGTCGGAATCAACCGGCCCCGGCTCCCATGCCGGCGCCGATGCTATTGAGGGCGGTAGTAATCCGGCGGACCTTGAGGTGGTCTTGGCGGTGGACGTTGCCCGCTTCGGCTCGGACCGCAGCGTCATTCTGCGCCGCCGGGGAAACCGGGTAGAGGAGATTCGCACCTTCCAGAAATTGGACACAATGGAATTAACCGGATGGGTAATTGCCGCCATTAAAGAATTCAGTCCGAACCGGGTGGTGATCGATGAGATCGGCGTGGGAGCAGGCGTGGTGGACCGGCTCAAAGAGGAGGGACACGCGGTTCGCGGCGTCAACGTTGCCCGCCGCGCCCGGGAGGACAACACGTTCGCCAACCTGCGCGGCGAGGGGTTCTGGCGCCTGCGGGACCTGTTTGCCACCGGCGGCATAAGCATTCCCACCGACAATCAGTTGATTGGTGAACTTGCCGCCTTGCGCTACAGCTACGACAGCCGCGGGAGGATCTTGATGGAAAGCAAGGAGGCGATCCGGCGACGCGGCCTGCCTTCACCGGATAAAGCCGACGCCCTGATGCTGGCTTTCCTGGAGCCGGTTGACCGCGTGAGATTATGGACCTGAGCGTACCGATTGTTTAAAACCATGAGCGTACCGATTGGTTAAAACGTGGAAGAAAACGTGGGAGCATCAAGAATGATTGACATTGAAACATCATCCAGGGGCTCAACCCCCAGGGGCTCAACTAAGGGAAGTGGAGGACTCCGAGCCGGTCGTCAAGCCCTGGCAACCGCCGGCTCTATTGCCGGGGCCTTGCGGAGGTTGGCCCAGGCCGTCCGCGAGACTCCAACGGTGGTCGAACGTCAGCACAGCAACCGGCTGCCAGCGTTCGACTCGGACTGGTTATCGGGCACATCGGGCGCCAGCGGCGGTTGGGCCAGCAGCGAATACGGCAAATACTACGCCACTTCGGTTTCGGTCTATGCCGCCATCAAGCTGCGTGCCGAGGCCCTGGGGCGACCCGCTTTGGTGGTTTCCCGGCTGACTTCCCAAGGCGTCAAGATTCCCGTGGGGCCCGCCCACCCGGCTCAAAGGCTGTTGGACCGGGTCAACCGGTGGTACACCAAGGGAGACCTGTGGCGGGCCACCGAGATCTATCTGAACCTGTGGGGCTCCGTATTCTGGGCCATGGAGCGGGACGAAAACGGCCACTGGGAAATCTGGCCCCTGCGGCCCGACCGGATGAGAATCATCCCCGACGCCGCAACCTACATTCGAGGCTTTGTCTACCAGGGCCGTAACGGGCCGGTGGCCTACACTCCCGACGAAATAATCTGGATGCGCTACTTCAACCCCCTGGAAGAATTCGCCGGATTGTCGCCGCTGGCCCCGGCCCGCATGGCCGTCGACATGGGCCAGGACGGGCTCCGGTTCAACCGTAATTTCTTGAGGAATTCCGCCCGGCCCGATTTCGTGGTGCTGACCAACGAGACCATGACCGATAAGGAAATCGGGGACTTCTACGACCGTTGGGACGCCCGTTTCAAAGGCTCGACCAACTCCCACCGTCCGGCAATCGCCAACTTTATCCGTGATATCAAGACCCTCGGCTTCAGCCACCGGGACATGGACTTCATCCAAGGCCTGCGATGGAGTTTGGAGGAGGTCAGCCGGGCCTTCGGCGTGCCCAAACCCCTGCTGTCCGACTTCGAAAGGGCCACCTTTTCCAACGTGAACGCGGCGGAGCGGATGTTCTGGCGGAACACCATGGTCCCAGAAATGCAGTTCCTGGAAGAACACCTGAACCGGGTGTTGCTGCCCCGCATCGGCTACCAGGGCTTGGTGGCAACATTCGACCTGAGCACGATTGAGGCTTTGAAAGAAGACGAAAGCAGCCGGTTGAGCCGCGACGTCCAACTCCTGGACCGGGGAGCCCTGACCATCAACGAGGTGCGAAGGTCCCGCGGCTTTCCCGACGTTCCCTGGGGCAATTCCGCATCCAAATCCCCCGAATCAGTCGGCGCCGCTTCCGACGACGGCGTCCCGGGAATGGCCGGCAACCCGGATTGACTTTAGCTACGGAGAAAGGGGCCGCCGTTCCGGACGGCGGCCCGTCGAACTCTTTGCCGTCAGACTACGGTTTCAGGTGGCCGTTGAACCAACCGAGGGTACGGGACAGGTATTCCTCGCGCATCCTGGCGTGGCCGATTCTGGGGAAACCATGCGAGCAGCCGGGAAACCGGACCAACTCCACCTCAACTCCCAGCCGTTTCAGGGCCACGAAATACTCCTCGCTCTGGCTGATCGGGCACCGGTGGTCGTCCTCCCCGTGCAACAGCAGGGCGGGGGTCTGAACGTTCGGCGCATATGCGATAGGCGAGTGTTGCAGCAGCTTGACGGCGGATTCCGCCAGGCTCCCGCCCCACTGGGTTTCCCCGAAACTTACTCCGATGTCCGACGTGCCGTACATGCTAATCAGGTTGATGCAGGGGGCGCCGACCACAGCGGCCTTGAACCGGTTGGTGTGGCCGATGGTCCAACTGGTCATGTATCCACCGTAGCTGTAACCGTGCACACCCAGCCTGGTTTCGTCCACGTAGGGTCTGGAGGCAACCGCATCCACCGCCGCCATCAGGTCCTCGTAGTCTGCGCCGCCCCAATCGTCCACCACCGCCATCATAAAGTCGTTGCCGTAGGTGGACGAACCCCGCGGGTTAACCGCCAGGACCAGGTAGCCGCCTCCGGCAAGGACCTGCTGCTGGGGAACAAACGAGTCGTAAAACGCGCCGTTGGGACCGCCGTGTATGTCCAGGACCAGGGGATACCGCCGGGTGGGATCGAAATCCGCCGGAAACCACAGGCGGCACTGGATATCCAACCCGGCCCGGTGAATGTCGAACTTTTCCAGCCGGGCTGTAGGATGCTCCTCGAGGTACTGCCGGTTGTGATCGGTCAGTTGCCTGCTGGTTCCGTGGGCCAAGTCCACCAAATGAAGGTCTCCCGGCGAGCCGGGCGACGCGGTCGCCACCACCGCCCGTTGCATCGAACGGTCCAGGCTCAAGGATGATATCTGGCAGTTTCCACCGTAGCCGGACTCAGCCGCGCCGCCGCCGGCGGCCACTTTGAACAAAAACGACTCGCCCCGTTGCTCGCCCAAAAAATGGATGACCCCGTCTGTGCCCCACCCCAGTTCGGTGGGCCGGGCCAGCGCCGGCATGGTCAGGGAGGGCTTGATCGAATCGTCGGTAATTCTCCGAGGCTCCTTACCGGGTTCCAGAACGTAGAGCCATCCCTGCCACAGGACCAAGCCATTGGCCTCTTGAGACCCAACGGCCAACAGCTTCTTCGAGTCCGGAGACCAGGCCAGGGCTCCTACGTTGGTCAGCTCCACGTTGGTTAGTCGTTGCTCCACTCCACCACGGGGCCGCCGTCCGCCGGAATCACGTAAGCCTGCTCCAGGTCCCGGATATCACGATCATCCCTCCGCCCCGAAAGGAAGGCGATCCACGAACCGTCGGGGGACCAGAGGGGCGCCAGGTCGTCCCAGTCACCATCGGTAAGTTGGACGCCCGCCTGGGGACTTGGGTCATCCGATGCCACCGTAAACAGGTGGGTATGCAGGTTGCCCCGCCAGCCCAAACCGTCATATCGGTAACGGATGCGCTGTACTACCCGCACTTCGGGAGGCCTTGAATCCGGTTGCGAGACCTCGGGCGCGCCGGGGTCGACTCCGGCACAGATGACCAGGCGCTTCCCTTCGGGAGACCAACCATACTCGGAAACGCCTTGGGCCGCCGCCGTAACCTGCCGGGACTCCCCGCCGGCCAGGGCAATCACCCAGACCTGCCGCCTGCCCGCAGCGTCTTCCCGGAGGAACGCCAGTGATTCCCCGTCAGGTGAAAACCTGGGGGCCGAATCCCGGATCCCCCGGGTGAACTCCTCGGAAATGCCCCGGTCCACGTCAAGCATCATGATCCTGGACCGGAGGTCCATTTCCGGCGGCTCGGCCCAAGACATGGCATACGCCACACGCAAGCCATCCGGGGCCAGAGACGGGTCGGATATTGACTTGAGCCGATGTGCGACCTCGGGTCCGATGGGCGTGCTCATGAGGTTATCTCCAGGGGCATTGCGTTGCAGTCAGGAAAAATTAGGTCTCGGCGTCTGCTCCGGCGAGGCCCGCCGTCGGGCCGCCGACTGACGCCACCACCCCCGTCAATCCAGACGCAGCGGGAATCCAGATCTCAACCCCCGTCATTCTCGCCGCAGCGGGAATCCAGAGCCCTGACTATGCGCCAACACGGTCATGGCAGCGCCGATGCGCCGGGTACTTGGGCCGACGTTCCACCCGGACCACTCCCGCATACCAATACCAGGCTGAACGACAAGCAGGGCTCTGGATTCCCGCTGCGGCGAGAATGACGGGGGACGGTGGTGGGCGGAATTACCGGGCCAGCCCAGACACCAGGTCTCGGACGCGGGGAATCACCTCGTCCGACACCCGCCGGCACTCTTCCACGTGGGGGAATCCCGACAGGATGAACTCGTCTATGCCAAGCTCCCAGTACCTGGTTAGCTCCTGGGCCACCTGCTCCGGAGTGCCCACCAGGGCCGAGCCGCAATTCACACGGACCTCAGACAGGCCGTTCCATAGATGAGGCCCCAAACGGTGGTCCGGCGCCTCCCTGGCCTGCGCCTGTTGGCCGACCATTGGAGTGCCTTCGATGGCTGAAAGACGCTGGGCCTTCACCTCAGAGTCGGCGTGGGCTATTAACTCGTTGGCGGCCTGCCATGCCTCGTCTTCGGTATCCCGCACCACCAGGTGGGTGCGCAGGCCGAACTCGGGAGTTCGGCCCTCCTGGCGGTACTGCTCCCTCAAATCCTCCAGCCGCTGCGCGGTGTCGCCCAGGGGTTCGATCCAGCCCAGGTGCACGTCGGCCTGCTTGCCAGAAAGCGCCATCGCCCGGGGCGACACGCCGCCCAGGTAAAAACGCGGCCCATTGGCGCCGGGTTCCGGGGAACAGTAGGCCCCCTCCAACCGGTAGTGGTCTCCGTGGTAGGTGACCGGCCCGGGGTGGGACCACAACTGCCGGCACGCGGAGATAAACTCTTCCGCCCGAGCGTACCTGGTAGCATGGTCACTCATCTCGCCAAATCGCTCGAAGTCATTCTGGATTCCCCCGGGCACAATGTTGATGTCCAGCCGTCCGCCGGATATCTGGTGCAACGCCGCCGCCATCTGGGCGAACAAACCCAGCGAGATGAACCCCGGCCTCACTGCCACCAGGAACCGGATCCGCCGGGTCACGGCGGCCAACGCAGTGGCGGTGGTCCAGGTTTCTGCCAGCGGCGCTTCCTCGGAGAAGAGGCCATTGGCAAACCTGGTAGGAATCAACAGGGAGTAGAACCCGCAGTCCTCGGCGGTCTGCACCACCTGGCGCAGGTAGTCGAAGGTGGGGGGCCGCTCGGCCCGCTTGGTGCCCGCCCTGGCGCCATCCCCGTCAATGGGTATGAACCAGTCGAATCGGGGCTCGGGACGCCCGTCAGAAGTGCTCAACGCCTACTCCAGTGGATAGGTTTGCCGGATAGTTCTACCAGTTGGGGGCCAAGCCCGTTGGGCCGGACAGTGCGGCCATCTTAGGGCGCCGCGTCTTGACTGTCCTGGCCCAATCCTAGTTTTCAGGAGGTGCGTCGGTCAAGGCCGGCCCACGGGCCCGGCGGGCCCCGCTCCCTCACCCACCGCTTTATTCCAACCTTCTTCCTTTTCGTACCACATCACCATAACGACGCCCGCCGTTAAGATGCTCATCATGTCTCCCACGACCCAAAGGGTCAGGCCACCCAGTTGCTGGTCGGTTATCAGGGACAGTCCAAACGGTTGCTTCACCAGGGTATAGCCCGAGTAGATCACCTTGCTCTGGAATGTAATCACGGCTCCGAGGAGGGTGTTGGGGATCACTATCAGGCCCAGACACAGGATGCGGAGACCGTAGTGGAGCCGGGAACGGTGCGGCTTAGGGTCGATGACCAGCCACCAGAACAGGAAACCCGACGCGATCATGGTGAAATGCATGAGCTCGTGGACCCAGTCGTTGGCCAACGCCAGGTTGTGAGGCCCTGGGATTTGCCACAGGTACAACACGGCCAGGAACAGAACGGTGGTCAGCACGGGGTTGGTTACCTTGTCGTATGCCAGTCGGGCCAACCGATTGCTCACCACCGGTCTCACTATCCCCTGCAATGCCCGGGGGGGAAGGCCCCGCAGCATGGGGGTCATGGGCGCCCCCAGCAGCACCAAAAACGGGCCCACCATTCTGAGGATAATGTGCTGAACCTGGTGGAAGGAAAACAGATGCTCCGCCAGGGGTTCAATCGGGGATTGGAAGGCCAGGAAAAGAAAGAACAACCCGGTGAAGAATGAGGCCCTCTGCCACCGGTTCACCGGATGCGTGGGGCGGTCCCAGCGGGACAGACCAGTCAGGTAGAGGTAGGCCGCCAGGAACAGAAACATGGTGGGAATGGGGTTAGAGTTCCACACGGTGAGCGGGTTTTGCCCGGCGTCGATGCCCCCGTGGGCCAACGCCGGCTGGGTCAAAAACCCGAAGGGCGACATCGCCCAGACCAAAACCGCCGCCCCCACCGCCAACCGGATAACAACCCTCCGCATGGCAATGGAACGCCCGCCTGTCGGATTCCCGCCTGTCCAGTGAAAGTGTTTCACTCCGGGCCGGCGTCTGCGCCCGGGCGGGGGCCCGGTGGTGAGTCGTCCGTGACCGGCGCAGGTCCCGTGGCCGCGGCCCCCAGCGCCGCCCGTCGTTTCTGGTTTCGGTGAGCCGACCATGTCAGGTAGCCGCCGCCCGCCATCAAAGCGGCGAAGATACCGAAGAAAACGTAGCTGCCGGAAGCATAGGTCCGGGCGTGAGGGACCCCCAGGGACCCAACCGAGACGGCCCCGATTCCGAGAGGTCCGCTGATTTCGATAAACGCGTCCCAAACGCCCGGTGTTTCAAGGAGAATCTGGGCGCTGAATGTCTCCGGGTCAGCGGGCGAGTTGAACGCCGAAGACCAACCCTCGGTCCCCTCCGACTGGTGCCTGGTCCGGATGACCACGGTGGCGTCGCCCGCAGGTTCTCCGCTGGCGGCATCGTGGACTGTGATAGTGAAAATCACCCGTCCCACGGAAAGGCTGGACTTCTCGGTCAATACCCCAATCTTGTAGGGCCCGGCAAGATAGTTGACGATGATCGGACGCTCGCTCTGGGCCGCCGCCGTTCCAGGGGCTAGAAAAGCCCCCATAACGGCAAGGACCAACGCCAGGGCCATGATTCGCAATGCTGTAGTTTCCGAAGGTTTAGGCATTGTTAATTGAGGTCAAATAGGCCTGTTCGGCGCGGTGGTGTTCGGATTCGTCGCCGGGTCGACCGCGCCGAAACTGCAATTCAGGGAGATTCAACTAGGGTTGGCCCGCCTTCTAAGGTTGAAAGGTCTTCTTCCAGATTCCCGGCGACCCTGGGGCATGGGTCATCAGGGACCGCATGCGCTCGTTGTCCAGGTTGATGTCCCGCTGTTTGAGCCACTCGGCTGTCCCCGATACGCCTTCGTGTTCGAATTCGTAGACAACGCCATAATTGGGTTCCCCGCGGGTTGCCCTCCACCGCCTGCCGCGAATGCAGCCGGGCACCTTTTCGTAGTTGGGAACGTAGACCCCGCTGTACCAGCGGTTCCATTCCTCCTCATTCTCAGGAGAAATGCCCATTCGGCCTATCTGCAACGCCTCGGCCATGCCGCTCTGGGCGATTTCCGGAGTCAGGCTGGCCGGATATACCATGTCATACACGTTGTTGATCAGGGTGGTGGCGATTGCCCGTGGGCCCACACGCTGGGCCCATTCCGTGGTGGGACGGTTCTTGAAAGCATCGGAGTCCATCACGGCAGAACTTTCCAATTCGTAACAGGCCAGGTGTTTCGGCCCGCTGCTTACCGCCTCATATCGCGCTGCGCTCAACACGCCGGGGACTGCCAGCAACTCGGGCAGATGCTCCTCGTTATACCAATGGTTAAACTCGTGCTCCTGGTCCGCCGGCACGTCCACCCAGACCATCAGGAGCCCGGTGCCTTTTTTATCCGCCATGTTTCCTCCAAGTAGTCATGCAATACGTCAATAGCACACGCCGCAGCTACATTGTAACCGCTGCCGCCCAACCCTGACACCTGCGGCGGCCGGGGCATCGCCGGAGCGATAGGATTCCTTGCCCCGATGGGATCAAGATGCCATATAATAGCCCGGAATCCCATCCGTCTCCCAATCCCGACGAGGACTGCGATGACTAGCAAGCTGACGCGCCAGGACCAGGCTGCACCACGGGACGAAATGTTCCCGGAGTTTCCACCCAGGGGTGACATGCAGAATTTTCTCTACCTGAACCGCCCCGGACTTCCCGGCGCCCTGGAACGCCACTTTAGCATTTCCAACTCCACCGTCATCTTGTGCGAAGCTCCTCTCAGATGGATCCCCGGCCAGCAACGGGGACATCGCATCCCGGACCTAATGGTGGCCTTCGACGTAGACCGGGACCGTGCGGTACGGCAAATGGGTTTCTCCATCAGGGAACAGGGCAAACCCCCGGACTTCGTGCTGGAAGTCGCTTCGGTGAATACCGGTTTTCAAGACTACACCGGAAAGAGGACGGACTACGCCGCATTCGGAGTACCGGAATACTGGCGGTTCGATCCATCCGGCGGGCGGTACCACGATGCGCATCTGGCCGGGGACAGGCTGGTGGACGGCGCGTACCAACCCATAGAAATCGTGCAACTGGACGAAACCCACTACTATGGCCGCAGCAACGTGTTGGGACTGGACCTCTGTTGGGAGGAGGGCCTGCTCCGCTTGTGGGACCCGGCAAAAGAACGATACTTGAGCACGTTTGACGAGGAAGTAGATGGGCGCATAGCCGCCGAAAGCGAGCGGGACGCCGCCCTAGGCGAGATGGACGACGAACGCCGGGCCCGCATCGCCGCCGAAAATCGCGTCCGCGAACTCGAAGCGGAGTTGGAATGCCGCCAACAACCCTGATGCCCCACAAACCGCCCCTAGCCGTTCTGCACAGTGTGGCACACGGTTCTCACAGCCGGAACACCATAATGAAGCGCCGCCAGGACAGCCTACGAACTACAGCGCACGCATAGCGGCTCTGCCAGTTCATTGCCTTGGCGCATCCACCGGACGGGCTTTATGATAAGATTCAAGGCGAAACTCAACCCAGGATGAATTAATTTCCGAAGGGAGTAGGCTATGGCTTCAAACATCGTCCTGTCCAATACAGATTATAAGGTCGTCGGTACCCGTCCTATCAGGCATGACGGAACCGACAAGGTAACCGGCCGCGCCAAGTACGGCGGGGATTTTCTGAGCGCCGACCTGCTCTTTGGTAAGGTTTTGCGCAGCCCCCACGCCCATGCTCGCATCAAGTCCGTCGACATAAGCAAGGCGCTGGCGCATCCGGGAGTGCTGGCGGTGATCACCGGGGAGGATATGCCGGTGGCCGGCAAGCAGGATCCGGACCAGGGATCAAGGTTCTCCAGCGACCGGTTGTTGGCCCGGCACAAGGTCCTGTTCACCGGTCATGCGGTGGCAGCTGTGGCGGCCAGGGACGCGCACACCGCTGAGATTGCGATCGGGCTGATCGACGTTGACTATGAAGTGTTGCCGCCGGTTATGAGCGTCAAGGACGCCATGAAGGGGGATGCGGTCCTTCTCCATGACGACGTTATGACGACCGAGTTGGGGGAGAAAACCGACAAACCAAGCAACATCGCCACCCACTTCCGCTTCGAAATGGGCGACGTTGAAAAAGGCTTCGCCGATGCGGACGTAATCGTCGAGCACGAATATGACACTGCCACGGTCCACCAGGGATACATCGAACCCCAAACCGCCGCCGCTTTGTGGAACGCTGACGGCCATCTGACCGTGTGGACCAGCACCCAAGGAGCATTCAACGCCCGGGAAGAACTCGCCGGCGTGCTGGACGTCCCGGTTTCCCAGATTAAGGTGGTGCCCATGGAAATCGGCGGCGGTTTCGGGGGGAAGATTCCGGTATACCTGGAGCCTTTGGCTGCCCTCTTGTCCAAGAAGACCGGCCAGCCGGTGAAAATGCAAATGTCCCGATCGGAGGTCTTTGAATGCACCGGGCCCACGTCGGGGACCTACATCAAAGTAAAGATGGGAGCAACCAGGGAAGGCAAGATCACGGCAGCCGATGCCTACCTGGCCTACGAGTCGGGCGCATACCCGGGATCTATGGTGTCTGCCGGCGGCCAGTGCATCTTCGCCCCCTATGAGATCGAGAATATGCGTGTGGACGGCTACGACGTGATGGTCAACAAGACCAAGGTGGCCGCCTACCGGGCGCCCGCGGCGCCCAACGCCGCCTTTGCCGGGGAGACCGTGGTGGACGAGATTTGCGAAAAACTCGGCATGGACCCCCTCGAGTTCCGATTGCTCAACGGCTCCAAAGAGGGGACCCGCCGGGTCGATGGCCCCGCGTTCCCAGTCATCGGAAACCTGGAAACACTGGAGGCGGCCAAGGATACCGAACAGTACAAGAAACCATTGACGGGCGCCAACCGGGGCCGGGGTGTGGCCTCGGGATTCTGGTTCAACATCGGCCTACCGTCCAGTTGCGCCATCAGTGTCAACGCCGATGGCACGATCAATCTGGTGGAAGGCTCTACCGACATTGGCGGCACCCGGGCGTCCATTGCCATGCAGGCAGCAGAGGTGCTGGGTATTCCGGCGGAAGACGTTCACCCCAGCGTCGGCGACACCGAATCGGTGGGATACACTTTCCTGACCGGCGGCAGCCGGACGACCTTCGCCACCGGTTGGGCCGCCCACGAATGCGCCCAGGACATCAAGGCCAAAATGATCCAAAGGGCTTCGACCACTTGGGAGGTCGAACCCGACAACATCGAGTTGGTCAACGGGGTCTTCCAGCACAAATCTGACCCCGATCTGAAGCTGACTTTCAAAGAAGTGGCCGGCCGGCTAATGGCCACCGGCGGTCCCATTTCCAGCCAGGTCAGCGTTAACCCAAGCGGCGCCGGCGGCGCCTTCAGCACACACATTGTGGACGTGGAAGTGGACCCGGACACCGGGAAGGTGGACATCCTGGACTACACCGCGGTCCAGGACGCCGGGAAAGCCATCCATCCCAGCTACGTCGAGGGGCAGATGCAGGGCGGCGTGGTCCAGGGCATAGGCTGGGCCCTCAACGAAGAGTATGTGTTCAACAAGGATGGGCGCATGGAGAACTCCAGCTTCCTGGACTATCGAATGCCCACCAGCCTTGACCTGCCCATGATCAACACCGTAATTGTGGAAGTAGCCAATCCGGGCCATCCCTTTGGCGTCCGCGGGGTTGGTGAAGTGCCCATCGTTCCCCCCATGGCGGCAATCGCCAACGCAATCGCCCAGGCCACGGGCGTCCGGCTCTGCAAGTTGCCCATGTCGCCCGGAAACGTTCTGGAAGCGCTATGGGAGAAGAACGGCGGCTAAGGCAGGCCGTTCCCGCCCGGCATCCCGGTAAACTGAAGCCTCCGCCATTGGGGTAGCTCCCGGTGAATGGGAGGTCCGGTTAAAATCGAAGGGCCCTCGGGGTTGGCAATTCCCCGGGGCCCTTTCAGGTTCTGACGCAACCAATAATTTTCAAGAGAGGTGGCTCGCCATGTCCAGAGTGCCATTCATGACCCGGGACACCATGACCCCGGAGGGGCAGGAAATCTGGGATGAGATTGAAACCAGCCGCGGCGGCGTGGCCCGCAACTACGCGGCCCTGCTGAACAACCCCAAGGCTGCATCCAGCCTGGCTGCCCTGGGCGGCTACGCCCGGTTTGAAACGCCCCTCGATCCTCGGATCAAGACGCTGGCTGTTCTGGCGGCGGCGCGGGAAGCCGGCGGCCATTACGTTTGGACCGTGAACCAGCGGGGGGCCAAAGAGGTTGGCCTATCCGACGAGACGATCGCGGCGATTCACGAGTTCCGGGCGCCGGTGGGCCTGGCCGATGACGACGCCCCGGTGGTCCAGTTCGTGATCGAAATCCTCCGCCACCACCGGGTCTCCGACGCCACCTACCAGGCGTTGAAGGCCCAGATCGGCGACGACGGCATCGTGGACGTGCTGGTGGTGTCGGGTTATTACCACACCCTGGCCCATGCCCTTCAAGCCCTGGAAGCAGACCTCCCCGAGGGCACTACTTCCGCACTTACCTACCGGGCCTAGCCCGGCCTGCCCGGGACCAATGACGCTGCCAGCAACCCGGCAGGGTTTCGGCAAACGCCGGAGAAAAAAGGAGCGGCCGGTCCGCCTAGGGCGAAACAGCCGCTGAAGGAGCGGCTAAAACCGGTCGCTGGCTTCCAATTCTATCTTCTACAATCCAACCCGGTCAACGCCAGCCGGCCCTGGGTCTAGGGTCTTTCAATTATCATCGAATCCCCGTAGCTCTTGCCGCAGCGGGAATCTGGAGCCCATTTTGACTCCTACTCCCGTCATTCTCGCCGCAGCGGGAATCCAGAGCCCTTTTCCCATGCAACCTGATGCGTGTCTGCAGGAATGTTCCAAGTGGGACGTCGACCTGTCCATCCGGCGCGTCTTAGTTGGCACAACAGTCTTGGCACATAATCAGGGTTCTGGATTCCCGCTGCGGCGAGAATGACGGGGGACAATCGAAAGACCTCAGCCCTGGGTCCCGTAACTCTCTCCTCCGACTTCCGAATTCAAGGGTTGACATTCAAATGGTCGTAACCGTATATTTAACCACATGGTTAAGTATTCGGTTGAAACCTCGCTAGACAGCACTTTCGCCGCCTTGGCCGACCCGACACGGCGCGCCATCCTGACGCGTCTTTCCGCCGGTAGCATGCCCGTCACCACGCTTGCCGAACCGTTCGACGTTTCTCTGCCGGCCATCTCCAAGCAGCTACGAGTATTGCAACGGGCAGGACTCGTTGCCCAAGAAAAAGACGGCAGGATCCGCCGGTGCCGGCTGCAAGCGGGCCCCATGAAGCAGGCGGTCGACTGGATTGAACGATATCGCCGGTTTTGGGACCAACAGCTGGAGTCGCTGGCCAGTTACCTGGAGGACGGGGCAGAGGTAGAGGAGGGGACAAATCAATCAAACAGCAATCAGGCAGACGGCCAGGTAGACGACAATGAAGCCAATCCAGAAATGGAGGAGGAAACATCATGACCCAACATACGCCTGCCGCCACTTTCAGTTTAACCGTCAACCGGACTATTAATGCCCCCAGGGAAAAGGTGTTTGAAGCGTGGACCGATCTGGTGTGCCTGCGTCGCTGGTGGGGCGTTGCCGAGGGATGGACCGCGGTCATAGCAGAAGTAGACCTGCGGGTGGGGGGAGCCTACCGGTTCGGCATGCTGGAGTCGGGCAAAGACCACCCCTACGTGGCCGCCGGCGTCTACCGCGAGATTCTGCCTCCCGAGAAGCTGGTGTTTACGTTTGCCTGGGAGAGGACTCCCCACGACACGCCCGACTGGATACCCTCGGAGACGCTGGTCAGCCTCGAATTCCTGGATCGGGGAGGATCCACCGAGCTAGTGCTAACCCATGACCAATTCCCGGACGAGAATATGAAGAACGAGCACAACGAAGGTTGGAACGGAGTGTTGGCCAGCCTGGACCGTTACTGCATCAGCGTATGAGCTGCCTTGGTTTATTAGCTCGCGCCGCCTCAACTTAGGCGGAGCCCGCGGCTAGACCCGGCGCCGCGCAATTTTGTTTCATAAGGAGAGTTGTAACCATGACCGATCAAGCGGCAATGCCAAACCCGGTTGACCTATACCAGCAGGCGATAGCTCGCGCCAAAGAAGTGGTGGCGCAGGTAAAGCAGGAGCAACTGGATGATACAACCCCCTGCGCAGAATGGAACGTTCACTCTCTGATTAACCACCTAATTGGCGGAGCCGAACTAGCGACGGCTGGGTTGCTGGGCAATTCTTCTACCCTTGCACCCGGCAAGGCCGAAAGCTCGTACATCTCGGAAACCAGCGCCGGCAAACTGTCTCAAGCCTACCAAACTGAATCTGATGGTGTTCTTGACGCAGCCGCCCAACCGGGCGCGCTAGGACGCGTGATGCCCACACCATTCGGCGATATGCCAATGGCCCAGTTCTTGATGGGCACCGCATTGGACCAGCTCATCCACACTTGGGACTTGGCCAAAGCAACCGGGCAGGACGATTCCCTGAGTCTATCTGTGGTCGAAGCAGCCTTCCCCGTGCTTACATCGGGCTTTGCTGATATGGGACGGCAAGGCGGGTTCGTTGGCCCGGAAGTTACGGTGTCCGATAACGCCAGCCTGCAAGAAAAGATGATCGCCTACATGGGCCGGCAGCCGTAGCAGGTGCGGCGACTGCCCGGTTCCCGGCCCCCCCTGATTTCTCCGAAACCACGGCGCATAGACCGGCCCTTTCTTTGTGTGAGGGCCGGCGCGAAGGTCGTTTAGGGGGCGGATTTCAAACTCGTACCCTACCTCCCACCGGCAGCCCCGTCTCCCGCCCGACACGTCGCCCTTCACCCCAAGCGGCTTGGGGAGTAAGATACGGCTCGCCTGCATGCCCCCTGCATGCCCAATGTAGGCTGACTCATCGGGAGAAGGGTTGCTTGTCTATGGACAATACTGGCTCGCCGCTGGCTGTCCTCAAGACCCGGTTCGGGTACGACAGCTTTCGCCCGTTGCAGGCGGACATCATCGGGAACGTCCTGGCCCGCCGGGACAGCCTGGTGCTTATGCCCACCGGCGGCGGCAAGTCCCTCTGCTACCAGCTGCCGGCTCTGGTCTTTGACGGCCTCACCCTTGTCATCTCGCCCCTGATCGCTCTCATGAAGGACCAGGTCGACGCTCTAAACGCCAACGGTATTGCCGCCCGGTTCATCAACAGTTCCCTCCCGGCATCGGAGATAGAACGGGTGCAGGGGCAGGTCCTCCGGCGGGAGGTCAAAATTCTGTACGCGGCCCCGGAACGGCTGGCCCTGCCCGGGTTCCGCCATTTCCTGCACAACCTGGACCTGGACCTCATCGCCATCGACGAGGCCCACTGCATCTCCGAATGGGGGCACGATTTCCGCCCCGACTACCGGAACCTGAAGCTGCTGCGTGAGGAATTCCCGGCGGTTCCCGTGATTGCCCTGACCGCCACGGCCACCGAGCAGGTGCGCCAGGACATCATCGGCCAACTTGGCCTGCAGCAGGGGCAGGTCTTTCTGTCCAGCTTCAACCGGAGCAACCTGAGCTATTCGGTGCAGCCCAAATCGGACTCCTGGCGGTTGTTGCTGACGTTACTCCGAAAGCGGCCCAACCAATCCACCATCATCTACTGCTTCTCCCGCCGGGACACCGAGGATCTGGCCGAGGACCTGAACCAACAGGGGTTGCCGGCCCGCCCCTACCACGCCGGGCTGGACGGCGAAACCCGCCGCCGCACCCAGGAAGACTTCATCCGGGACCGTGTGCCTATTATCGTCGCCACCATCGCGTTCGGCATGGGCATAGACAAGCCGGACATTCGCCTGGTAGTCCACTACAGCCTACCCAAGTCGCTGGAGGGCTACTACCAGGAAACCGGGAGGGCCGGCCGGGACGGCGTGCCCAGCGATTGCGTGCTCTTTTTCACCTACGCCGACAAAGCCAAGCAGGACTACTTCATTAATCAGATCGAGGCCGAGGCGGAGCAGCGGAATGCCCGCCAGAAGCTGGCCAAGATGGTGGACTACGCCCAGCTGCCCACCTGCCGTCGCCGGTTCCTCCTGGAGTACTTCGGGGAGCAATGGCCGGAGGAGAGCTGCAACGGGTGCGACGTTTGCCTGAATTCCGCCGAGGAATTCGACGCCGGGACCATCTCCCAAATGATTCTCTCGGCGGTCATCCGCACCGGCGAGCGATTCGGGGCAAACCACGTTATCCAGGTGCTGGTCGGCAGCCGGGAGAAGCGCATCCTGGAGTTGGGCCACGACCAGCTGAGCGTGTACGGCATCGCCAAAGATTTTGCGCGGCCTCAACTGCGGGAGATTATCGGGCATCTGCAGGCCAAGGGACTGCTGGCCCGGAACGAGGGAGAGTACCCAACCCTGGCCGTTACGCCCGGCGGGCGGGAGTTTCTCCGGAGGCGCGAGACCCTGACCCTACCCCGGCCGTCGGACGCGGGCGTTGACGGTGAGCGCGAGGCAAAAAGCGGCCGGCCCGGTTCCCCGGCAACCCTCACCGCTTCAAACGAAGTGGACGAGAAGCTTTTCCAGGAACTGCGTATGCTGCGCCGCATGCTGGCGGAAGACCGGGATGTTCCACCCTTCGTCGTATTCGGCGACGCCTCTCTCCGCCATATGGCCGCCGCCGTTCCCCAGACCACGGAAGAGTTCTCCCGCATCCATGGCGTGGGCGAGGCCAAGCTGGCGCAGTACGGCCCCGATTTCCTGACGGTCATCCGCAATTTTGCCAAAGTCAACGGCCTTCCAGTCCATACGTTGACGGATCCCAAGCAGGAGCAGGAGCAGGCCCCATCACCGCCAGCAGTCGGGACCGGAGGGCAGGATAGGTCGGCGCGCCGGTCGGCCACCGCCGATGAAACTTTGTCACTGATGTCACAGAAGTGGTCCGTCGATCAGATTGCCCAGCAGCGAGGCCTGGCGGAAACCACCATCATCGGCCACCTGGAACGCCTGGCCGCTCAGGACGCGATCCTGGACCTGGAACACCTGATGCCGTCGGCGGAAAAGCTCAGCCAGATCGAAGAGGCGTTCAATGCCGTCGGCGGCGCCTTCCTCAAGCCGGTGCGGGAGTTCCTCGGCGCAGAATTCACCTACGACCAACTGCGACTGGCCCGCATCCACCTGCGGCAACAGGGAAGATTGTCCGATGCGTGACCATACCGACCTGCTCTGAAAGACCTACAAGCCTGAGCCTCGGTGTCCGAGCCTTCAGGTTAAGGAAGCAAGTCCTGGGTTGACTGAAACGGGCCCTTTTGACTGTGGGGCGCCGGTCAATCCCTTGACCTGGACGCACAGATGGACTTACATTGTGATTCCGAACCTTTAGGGTCAATGCTCAGCCAGGAGGCATCACTTGGTAGCTATTAGGCAGGCAGCGGAGATTTTCGCCGACGCCCGGTCGTTGCACTTATCCGCTTTGGAACGGTTGGACGCAGGGGATATCCGGGATGCGGCTGAAAAAGCCTGGTGTGCTACCTTACGGGCAACCGACGCCTTGATCCTGGCTCGAACAGGGGATGTGCCGGAACGTTCCCCAATTACTACCCGGGAGTTGCGGAAGCTCGGAGAAACCGACCGGGAAGTGAGCCGCCTGAAGCCACGTTACTATAGCCGTCAGACTACGCTACACGGAGATTGCTTTTACTTGGGGATTTGTGAGCCCCTGGCAGACACCGAGCGGCAGATACGAGAAACTATTGAATACATCCAGGACGCCGAGTCGCTGGCCGGGATTTAGCCACCTATCAACCCCATCCTCCACAATAAAACGCACCCCCTGCCCCTCCAACCAACCCCCGGGGCTAGCCGGCCACGTAAGCTGCCGGACCGGTCGCGGTTCCTGCAGTTAAACGGCCCTGCTTCTCGAGCGACCTGATGGCTTGAAGGATCCTGGGCTGGCCGTGGCTGCGAAACTTGCCCATAATCTTGCTGCGAGTGCGCGGCCGGTCGCAGTATTCCAGTATCGCTTCGGCCAGCAGATCGTCCACGTCGGGAAGCCGCTTCATTGGCTTGACTATGGTATAGCCCTGGTTGCCGTCCAACCTCTCTCCCGGGATGAATTCCAGGCGGTCGGCGTGTCTTTCGAGAAAGGCGCGCAGACGTTGCCGGACCACACCGCCGGCACCGGTCGAGCCGTACCCGTGAATCACGCTCAGTTGGACGCCCGTGGGGTTGACGGCCCGGCCCAACGACTGGTTGTAGAAAGCGATGAACTCTTTCAGCGCTTCCGACCAGATCCGGCCGTGGAGGTCAAGTTCGTTGGCTGCCATATTCTCTCTGCCATCCCGCCTACCCCGGCGCTACTCCGGTGTTACCACGGAACAAAGTTGTATCCGCCCCCCGTTAGATTGCGGGAACGTCCCCCCAGGGTAACTGTTTGGGTGTTGGTTACCGCCACTTGGTATACTTCGCCGGCTTTGATGTGGGTCAGACTACCGGCGGTATTTGGGTCGGGCGACCCGGCAGGGGTCACCAACTGATCTGGCGAAAATGTGCCGTTGGGGTCGTAGAGCAACCAGTCCTGCACATCCGAGTCGTAAAACGCCACCCATCTCAGGTTATTTCCCAGGGGAGCGAAGGCCTGGGCCACCGGCGTCCCGCGGAAGAGAGGGGCTGACGGCGCTACCGTAAGAGGTACGCTGATGGTCCGGTCGCCAACCGTTACCTGGACAGTGTGTGTGCCAAAACTCAAGGCGATGGGCACTCGGACCTCGGCGCTAAAACTCCCGTCTGGGCCCGTGACAGCACCGGGCCCAGCGGCCCGTCCGCCAATCCTAATCTGCGTGACCGGCGTCGATGCGGGAAGGTTGCTGCCGGTTATCGTAACAGTAATACCCGGGGCGGCACTGGAGGGATTCAAGACAATCGACGGCGGCCCCGACGTCGCAAGTGTTGCCGTGGGAGCGGGGACCGGCGTCGATGTCGGTTGCGGTGCGGCCGTGGCGGCGGGGAGCGGCGTTGACGCCGGTGGCGGTGTTGCCGTGGGAGCGGGCTCGGGCGCGGCTGTCGCCTCTACCGCCGCCGTGGGAGCGGCGACCGGTTGGGCCGTGGGCGCGGCCATTGCCGTCGACTCCTGGACGGGGACCGCTGTTGGCGCCGGAGTCGCCGCCGCTTCCGGTTGGGGAGCGGGGGTGTCTTCAATCATCTCGGTTGGAGCGGCGGTCGGTTCGGGCGCCGGCGTGTCCGCGGTGCCGGCCTGCGCCGGCGGCTCATCCGGCACCGGGGGCGTCTCGGGGGCGCAGGCGGCCAGGGTAACAATGACTGCCAGGCTGCACAGCGCAATTCTCGGCAGGGCCGGGAGCCGGCCGATGCAACCCGCAACGCTGACCGAAAAATACATGTTCATTTTGTGTCCCACCCGTTTTGGATAAGTCGTGAGTGTGAATCCAGTATAACGTCATGTTCAACGCAGGGAACTATATTCACCGCCGAGAGCGTAAAGAGCGCAGAGTTTTTTGATTTGGGATTCTTATCGCCGGCCCAAAAACTTCAGTGATCTCTACGGTGATCTCTGCGGTAAAAAGTGGCTGATTCCCTGCCGCGGCTTGCCCAAATTCGGAGGGCCCGGATTAATTCCCGGCCCTGTGTGTTCCCTTCAGTGGTCATAGTTGGGCCCACCCATCAAAGTGTTGGGTCTAAGGCCTCCTGACAGCAGTCATTTGGGCTCCTCAAAAAGACAATGATACGCCTCCCAGAACTCGTCCACCGGCAGAACTCTACTCCGAAGTATATGCTCCACATCTACCGCAGGCATGTCCATTTGTCTTCTGCAACTAATACGTATCCGCCCGAGTTGGGGTCCCAAGAAGACGATTCCTGAGGTGGAACCGATTTTCCGGTTCCACTGCAACGGCGAGGCGCTGGACAGAGCTCGAGAGGTACTCGCGAGATAGAGCAGGCCGTGCGGAAGGGGGGTTACCTCACCGGCAAGCAAGGCAGGTCATGCCCAATCACCGCTATCCATCAACTGACGCAACTGACGTGGGCTCCAGCGGCAAGTTGACGCCGAGAAGCGCACATTGACCTATACGATAAAGGCTGCACTGACAGAGAATACCCTGCAACTTCAACTTATACGGTGGTGTTGGTTGGTTGGTCCACTCGCCCGAGACAGACTCTTCCTTAGATTGAAACCAGATTGATCCGGATGACAATGCTGGTTTGTTTCGTGTTTGCCATCACTTTGGTGATGGCGGCTTGTGCTGAGACTGTCGGGCCCGCCTGTGCCGAGGGGAGCGAACATTTTGTGAAGTACGAGCTTTTTATGGGGCGCAATAACCAGTCCGGCGAGGTCGTTGACGACGCGGCGTGGACCTCTTTACTTAGAGATTCGGTGACTCCCCGGTTCCCGGATGGCCTAACCGTCCTAGACGCCCAGTGGCCGCGATTCCGAGGGACTAGTCCAGAAGGAACGTTCCAAGCTGCTGCTGGTACTGGTCCCGCCAGGTGATGACGGTAAGCGCCTGATCCGAGAAGTTTCAGACGAATACAAGCGTCGATTCGGCCAGGAATCCGTGCTGCGGGTCGGGTCCGATGCGTGCGTCACGTTCTCCTGATACCTATGATACCTAGCTCGCATCCAAACTCCGCGTCAGTTTCATCCGGGATGTCAATTACAAGCCAGGGGTTTCAATTCGGACCTTGATCACGCTTCATACACGCGACAGCATAGTCACCCGCTGGCGAAGATCTCGTTGGCAATGTCCATCGCACCCCGGGCGAACGGTATACCGGCGTAGAGTGTCATGTGGCCGAACACCTCGATGATCTGGTCCTGCGTGAACCCGATGTTCAGCGCCCCCTGGATGTGGCTCCGCAGTGGTCCCTCGCGGCCCAACGCCGCCAGGCACGTCATGGTACAGATGCAGCGGCTGGGGAGATCAAGCCCCGGTCGGGTCCAGGTTGCTCCCCAGTAGTATTCTCCGGTAATACGCCCCACCTCCCCCTCAGCTTGCGTCGGCGGAGCGGGCCGCGCCGCGGAGGTGGTCCCCATGTAGTTTCGCCGGAACTCATCCCCCCGCTGGAACAAGGCTGTCAGGGTCTTCGTTGGAATCGTGGATACGGGCCGGGGTGAAGTCTATCCCCCGTTCCTCAAATACCGCTTTGCACAGTGTCAGCGCCTGGATACCCGCCGGCGCTCCGCCGTACCAGGTGTCGTGAATGATCAACTCCACGACCTGGTCAGGCGTCAATCCCACGTTCAGAGCGTTGCCCAAATGCCGCTTCAGCTGTACTTCGCGGTTCAGGACGATGAGGCACGACAGCGTGATCATCTCCCGCTGCACCGGGGTCAGGGCCGGTCGCCTCCAAATGGTCCCGAAGAGCGCCTCACCAAGAATCCTTTCCAGGTCCGGCGCAAGGTCCCACGCCCCAGGCGACGACCCGCCGGCGATTTGGCCGCCGCCAAACATTCTCCGCGTTTCCTGTCCTAGTTCGTAGCGATCATCCAGTTCACTCATAGCGTGCCTCCATAGCGTGCGCGGCCGGATTCATAACGCCGACAGTTCAAGGCGGCATCCCAGCGGGCGCAATGGTTCTTTCCCAGGGCCTTGTATCCTGAAGTTGGCTCGGATGGCCCCCCGGTGAAGGGATCCAGGGTACGGCAGGCCGGCAGGGTCCCGGTCCAAGCAGGCCGTTCGAAAGCATGTTCCCAAAACTTTTTCCGGGGAGCCCTGACAGTAATTTGGGCTGAAAGGTCCGTATTTTGCAAAACGGGACCAACCCTTGACCGGGAGGGAATATGGACCGGTTAACTGGCCGGGTAAACCGGCGCCAAACGGACGTACCGGCCCCCCGCCATCGCCGATCCAACCAGGCTTACCTCGGGAATGCCTCTCGGGAACCCCTTTGGGATACCCTATTAGCAAGCGAGCCGTCACCGCCCGGCCAGCCGCCGCCCCTCGTCCAACCCCCGCGTCGTCGTCTCCGGTGACGTGATTATGATGTTGAACCCCTGCTCCAGCCGCATCGGCACATCTTCCGCGGTGGCCCCGGTGGCGCACGGCACTCCCGCATTTTTGCAAGTCTCCAGGATACGTAGCAGGTTGGCCTGCACATCCGGGTGCCCTGCATTTCCCTTGTGCCCCATCGCCACCGACATATCCCCAGGACCGGCCCAGATTGCTCCAATGCCCTTCACTTCTCGCAGTATGTCCTTCAGGTTTTCTACGCCGTGCGGCTCCTCGATAATCCCCATAAGAAGCATATTCCCGTCGGGGTCCAGCGGCCAAAGGTCCGCCGCGTCGTAATACTCTTCCGGCGCCAAGCCCCAGTAGCGCGGCGCGCCCCGGGACCACCAGCCCCTTTCCCCCTGGGGTTCAAAATCAGCCGACCCTGGCACCTGCGGGTAGCGGGCCGCCACCACAGCCGCCTGTGCATCCTCCACCGTGTTCAGGTGGGGCAGAACCAGCCCGTAAACTCCCGTATCCAACGCCTGCTTCAGCACCCACTGGTTCCGCTCCCGCACGTTGGGCGGCACCCGCACCATGGGGACCGGGTCGGCCTGCACCGACCCGCTCTCCGCAATCCTCTTCCGCGACAGCAAGAACTGCAGGGACATCCGCAGCTTGTCGAAACTGAAGTCCCGATGCTCCATCTCGATGATGGTCATGTCGTAGTCCGAATCCGCCACGAACGCCAGGTCGTCCAAGCTCCCGTTCCACACGAGTCCCGAGCAGAACACCGGCTTGCCCTGCTCCAACAACTCGATAACCTTGTTATACCGGACCATTCTCCCTCCTCTCGTTTGCAGGGCTTTACCACCCGGATAGGGCCGCGCCAGGATCGTCTCTGCCCAGTTTAATCTGATACCTGAAATTCCCGCAAACGCCGCGAAGAAGCTGGCGGAGCGGTCAATGACGCCGCGCCGCGGGAAGATCATCCCAAGAGAGCCGGCGATCTTGGATGAGTCTCGGTTGCAGGGTCGAAACTCACTTCGAAGCCTACAGGTTGGAGCGCTCCGGACCCTAAACGGGCGCGGATGGTGTGGAACTGGGCACCGTTGGTAAAGTGGCGGCGTCGGGTCTTAACGCTAGGAATCCGGTGGAAACTGAGGTGGACCCTATTAATTGGACGGTATCCGTTTAATTGGACGGTATCCGTACCGAATCAGGTGAGAGTACCGGTACTCTCGAATCTTCTAGTTTCCTTGGGCAAGCGCTTTTCGATAATGAGGTCGCTGGGTCAGCCTTGACCATTTTTAGTTGACGAAGCCAGATCATCAAGTGATACCCGGTAGCGTTCCGTTTGAGGAGGTGATTGCGCAAATTCAGAGACCGCCGTTGATAGGGGTGGCTCGTCAACCGCTCCCATGGGTGATGCGACCACCTATTTTGCAACCCTGCCACTGTACCTCATTGGGTTACAGGGCAATCGGTCTTGATCCCCGGCTGCCGGACCAAGCCCCTAACTGCCGCTTCTTCATTCACCAGGCCGCCTTGCGCACGGCCACTATGATTTCTTCGACATCGACCACAACCTGTGACTGGTGATCGGGTCGTATTCTCCTGCAGTGTTACAGTAGGATAGGGCACACCATTGCATTGCAAGCCTCAGCTCAGGGAACCGTGATGAAGAACATAACGTTCAGCGCCGACGAAGAACTGATTGCAGCCGCCCGCCGCCGGGCCGCTGCCGAAGGAACTACCCTGAATGCCCAGTTCCGCCGGTGACTGGCCGATTACGTGGGCCGGCAGAGGCAGGAGGATGCGGCCCTGGCCGCCATCGATGCCCTTCAGGAGGTCATAGACACTGGCGGTCGCCGGTTCAGCCGGGATGAAATAAATGAGCGCTGAACATTTCCTGGACACCAGAATCTTTGTTTGCCTATTCGATGGAGCCACTCCTCAAAAGCGCCACCGTGCCCGGAAGTTGGTCGCGCAGAGCCTGGCCAACGGCAGTGGCTGCGTGAGCTACCAGGTCGTTCAGGAAACTGTGAATGTCTTGACCGGGAAATTGGGGGTGTCGCCAGACAGTATCCGCCGGCTTCTGGATGATGTCCTGGTTCCCTTGTGGCAGGTCAACCGCACATTAGCCCTGTACCATAGCGCTATCTCCCTACAGAGCCGTTACGGGTTCTCTTTCTACGATTCCCTCATCGTGGCTGCCGCCCTCGAAGCGGGCTGTACCCGGCTATACAGCGAAGATTTGCAGCACGACCAACAGATACAGCAGTTGACAATAACGAACCCGTTCTTGAGCCAGTAACAGGGAGCGACAAACCATTCCCCGAGCGCGACGCGAATGCAGCGCCGCCGGAGGCCGGCATCCCTAATGGTCGTCGGTCGGGAGGGGCGCGGTTGTGCCCTCCTTCCAGCTCCTCGCCCCTTGTAGCATTTCCTGGGCGTTGGTGCGGGTTGCGGTGGTGTTGGAGCCTAGCATCTGGCTGAGTTCGGTGACCCTGGCTTCGCCGTCCAGGGGCTCCACCGATGTCGTGGTCCGGTCGTGGGAGGCAAGTTTCGTGACCTTGGCGTGGTGGTCTGCGTAGACGGCTATTTGCGGGAGGTGGGTTACGCATAGCACCTGGTGGCTCTGGGACAAACCCCATAGTTTCTGGCCCAGGACGCTCCCGACCCGACCTCCTACGCCCGCATCGATCTCGTCGAACACGAGTATCGGGACCTGGTCGGCCGCGGACAGGATGGTCTTAATGGCGAGCATCAGCCGGGAGGCTTCTCCCCCCGAGGCGATCCTGGCCAGGGGACGCGGCGGTTCGCCCGGGTTCAGCGAGATCAGGAATTCCACAGAGTCGACACCCGTCCCGTTGAACGCGAGGCGCCTGACGGACTCTCCGTCTGAAGAATCTGTTGTAGAGGTTGTTGAAGACGGTGTTACGTCCGCGGTCCCATACCCGGTCTTAACCGGAACACCGTCCTCCGAGTCTGATTGGCGGATGTCCACAACCACCTCGGCATGTCCCAGGGCCAGCCCGGCGACCTCTGCCTGTATGGCACCGGCGAGGCGCGTGGCTGCGTGTTGACGGGCTTGGGAGAGCTGGCCCGCGAGCCTGCCGGCCTGCATTCGAAGGTCCGTCTCTTGGGACTTCAACTCCTCGGCCCGTTCTTCGCTGCGATCCAGGGTTTCCAGTTCTTCCACGGCCCTCTCGCCGTAGGCCAGGATCTCTCCGATGCTGCCGCCGTACTTTCTCTTGAGACCGTTGATCAAGTTCAGCCGCTCCTCGAGCTCATGAAGGCGCTCCGGGCTGTATTCGATGCCGTCACGATAGTTTCGGAGGGCGCGGGCCAGCTCGTCAACCTGGTGGGTCAGGGCGTCCAACGATTCAAGGTTCTGTCTCAATGAGGGGTCCAACTGCTCCAACTGGGAGAGGTCCCTGGACACCTGCCCGAGAAGGTCTGTGACCGATTCCTGCCGGTCGAAGCCGTCGTATAACGCCCGGTAGGCGTGGTCGGACAGGGCGATAATTCGCTCTGCGTTGGCGACCCGGTCCCTCTCCAGGGTCAGGTCGTCATCCTCGGCCGGGCGCAGATTTGCCTCGCTGATCTCTCCCACCTGGTACCTGAGAAAATCCACCCGCTGGGCAAGCTCCTGCTCATCCTTCCGCAGCCGGTCCAGCTCCCGGCGCGCCTCCGTAAGCCGGCGGGCCAGCTCTGCCACCTCGGTGCGAAGCGGCCATAGCCCGCCATACTGGTCCAGGATATCCATCTGTTCTCGCACCCGGAGCAGGGACAGGTGCTGATTTTGGCCGTGGATGTCCACCAGGTGTTGGGCCAGTGTGTTCAACAGCCGGAGGGGACGATCCGCCCGTTGACGCGGCAGGTGTTGCGCCCGTCGAGGTTGACCTCCCGGGCGAGAATTATCTCCTCCTCGTCGGCGTCGATTTCGTACTCATTCAGGGCAGTTTCGACTCTCTGGGAGAGGTCGCCGCCCAGCAGGAAGATGCCCTCCACCCTGGACTGGCGGGCGCCGGAACGCACCATGCCGCCATCGGCGCGGCCGCCAAGAAGCAGGCTCAGCGCATCCACGATGATCGACTTGCCGGCCCCCGTCTCCCCGGTAAGCACGCTGAAGCCGGGCGCCAGCTCAATTTCGAGCTGCTCTATGGTGGCGAAGTTGGTGACGCTAAAGAGTCTGAGCATGGCTATGTCCGAAGCTCCACCCTGGCGAGGGTCGCCCTTTGGTCTACCCGGATTGCCGGCCGCATTTGACAACCTCGACAGCCTCAGGGCGTGGTTTCCGCGAACCGCGGCATCACTTCCGTGGCGAATAGTTCCAGGTTTTCGGTGGGGATGGGGTCCGGGAAGAGGAGGAAGAAGTAGGTAATCCCGCTATCGACATATCGTTGGATTTGCTCTGCGCACTGCTCGGGCGTGCCGGCAATAGCCCGGGAAAGGGACGCCCGATATTCAGCCTCGCTCCGGTTTGCGCCCGCCGCCCCCTGGACAACCAGACTTTCGAACTCGGCCTCGCTTCCGGCAATGACAACCCTGGTGTTGTGGCTTACCTCGATCTCCGAGACGTCCCGCCCTGTGTTCCGGCAGTGCTCCCCGAGGACGTCCAGGGTCGCCCGGTGTTCATCCAGGTCCATTTCAAAGCCCGCGTTGCAGATATCCGCATACCTGGCCGCCGCCCCGAGCAGATGCCTCTCACCGTGTCCCCCTATCAGGAACGGGGGGTGGGGCTTCTGGACGGGGCCGGGGACGTTCTTTGCCCCGGACAGAGAATAGTACCGCCCGTTAAAGGTGACCTCTTCCTCCGTCCACAACCTTTTCATCATCTCAATGGACTCCTCCAGCATCCCCACCCTGGTGGACGTGGAGGGGAAATCCAGGCCCGAAGCCAGGTGGTCCTCCCTGCCGCCGCCGGCGCCAATTCCCACCTCCAGCCGGCCGTTGCTGATGACATCCAGGGTGGAGGCCATCTTGGCGAAGACCGCCGGGTGACGGTAGGTATTCGCCAGGACCAGGGGCGTGAGCCTGATGCGGCTCGTCTCCGCGGCCAGGGCCGATAGGGTGGTCCAGCACTCCAGGGTGGGCGCGTTGAGCAAGTCGTACAGGGTCGCGGAGTAGTACCCCAGCCGGTCGGCATCCGTCCAGATTCGCCGCAGGGACTGGTAGCTATACCCCCCCTGGTGTATGCGGACACTGAACTTGACCTGTTTATTCATAGTCCCACCCAACATTGATAGTCCCGCGCGGCTTTGCACAAAATGTTCGTATTCACCATTTCTTGTGCAGGATTTCCATAAATCCGGTCCTGATAGTCAGTACTGTAGTGGCCTGCATGGGGGTAACCGTTCTTGGGAGATGGTGATTCTCAGTGCGCCATCCCCAAGGGGTCGGGACAGCGGGGTGTTTCCGCGCTTGTGCTGTTTGCAGGCGCTCCGTGGTTCAGGGAGCCTGGGGCTCCGGGATGAGGATAACCTGGACGTGTTCCCTTCGGAGGTCCGGCTCCTCCCTCGCGCCGATGGCGAACGGGGTGACGGTTCTTGCGGTGACCTTGGCCAGCAGTCTAGCCCGTTCTGCAGCCCGGTCGATGTCGTCCTGCTGGATGGTGATTGAGACCTCGGCCAGGAGGTAATCTGTGGGGCCGTCGGTGGTGAGGACCAGGTCTGCTTTGTCCAGTTCGTCCGTCTCTCGGGCCCCGATCATTCCCTGCGCTTCTGCTTCGTCGAGGAGCCCGGTGAGAGCCGACTTTTCGCGCTGAGTGGCGAACACCTTGGCGTTTATGCCCTGGCTCCGGCGGAGGAATCTGTGGACGTACGTGGCGACGTGGGATTCGTAGTCGGTCCCTAGGATCCAACTGATGTCGTCGCCCATTCTGCTGAGGTCTTCTTTGAAGGAGCCGATGTCTCCGTCCATTCTGCCGACGCTTTCCTTAAGCGTGCCAACGTCTTCTTTGAGAGTGCCAACGTCTTCCTCGATTCTTTCGAGCCGCACGGGAGTTTGGAGGAGTTCTTCGGTAAGGATATGCCGGCGCAGGGCATCCCTGAGCGCGGGTTCGCGCTCCATGGCGTTCAGGATGTCCTGGAAGTTGTTGACTGGGCTGGTCATTGATGCGCCTTGGGAATCATTTTACATCTTATCTCTGTCCGAGGATGGCAAGGGTGGCCGTGTTCCGCTCAGGGTCTTTCTATTGTCCCCCGTCATTCCAGCCGCAGCGGGAATCCAGAGCCCTGATTATGTACCAAGACGGTTATGCCAAATAAGACGCGCCGGGTGGACAGGTTGACGTCCCAACTGGAACATTCCTGCAGACACGAACCAGGTTGGATGGGGAAAAGGGCTCTGGATTCCCGTTGCGGCAAAAGTGACGGGGAGTAGGAATCCAAATGGCCTCCAGGACGGCGAAGTGGGCGATGACCCAGCGGCGCACGCGGGTTTACTGGCTACTGGCGAAGCTTGGCGGTGAACTTCTGGCGTACCTTGGCGACTTTGGGGCTGATGACTATCTGGCAGTACATGCTGCCGGGGTTGTTCTGGTAAAACAGCCGGTGTTCATCTTCCGCAGGATAGAATTCTTCTAAGGGGGAAACCTCGGTTACCACCGGACCGTTTTCGGTCCCCGACGCGTCCAACGCCTTTATGAAATCCGCGGCCTGGTCCTTCTGGGCCTCGGTGGTGTAAAGGATCACCGAGCGGTAGCGCGGGCCCCGGTCCGCCCCCTGGCGGTTGAGGGTGGTGGGGTCGTGGGTGGCGAAGAACACCTCGAGCATTTCCGGGAATGTGATCGTGCCGGGGTCGAACTCCAACCGGACCACCTCGGCATGCCCGGTCGTTTCACTGCAGACTTCATAGTAGGACGGGTTGACCTTGTGGCCGCCGGAATATCCGGACGTGATTGAGGCTACGCCTGCGATTTCTTCGAAAACGGCCTCGACGCACCAGAAGCATCCCCCGCCCAGTACGGCAACCTCGCTATTTTGGTCAGACACTTTTTCTTACTCCAATTGCCAGAGTTTTTGGCCCTGCAACTTTACAGTTCATACAGTCCTATTATGGCACAGCGCATCACATGGGCGGTCCGCTTGGATTTGGCGGCCCCGGTCCACACGCTTTCCGGGGTTCTCCGGGGCACGGACGATCGGTTCAACGATCCACCACCGGAAGGCGGTGATTCCTGGATGCTCCGGTGGTTAGTTCACCCACAGCCTCTGCCGGTAGGGCACCGGGCGTCCTTTAATAGCCAAGATGTCGCTGGTGTGGTGTGTCCTGTAATAGGTGTCGCTGTTCAGGATAAATGTCCGTTTAAGCGGCCAGCATAAATGTCACTCGGTTAGGTTGCCATGGTATCAATGGTGGTGGCGTCGCGGGAGCGCAGCAGGAAAGTCGTTGCGCAGACGAAGTGGGTCAGGATGAAAGTCGTCCGCTTCTCCTATCCAGTGTCCCTTGAATCCCCTCAGTTTGACTGATTCAATCCCCGGAGGAAGAGCACCAGGAACCCGATCAGGAGCAAAGTCGCGCCACCCCCTATCGTGATCACCACCCACGGCATTTTTTCCGCCAAACCCTCCTGCCCTCCAATGGCGGTCCCGACCAGAATCATTACCACAGCCACCAATAGAGCGGCACCCATCAAGGAGAATTGGGCCACGGTCTCATTGATCAATACACCGTTAATCTCAAGGTTTTCAACCCCCTGTGCCGTAAGGACACGCTCCATGCTCCGGAGGGAAATAATCCGGTAGAGCACGAATACTCCTAAGAGGCTGATCAGGAAGAGCCCGGCGGCGAACATGATCGACTGCGGGGCATCACCGCCGGTCTGTGCCCCCAAGAAACGCTGCCAGTTTACGCGGTTCTGGTCCCAGACTCCCGCGGCGTGGGGGAGAAGGGCGAGCCAGGCGACCATCAGAAACGCCGGTTTGGTCTTTTTGCCGAATTGGAGGAGACCATAGAGTCCGGTGAACAGCAGGATCCCAAGCACAATTGCTGAGGATTCGAAATCTGGCACCTTTCCCGCCAGGCCATCGGGCCAGAAGGGCCCTCCGGATTCGGAAAAGGATACCCACCCGGAAAAAACGCGGCCTGACAGGAATAGCAGAACGGCGACCAGGACCAGTTCCATCGCCATCAGTATTGCGACACGGCCCCCCCTCATGGCTTCACCTGTAAGCGTTCATGTGCCGGACCAGCGTGGCGATGAAGTCCTCTCTGGATGGGTCCCACTCGATTACAGCCGCCCCGCATCGGCGCAGGTCGGCGGCCATTGACCTGCTTTCCCAGATGGCAAGCTCTCCACCCACTGAGGCCAGGTCCGATACCTGGTCCGACTCCGTCGGATTGACGTGGACCACCCTCACCAGGCCCGGCCGCCTGGAACGCCTGCGAAGAGCCGTGAGCCTCTTGATCGCAGTGGAGAGGCGCTGCAGTGACTCCTGGGACTCCCCGGGACGCGGGTAGTGAACATCCAGCCGGGTAATGACAAATACGTCGGGCTGGAGTCTCATCAGAAACCCCTTGCACCATTCCACTGACTGCAGAAGATCATGCCGGGGAGGTCCCGACCTCAGGCCTGCCAGCATCTGTGTGAGTCGACGAAATTGCTTCTGGCCGGCCTCCGGCGACAGTAGTTCACCCCCCTTGCCGTAGCTGTTGTAAGCATAGGCTCCGACAGTGGAACCCTTGGACAGGTAAAATTGGGCCAGGCTGCCTGCGGCTTCCACTGTGTTTTCCATTGGGTTAGCCAGCGGAGTACCCACGTCCATATAGTTGGCGGTGTCCAGGAATATCCAGATTGCCTTTCTGCCTTCCGGTTCCAGTTCGTTTACCAGCGGCAGGTTGTCGCTGCGTGAGCTCCGAGAGCTCGCCTTCCAGTTGATCAGCTTGATTGGGTCTCCGGGGGCGTACGGGCGCAGCTCGCGAAACTCTGAGTTGGACATACCGGTCTTGGCCAGGTCGTCCTGGTAGCGAGACTGCTTCGTGGAAACGCGAATCTCGTTCAGACGCATAATGCCTCTGATCCTCGGGACCACCGACATGCGGACTGCTTCCCCGCCAGCCCCGGGCCCGTTTCGCCTCATTCCGAAGGGAGCCTGGGATTCCCATGTGGTCGCCGGCAGCATGAATTCACCCCTCTTGGGAAATCTGATCCGATAGGACAGATCCCAAGTTCGCAACCAAGGCCATTTCCAGAGCACCCTGAGGTTATTGCCATCCAGCACTTCCACTTCCGGGGGCAGGGCGTCATGTACGAATATCAGGCCTAATCCGCTGGAAACGGTCAACCGCCGCTCCACTTGGAGCGTATCACCGGCCCAGCAGATTTCACGGGGAAGGCCTTTCTCAATGGAGATGCCGCCCGGAGGCTGTACAGCAGAGATCATGAGGAAGGTGATGAGCAGAAAGACTGCCCCTGCCAGCAGCGCGAGGTTTCCCAGCGCCAGCCCCAGGGCCAGGAGGAGCAGGCAAAGCCCGAGCCACGCCATCAGGGAGTTGGGCAGCAACCTACGGCCTCCTTGATCCCAGCTCGGTCGGCGCCGGCACCCGCTCCACCACCTCCTCGATGATGGACTCGGGACGCACTCCCTCCAGTGTGTCCTCGATGTTGAGGATAATGCGGTGGGCCAGCACGTCCGGCACCACCATTTTGACGTCATCTGGAACCACGAAGTCCCGTCCGTGAATGAGGGCAATGCTGCGGGATACCCTGAGCAGGGCCAGGCTTCCCCTCGGGCTTACGCCCACGGCAACCCTCTGATGTTCCCGGGTCATGCGGACGAGTTGGGTTATGTAATCTACGATGACCTCGTCAACGTATACTTGCGTCTCCACAAGGGCTTGGAGTTCCCTGAATTCATCCACATCCACCGCGGGCTTTACGTCCTCTGTAGGGTCGTCCTTCTGCCACTGAATTCGCCGAAGCAATATATTGCTTTCCTGTTCCTGGTTTGCCGGGTACCCGGTCCCCATCTTGAATAGGAAGCGGTCCAGCTGGGCCTCTGGCAGAGGGTAAGTGCCTTCCTGCTCAATGGGGTTCTGTGTCGCGATGACAACAAAGGGCTGTCCTAGGGACATGGTCTGCCCATCGATCGTGACCTGTCTTTCCTCCATCGCCTCCAGCAGGGCGGCCTGGGTCTTAGGTGGTGCGCGGTTGATTTCGTCCGCCAGCAGCACGTTGGTGAATACCGGGCCTCGTACCAGCTGGAACTCGCCCTCGTTCTGGCGCCATACGTTCACCCCAAGGATGTCCGAGGGCAACAGGTCCGGGGTGAACTGGACACGTTTGGTGTCGCTGCCGATGGCCCGGGAAAACACCTTTGCCAAGAGAGTCTTGCCCAGACCGGGATAGTCCTCAAACAACACGTGGCCGTTGGCCAGGGCGGCGGCCAGGAGCTTGCGGAGCAGCAGTCGGTTCCCCACAAAGACCTCCCCGACACAATCGATAATCCGGTCGCAGACCTGGCGCGCTTCCTCGATGTCCCGCTCGTTCATACGGTGACCTCAACCTCATCAGCTGGGAGAATTGGCAGTCGCCGGAACTGCGATTTCAGTATCTGGGCGTCTCCGCCACCGGCGGTTCTCACAAGATAAGCCAGCTCCGTTTCCCCGAGAAATTCAACCCCCTGGCCGGCCGCCAACGAACCTGCCCTGGTCTCCGAGGCGGCGGGGGCCGTGGTCTCGTATGACATCATCGACAGCCGGCCCCTCACCCGGCGGGATGCAACATCGGCCTGACTTCCATCTGCCTCGGTGTTGCCTGGGGTTGGTTCAGTGCCTTCAAGGACCCCGTTTTCGGAGGACACTCCCGGCTGCCGAGTTGAGCCAAGTCTGCTCTGGCCGGTCGAAGAGTAGTAGAGTGGGGCCCGGCTTGCGACCACGGCAACCGGTAGGGAGTGATGATCCAACTGTCCCGACAGATGGGCAGTTGCAGCGTCCATCAATTTCCTGCGGCGCTCCCGTGCCCTCGACCTTCTCCTGTTTCGGACCCACGGAGGCTCAAACCACCGCGGCGGCCTTTCCACCGGGTTGACCAAGGGAAACCACAAGTTCACGGCATGGTCCACATCGGCCCCGCGCTGGGCATAGGCCTCAATGATAGCCGCGGCAACCGTTTCCGGCTCGGCGCCGGTCTCGATATACGGACCAGCCAAGTCGGTCAGGGCCGATTCCCTCGAGGCGGGGGATGGGCCCGGACGATTGGACAGCGACCGGTCGATGTTGGCTATGGACTGAGCGAAAGCTATCTCGCGGTTCTTCTGTTCTCTCTTGCGTCCTCCTCGCCAGAGCGACCGCCGCGCGGCGGGTCCAACCGATTGCAGCAAAGGGCGGATAATTGCGCGCGCAGATTCAGGAGGGGCGGCATTCCTGCACATGAGTCCTGTGAGGTATGCCCACATATTGATCCATTCCTCGTGATACACAAAGCGCTGACGCCAACTTCCCAGCAGGTCCCACCGGTTGTCTGACCGGTTCTCAAGCACCTGCTGATGGCGGTCCCACTCATTCCAGGCTGCGGAGGCTGCTTCGGCCGACTCGACATACGGTCTCAGGGTCCCTCTGGCCTGCATCATTGCCCATAGCGCGAGCAACAGTACCGCAAGCCATTCGTAGACCCTGGCGAACCAGAGTGTCTCGTACATCAAGGGACGCAGGAACACACCGTAGAATGCAAAGGATGCTCCTACCGTGAACCAGCGTATGCGGGAGCCCTGCATCGAACGGGCAGCACCGGCAATAACCGGGTTGTTGGAGTCAACTCCGTAGGCTGCCAGTTCGCTCAGCCCAAGGGACAGCAAACCCACGCCCGCCACCGCCCCGGCGAGAGGAAAGCCGTGACCCAAGGGGGAGAGCATTGCTCCCGACATCCAGATCAAAGAGCCTGAGGCGACGAGGCCAGCCGCTATGACCAGTGGCCGTGCGTGCCAGCGGGAAGGGGACCAAAGAGGGTCAGGGACGCTCAGAATGAGTATTGCGACAAAGAGGAAGCCGGAGAACATAAACCGGACTTCGAACAATTCAGCAAAGTAGGGGAGCGTAGTTTCTCCCAGGGATGCCGTGGCGGCTCGATCCAGAAGGGGCGCGCTCAGCAAAGGAAGCGAGTCCAATACTGCCCATGTCACGAGGGAGATTCCCAGAGCCCTGACAAAGGCGCTTACCAGTGGAGGAATGTTTGTCGCCATTTGTCCGGCCCAGCCGGAAAGACTCAGTAAAGTGGTCCGCCTCAAGAGCAGCGATACGTATGAAACCGCAAGTACCACCGACGTCGCTGGCATCAGGTTGGGGATCGAGAAAGCCGAAGCCGTGGCCGGTATACCCTTATCGGAGAAGGTGATCACTGCGAGGGCGAACAGTATGATGCGTCCGACCGGAAACCCGAATACTTCTCCGATGGCGGGACGGAACACCGCTATGGCCCGAATCAGGATGAAGGGCGACAAAAGGATAATTGACCACAGAGCCAGGGAGTCCAGAATTTCCAGATATTGCAAAATGGGCTCGAAAGCTCCCCCATACTGCCCTTGAGAAAGTCCGTCAATCACCCTGGGGAGGGCCACCACCGCCCCGAGTATCAGGGCGCCCCACCCGCAGTCGACAATTAGCAACAGAATTTGCAGAGGTAACTTGGTCCTCCAGGGCATATCAAGGGACACATAGTGGCGCAGCGCCTGTGCCAGGTACGGAAAGACCAGCACGAAGGCAATAACCGCCAGAGGGACGCTTCCGGAATAACCAAATGCCTCCGAGAACACGCCGCTACCGGACAGGAAGAAATAGGACAAAGCGAAAACCGAGAACCTTCCCAGGGGTAACGGGAAGGCCCTTCCCACCGTTGGCCAGATCTCGCTGGCTCCCCGAACGGCGATGAAAAAGACCGAGAACACAGCCGTCCACACGGCCAAGGAATTCAGACTCCGCAAGTAGGGAGCAATGGACTCAACGTTGGGCCAGCCGGGGCGATCGGATACGGTGGCAGGCAGCTGCGGAATAGCTACTATTGCGCCGATGACCAACACCAGCCGTCCACACCCTCCCAGCACGCTCCGCAGCACGGCTGCCACCCTGGCGGATGAGGGACCGGCGCCGGCCGGGCCCTGAGTGTGTTCGGATTCTTCTCCTCCTCCGGGACCCGGGGGCAACGGCGCCCATCGGAAGACCAAGACCTCCCGGGCCATTTCTGCGATGTGCCCCAGCAGGAACAGGATAGCAGCGAGGGCTATCCACGAGCGCAGGTAGTGAAAGTCGAGACCAGTGGCCCTGTGCAACAGCCCGTCTTGCGCCAAAAGGACAAACGCAGACACCGCGACCGCACCCCAGAACAGGATGGACAGGATCATGCCAGGGGTGATGCAGCCGTAGAGTCTCAAGGCCTCACTCTCCCACTATGCGGAACCAAGAGCGGTACATTGCCTCGTATTGCCGCCTCCCGATGGTGTGTTCGCTGTAGTCCGCCTCCTCGAATCGTGAAATGATCTCGTCGACCGCCCGGTAATCGAAAGTAAGGCCTGAACCCACCAGCAGTGATTCCAGTTCCCGGGGAGTACTCCCAGGTGCGTCCGGTATTTGACCACCCTCCCATTCCTCAAAGGAATTGTAGAGACGAACGATTTCCTCCCTGAAATCCACCACACGGAAGTCCCGGGTAGAATCTATCTCCGCAAAAAGCTCATTGCCGGCAAACCGGGCAGAAATGTTGAACTCCCCCAGCGGACCTGTGCCCACTAGGAAAGAGAGTCCTCCTTGGTCGTCCGTCCGCATCGTCGCGCGGACGCCCTCAGAATCCACAACCTCTACGGGCGCATGGGAGATTACCTGTCCGGTTTCGCCATAGAGCATGATTCTCGCGGTGAATTCCTCATCCTCTCCCCACACGTCGGGGAGGTCTGGCGCCGGTTTGTCGAAGGCTATGTCCATCAGTGCAGGGTTGCGGTCCTCCGCAACTTGGGAACCCACGCCCGAAGGAGCTCCGGAACCCGGCGACGGTTGCGATGAAGCCCCCGCGCCCTCCCGGTTCCATCTACTCAAGAACCTGCTACTCAAGAACCAGGAACCGATTCCGGCCGGCAGTGTCAGGTTTGTCCATCTACGGGCCGCGAATCCAGAGGCAATAACCGCCACTAGCAGCGCGGGAATGCCAGCCCACAGGAGCCAGTTGAATCCTGAAGAAGTGATGGGGATCGCGACAATATATGACAGGGCCAGGTGGAAATCGTCTCCGGCGTAGGAAAAGGTTACCGGGACTGCCAGCAAGTCACGGTCTTCGGGGACCGTAATCGGGATGAGGGCGATACCCGATCCGCTCGTGGTCCCCTGAACCCCCTGGTTGGTGGTCAGCCTCGCCCCTGCGATTCCGGCGCCCGAGTCATCGGACAAGGTCGCTCTGACCTGCGCCTGCTCTCCGGGCCGCACCTCTTCTAGCGGGACCACCAGCAGATTTGTGGCTGTTTTAACCGGTATAGAGACCTCGGACTCGAGGCCAAGAGCAGGCACCAGGACAGCGAGGGCATTGCTCCCGAGTGGAGTGTTTTCGGTAAGCGGGTAGCTCAAAACGAAAGCGCCCGTTTCCGACGACACGGCCTGGGTGTCTGGCTCCATGGTCACCACTGCGCCAGGTAGCGGGCGATTACCCATGAAGACGGATCCCCTGACCGTCGCGGTTTTGCCTCGCACTGCCGGTTCTGGGCGTTCCACCGCGAGCCTGGGTATTCCCACAGTTATGGCATGTTTTCCAATGGATGGAGCCAGATGGTCTGTCCCGTCGAACCCGAAAGGCACGGATATTATGGATTCCGCATCGACATCCCCCAGATCGGCCACCACCAGCAGTGCCCATTGGAAGCGACCGTCCTCACCCGTTACGACTGCGGGGCTCCGGGCGTCCCCCACCCATATGGGTACTCGCGGCACAGGCTGTCCGGCTCCCCCCTGCAGGATCCCGGTGAGTTCAACGGTTTCGCCCGGCCCCGCCAGGTCAGGCCCATTGACGGTCAGGGCAGTGGGTGCGACGACAATAAAGGAAAAGCTTCCTGCGCTAGAGGTGAGGTGGTCCTGCTCCTCGAATCGTGCCGCTATCGAACGGGCTCCGGTAGTGGTCAGGGGCGTGGTCTGGTATCGGAAGGTCCCGTCTGTGCCTGTGATTGTCGTGCCCAGGTCGTTACCATCGCCGTCGACCAAGACCACCCGGCGAGCCCCAATTTGCGTCAGTGACTCGGAGGTTATGGAGCCGTGAAGTGTCGCAGTCTGACCCTGGGGGACCACTCCCGGTCCTGAGATGCTCAGGGCCGTCAGGTCCCTGGCGATTCCGAAGGCGAACGCCCGCGACGGAAGGGCGGGATGCTCGCCCTCAAACTCAACAACAACATTGAATTCGCCAAACTCATCTATGGCGGCGGATGTGCTGAACTTGCCGCTTCCGTCCGTGGAGGTTTCCCGGGGGGAGCCGCCTTCCACAACCACGGTCACACTGGCCCCATTCAGTGGCTCGCCCCTGGCATTCAGCAGGGTGCCCTCCACTGGAAAACTCCTCCCAACGTTTACCTGGCTTATGGGAGAAATGGCCAAAACCGTCGGCATTACCCCGGTCACTTCCAGCCTGACCGAGTTGCCCAGCAGAAGGTCCGCCCCCTCGAACTCCACCTCCACCTCGTGCAATCCGGTTTCTGAGAATATGTGAGTAAAGCTGAATTCCCCTGAGGGCCCGGTGAGCTGCACCGGCAAAGCCTGCCCGTCAACGGACACCTGCACGGGAAGATCCGCAGCGCCGCCGCCGGTGTCGTCAATGAACCTACCGGTGAAAACGGCGGGAACATCGACGGCCACTTCTCCGGGGCCGGTGAGCTGCAGACCACTTTCCGAGTAAACGGTTACGTCCGGGTCGCTCCACGACTCGCCGTACGGTCCATTGCCGATGGCGTGGGCGATGAGCTGGTAGTCTCCCCTTGGCAGCGAGGAGGGAACTCTTATGGTCGTGCTGTAGTTGCCGCGCTGCACGGTTGTTTCTCCAATCTTCGTGCCCCCGTGCTCCTTGGTTTCGTTTATGAATATCTCCACCACCATGTCGGAGACCTGGACGCCGGCAGTGGTGCGGACGACGCCTCCAACCACGAGGTCGGTCCTACGCTCCATCCTCTCTGGCCATACGGTGATATCGATGGTAGTTGCAACATGGTCCCTTCCGGTTTCGCTGGGACGGGGGGTCGTCTCCAGTTCAGTGAGTGCGGCCGGCTGCACTCTGGACTGGGGCCCCGGCGGAGCGGTTGGCTCTAACTGCACCCAGCCCACGCCTTCCAGGGCAACCTCGGCCCACTGGTGCGCCTGGTTCGACCTCACCTCCTGGGCCTTGTCCGTCGCCCTGATGGCCCAGCCGGCAACCACCCTAGCGGGTATACCGATGGACCGCGCCATCACCACGAAGGCTGAACTGAAAACGCCGCAGGTTCCCTCCCGGTAGTCGAAAAGGAACCAGTCCACCGGGTCTTGCCCGGGAGGAGGCGTCCCGCCGCCGGGTGCATCGGCGTAACTGTAGGTGTACTGGGTGCTGAGATGTCTCTCCAGCGCCTTGGCCTTGGCATACGTGGACGTGTGTCCCCGGGTCACCTCCAGTGCAAGGTCCCTGATTCTAGCGGGCATGCCCTCCGGCAGCTGGATATATGTCGGATCGTCAACAGCGGAAGCAGACATCAATTGCGCCTCCGCGAATTGAGGGACCTGCGAAACCCATTCGTATGACTTGGCGGCCTCAGCGGCAGCAAAGGTCCCACTGAACGGACGGACCTGGCCCGATACCCCCACCTCGGTCAGCCAGCGGGAAGTGGGTACGGTTCCGGCCGGTATGTTTCCCAGTTCATCGGTGGCCTCGAGTCGGATGCTGTCCGCGTAGGTTACGCTGGCGTCCACCCCGGACCCGCCGAGCAGAGTAGTGTTGATCCTGTCTTCGGGCAGCTTACTGAAAGATTCGCTCCGTCCGTTGATCTCGTCGTTGACCAGCTGAGGAATGCTCTCGTCGGGATCGTAATCAATGGAGACCGGGTCCAGGGCTCTCCATTGACCGTCCTCGTAAACATCGCCTACAGCGCTACGGAGGTATCTGGTGTGGGCTGCCCCTGTTACGATGAAAACCGGCCCTGCCGTAACATCAGGATTTCCATAGACCTGCCTCGTTGTCATACCAACGCCTATGCCGAAAGCCTGGCCATCCTTGGTTACGACGGCGCCTCCGTTTTCCGTACCGGTTACCGTCGCGCCCTTCGCTTCCAATTGCTCCTGGGCCTCTTCCCGGACTACCGGATCGCTGCTTGACAGCTCCTCGACCAGGGCCTCGATCGCTTCCTTCTCAGCCTGGGCCTGGGTGCCGCCCCCGGCGGCGTATGCTGGCGCCCTGCCTGGAGCGCCTTGAGACGCCGTCGGTTCAAAGGGAATCCACCCCAGTCCCTCGAATGCCACCTCTGCACGTTGGTGGGCCTGGTCGGAGTACACAGTCTGTTCGTATGACGTCGCCGCGACCGCTGAGCCTGGCAGTACGGACCAGCCCGAGACGACTCGTGCCGGGATTCCCAGGGCCCGCGCCATGACCACAAAAGCGCTGCTGAAGTTGCCACAGGTGCCCTCCTGGATTTTGAACAGGAACCAGTCCACCGGATCACGGCCGGGCGGAACGCCACCCGTCAGTGGGTCGGCCAACCGGTAGGTGTAATTGGTCTTCAGGTATTGCTCGATGGCCCGGGCCTTCTGGTAGGGAGTTTGCCGGCCGGATGTGATCCTGACGGCCAGCTTCCGGACTCTCTCCGGAACGCCCTCAGGCAGGGTTGCGTATTGGTAACCGGAGGATACTTCGGCCCTGTTCAGCTGTGATTCAGAATAGACCGCCACCTGTGAGACCCAGTCATAGGACGACAACTGGCGGTCGCTGGCAAATATGGCGCTGTCGGGATAGTAAACCCCGTTGGCCGTAATCGACTCCAAGCGCAAGGACGTCGGAACCACTCCTTCGGGTATCCATCCGTCTCCTCTGGCTGGTTTCACGGAAACGCGGTTCAATTCTGTCGATTCCGGCGAAATCCCCGTTGCTCCCGGTTCGGATATTACGGATGTGGCAGAATACGGGACGGACTGCTGCTCTTCCGGGAGCCATTGGCCGTTTACGTACCTGTCTCCAATGGCGGTCCGCAGAAAGCCGTCGTGGAGCTCCCCGGAGACCTCGAACACCGGGACATGGTTCAGTTCCGATGCCTGCTGGGTGGTCGCGCCTGGGATGAAGGAGACCCCGGCACTGTGATTCAGCAGGGCGCTGCCGTTTTCCAGCGAGGTAACCACTCCCAGTTGGCCGATCGAATCCTGAGCGGCTTCGCGTACTTCTATTTCTTGGTCCGTCAGGGCTCCTATCAGTCCAGGAGCAGCGGATGGATCGCCTCTCGCTCCCAACAGTTCGGCAGCAGCCAGCCTCTCCTCCGGTACGCTGGACTCTTCGAGTGTCTCGGCCAACTGATCGCCCGTGAATTCGTCCAGAGCGGCGGCGGCGCCCGACCTCACAGCCGCAGATTCGTCCTCTGCCCGCGCCTGCATCAGTGGAGCCAGGGCCTGCGGGTCTCCGATGGCGCCCAATGCCGATGCAGCGGCCGCACGGACGGCACTCTCTTCGTCCCCGGACAGGCTGTCAATCAGGTCTTCGGTGGCGGCGTCATTTCCCAACTCTCCGAGACCGGCGGCCGCAGCCTCTCTTACCGCCGCATCCCCGTCAGACTCCAGCGCCCCGGCGAGCGGCGAGATTGCTGCGGGCTGGCCCAGGTCTCCCAGGGCCAAGGCAGCCGCGGCCCTGACCGCCGCCTCGGAATCAGGGGCGTTGAGCAGGGCCCTGGCCAGCGGAACCAGGGCACGCTCGTCGCCCAGTGAGCCTAGAGCCTCTGCCGCTGCTGACCTGACTTCCGGTTCCAGGTCCGCCAGGAGGGCCTGCGCCAGCGGACCCAGCGCGCTGGGATCATCCTTAACTCCCAACCCCTTGGCTGCGGCCACCCTCATGACAAGGTCTTCGTGATCGGCGAGTATCTCCGCCAGGGTCCCCGGATCCGTCGTGGCCACTGCCCGAATGGCCGTTTCTCGGACCAGACCGTTGGGGTCGCTGAGTGCAGCCTCCGCCAATGCCGCCAGCACCGATTCGTCCAAAAGGCCACTGAGGGCAAGGGCGGCGTTGGCCCTGACCTCGGGGTCCGGCGACTGAAGCAGGTCGTGCAGCGATAATCCCGGCGGTTTTGGCTGCGAGGATTGACCCTGCTCCGGCTCACCCGGGGAGCCGACCGATGGCGAAGCCCCTTCCGGTCCCGGCGAGAAGCCTCCTGTAGCGCCCGGGGCTTTTGGTGCGTCCAGGGCCAGCGAAGCGCCGGGCTGGGGAGTTGGGTCGAAGGCAACCCAGCCGATCCCCGCCAATGCGATTTCGGCCCACTGGCGGGCATGGGTCCCATTGACTGCCTGCCTTCCCTGCAGAGGTTTTATCCTCCATCCGGAAACCACTCGGGACGGGACACCCCCAGATCTGGCGAGGACCACGAAGGCGCTGCTGAATGCGGTGGAGCCACCGGAACGCTGGTCAAACAGGAACCAGTCGATTGGGTCCTGTCCCGGCGGGGGGTGCGGTGGTTCCTCGTCGAACTCGAGTTCCAGGTACGAATATCCCGCAGCAAGGAATGACTCGATGGCCCGGGCCTTCTGGTAGGGGGACCGCAGGCCGTTAGTGATTTCGGAGGCTGTGATGTATACCCTCTGGGGTAGTCCGTCCGGAAGTTCATAGTAAGTCGGATCACTTGCAGGCATGGCGCTTGCCAGCTGATCTTCCGTGAAGTCTATGGAGATGGAGCGCCAGCTGTAGCTTTCCACTGGGTCGTCGATCTCGAACGTCCGGCTGAAGGGATTCCAGGCGCCAGCCACCCCGATGTCCAGCGGCGTCGACGAAAGAGGCAATGCTCCTGCCTGGAAGGTCTCCACACCCTGCCCGGGGGCGATGGAAATTGTGTCGATCTCTGCAGGGACACGGTTGGGCGCCGACTGGTAGAGGAGTTCGGGGACCGTCCTGTGGGGCTGCAGGACAATCGCCCGGCCGACGCCCTCGGCGCCCTGGTACACCATTCCCTCGCTGACCATGGCGGAGATTTCGCCGGGTATGTCGTCGGAAGGGACAGTAGGGAGCGAGACTGCGTCAAGCTGGGTCCAGGAACCGTTTTGGTAAACATCTCCGGTGGCGTTGCGGAGATAAATGGTGTGGGCCGCGCCGGTCACCGTGAAGAGAGTTCTCGAACTGCCAATTTTGATGGCCGTCGCATCTGCACCCACATCAACGGTCAGCGATTGCCCATTGATGTGGGCGGAGTTCCCGTTCTCCATGGGCAGCTCATATTCAATCTGGCTGCGGTATTTCTCGACCTCGGAGGCGAAGGCTCCCGAACCGTCTCCTGAATCCCCCACGTCGCCTGGCCCGTGCACCAGGCCAAGGCCGGACAGACCGGGCGACGCGCATAAGGAAAGAAAGGCAACCACCCCCAGGAGACCAGCGAGGACCCATAACCAGGTCCTGTTCCTCCGGTACTCCATGGGGGTAGCAGGTCCCCCATTGGCGCCAAGACTCTTCTTCAGGTAGCTGATGACGGTCGCAACGAACAGTGACGCACACAAGAGCAGGAGGATCACACCGACAAGCGGTATACCTTCGTCGTACCCTTCTAGTCCACCACCACCACCACCGCCACTGGACTCCCCTGGTTGGCAGCCGGGTAATTGGAAGAATCCGGTAGGCAGTCCGACCAGCAACCAGGCCGCAAACAGGAGAAACAGCAACTGAGGCCTAACGATGGCCACACAAGTCACCGTCAGGAAGAACACCGCCAGCAGGACGACGTTTTCCGGCGCAATGTAGGACCCTTGGACCTCGTACGGTCCGGTGTCCCCACCGAAGTGCAACACTCCGGAAAAGCCTATCGATACCGCTGCGGCCACCAGCAACAGGACTACGCCCGCAACAATCAACAAGGTGCGTCTGGACCAAGACGCACCTTCCCGTGACATTCTATTGCGGTAGACCACTAGGGCGACCACGGCTGCGATTACTGCGGCAGCGGCCAGAGCGTAGGAAAAAACTCGACCGACACCGGGGAGCCCTATCGAGCCGTTACCCGACGAGGACGGCGCCATTAGATCGTCCGGCCCCGAGGAGGTTACGGACCCAATCAATTCGATCACCAAGATGAAGCCGACCGTTGCAACTGCCAGCATGAGCAGCAGACCGGCCCGGTACTTCAGCATGTTGATGAGGACGTTCACTCTATGGTCTATTGCCTCTCTTCATCTGATTGCATGTATGAAGAATTTAGTCAGTGAATCACAATTCCCGCTGCAGATGACATTATCTCAATATTTTTGGCAAGTATAGTCGATTTCCTGAGCCTGAGGTGGACCCTATTAATTGGGCGGTATCCGGACCGAATTAGGTGAGAGTACCGGTACTCTGGAATCGGGCGCCAATACAGGGTCCGCTGCTCTTCCAACCCAAATCATGCCAATGCCGCTGAGGGGCCACGGTCCAAATCCCGCTTGAATACCGATGCCATCCCGGTGCTAGTCCCAGGGCTGCCGAATTGGCCTCACGGTAGAGTTGGCGGCGGCGGCTACTTCTCTGCCAATGCCGGGCGCAGGCGACCTGGCAAGTTAATCTGGAACCACGGTCCGGCGTGGCGGCCTGATCTTAGCAAGGAATGTCCAAAGATCCCCAGGACCGGGATGGCCCTCAGTCATGCACGATGAGGTTGTCCCGGTTAATCACCCACCGTGCGAAACTCCTGGAAATTGAGCCCCTGAGTTTAGCCAACAGCAACCGCTCCTCGGCGTGGATTTCCAGGCTGGCAACGTCAATTCGGCCCGACCACGGCTTCTGGTTGGCGGACGAGCTTCCTTCTTCAATTCTTCGGCGTAGCAAGTCCACGTTCTCCTCGGCCGGTCCGCTGTCGGCGTGGACCAGCGCCACGGCCAGGTAGGGACCATCTACATCCTTGCCGGCGCCCGTGGCAAGCGCCTGATAGGGGCGCAGGGTTCCTGGACCCGCCAATGCCGCCCTCCACTTCGCTGCCTCATCGTTGGTCGCATCCGGCCTCTTCAGGTAACCCTCTATTGACGCTTCAAGCCCGAAGGTGTTGTCGGTCAACAACATGCTGTAGGCTCCAAGTTGGGACATTCCGGCGGCCAGGAGCCGGTATTCCTCGAAGTCGGCAAGGGAGGGCCTTTCATCCCCGAGAGCGTCTATCAGCGATTTCATTTCATCAGTGGCCCAGGTTTTGAGGACGTAGGAGTCCAGGACTGCGATCCGCCCCCCTCTACCGAAGTGGTCGAAGGCCGGCGGGCCGAGGATCATATTCCGGTTTATTTCATTATCTCCGCCCCAGCTGTAATAGGAGACATCCCCATATTCCTCACGATCGGGGGCGGGGCACTCGGAGCAAGAACCCAGGGCATCGTCGGTGGCCTTGGTGTCGAAACGCCCGAGGGTTACATCGAGCTTGGCGTCCGGAGGACCGGCTGCGATCGTCTGGTCCATACTTCGTATGTCGAAGGCGAGGTGATGGATGCGATCGGCTACGCCCTTATTGAGCTGATTAAGCGGGCTGAAGAAGGCCGATCCCCCGAACTCCAAAACCGGAATGGTATCGCCATGCGCTTTTTCGTCGTATGGGGGACTCCAATCGTAGAGCTCCTGCAGAGCGCCTTCGTCATCCCCCGGACCGGGGAGGGGAATGTCAAATAGGCGGCGGGCCACGGTATAGTCGTCGATGAACACCTCCCGGCGGTTTTCAGGGGTGTCGGGAATGGCCCTCAGCAATTTCTCGTAACCAACTGACGGGCCGGAGGAGGCGTCCCGAGACCCGTCTTCGCCCAAGGGAGTGGCGGGCTCTGGCCGGCCGCTGTCCTCGGAGTGGTAAGCCGTGCTGGCTGCAGTCGGTCTGGCATCCGGCAGCGGAGTGGCGACCGGGTCTGATGTCGAGGGTACCGGTTCCGAGGCGGCTGTGGGCGCCGGTTCGGCTTTCGGCGGGAGCGCGGTGGTAGCTCCGGACCCACAACCTGCCAGGGTGAGGGCCAGAGGGCCCAATAGTACACAGAACGCAAACACAGGCCCCATCAGGAATCGGGTTAATCTCGACACGAAAAACATCCTCTCACCTCTCCATTTTGGCATTGACTGGTGTGAACGGGGCCGACTCAGTGCCCCAGAGGCCGGCAACACCATTGTTCTTCTGCAGTTGCGGACCAAAGGTGGGTTTGAGCTGGGTAAAGGAGAGACGGCGTTCCTCTGAGTCAGAATCCGGTAGCGTCCGACCCTTGGGGCCTAGCCCCGCAGACGCTCAGGGGATTCATCATGCCATCGCCTCCTGGCTTGGACTCTCAACCGAATCCTCCCCAACAATGCGCAATTGTCCTGCTCCCTGTTTGTCGGCAAGGCATTTCCGGTGTCAGTATCCCGTGTCGGTGGACTCTGTCCCGTTTTCCGGCCGCTCAGGCGTTGGTTCAATCGGCAGGATCACTCTCATCTCTGTGTACGCCCCGAGTTCGGACTCCACCTGTATGTCTCCCCCGTGTTCCCGGGCGATGTCGTGGGCCAGGCTGAGCCCCAGCCCGGTATTGTGGCCCGTGTCCCTCGTGGTGAAGAAGGGGTTGAACATTCTTTTCATGATCTCTGGGGTCATGCCGGGACCATTGTCCCTGACAGTGATCGTCACGCTTTCCGGGGTTCCCAAGTTGCTGACCATCAGTTCCGGGGTGTATGTCCCTCTGTATTCCCTCGCTTTCTCGGCCATTGCCTGGCAGGCGTTGGTGACCAGGTTGGCTATCACTCTTGCTATGTCCTCCGGGATCAGGGTGACCTCCCCCAGGTTCTGGTCCGCTGCTATGGTTGTGTGAGCGCTGAACCCGGGTTCCTGGGCCTGCACGGCCCCATGGGCCAGGTTGGTCTGCTGATCCACCAGCCGGTTGAGGTCCACGGGCCGGAATCCCCCGCCGGTCCCCCGGTCCAGGGTCATCATCCCCGATACTATCCCGTTGGCCCGTCGCTGTGGTGGGTCATCCGTTCCATGTTGTCCAAGATGTCCCGCATGATATCCCGTGCCTCCTCGCGGTCGAACCCGTCGGGTTGTTCCAGCAGAGCCTCAAGATCATCGATGAGCATTCCCGACGATATGGCGAAGTTCCGGACGAACTGCAGTGGGTTCCGGATCTCGTGGGCGACTCCGGCGGCCAGTTCGCCCAGTTCCGCCAGCTTCTGCTGACTGATGATCCGGTCCTGGGTCCTCCTGAGTTCCTCCAGCGCTGTCTCCAACTCCTGGTTCTTCTGCTGGAGCTCGTCGGAGAGTTGCTGCACCCGGTCGAGTTGGATGGCCCTGATGGAGCTCTGCCTGAGGGTCTCCAGGGCTTCGAGGACCTTGGTGATCTCATCGTTGCCCGTCGGTTCCACCCGGTACTCCAAGTCCCCCATTCCCATCCGGCGTATCCATATCTCGCCCTGGACGGTTCGGACGCTGACCCTGACCAGGATGTAGATAATGATCACCCCGGCGGTCAGGCCTGCAAGGGGAATGGCTGCGGCCCTCGCGCCTCCGATCATATTGGCCTGGATGGTGGCGCCGGCGAGAAGTCCTATGATGAGGATGAGGCAGATTGTAATCTTGACGGTGTTCCGTCTCGGGGAGAACTTGGACATCCCCAATGGGTCGTTGCCCCATGGGGTCTGGCCGGTGTCTGGATTGCGTCCGGTCATCTCTGCTCCGGCTTCCTCTGTTGGGTTAGTGCTGGGTTTGCTCTGGGCAATTTTACTCCCGGGCTGTTGTGTCTGTGGGTTTCGTGACGTTACTGCAGTGCGCGCCGTCGTGCCTGTCGTTCTGAGGGTTCACAACTGTTTAGGTTATAGTATATAATTGCTGATTATGGATGTTGTTAGTCGGCGCATTACCCTGACTGCTTGGGGCCGCCTCTACGGTTTCGACAAGGCCACGACCTCCCGCCTGCATCTCACGGGCAGGCTGCCTCCGGAGCTCCAGATCGAGCAGCTTCCCAGCGGTCGTTACTATGTCGTGGTGCCTCCCGACAACGACGCGCGCTGCGTCGTATATGCCCGGGTCTCCTCCGGGGACCAGCGTGAGGACCTGGACCGGCAGGTGGGCCGGGTCGTGGAATGGGCAACGCAGCTGGGGCATCGTCCCAATGAGGTGGTCAAGGAAATCGGCTCCGGGCTGGACGGGAACCGTAGCCGTTTGCGGCGCCTGGTAGCGGACCATACGGTGGGCACGATAATAGTGGAGTATCGGGAACGGCTTTGCCGTTTCGGGTTTGAGTACGTGGAGGCCGCACTGGCTGGGCGGGGAGCGCGCATTCTGGCGATGGATGAGGCTGAGCTCGAAGATGATCTGGTGAGGGATGTCACGGAGGTGATGACGTCGCTGTGCGCCCGTCTCTACGGGAAACGGTCGGCTAGGCGGCGGGCGGAACGGGCGGTGGCGGCGGCGTCGGAGACAATCCGATGATAAGCACATACCAGACCCGCGTCACCGTTTTCCGCAGCATGGACCGTTTGGAGGGGGATGCCGCGCTGGCAGCATACGCCGGGCTGTACGGCCGAGTGCAGCGGAAGCTGTTCGCCGACATCGCAGCCGGTCGGTCGCCTGGTTCGTTGAAGCGTGTGTACCTGGAGCGGTACGAGATACCGGCGCGGATGTTCAATGCCCTTCGGGTGTCCCTGGAGGGCAAGGTGGCGTCGGCCCGGGAGGCTCAGAAATTGCACCGGGATACCTTGCACCGCCGCATATCCCGGGCGGAGGGTCAGATATCCGATGCCGGGAAGCAGGGCCGCTGGCAGCAGGTCCATCAGAAGCGTCGTCGGTTGGGCAACTTGCGAGGCCGTCTGGCAGCTCTGGAATCGGACATAGCCGGGGATAAGGTGCGATTGTGCTTCGGGTCCAAGCGGTTGTGGCGGAAGCAACATCACCTGGAGGCCAACGGATATGCCAGTCATGAGGAGTGGCTGGCCGATTGGGAGGATGCCCGTAACGGCGAGTTCTTCGTGCTGGGGAGCCGGGATGAGACCGGGGGCTGCCAGCTGTGCGTGGCGGCCATTGCTGACGATGGGTCTCTGACCCTACGGCTTCGGATGCCGGATTGCCTGGCCGAACAGCATGGCAAATACCTGGTCATCGAAGGTGTCAAGTTCGCCTATGGACATGAGCAGATGTTGGCGGCGCTGGAAGCCAATGCCGAGTACGGGGCCTGCCGACGACAGCAGGGCGAGAAGGCGGCTCGGGCCACCGGTCTGGGACAGGCCATCAGCTACCGGTTCAAGCGGGACGGCAAGGGTTGGCGGGTGTTCGCCACCACTGAGTTGCCAGATGTGGAGGTCACGACCGACCGTAGGCTGGGCGTGATCGGTATAGACCTCAACGCCGACCATCTTGCCGTGGCCGAGACCGACGCCAGCGGCAACTTCATCAATGCCTGGCGGGCGCCCCTGGTCACCTACGGCAAGAACACTCACCAGGTCGAGGCTCTGATCGGAGATGCGGTGGCCGGCGTGGTGGAGTATGCACGGGAGGCCGGCAAGCCCATCGTCATGGAGAAGCTGGACTTCCGTCAGAAGAAGGCCGTCCTGGAGGGCGAGTCCAGGAAATACTCCCGGATGATTTCGTCCTTCGGCTATGGGAAGGTAAAGGCATACTTCCTGTCCCGCGGCTACCGTGAGGGAGTTGAGGTACATCAGGTCAACCCGGCCTACAGTTCGGTCATTGGCCGGGTCAAGTTCATGGAACGATATGGGCTCAGTGTCCATCAGGCTGCGGCCCTGGTGCTGGCCCGTCGTTTGCTCCGCTGTTCCGAGCGCATCCCCCGCCGGCGGGTCTGTCCCGCCGGCAATGGCGGACATGTCGCCTTCACCGTACCTGCAAGGAAGCGAGTGAAGCACGTGTGGACGTACTGGGGTGCGGTATTGGGACAGCTGAGACCGGCGCTTGCAGCGCAGCACCGGCTGGGAAAGCGGAGACGCAGACCCAATCCGGTTCAGGCTGTTGGGCGGGTGGAAGCCCGCGGGGTGGCTTGAGCTGGGATCAGCTCGGAGTTCCCGGGTGAGATTCCCGGGCGGAGCCGCCTTGAACTGTTGGGGCGGCGGCGCGGCTTGGACCGCGTCTTCAGAGAAGGCTGACGGCAGTCTTGTTACTAAAGTCAACCTATTTTACAACGGTGCCTCTACCCGACTGACGATCTCGTAGAGCTCCCGCGCCCAAGTCTAATTGAACGCGTCCAGTATCCGCTTCACTTGCGGTTTTTCAGCGGGCTCGACCCATGCGTGCCATTGGAGCATGTATCGTCGGAACATTGCCGAGGAATGGGGCAGTCTGCGGATGGCGTTCCACACCGCTGGCTCACTCTCGAAAATCGGTAACAGTGAGTAGGCGACTACCGCGTTCTTGTCCCTCTGACCACAGTGTTCTCGTAGACCCTCTTCTTCCGATAGAAGCCATTGGGAAAGGGTCACACCGGCCGGCAGTCGCCGCTCTTCCCGAGCAAGATATCCCTCCGCGTAGCTGGAGAGTGATTGTGCGTACCCTGCCCAATTGGAATACGGCGGACGAGTGGGCCATTTTTCGGCCATGCGACGGATGGTGAAAATAGAAGCCAATTCGCATAACGCCTCGTGAAACCAATTGTTGCGGCTATCTCGCAGACGCTCGTAGCCGGACAAGACATGACAGAGTTCATGGGAGAACTGATACGCGAATTGGCTCCAGTGTCTGCCCCGCGCCGAGAGAAGGATGGTGAACGGGTCTTCTGTGGAGGAACGATAGAGGGTAATCGGACCGTCATCCGGGTGGAGAGTGGCCCCCACCACGAGATTGCCTTCAGGAGGCTCTCTGAACAATCCGGTGAAATAGCCGGCGACGTCCGTCAACAGCGCTTCAATGTCGGAGGGAAGGGCGCCTCCCCAATCGCAGTCGACTACCGTGATATTCATATCAACGACCGAGGGCTTATCAACGACCGGGAGTTCATCTCGTGCCCACAACGCCAAGTTTTCAATGACAGGTTGTCAACGCCAGGTCGTCAACGATTGCTCGCCCGCGTGGGACACTTCGGCGCCGCCGCTTAAAGTCCCGGTGTTGATTGCGGCAGCCGGCGCGGCGGGGGTGGCGCCTCCTGCAGGCTGCTCAGGTCCAGGGGCGGCATATCCACCTGGAGAAACTCCTGTACGCCATTGGCCAGCTCGTTATAGCGTTCAAACCAGGACGACAACCGGCGGCGCCATGCCTCCAGCCCGCCACTGGCATGGAGCTCGAAAACCGCCTCCCGTCCGTCCAGACCCGACGACACCTGGTCCCAGGCAAGCTGCAGAAGCGCCGCCCGTTGCAGCGCGGTGTAGCCGCCCCCGCCAAAGGCGTCTTCCAGATCGGCGGCCATCTTCGGGTCCGCGAAGTCGGTGTCTGCAGGCGCGTTGACCAACGACGAACCGGGGAGACCACGAAGGATTTCCCCCATTCGCTGACGAACCCTCAGGGTGTTGATTCCCGCAGCGGCCAGGTGAAGTTGGTTGGGCAGGGCATGCCCGCTCTCCGTCGTTTCCGGCTCCAGTTCCGCCGCCGTCATGCAGGTGCGGGTGGTCTGGACGTTGACGGTCAACTCGACCAGCTGCTCAATTGTCTGAGTATTGTGCTTGAGGCCCATGACTTCGGCCAGGGCAAGACCAAGTCCCAGGGTAAGTTCCGCCTTGGCGAGCCAGCCGTAGCTATGATGCCAGAGCAGCCAGGATACCAGGGAATGGCGCCCGTTCCGGTTCAGGGGTTCCCCGGTAAACACTCGGGAGCGGGGGATGAAAACGTCCTCCAGCCAGACCATGGAGTCCAGCTCATCAAACCGGCTGCTCAAAGGTGACAGGAACCGGTTCTCATGCCTGGCGACGCGCCGGCGGGACACCACGCGGATGCCCCGGGAATTTACCGGGACGATGAACCACAGGTGTCTCCCGCTGCCCGGCGGCAACTCATCCCTACTGGTGATCAGCAGGTCCTCCGCGAAGGGTGTGCTGGTGTGCATCTGAACCTTGCCGGTCACCACGATGCCTTCGGCAGTTTCACTGACCAGACGGAGCGCCGCCCGCTCGCTCTCATCCTGGCGGAGCCGTGTCCCGATCAGGGGCCCGCCTCCGGCAAAGGTGAGAAACCGGCCGCTCCCGGACAGAGACTTCAGGTAGGCCTCAGCCGCCTCAATCTCCTCGGAGGAATTGTTCAGCCGCTTCAGAACATTCAGCATCCCCAGGGCGATCAATGCACCGTAGCCCGGGGTGTGGGTCATGTTTCCACCGGTCACGAAATGCACGGCGCTTATGGCCCTCCCCAGGCGCCTCAGGTCCGCGGACGTCTTTGGCGGGGTAAGCGCGAGAGGATGCCGTTGGCCGTTGCTATCGGGCGGGGTCAGCAGGACGTCCTGCCAGTCAGCGTCAAAGTGGCGGTCATACCAGGCAACGTACTCATCCACCATGGCCGACGTCGAAGGGTCAGTCGTGACGTCCGCCACGGCGCCTTCGCCCAATACCCACACGTCGCGCCCGTCGCGCAGACTCTCCTTGTACTCAGCACCTGTCCTCATACTTCACTGTCCACAAGGTCACCGGATACAGGGGGCAATTGTACATTGACACGCGCTGGCGGGGATATCAAGCGGCAATGATTGGTGCGAGATGGGGAGCGGCTGGGGTGTGACAGGTCCCGACTACGGGGTTCGCAGCAGTTGGGTAGTTAGTATATAATAATCAATTATGGATGTAGTAAGTCGGCGTATCACCCTGACCGCCTGGGGCCGCCTCTACGGTTTCGACAAGGCCACGACCTCCCGCCTACATCTCACCGGCAGGCTTCCTCCAGAGCTCCAGATCGAGCAGCTTCCCAGCGGGCGTTACTACGTCGTGGTGCCTCCCGACAACGAAGCCCGCTGCGTCGTGTACGCCCGGGTCTCCTCCGGGGACCAGCGGGAGGACCTGGACCGGCAGGTGGGCCGGGTGGTTTCGTGGGCCACGGAGCATGGGCATCGTCCCGATGAGGTCGTCAAGGAGATCGGCTCCGGTCTGGACGGGAACCGTAGCCGTTTGCGGCGTCTGGTAGCGGATCATACAGTGGGCACGATAGTGGTGGAGCATCGGGACCGCTTGACCCGTTTCGGCTTTGAGTACGTGGAGGCCGCGCTGGCCGGGCGGGGAGCGCGCATTCTCGTGATGGATGAGGGGGAACTCGAGGATGACCTGGTCCGGGACGTCACCGAGGTGATGACGTCGCTGTGCGCCCGTTTGTACGGGAAACGGTCGGCGCGGCGCCGGGCGGAACGGGCTCTGGCGGCAGCACAGGAAGGCTGATGCGGACGCCTCGTACATACCAGACGCGCATTTCGGTTTACGCGGGCATGGACCGTTTGGTGGGGGATGCCGCGCTGGCAGGATACGCCGAGCTGTATGGCCCGGTGCAGCGTAGGCTGTTTGCCGACGTTGCGGCCGGCCGCTCAGTCACGCCGCTGAAGAGCGTATACCTGGGGCGCTACGGGATACCGGCCCGGCTGTTAAATTGGGTGCGGGTGTCCATAGAGGGCAAGATATCGTCGGTGCGGGAGACGATGGCCCTCAGGCGGGACAGCCTTCAGCGGCGGATTGCCCGGGCCGGGCGGGAAGTTTCCAATGTCACCGCGCTGGACCGCTGGGACCAGGTCCATCAGATGAAGCGGCGGCTGGTCAATCTGAAACTACGGCTGGCGGGGTTGGAAGCCGATATTGACGGCGGTCGAGTTAGGCTGTGCTTCGGGTCCAAGCGTTTGTGGCGGAAGCAACATGACCTGGCGGCCGACGGCTACTCCAGCCGAGAGGAATGGCGGTCTGCCCGCAGCGACGAGTTCTTCGTGCTGGGGAGCCGGGACGAAACCGGCGGGCGCCAGTTGTGTGTGGCCGCCATTGCCAACGACGGTACGCTGGTCCAGCGCTCCGAATGCCGGACTGCCTGGCCGAGCAGTATGGCAAATATCTGGTCATCGAAGGCGTGAGGTTTGCCTATGGCCACGAGCAGGTGCTGGCGGCGCTGCAGAGCAATGCTGGGTGCGCTCAGTACCGACGTGAGCATGGGGAAAAGGCGGCGCGTTCCACCAGTTTGGGTCAGGCCATCAGCTACCGGTTCAAGCGGGACGGCAAGGGTTGCCGGGTGTTCGCGAGCGTCCGGATGATGGACGTTCCGGTGGTTACGGACCAACGTCAGGGCGTGATCGGCATAGACCTCAACGCCCACCACCTGGCCGTCGTGGAGACCGACGCCTCGGGTAATTGCCTGAACGTCTGGCGGGCGACACTGGTCACCTACACGGCATGAACACTCATCAGGCAGAGGCCCTCATCGGCGACGTAGTGGCCACCGTGGTCCAGTACGCGGGAGAGGCCGGCAAGCCTATCGTCATCGAGAAGCTGGACTTCCGGCGGAAGAAGGCGTCCCTGGAGGGTGAGTCCCGCAAGTACAGCCGGATGCTGTCGAGCTTCAGCTACGGCAAGATCAAAACATACTTCCTGTCCCGGGGTTACCGGGAAGGGGTGGAGATCCAACAGGTCAACCCGGCCTACAGTTCCGTCATCGGCCAGGTGAAGTTCATGGAAAGGTCCGGGCTAACGGTGCATCAGGCTGCGGCCTTGGTGCTGGCCCGTCGCCTGCTTGGCTTTTCCGAGCGCATCCCGCGCCGATGGGTGGCCCCTGTCGGCAATGGCGTACATGTCGCCTTCACCGTACCTGCAAGGAAGCGGGTGAAGCACGTATGGACGTACTGGGGTACGGTCTTGGGGCAGCTGAGACCGGCGCTTGCACCGCGGCACCGGCTGGGGAAGCGGAGACGTAGACCCAATCCGGTTCAGGCTGTCGTGCGAACCCGTGGTCCGCGGGGTGGCTTGAGCAGGGACCAGTTCGGTGTTCCCGGGTGAGATTCCCGGGCGGAGCCGTCTTGAACTGTTGGGGCGACGGCGCGGCAGAGGCCGCGTTTTTAGTAAAGGCTGACCGAGATTCTATTACTAAAGTCAACCTTTTTTACAACGGCTGATGACCGGACGGTTCATTGACCTGTTCGGCGCCTGATTCTCCAACCTGTTAAGCGACGGTTTAGCAATGAGTAGCAACGCTGATTTTTCCGAGACCTTTTACAGGGGTCACGCCCAGCGTTACGCCGAGGTCAGCCACAACTTCATTCAATCGGTCTATAGCGATGTCTCCCACCCGGGCTTGACGGGCGATACGGCCCTTATCGACCGTCTCCAGGAGCTTGTCCACCCGGGGTGTCGGGGGCTGGACGCTGGTTGTGGCGCCGGCGCGCGGGACGTCTTCTTCTACTGGCAGAAGGGGTACGACGTCTTCGGGATAGACGCCGTGGGTGAGAATATCCTGGAGGCCCGCCGGCTTCATCCCGAAATCGCCCAAAGGGTGTCGATTGTAGACCTCCGTGAGCCTCTCGCCTACCCCGATGCCTCGTTCGACTTTGTCCTGTGTAACGCGGTCATCCAGCACATCGAACCGGACATCGCCTTGGGGAAGACCCTGCCGGAATTTGCCAGAGTCCTGAAAGCGGGTGGTGTCCTCCAGTTGATGTTCAAGTACGGGAGAGGTATTGCCACGGTTTATGACAGAGACTACGGGGCGAACAGGACCTTCCAGCTTTATGACGTTGACGAAGTGCTTGCAACCCTGATGGAACAAGGATTAAGGGTGTTTCCGGCGGAGGGGCATAAACTGGGGGGAGTTATGTACTTTAGGGATCCCAAGCCCATGGACCATTGTGTCTTTTTCGCCCGCAAGGACGGGTGATGGCACCTGCTCCCTGCTCCCTGCTCCCTGCTCCCTGCTCCCTGCTCCCTGCTCCTCGATGCTGATCTGGCAACTGTAGAACTGAAATGAGCTGCCTGAGAATTCCCAACGGCCTTCAGGATGTTACGCCCTGCTAGTTGACCAGGGCCCTCAATGGCAGTGGGGTCCACGCCGGTGCGTCCGTTACCAGATTTTCTGCCGAGGCAATTGCCGAGGGCAAGGGATTCATGAGCCAGATTTATCGGCTGAGGCTGGAATACGACCCCGATCCGGCGGACCTTCCTCGGACCATGATGTTAAAGCTCCCATCCTCAGACCCGTTGCTGAAGACAGTCATCGACGGGTTGGGACAGAACCGGAGGGAGGTCAGATTTTACCGGGAACTGGCAACCACTATCTGGCTCCGGACGCCTCGCAGCTACTACTGTGATATAGACCCGGCAAACGGGAACACCGTGCTGTTGCTGGAGGATATGAGCTATGCCCGGCAAGGCGACAGCGTGGCCAGTTGCTCCCTGGCTGAGGCGCGCCAATCCCTGGACCAGTTGGCCAGATTCCAGGCGGCGTGGTGGAACAGCCCGGTCCTGGACCGCTATGACTGGATACCCTCGAAGGACGCCGAGGCAGGCACCTACCAGGAGATATACGCAAGCGCGTGGGAGTCCCTGTTGCGGAAGGCCGACGACGCAATGCCCCCGGTTCTTCGACTCTTGGGCGACCGCCTAGCGCCGGAAGTTTACAGGATTAAAGCCAAACTTTCCAGGCCTCCCAGGACATTTGTTCACGGGGACTATCGATTGGACAATTGATTCTTCTTGTCAGACCGGAACGGTCAATCAGTGGCAGCAATTGACTGGGAGTTTTGCGGCCAGGGCCGGGGGGCCTACGATGTTGCCACTTTCGTTAGCGAGGCCTTCCCTCCGCAGCAACGAAGGAAAGAGGAGTTGGGTCTCTTGCGCGGCTACCACTCCATCCTGGAGGAGAATGGCGTAAGCGGCTACCCCTTCGAGCAGTGTTTGTATGACTACCGGCTGTCTATGCTGGAAATCCTCGTTTTCTGGATAATCACCGGCGGCTACTGCGACTACGAAGGCCAGCGGGCCCAGTGGTACTTGCGCAACACCCTGGAAAGACTGGACGCCGCCATTTCCGACCTAACATCCACTGAATTGGTGGGTTTGAAATAGTCGGACCTGCCACTCCTGCCATTCAACACGGCTCAGAAATGAACCGTGTTCAGGACGAACAATGGGGCCCGCTCGAAGTGAAGAAACCGCCATCCCCTTCGCACGAGGGCAGCGACTGGCACGGATGCTGGTGGCACGGATGCTGGTGGCACGGATGCTGGTGGCACGGATGCTGGTAGCAGGCAACTCACTTCCAGCCTCAGTAGATTAGGCCAGGAAAAGGGACCAACCTCCTTTTCCTGGCCGTTCAGTCACAAGCTCCAGAGTCACCGTTCCGGGGCATAACCTTAGGGTATTCCTGCTCCTTAGGGGATCCAGGGCCTCCAGGCTGCTTCGTTGGCGTCGACCCACGCTTGCGCGGCCTGCCGTACGGTCAGGTCGTTCTCGGTTAGGTTGAGGACAATTTCATTCTGGTGCTCGTTGGTCATCTGGAACCTGGAAAGGAACTCGTACGCCTCCGGAAACTCGTCCTTAAGGCCTGGCCAAGCCAGTTTGGCTACGGCGTCGGTTGGGAAGCCGCAGTTGTAGTCGGTGCCGTCGGGATAGCAGTCCGAAGTCCACTCGGGCATTTCGATCTGCACCAGGTTGTATTTGGCGTGGGCCCAATGGGGTTCCCAGAGGTACGTGATTACCGGCTCTCCCCTTTCGAAGGCGGCGTCGACCTCGGCCAGGCCTGCGCCCTCGGACCCGGCGAACACTGTCTGGAAGTCGGCGCCGAAGGCTTCCAGGCGCTCTTCGGGCCGCGTGTCCCACGCCGCTGTGAACTCCAGAAGTCTGCCCTTGTCGGCGGTGTCGCCAGTGGCGAAGACGGACTTGTACTTGTTCAGGTCCGCAACGGTCCGGAGGTCAGGCGCGACGGCCTCGATGCCGCGGGCGGAATCGCCATGTATGACGTAGGAAGGAACGTACCAGCCCGTCTCACCCTTGATGCCCACGGTCCCCACGCGCTCCACCTTGGCGTCTTCGGCGTCCACGTATTTCTCGAGGAGGGCAGCGCTGTAGGAAGGCCAGTTGCAGCAGACAAAATGGAAGTCGCCCTTTTCGAGGCCAATAAAGAGGGGCGCCGAGTCGGCGGGCGCGAACTTGGTCGCCACGGTGTGGTCCATCTCCTGCTCCAACAAGATCTGCATTACAGCCGTCGTCGCCAGCTGGCCGTTCCAGTCCTGGTCGACAAGATACAGTGTGCCCCTGGTCTCTGACTCATCGGTCTGTGGCTCATCGGTCTGTGGCTCATCGGTCTGTGCTCATCGGTCTGTGACTCATCGGTCTGTGACTCATCGGTCATCGGTCTGCTCATCGGTCTGTGCCTCATCGGTCTGTGCCTCATCGGTCTGTGCCTCATCGGTCTGTGCCTCATCGGTCTGTGCCTCATCGGCGGTTCCGCTACAGGCCAATCCCGCCGTAAGAACCATGACCAGCACTACCATCATCGAAAGACTAATCCACCTATTCTTCAATGTCTTCATGTTCTTCTTCCTTTCTGGGCTGGGAGTGTTGTCGGAAAGCAGAAAGATTGCAGCATTCGCTATATTCTCATGGGCGTACCCCCCTGTGTGGCCCGCGTGCCCAGGGCCGGATTCTCGCTACCTCAGAACCCCAAATGGTATTGGGGAGCCGCGTTTACCCTGGGTCATGCGGTCGAGCACCATGGCCATAAAGACGATGGTCATCCCGGCAACCAGGCCGTGGCCCATTCGAAGCCAGATGGAGTTTATGAAGACTTCCTGTCCCAGGCCCCCACCGCCGACAAGGCCTGCGATAATCACCATAGCCAACACCATGATGATGGTCTGGTTGACGCCCATCCTTATCGTCGGAATAGCCAGGGGAATCTTGACCTGGAGCAGGGTCTGAAGGCCGGTCGAACCGTGGGACTGGGCTGTCTCGATCACCTGCGCCGGTACTTCCTTGATGCCGAGGCTGGTCATGCGGATCACCGGGGGGAGCGCGTACACAGAGGTAGCTATGATGCCCACTAGGGGCCCGATACCCCACAGCATTATGACCGGGATCAGGTAAACAAAGATGGGCATGGTTTGCATGATGTCGAGGACAGGCCGCACGGCCGCCTCGAAGGCCCGGCTCTGGGAGGCAAGAACGCCCAGCGCGATGCCCGCCACCACCGTGAAGACCCCCGCGGTCAGCACCTGGCTTAGGGTGTCCATGGTCAGGTCCCAAACCCCTCCGATGCCTGCAAAGGCCAGGCCTGCCAGCGCGAGAAGCGCGACGCGCCATCCCGCTGCGAAGTAGGCCAATGCGGCCGCGATGACCGTCAATGCCGGCCATGGAAGCCAGAGCAACAGGGTGTGAATGGGCGAGTAACCGAGCTCGCGAAAAAGCATGTCTCGTACCCAGCTTGTAATGAAATGGAGGTTGACAGCCATCCAACCGACGGCCCAGTTGACCGGGTCCGCGATCGAGAAGGTCAGCTCGTCCGGGAAGTCTCTCAAATACCCGACCGGGGCGCCAGGGACCAAGGGGATGGCCATCATCAGGACCACTCCCGCCATGGGAAGAGCGTAGCGGGCGGTATTCTTCCGGAAGCCCCGGCCGGCTGGCTCCCCGGCCCGAGGACTTAAGGCCGGGCCGGTTGCAGACGAGTTGGGCCCGGACCTGGCTAGCGAATAGCTGAATCTGTCCAGAATTACTGCCAGGAGCACGATAGCGATTCCGCTCTCCAGCCCCTTCCCCGCGTCAACCTCCCTCAAGGAGAGCCATACGTCTGTGCCGAGCCCCTGCACTCCCACCAGCGCGGTTACTATCACCATGGATACTGCCATCATTATGGTCTGGTTGATGCCCATCATGATCGAGCTCTTTGCCAATGGCAGTTGAACCTGAAGCAGCGTCTGGGACGTGGTCGACCCGTGCGAGTGGGCTGTCTCTATAGCGGCTTGTGGGACCTGCCGGATCCCCAGGTTGGTAAGCCTGATGACAGGCGGAATGGAGTAAACCACCGTAAGGAAGATGCCCTGGGTACCGCTTACCCCGAACAATACCAGCGCGGGGATCAAGTATACGAAGGCGGGAAGGACCTGCATGGTGTCGAGGACCGGGCGGATGGCTGCCTCAAAACGATTGCTGTAGGCGGCGAATATGCCGGTCGGTACGCCAAGTCCAACCGCGATTAGCACTGAAACTCCCACCACGCTCAAAGTGAGCATCGCGGAGTCCCAGAAACCAATGAGTCCGATGAACAGGGTAGCTGCGCCGCAGAACAGCCCAAGCCACCTGCCGCCGAGCCCGAAGCCCAATAACGATGCCACCACCACGACGAAGGGCCACGGAAGCCAGAGGAGTAACGCTTCTATCCCATCCAGCCCCGCGTCCATGACCCCGGAGATCGGATTGAAGAACCAGGCGGAACTGTCGCCGAACCACTCAAAGAACCTGTCTATCGGTTCCTGAATGGGAAGCTCCCAATTCCTGGGCCAGTCTCCGAATTCGGTGCCCGCATTGGTGGTCGACAGCGAAAAGGCCAAGACATATGCGACGGCGGCAATGGCCACCCACAAAGCGCCCCGGAACCGACGCTCCACGAAAAAGCGATTTTGCAGAGCTTCTGCGCGGATCACGTCGCCACTCCCTCGTCGCTCACCAGGGCGGCAATTGCCGCCTCGCGGCTAATGGTGCCGATGCATCGGCCGTTATCCAGTACAGCGATGGGGGCTTCACCGGACATCGCAAGGGGAATAAGCCGTTCCAGGCGCATGTCCGGCTCCGCAACGGGGCAGGAGCCCCGCATGACGGAGGCGACGCTGGAGTACGCCGCCCCACCAGTGGGCACATCTGCCAGATATACGATTCCCATGAAGCGATCCTGCTCGTCGACCACCACCGCGCTCTCGCAATCCTGGGGGGCCAACTTGCTCCTCAAGTCGGCCAGTCCCTCGCCTGCGGTAACGCAGACCCGGGATGGAGTCATAACCGAACGGGCGGTCAGCACCTTGGACCGAGGCACGTCCCGGGTAAAATCCCGCACGTAGTCGTTGATCGGGTTGGAAACCAAATCCTCCGGTGCGCCTGTCTGAACGAACTCGCCATCCTTCATTATGGCCACCCGGTCTCCGACCTTAAGGGCCTCGAGGAAATCATGAGTTATGAAGACCATCGTCTTCTGGACCAGTTGCTGGAGCCCAATCAATTGGTCCTGCATATCCCGCCGGATAAGGGGGTCGAGAGCACTGAACGGTTCGTCGAAGAGGAGAATCTGCGGGTCCACAGCCAGCGCACGGGCCAGCCCAACACGTTGCTGCATTCCGCCGCTTAGTTCGTGAGGGTACCGTTCCTCCCATCCCGACAGTCCCACCAGTTCAATGACTTCGGCGGCGCGCATGCGTTGGGTGGACTTGTCAATACCCTGGACCTGCAGGCCGTAAACCACGTTCTCTATGACGCGCTTGTGGGGAAAGTTGCCGAAATGCTGGAAGACCATGCCCATCTTGTGGCGGCGAATGTCCCGTAGCTGATGCTTGTCCATCGCGAGCAGGTCCTCGCCGTCTATGTGGACCTGTCCGCGAGTCGGTTCGATGAGACGGCTGAGACAGCGGACGAGGGTTGACTTGCCACTGCCCGAGAGGCCCATGATGACGAAGGTCTCTCCTTCACGTACATGGAAGGAGACATCCCTGACGGCGAGCACACAGCCCGTCTGGGCCAGCACCTCTTCCCTGGACAGGGAGGGGTCGATGGACTCCGCAATGTCCCTGGCCCCGTCGCCAAACACCTTCCACAGGTCTCGGCACACGAGCCTCGAGCCTGCGACTAAACCACATTGATCAGCCGGTCCGGAATTATTGGAGCGGTTATATTCTCCTGACCTGCCCACAATGTTTGTACCACCCAATATATTAGTCCGGCCGGGATGGGGACAGCGTTGGCAGCCAGAAAGACCGATGCCGCCCGGGGCCGGTTACTCAGAGGAAGCCGTGGGGCCTAGGCGTGGCAGGCGTGGTAGGCGTGCCTGCGCTGGTCTGTCAGCACCGTCAATTCCAGTGGTTTGTAGATGGTCTTTCTACAGCAACCGGTGATTCCGCTACCTGTCGCCATGTCCTCTCCAGCCTCTTGTGGTTCCCCTTCCAGTCGCCATGCCTGAGAAGGGCGGAGGTACTGTGGTGGAAATACATTCCGAAGTGGCTTTCCAAAATCGCGTTACATCCGGACGGTTCGCCCTCATCTCCCGCAGTCCGACCCTCACCCGCTCTGGGGACCGAGGACAGCCCTGCAGCCCGCATGCTCGCAACTCGGATGCCCCATAGGCTTCAACATTTGGTCTACATACGGGGGGCGGGTAAGGCTCAGAAGTTTTCTCCGGCTGCCTCCCTCCCACATGGCGCCTAGCTTAAGGTCGGCCACCGGTTTCGTAAGGAGGGCGATTGCCCCCAGATTCAAGCAGTTTCAGGGGCTAGGCTTGGTCACTTCTAAGTCTTGCCAACTCGGATTTCCACCCGTTGAAGCTTTGCTTCGTTACCCCAATGCGTTGGAAACTCCAATGCGTTGGAAGCCTTACTTACCGTGCTGCCCGGGCTATGACGACCTCAGCCCCTTTATGTTTGTACATCACCTGCACCGGCGAGTGTCCCCTCTTGGTGATCACCCATATTAAGTCGTTCATCTGAGCAACAAACAACCTAAACAGAGTCCCGGACAAGGGTAATCATTGGTCGGGGTGTCGCGGATTATAACACTATCCTCTGCTCCTTAACCTGACCGGTGATGTGGTTCAGCGGCCTGACCCCCGAAAACTGATCCAGGGTAGCTGTTAGGACCCTGGGCAAAGGAGGGGAAAGAAATGGCGATTCCTCATCACAGGTACCCCCTTCTCCAGTGGCCGAACGGGACAGCTTAAAGCCCTATTCGGCCTGGACCGGGATCCGGTGTTAATTGTAGACCGACCAGGCTGGGATTCTACGGCAGGGTCAAACACGTGGACTTTCCTGGAATCGATCATCGACCCCATGGCCGACCGGCTGGAGGAAAAGCACGGGGGCTGCTGCCGCTTGCGGACTGGGCGAGGAATTGCCGGTTATGGGGGCCCTCACTTAGTTCCGAGTAAGTCCGGTATAGCTACCTGGGCCACCCTATTCTAAGTTGTTCTCCATCAAGCGCGCGTTGCAACCCATACGACATGATGTACGCCTCCTTTGCGGCTGCTTCGACCACTCGCTCGCACCTTGACTTCATCAACTTCGAAACCGGTACCGCGCAACCGTCTGACGAATGCCGGTTGAGGTCCGGCAGACCAAATCGCCAATTTACCGCCGCTCCGTAACGCAGCGTAGGTGGCGCCCAGCCCCGAAATGCTGTAAAGCCAATCGTTGCCCTTTCGGACTATCGCCTCCGGCCCATTGTCAACGTCAAGCATGATGGCATCGTAGGAACCTCCGGCGGTCTCTATCAGCTGGACAACATCGGCTTCATGGAGTTCAACTCGTCGGTCATCAAGAGGGCGGCCGGCAAGATCGGCAAGCACCCCCCTGTTCCACTCAACCACGGCTGGTACCAGCTCTGCGACTACCACTTGGGCATCCTCGTCAAGGATGTCCAGCGCCGTTCTCACTGAGTATCCCATGCCCAGACCGCCAATCAGAACGCGGGCCCCCGGATGTGTTGCCAGATTTTGACACCCTAGATTGGCCATAGCTTCTTCTGACCCGTAAATATGGCTGTTCATGAGTTCCCAATTGTCCGCTTTGATCGAGAACTCAGAGCCACGTTGGTACAGGACGAGTTCTGCTCCTCCGCCGGGAGTTTGTGCCCGGCCAAGCAATTGCCAGGGATTCATTGATGCCTCGCGTAACCGAGATTTGCGCTACCTCACTAAGCATATCAAACCACACGGCCCCAAAGACAATCGGCGGTAACGGCGGTCGGGTCAAAACAAAGGCCCTCTCTTGATCGCGAAGGGCCCGATGGTCGTACTTTCCGTTTCCGGAAGTCGGTGCCACCGCTCAGGGCGGGCCGTGGCCCACGGAGTGGGACTAGGGAGTGACTATACAGCCAGGGTAAACCTCATCACGAAGGTTCTTGATTTTGTCCAGTTAGGTGGGCCATCGCTTCGTCTGCGGTGGGTTCCCCGCTGGTCCATGGTATGCGGGCTTTTCCGTTGGCCAGCCGCTCCGTCAGCAAACGAGCTACCCTCCCGGTGTCAATAGCAAGTTGGAATTGACCAGGTTGTAGTGTCGTTGTCCCTCATTTTTACATTTGCGCGAACACCGTTTACAAAATGACGGGTGAAATGCCAGGTTGCTCGGGTACTGTCTTCATAGGGCTGGTATGCGCGATGAAAGGTCCTGTACCAATCAACCCATCATTACAAAACTTGCAGACTACTGGCCCAAAAGCAGTTCAGTGCAGGCGAGATCCGATATGGCAGCGTCGAAGCGCTCCAGTGAGTTGCGCAGATACGCTGAGGCCCGCGGACCATCGAAATCGCAGAGGCCCCCTGTTACTATCCAAAAGACCAGGACTTCCAGCATCGATAGCCGGTAATCGGACAGGCACTCTTCAAACGGGTAACCGCTTACCCCGTTGCTCACCAGCGTGGAGTGGTAAGCGCGCAGGAGACCCAACTCCTCCTTCCTTCGTCTTTGCGGGGGGAAGGCTTCACCGATGAACGCGGCGACATCGCATGTTCCCCTGCCGCGTGCGCAGAACTCCCAGTCGAAAACAACCAACGGACGCGGCCGGGAATTCCTGGGGAAAAACAAATTGTCGAGGCGGTAATCTCCGTGAATAATCGTCCGGGGAGGTTCCGTGAGCTTGGCCTTTATCCTTGGGATTTCCGGGATCAGGCGGTCTCCCAGCAGCCTCAGACCTGGGGGCATTGCGTTCCCGGCCTTCCTTATTAGGGACTCCCAGGCGCCGGCGTATAACTCTTGGTAGACGCCGGTCTCGTCGTCCTTCAACGGCATCCAATCCAACCGGTCCACCCGGGGGCTGTCCCACCACGAGGCCTGGAATTCAGCCAGTTGGACGATCGAGCGCCGGGCTTCGGCCAGGGAACATCCGGCCACGCTGTCGCCCTGGCGGGCGCCGTTCACGTCCTCCAGCAGCAGAATAGTGTTCCCGGTCCCTGAATCCATTCCACAGTAGTAGCTGTGAGGGGTTTGAAGGGGAGCGTTGGCTGCTACTACCTGATAAAACATGACCTCGCGCCGGTCCTGTCCCAGCCTATCGGACACCATCCTCAATGCAGGGTCTGCCGAGGGTAGCTTGACTATGATGGTGAGCGGCAGGTCCAGGCGATCATCGTCGTAGTGGAGCCTCAGGCGAAATACCTGGTTCAGAAACCCCTTCCCCTCGGCAATGGTCTCAGGCGAGTACCCCGTCACGGAAGCGCCGCCCGAGGCATCCTTGCCCGAGGCATCCTTGCTATGAAGCGCCCCGGTCAACCAGGTGGGGGTAACCTCCAGAAGGTTTTTGGGAACCGTAGAACCGCTCATACCCGTCCCAATGGGCGACGCATCCGGTCCTGAGACAAACGGCCTCCCCATTCAGCCGGCCTTGCGCGCGAACAGTACACAGTGGTCCATTGGCTTGGGGTCCGTGAAGTACATAACTCCCCCCAGCTTCTCTCCCTCCGCCGGAATCACGCTCAAGCCGTGGTCTGCCAGTGTCCCCAGCACCTCACTTTCACCGTAGAGCTGGAACGTCCTGTCCGCGCCGTAGTCCCTGTCGTAGACCGTTGCGATTCCCGTTCCAACCTTGAACATGAGCTGGAGCACGCCCCCGGCCCTGAGCAACCTGGCGAGCTCAGGCAGGGTTACTCCGAAGACAATGTCCGGGGCGATGTGCTGGATGACCGCATTGCATAGAACGAAGTCGAAGGAGGCGTCCGGATAGCCGATGGGCTTGCGGAGGTCGGCGAAGGACACCCGTTGAGCGATCTCAGGGTGAAGCCTGCGCGCCTCTGCAACATTCTCATCTACCGAGTCTACCCCGTAGATGTCGTAATCCTTCTGCCAGTAGAAAAATACGTCGCGGGCGCCTGCCCCGCAGCCGGCATCGAGCCCCCGAGCCCCGGCGGGGAACAGTTCCTGAAGCCGGTCCATCAGGTCCATATCGCCCTTGAGCCCCGGATGGGAGGCGTTGGTGTAAATGGATTGAACGAGGCCGTGGCTCACCTCGGCATAGCGCTGCGCGTGACTCCGGTAGAAGACCTCGGAAAAATCGGGGTTTTGACTCATCACTCGAACGCTCCTGGATAGACTGAGTTCTTGGGACCCTGATATGTCTATGGACTGCCCCGGCTGCGGGCCCGAGTGTGCGAACTGCTGGATATATAGCTGCCTGGATTATCTCTTGCTCTGCGATACGGCCCCGGTATCCGGCCCCGGTGTCCGGCAAGACCTTCGCGACCGCCGGGACGGTGGCGGTCCGGGCGCCCCTGTTTTTCGCGGCCTGCCGGGGTCCAATCCCAGCGGAGCTAGGAACGCAGTTCCAACCGGGGTTGCATCAGGCGCTCCGGGACTCTGGTTTCACGCATGAACTGCACCAGCAGACGGTGTAGTTCCCTGGCCTCGCCGGTGTTTGTTCCCATCACGTTCTTGACTTGGTTAGGATCGGAATTCACATTGTACAGCTCCGATAGACCATCCTGAGGGCTGTAAAGCAAGCTCCATTCTGCCGCGGTGACAGTGGTGACGGGATGGTCCGAGAGAGTACGGAGCAGGCTGTCCACGGATTGGACCGGGTCGCCGGGGTTGGCGAAGGGTATGCTGCTGACCACGTACTCCCGCCCCGGGAGGGAGTTGTCCCGCATCCCGGGCGCCAGAGACCTGCCCTGAACGAAGGCTGGAATCTCCAGCCCCAGGAGGTCAAGCACGGTCGGCATGACATCCACCGCTGAGCTCAGACCCTTGTATACCCCGGGCGCCACTCCGGGCGCTTGAATCAGCAGCGGGAGGTGGATAAGTTCCTCGAAGAGAGGGGAGTAGGTCCACTTCGATCCCGGCTCGCCGTAGGGCCGGAGGCTTCCATCCGGGAGCCTGTCCGAGGTCATCTTGCCGAAGAGGCCGCCGTGCTCCCCGAAGTAGAAACCGTGGTCCGTGGTGAAGATAACCGCAGTTTTCTCCATCAGGCCCATGTTCTCGACGGACTTCATCAGAAAACCCAGCCAGGTGTCGACCATGGTGATCTCGCCGCAGTAGGTGGCGTGGCCCTTCCGGAGGTTCTCTTCGGTGTATCCCGGCACGTCGTGCCAGTTCCCGTACACCGGCAGCACCACCTCGCCGTCGTATCCCGGCCAGTACGGTTCGGTGTAGTAGGACGGAGCGTCCCAGGGTTCATGGGGGTCCCAGGTGTCGATGTAAAGGAAAAAGTCCTCTTTGTAGTGATGTTCCAGCCACTTCATGGCGGTCTTGAAGGTCCGGGGCGCATTGCGGTCCCCTTCGTTTTGCCACGCCGCCCGGACGTCCAGGGCCTCGTTGTGATAGCTGGGCTGGGGAATCAACGACCACATGGTATCCTGGCCCGGGTTCATGAAGAAGGACTGGAAGCCCCGGTCATAGTTCATACCGTTCCTCAGATAGTAGGGGGTGTCCACCGACGCCGCCGTGTGCAGGCCGTGCTCAGCCAGCATCTCCGCCAGGGTGGTCACCCCCGCAGGCAGAGGCTCCCACCCCATGAAGGACATCGTCCAGCGGCCCGTAAGGTGGTCGGCCCGGGTGGGCATGGTCGGGAATCCGGCGGCATAGTGGCCGTCGAACCTGACGGACCTGGCCGCCAGCGCATCCAGGTAAGGAGTTCTGATCGCCGGATTGCCGTATGTGCCCATGTGGTCCCTGCGGAATGTGTCGGCAACTATCCAGATGACATTCATCTTCACCGCTCCTGTGACCTGTTCGCAACCGACAAACTGAAGGTTGGCCTGGCGTCCCGGTTCGCGAGTTCATTGCATAATACCCGCGTGGCATAGTACTCGCTTGGCATAGTACTCGCGTGGCATAGTACTCGCGTGGCCTTGAAGCCGCACTGCGCAGAGCCCGTGACCACCGCCCCAAAGACACCTGGTTACTGACAAGTCTAAACCAAAGCAAAGATGGAGTGTACATTTTCCTTGTAAATAACCAGGAACTTCATACCATGGGATCGAAGGTTAACCAGTCCAGTTGACCAGGGGGGTTAGTCCAGTTGACCAGGGTCGTTAGTCCACCCTTGGGCGCCTTATCGGCGACCATTGCCACACTTCGTAGTGAGGAGTGGTGATGGCGTACAGGGAGGCGCTCAGATCTGAAACCGCAGAAGTGGTACGCCGCGGGCAGGCAGGGAAGGGCCAGAGTCTCGATTGCGGGATAGAAGCAGGCAAAGCATCACGTCATTGTCCAGCGAATTGGCCCATTTCCCCATTTGCGCTGGTTTCACAGATCAGCCGGGGCGACTCAGCCCCGGGTCATGCGGGCCTGGGCAGGCCCAGAGTCCAAACCGGGCGGCGGCCATTGCGGCCGCTGCCGCCGCCCGGTTTGGACCGACGAGTGGGCAATTCCAGGAGCGTCGCACCCATAATCACTGTCACCGGCATGAAATAGGACTTGAGCATATATCCACCTCTCCCCGACACCTACTTCCTCAGGTTGGTCTCAGGGGCTGCGAAGTATCCCGAGGCCATTCCTCATCACCGGGACCCCCTTCGTTACCGGCAGAAAGGGACAGCTTAAAGCCCTCTGTGGCCTGGACAGAAAGCTGGTGTTATTCGTGGCCCGGCCAGACTGGGATTCGACAGCGGTGCCAACCTGTGAATTTTCCTGGAATCGATCATCGACTCCATGGTCGACCGGTTGGACGAGAAGCGCGTGGCCTTCTACTGTTTGCGGACTGGGCGACGAATTGCCGGTTGCGGATGCTTGCCAACCCGCCGTCGGAGTACCTGGGGCGCACGACCATGGCGTAGGGCCGGCAGTCGCCAGTCCTTGATACACCTCAGGGAAAGGCTCACCATCGCCCGCGGGCCCGGTCCCCCACGCGAACTGGGATTTTGCTCCGACCAACCCATCCCTTGGCCAAAGCGGGCCGCCGCTGCGAAGATCGTCCATTCAACGCCGGGATGGGCGCTCGGGGATCACCCCGAAACGGGCGCCCATCCCGGCCCATCACCCTTGCCGAGGGACAAGATGCCCCGGGCATTCTCTGGGTGGTCCGCAGACCCTTCCAGACTCTCAGGAAAAGGCACCCGAAAACCTCTCAACCGCCATGTCCGCCATGCCCTCAACATTGGAGCCTATAGGCCTCCGGCGGCGTTCCCGGTGGACTGCGCCGCCGGGGTTGGATTAGCCATTCCTAACCACCGGCAAGCCGGACCCACGATAGGACCGGCGTCTGAACCAAAGCCCCGAAGGCCATCGCCTCGAATCCCCATTTCCACATCCCCACAGGAGTCGTTCAATTGGACCATGATCGCTTTCACCCATACCCGCGCGCGCCTGCCCCGCTGACCGGGTGAGCGCCCCAGGCCTGCGCAGGCGAAGACCCCAACCCCAGGTATCTGAATCAGTGATATCGGACAACATCAAAATGCAAGTTCATCCCGAGCAGTTCCCACCCGACCGGCGGGTCGGGGCCCGAATCTTTGACGAATCCAGCCCATCGACCAGCCAGGCGTCACCATCCACGAAGGCTAGCGGAACTCCGGGCCGCCCCAACTCGACTTTGCCATCTGGACCCAGGGCAGCGCACCTTGTTTATGCCAACCGGGGCTCGCGGCCACAGCAGAACTCCGACCATCCCCGAGTGCGCCCCGGCGAAAACTTCACCATCACCCTCGGTGTCAACGCCTCCAGGGACAGGGCGGCGACCCGGGGTTTTGGCATCTCTCCATTGGGGAAATAGAAATGAGTCGGACTGAAGGCCAATAGCCTTGCCGCGGCCAGGGCTTCCGGGCAACCACCAGCATCGCCAGTGCTCTCCTGACCGGAGTTCTCCCCTCTACATTTCAACCAATTGGATCAACTGGAAAAGTATAGCCTGATGACCTCAAGAAGGTCTTCCAGGCTGATACGGTCATTGAAGTAGTCGGCAATCGCCGGGAGAACTTCCTCCAGGTCGATCACCTCGTTGTTGTCCGCGTCGTATCCGCTGCCCAGGCTCCCCAGGACGGCGCTGGTGACGGTGATGGTCACCCTGGTGGTGGCGGTGGCGCCGAATATGTTCCTGGCGGTTACGTCTACGGTGTAGGTGTTCCTTCGCTCCCGGTAGTCCAGGGTTGTTCCGGGCGCCACCCTGATCTGTCCGGTGGACTGGTCGATGGTGAAGAACGCGGCGTCGGGGCCTCCCAGGGAGTAGTTCAGCCCGTAGTTGGTGGCGTCCGCCGCCGAGACCGGGCGGCCGGCGTTGGCTCCCGACGGCAAGTTTCCGGTTATCGTGATGGGCGTCCTGGCGCCGGTGATGAACGCGGGAGGCCGGCTCGGAACGATGCTGCCACCGCCACCGCCACCGCCACCGCCACCACCACCACCACCACCGCCGCCGCCGCTCCTGGCAGTCCTTGGCGGGGTCTCGTTCACGTCGGTGACGTTGATGGTCACGCTGATGGAGTCGTCGGTCCTCGAGTCAGGATTCCCCTCGGGGTCCTTGCCGTCGCGGACCGACACCGTCACCGCGTAGCTGTTCTTGGCCTCGTAGTTCAGGGCGGCGCTGGTCTGCAACTGGCCCGAGGATGCCACGATGCCGAAGGAAGCGGCGTCGGTCCCGCCCAGGAAATAGGTCAGACGGTCGCCGTTGGGGTCACTGGCCGTGATTGGATCGCCGATGCCGGCGCCCGCGGCCGTATTTTCAGGTACGGAGCGGGTCGTGCTGGCGCCGTCGGTGAACGCAGGGCTCCGGTTTGTCGCCGCCACCCGCACCGCGTTGGTCGATTCTGCCTCCGCCTGGTCGCTACCGTATGGGTCCGTGTAGAAGACCGTGGCGCGTAGGAAGCTTCCCACGTCGCTATCAACGGGGGTGTAGCTGTTGGAATTGGCCCCTCCGATAGGGTTCCAGTTGGTCTGGTCCTGAGAACTCTCCCACTCCCATCTCTCGCCGGAGATATTTCCGTCGGGGTCATTGAGGTTGGCGCTAAGGCGGGCGGCCACCCGGGGTTGCGCCGGCGACAGGGTCACCTCCCCGTCATCATTCTCGTCGGTGACGGTAATAGTCACCCTGATGGTGTCGTCGGTCCTCGTGTCAGGATTGCCCGCGGTGTCTTTACTGTCGCGGGCCGACACGGTCAAAGAGTAGCTGTTCCTGGCCTCGTGGTTCAGTGAGACCCCGGTCAGCAACTGGCCCGAGGTGGTGTCGACTTCAAAGGGGGATGCACCGCCGCCGCTCAGGCTGTAGGTCAGCATGTCGTTGTCTTCGTCTTCGGCAGCGACGGGTGCGCCGACGCTGGCGCCAGCCGGTAGGTTCTCGGCCACGCTGCGGTCGCCAGTCTCGGTTGGCGGAAACTCCGGGGCCTCGTTGGCGTCGTCGACGTTGACGGTGACCGGCAGCACGCCGGTGGCGATCCCGTCCGAGGCCTCGACCGTTACGTGATATTCATTGTATGGGGCGTAGCGGTCCGTCGGGTTTTCAAAGTCGGGTCGGGTTTCGAAGGTGAGAGACCCGGTGCTGCGGCCAGTGCTGCTGATCGAAAAGTCGTCGGCGTCGTTTCCGGCCAACGACCAGATGATCGTAGCGTTCTCCAGGTTGGTGGCGGTGTACCTGGCCACCCGCCCCGAAGCATTCTCCGCATAATTAATCGCAACCATACCGGACACATCCGGGGGGTCGTTGTCCTGGATTGTGACGGTTGCCGTGGCGGGGCCTCCCCGGAGGTGCGGGAGGCCGGGAGTCGCGTAGGCCAGCCTCACGCGGAAATCTTCGTCCCGTTCATCCAGGTCGTCGTCCATGATGGCTGCGGTGAAATCCCTGGTCGCTTGATACCGCTGCTGGCCGTTCACGTCGGTCTGGCTGAAGTCGCTGGCGACGAAGGTCGCGGACGAAGGCGGAGCCGTGTAGTCGTCGTCTTGGGTCGCGCCTCTATCGGTGGTGGTCAGAACCACATCGAAGGTGAAGTCAGCCTCCGGCGGCGCATCCAGTGTCGTTGTGAAGACTGCCTTCAAGACGGCGCTCCCTGCGTCCTCCGCCACATCCAAAGAAGCCTCTTCCCACTCCAGGGTTATGGGGATATCGTCCGGCAGCGGTGTGCCGGTCACTGTGCCGGACCAGGCTCCATCCCCCGCGGAGTTGACGGCCCGCACCTGCACGTCGTACTCCGTCGCGTTGGTGAGGCCGGTGACGGTGTATCGCAGGCCGCCGCTTCGCCAGGCGTTGTCCCGAACCGTCCAGTTGGATTCCACCGTCTCGTCTTCACTGGTCTCGATGTGGCGCACGTCGTAGGCGGTGATGCCCCCGCCGCCCGTATCAGCGGGGGCAGTCCAGACGACAGCCAGGGTCCTATCGCCGCGAGTGACGCTGGCAATGGTTGACGCGGACGGCGCCACCGTGGTGGGCTCCTCGCCTGCCGCTTGGGACCAGGGGCCGTGTCCGGAATCGTTGTGGGCCCGCAGTTGGAACTCGTACTTCACTCCACCGGTCAGTTCGGTGATGGTGTAGCTCCGGTTGCTCGGCGTCCCCACGCCCGTCTCCAAGGCCCACTCGTCATCGCTCTTGTCCGTGGCATCCTCTCGAATGTATCGCAGGTCGTAGGAGGTGATGGCCGTCTCCCCTGTGTCCGTCGGCTCCTTCCATTCAATTTCGAGGGTGCCTCCTCCTGGAGTCACCGTGTTGATATCAGGCGCGCCCGGAATGGAGCCGTGTCCGTAGATGGTGAGGCCCCACGACGCGAGGGTCCCGCTATCTCTCCTCAAAGTGTCCTTGATCCGAAGGGTCCATTCGCCGGCCGGGTCCTCGCCCAGGTGCCGCGCCGAGCCGAAACGGAATGCGGTGGTCAACGCCCCTGATATAAAGGCGGTAGTGGTCAGCGTTGAAACGGCCCCTGAGGGTGAGACCAGCTCAACGGTCAGGTCCCGGAAGTGAGGGTGGTTGAAGTGGGCGTCGACCTCCACAAACTCTACGAACCCCACAAACGGGTCGATGGTCAGGCTGGTGGTTACGGTGGTGGGCGTTCCGGACGACGGCAGGTCGGGGATACGCAGGTTGATGAAGCTTGACTCAGAGGTAAATTCCCTCAAGTCGCGGACGTTGGTCCAACCCGGAGCCAGGTCCACGGCCGCCTTGGCGTCCACCATGCCGAAGCCGTACTCGTGGTTGAAGTTGTAGCGGTCCGTGGTTGACCCATATCTGAAAGCACCTTCCTCCCATCCGGTGTTGCCCGGGTCGTTCTTGCGGGCGGAGGCCGCCAGGATGAGCTTGACGTCCCGCCAGGTCAGTGCGTTGTTGGCCTCCCGGATCAGTGCGACCACCCCTGAGACTATGGGAGTGGCGGCGCTGGTGCCTCCAAAGCTGCCCCTGTACCGGTTCCCGTTGTCAGTCGTCGCTATCCTGGGCTGGCCGTCCCTACCGCTGCTGGACGGCCCGCAAACCCAGAGGTTTGCGCCTGCTTCCGAGTAGTCGCTGCGTATGTCGTCGTGGCCGACGGCGCAGATAGCAGTGACGGCATAGTAGTTCGCTAACTCGTCCAGGGTGGAGTAGTCGTCGTCGTCTCCTCCGTTGCCGGCAGCCCACGCGTAGAAAACGCCTTTCCCGCCGTATCCGGTGGTGACGCCGTCCTTGACCGCCGCTTCCCAAAGTTCAGTAGCAGGCTCCGGGTGGCCGAAATCCCCAGGACCCCAGCTGTTGTTGGATATGGCCGTGGTCGCCGCGTTGCGAGACATGGCGTTCGCTTCGTTGGCGTCGGATTGTTCCACCAGATAGTTGTATCCGTAAATCTTGGCCTCGGGGGCTACGCCGCGCATTCCCAGGTTGTTGTCTTTGGCCGCGATGAGGCCGGCCACGGCGGTGCCGTGGTCCTCGAAGGGGTGGTAGATGTCAGTCAAGTCCGGGTCATAGTTGTGATTGAAGGAGGTGAGGACGTTGTCAGTCAAGTCCTCATGCTGGTAGTGCATGCCGTCGTCCACCACCGCCACGTTGATGCCGGAGCCCGTGTATGTGGGCCACACCTCCTCGACGCGTATGTCATGCCCACCACTGTTGCGAAACTGGTCGTCGTTGTTCAGGTGCCACTGGCAGCCGTAGAAAGGGTCGTTGATGCCGCTGCTGGTCGTGATGCCGGAACACCGGTTTACGAAATAGGTGTAGCTCCCCTCCGCAATAGCCCTGACGGTGTAACGTCCCGTGTCCGTGGCTTCCTTGCCCGTCACCTTCAGGTAGTAGGTGCCCGCGTCCAGTTTGCCCTGGAAGAAGAATTTGTCGTCAAAGTGGACCGAATTGACCGGAGCCGCTACGTCGTTTTCATCGGTCAGAGCGGCGATGATGTTGGTGACTTCGCTCGCTCCTCCGATGATCACGTAAGTGGTCTCTTCAAGGGTCAGGCTGAAGTAGTCCTCGTCGCCGGCCGGGTCTATGTTTCCGCCCGCCGTACCGCCGAGGGTCAGCGGTTGAGCGTCGGCGACGGCGCTTTCCGGCTCGGTGATGGCCGCGGCGTACACCGAATACGGCCCATCGGACCTTTCGGCGAAGGAACTTACCTTCACATAGTAGGTCCCCGCTTGGAGACTTTCCCGAATGAGAAAATTCCTTCTCCCTCCAGGGAGATAGCCGTCGTCGTTGGAGGCTATCACCGTGCCGTTACTCCTTTGCAGCTGACCAACGGTGTCAGGGAACCCGGAGGCGCGAATGGCTACCTCCGAAGCCTGGGATAGTTCCAACTTGAAGTAGTCCTGGTCGTCCTCCGGATCAATCGTGCCGCTGGCGAAGCCGTTGAGATTCAGAGTGGCAGCGTTGCTCCTGGACGTAGTGTCCGTAAACTCTCTGACTCGAAGGATATACGGTTCGTCGGTAGGTCCGTAGCCGGTTACCTTGATGTAGTACGTCCCGGACTGGAGTCTTAGCCACAGGAAGAAGTTCTCCGGGTTGGGCAGCACACCGCCTCTATCGCTGGTGTCGATGGACGTGCCGCCGCTGTCCAGCAGTTCACCCACGGTATCCAGGTCGCCTAAAGTATATATCCAGTAATCGGCTGTCCCAGACACGCTAAAGCTGAAGTAGTCTTCATCGTCGGTGGGGTCAATGGCTCCCCACACCCTGGCGCCTGCGGTAACGCTTGTGGCGTCGGCGCGAGTGTCGCCGTGGTCCGAAGGAGTTGCGCCGGTTGTGGCCGACCAGGCGCCGTCAACGTCATCGACGTCCACCGCGCGCACCTGCACGTCGTACTCCGTGCCGTTGGTCAGGCCGGTGACGGCGTAGGCCAGGCTGCCGCCGCCCTCTTCCCAGGCGTCCTCCTCCACCGTCCAGTTGGAGTCCACCATCTCGTCGGCGCTGGTCTCGATGTAGCGCACGTCGTAGGCGGCGACGCCGGTGGTGATGCCGGTGGGAGCGCTCCAGGAAACCCGCACGGCGCGGTCGTCCGCGCGAACGGAATCTATAGTGGGAGCAGGGAGCGCCGGCGTACCGGTCTTGGTGTCCGACCATGTCCCGTCGCCGTTGGAGTTGACCGCCCGTACCTGCACGTCGTACTCCGTGCCGTTGGTCAGGCCATTGACGCTGTACTCCAGAGCACCGGATGTCCAGGCGTTGTCCTCGACGGTCCATTTGGTGTCATCTGTCTCATCCTCGCTGGTCTCAATTTGGCGCACGTCGTAGGCCGTAATGCCGGTTGCGCCGGCGGGAGCGGTCCAGGCCACGGTGAGTGTGGTATCGCCGGAAGTTACCGAGTCGATGGTAGGCGCGGCGGGAGGCGACTGCGCGCTGGCGTAGCCCAGGGCCAACACCAGGCAGAGCAGGGCGAGTCCCGCCGCCGACAGCAGCAGCCTGGCAGGACTGGTCATCCTGGTCATCCTGGTCATCCTGGTCATGGGATAGATGACTCTGAAGAACCGTTAGCCTTCACGGGAACAGCGGGTCACGACACCCTGGGGTATTCACAGGCAGCAATCACTTCGGGGTGACTTCTCTTCCCCAGTTGGGACTGGAGATTTCCACGCCGTCCTGCACTGCCAGGGCGTTGGCGAGGTCCAGCGAGGGGAACCCTGGTCCAGTTTCAACGAAGAAGCCGTTGGCGAGGTAGTCCAACTCCGACACGCGGCCCATCTTGATCCCGTTGTCGGAGAAAAAGGCGTTCGTTTCCGCCTGGCTCCATTCAGAGCTGAGCACCAGCAGAACGCCGCCGGGGAGGGTCATCAGCGCACCGGACTCTGAGCGAAAGACGGGCAGGGTATCACTCTTCGATTGCCCATCGGCGCTCCTGACAACGTTGGTTCCACCATCGTCGGCTGAAACGACGTCACGGGGCAGTCCGCCGGAGTCTTTCTCGACCACCAGGTCTGTCTGAAGTTTCACCGTCATTGCCCTGTCGCCGTCCTGCCAGGTGTAGGGGTCACCCTGGACAGGGCCGGTGGCGCCGGGGCCGCCCTTCCGGGGGGGATCCGGATCAACATCCCCTATGGGTTCCTCCTTCCCGGACGTACCGAAAGGGTCCACGGGTACGAATTCAATCCCGTCGCCGGCAGACGACGCGGGAGCCGGTGTTGGCACGGAGTCATCCATCAGAGGAGTGGATACGGCGGCTGTGGGCTTCAGGAGTGGCGAGGTGGTTTCCGTGGGCACTGCAACAAGGCGTCGCTCGGCTTGCGGCCCGTCCTCAACCCTCAGGAGTGGCGACGTGGTCTCCGAGTGCGTTGCTGCGGGTTGGTCCGCCGGTGCAGGCGATCCGCATGCGGCCAGGACCGTCGTCACGCTTGATACCAGGGCAGCTATGGCCAGCAAGACAACGAGCTTTCTCATTTCACTCCACCCCAATGGCCCTAAATTATATTCGGTGTAACGGCCGTCGAATAGCCATTGGGCGCGGATTCCGGCCAATTCGCCGTCGGAGTACCTGGGGCGCACGGCAAGCGTAAGGCCGAATCCACCGGTGGACACTGATAGACGGCGTGAGGACAGCGGAAAGGGGGTGAGGGAGTTACAAGCGCGATGATCCGGGCTCGAATTCGGGTAGACGGGAAGTTGAGGACGATCTGCGGCGCTTTTGGGGGCGCCGCTGGCGGCCTGCAGAGGCTGTGGTGAGAGAGATGGCGGGATAGGACACGGCAAGAGGCGCTCGCGGACCGGACTGGCGCGAGTTTGCGGGGACGTTCAATTGGCCGGATGGCGGGTCAGTGGCAGACGGGCGCCATCAGGCTCGGAGTGGAATGGCTCGCAGTCGGGCCAAGGCGCGACTGACCTTCTCCTCCCATGGCCAACCCTTGGGAAGATGGAGGGTGAGGCGGCGTGCGGAGCGGGTGAGCCGTCCGGCCAGGGCGAAGAACCGCCGCCGGAGGGTCTTGGTGGTCACCACCTGCTCGCCCAGACCGATGCGCGCTGTCCAGCGGGCGATGGTTGTGGGCCATCACCTGTATCGCGAGCCAGGCGGCGTTGGCGGCGAAGCGGCCCGAGGGGAGATGGTTGAGCCCGACGCCGTACTTGAGGTCTCGGATGGCATTCTCGATCTCGGCGTGGCGGCGGTGGTCAGCCTCCAGTTCGAGCATCTCCCCGTCCCGGTCGGTGATGAAGGCGTGATAGCTGTAGGTGGCGAAGAGGGCCAACTGGGAACCGGGCGTTGGTCTCACCCGCCGCACGATGAGTCGCACCGGTGCGGCGTCCGGCTCACTCTGGAAGGGGGTATAGGTGGTCTCGGCCACAGCAGCGGCGCCTTCCATCCAGTAGGGGATGGGCCTCCAGTCATCTTCGGGTATCGCCTCCATCAGATGGCGCAGGCTTTTGCGCTGGCGGATGTTGATGGAGAAGCGGACATCCATCTCACGACAGACGGCGACGAGAGCGTGGGCGTAGAACCCGCTGTCGGCCCGCACCGTGAGCTGCCCGCTGGCCCCGACGTAGCGCACCCGCCCCACCGTTTCACGCAGGAAGTGGGCGCCGCGGGCGGTGCTGGCGCGGCCCTCGCAGAGCCGGGACATCAACACGTCGCCGGTGCCGGCCCCAGTAGTTCAAGCCCGGGCCAGCAGTGGGTGATAGCCCCGCGCACCGGTGTAGCCGTGGTGGCGTGCCCCCTCCTTGGCCAGTCCATAGGTCTCGCAGATGGTCGAATCGAGGTCGATGGTCAGGGGCGAGTCGCCGGGTCCGGCACCGGCCTTCCCGGCGCGTGCCAGCAACTCGCGGCTCACCCGGTCCAGTTGGCGGACGTGGCCCCAACTGAAGCTGCGTAGGAAGGCGCCCAGGGTGGATGGCGCCTTGACCGTGCCGCCCAGGGTGCGGCCGTCCCCCCGGTGCGCAACGCATCGGCGTCGTCGATGCAGTCGCCGCCAGCCAGCGCAGACGCAACCAGGGTCATCACCTTGTCGCCCGTGTTCGCCCGGCCCGGCGCATTGCCCAGGTCGAGGCGCTGCTGGACGAGTTCGGGCAGGCCGAGGCGCAGGGCCAGGGTGGCCGGAAGGATCAGTCCAGCATTGGCCACCAGGCGGGTGTCGTCGAAGGCGATACGGATGCGGTCGGGGTGGTTGCGTGATAGCATCTGTTGGGTGTTCCTGTTTTGGGACCGGTTTTCTGTCTCGAAAACCATTATCCCAGAGGCACAGGAGCACTTTCTTGTCTCTTCAGGACCCCGCTACACGCCCTCCTTCGGTGGATCGGGGCTTAGCTATGGGTTGTGCATCGCTGTCTATAGTTTAAGCACGGGTGAGTAATGGTTACCATTCGCCAGGCCACAATAAGTGATTCAGCGGCAATAGCGCGAGTCCAGGTGGAAGGTTGGCGGAGCACGTACAGGGGAATAGTTCCAGACGGCTTCCTTGATGCTATTGGTATCCAGGTTTGGACTGACCGACGGCCTGGGGAAATGGCGGATGCATCGCTCGGACTGCTCCCTCATGTCGCGGAAATCGAGGACGAGGTGGTGGGGTGGGCAATGGGAGGACCAAATCTTGAACCAAGCCTCCATTTTTCAGGCGAACTATATGCCATTTATTGGTTGCCGGAGCGCCGGCGTCAGGGAATTGGCCTCAATCTTGTCAGAGCAACTGCGGCGGGTTTGATGGGTCTCGGCTTAGACTCGATGGTTGTTTGGGTGCTGGCAGAGAATCGGTCGGCGAGGCGGTTTTACGAGGCTCTGGGCGCCCGCTACGTGACCGAGCGGCACGTTCAAATTGGTGGTGCCTTCCTGCCTGAAGTAGCCTACGGATGGTCAGATATTGGGGCGCTTGTGGGGATGAGAATGTGATCTGCTCCCCGGAACCTGTTCCAGTAGAAATGCGGGTTTTGTGGGATGATCTAAACCGGAAAGTTAGGAGGTTCGTCCCATGAAGTGTTCCCGGTATTCCCCGGGGCAGGTGGCCTTCGGCCCGCGACAGGCGGAGGAAGGCACGCCGGTTGACGAGGTCTGCCGCAAGATTGGGATTAGCGAGCAGACCTTCTACCGGTGGACGAAAAAGTTCCAGGGCGTGGGCATGGGCGTGGCCGAGGTGAGGCGCCTGCGGGTCCTCGAGGGGGAGAACCGCAGGCTGAAGCAGCTGGTGGCCGACCTCAGCCTGGACAAACAGACGCTGTAGGAGGTGCTGCAAAAAAAGCCCTGAAACCTGCCCAGCTGCGTCCCCGGGCCGACTACCTCGAGGTGGAAGAGGAATCGCCCACCTCGACCCTGGATCAGCAACGGTTCATGGCCGAGCCGTTGCCGGACCGTCGGCTGGTGGTCTATTCTGGCTTGGGCCACAGCATCGACGCTATCCACCCGGAGGGGTGCACCCAACAGGTACGGGAGTTTGTCGCTCCGCTGACCATTCAAGGAGGAAATTATGCCCTACTACATGTATGTTGCCGTTAACGAGGACAACAAGATTTCAGTCTTTAACGTGGACCCCGAAAGCGGAGGTCTCACGCACCGACACGACGTGGCTGCCCCCGGCGGGCCCTTCACCCTGGCGGTCAGTCCCGACCGCAGTCACCTGTACTGCGGCACCCGGGAAACACCTCAGTTGACCAGCTTCAGGATCGATCAGTCCGGCGGAGGCCTCACGCAGACGGGGACGGTGCCGCTGGACTCGTGGCCGGTCTACGTCAACACGGACCGGAGGGGCAGGTTCGTGCTGTCATCCTATTACCAGGGAGCACGCGTGTCAGTGCACCCCATCGGGGACGACGGGTCGGTGGGAGGAGCCCCAGTCGTATCGCTGGAAACGGCGACCGGGGCTCACGCGATGCAGACCGACCCGACCAACAGCTACGCTTTCGTTCCTCACATCGCAGGAAACGGCCCCAACCAGATCTGGCAGTTCAAGTTCGACGAGAACACGGGCCAAATCACCCCCAACTCTCCGGCGATAGTGGAACCGGAGGAATTCCTGGGGCCTCGTCACTTCTGCTTTCATCCTTCCCTGGATGTCCTCTACTTCTCCAACGAGCAGGGGTGCAGCGTGAGCGGCTACCGCCTCGACGCCGTGGCGGGAACGCTGTCGATCTTCCAGACCATTACCACTCTCCCCCCCGAAGGCTTTGCCGAGAGGAACACCTGCTCCCAGATTCAGATCACTGGAGCGGGCAGGTTTCTTTACGCGCCCAACCGGGGCCATGACAGCATCGCCTGTTACACGGTTGACACCAGCACCGGCGAATTGGCCTCCAACGGCATCGTTGCTTCAGAGGCAAGACCCAACGCGCTGTGCCTTGGCCCCGGGGACCGGTACATCTACTCGGCCGGCCAGGATTCGGGCCAGATGGCCATATTCAGCGTCAATCCCGATTCCGGCTCGCTGACCTTGTCGGAGACAGTCCCATTGGGTAGCGGGCCGTGCTGGATATCTATCGTGGAGTTGCCGGGATAGGGCCGTCTCAGGTAAGTCAGCCGAGGAGCGTCTCCACTTGGAGAAGCTGCCTGGCCGGAATGCACAGGCGCCCTGTCTCCGGGAGGACCGGAAGGTGGCCAGGGACGGCTTGGTCAGCTGGGAGGGACCGCGCTACTGGGTCCACTGGGAGTGGGTGGGTCGCATCGTCCAGGTGGGACAGCGGTTGGGCACGGTGGAGATCTGGGCGGGAGATGAGCTCATTGCGGTCCATCCCCAGGGCCAGTGGGCAGGACTTCCCAGGGGGGGATGGCCGGCCACGCCGGGAAGCGGTGGCAGTCCAGATTCCGGTGGGTGAGGCGGAGCTCCGCTCCCTGGACGTGTACGAACTGGCCGCCGTGGGAGGCGCCAGGTGATCGCCCTGGAACAGGCCCGTCAGCACCTGGAGACGCTGGGTCTCAAGCAAGCCGTGGAGATTCTGGACAACACCCTGGACGCCTCGGCCAACAAGCAACTGACCTACCCGGAGATGTTGGAACAAATGCTGGGGGCTGAGGTGGCGGCCCGTAGGGAACGCTACCTCTCCACCAGGACCAAGATGGCCCATCTGCCCTTCCAGCGGACACTGGACCAATCCGACTTTGCCTTCCAGCCTTCCATTGACGAGCGGCAGGTGAAGGAACTGGCCGCCCTGGCCTTCGTGGCAGAGGCCAGCAACGTTCGCCTGCTGGGACCGCCCGGGGTGGGCAAGACTCACCTGGCAGTGGCATTGGCCAATAAGGCCATCGAGGACGGATATGGGTCCTACTTCGTCCGCGCCTACGACCTGATGGAGGACCTGCGCAAGGCCAGGGCGGAACACAACCTTGACCGGAGGATGCGCATCTACCTGGCGCCCAGGGTGCTGGTGGTGGATGAGTTCGGTATCTGGCCCTACGACCGGGACGCCGCCACCGCTTTCTTCACACTGGTCTCAGCCCGGCACGAACGGGGCTCCATAATCCTCACTTCCAACAAGGGCTTCGGAGAGTGGGGAGAACTCCTGGGGGACACGGTCATCGCCTCGGCAGTACTGGACCGACTGCTCCACCACAGCCACGTGTTGAACGTTCGGGGGGAAAGCTACCGGCTCAGGGAGAAGCGGCAAGCGGGATTGTTCCCTTCATTGCAACAACTAGGGGCGACGTCGGAGGAGGCTGGCGACAACCATCCCCGCTGACGGGACCGCTGGCCATTTACTACTGACAAAGTCGCACAGCAATAGACAGGTGGCTCAATTTTAACTTGTAATTTTTGACGCATTTTTAGTCTGTAATTGACAACAGCCGGGCGATCAGCGCGGCGTCGCTACTGGCCTTCTGCTCTTGCCCGTTGCTGAACACGCCGGCGGCTCCCGAGGTCAGGGCTTTCTTCCAAGCCTGAATCTGACTGGGGTGGACCTGGTACCTGGCCGCCAGTTGGGTCACCGTGTCCTCCCCCTTCACCGCTTCCAGGGCCACCTTGGCCTTGAAAGTCGGGTTGTGCATTCTCCCTTGTTTCGACATTTCCCACTCCTTCCTGACAACAACCGCTGCCTTCAGTTTAGGAGCAGGACTCTCGCTTAGCGACCTGTCCAGTTTCCCGGGTACACCTCAGGACGTACTGGGGTGCGGTCTCGGGACAGCTGAGACCGGCGCTTGCAGCGCAACACCGGCTGGGGAAGCGGAGACGCAGACCCCAATCCGGTTCAGGCTTTTCGACGGGTGGAAGCCCGCGGGGTGGCTTGAGCTGGGATCAGCTCGGAGTTCCCGGGTGAGATTCCCGGGCGGAGCCGCCTTGAACTGTTGGGGCGGCGGCGCGGCTTGGACCGCGTGGATGGCTGATTGCAGTCGTCTGACTAAAGTCAACCATTTTTGCAACGGTGTTGACATTCAAAAGACGCAGATGCAAAGTTCCATCTCAGGCGAAACACAACTCAGAAGAAGGACAAACGCCATGACGTCAACCAAAGTGCAGGACATAAACTTCCTCATGGAACCCCTCTCGGATCTCCAACCAGTCATGGCAATCAAGCCCCGATTCGTCAGGCTCCTGCAACTCGACCACTGCGGCTGGATGAAGCAGCTCAGATGCGACGGATGCACGGACGCCGACATTGAAAGCCTGGAAGCCTTCCAGCATGAATCCTTCAATGAAATGGAACTGGCGGAGAGGCTCGCCCATTTGCTCCAAGGAGTGCACGACGTAACCAAAGGGTCCGATGTCGACCATGTCATGGCTCAGTGGATCAGCCACTCGGGGTGGCCCGCCGTGTGGGAAACCGTCTGCGCGAAGAAATTTCCAGACTCCATCGACGCGACAGCATACACAGGCACTCACCTGCTCAACATCGCCACCACCACCCTGGCGTTCGAATCCCTCCAACGAAGCCCACTCAGCCAGGAAGGCATCGACTGGAGCATGGACGAGTCCGAGCTCAAGGAAGGCATTGCGCTGGCCGAGGCAGTCCTGGCAGAGGAAGCATCTGAATGGCCGCCCTACTAGGGGGAGAAATCAGGTCGGCCAGAATTGAACCCGCCTCCCAAATAGTCGGCCACGAGCAAGGAAACCCCCGCCCAGTCCTGATCTTGAGCAACAACCGGTTCAACACAAATTCACAGCTGGTCGCCCCAGCCCTGACCACCTCCAGGCACCAGCACTCCAACAGCCCCTTCTCCATTCCGATCCGGTCGGTCCAAATGCCGCAACCACCTTGGATACTGGCAAGCCAGATCAGAACCCTTTCAGCACAAAGAATCGGGCAACTCATAGGCACCCTGTCTGAAGACGAACTGGCAGCAACCCACAGAACGATAAATCGCATCTTCAGCGCATCCTGAATCAGACCGGCCATGCTTCACCAACCGTTTTTGCAACGGCCTGTGTGAAACTTCGGCGTCATCCATAACGACCACATCCTTAAAGCTCTGACCACGGGGGAGGAAGACCGCCAACCGCTGCGTTGTAATTCACACCGTGAATGAATATCATTGGTTGCATGACGAATCAAACACTTCCCCGCTTGGTGGTACCCAGCCTCGAGGACCGTCTTCGGGTCATGCCCGCCGTGGTGGTCACCGGCGCCCGCCAAACGGGAAAGAGCACCTTGGCCCAGGAGCTTACGCAGGGGAACCGCCGTTTCTTCACCCTCGACGACCTGGACGTGCTTGACGCGGCCCGCCGCGACCCGGAGGCTATCCTGGGCGGCAGCCAACCGGTGACCATTGACGAGGTGCAACGGGAGCCTGACCTGCTGCACGCGGTGAAACGGTCCATCGACCGGGAGCGCCGGCCTGGGAGATTCCTGCTGACCGGCTCAGCCAACCTGCTCATGATGCACCAGGTATCCGAGTCCCTCGCGGGCCGGGCCTCCTACCTTACCCTCTGGCCAATGACCCGGCGGGAGCAACACGGCTTGGGGCGCGGGGGGCTCTGGGAGGAACTGCTGGAGGCGCGGGACGAGGACTGGCCCGACCTGGTGGCGGCGCACCCGGCCCAGCCGGAGGATTGGCGGTTGCTGGCGCACCGGGGCGGATTCCCCTCTCCGGCCCTTCACCTGAAGTCGCAACGGGAGAGGGCCATCTGGTTCGACGGCTACGTGCGCACCTACCTGGAACGGGACTTGCAGGCGCTGTCTTCCATTTCTGCGTTGCCCGACTTCCGCCGGCTCATGCGCGCCGCCTGCTTGCGCATGGGCCAACTGGTCAACCAGGCGGAGCTTGGCCGCGACGTGGCATTGCCACAGCCGACGGTGCACCGCTACCTCAACCTCCTGGAAACCTCCTACCTGCTGGTCCGGCTTCCCGCCTACTCGGTAAACCGCACCAAGCGTCTGATCAAGTCTCCCAAGGTCTACTGGGGCGATACCGGGGTCGCGCTGCACCTGACCCAGGAAGAAGAACCTCGCGGGGCGCACCTGGAGAACCTGGTGCTTCACGACCTGTTGACCTGGCGCGACACGCGGCTCGACCGCTCCGAGGTCTATTACTGGCGCACGACCATCGGCGAAGAAGTGGATTTCGTGATCGAGGCCGGAGACCGCCTGCTCCCCATTGAAGTCAAAGCGACAACGCGGCCGCGCCTCCGGGATATAGCCCACCTGCGCACCTTCCGGGCTGAGTACGGGGAAAGGGCCAGGGCGGGGATCCTGCTGCACGACGGCGAGATGCTGGATTGGATTGCGCCCGACGTGTTGGCCGCGCCCTGGTGGGCAGTGCTGTAGACAGCAAGGTCACGTCCCATTGACCACGGAGACCGACCCATGGGCGGACCAGGCCTACCGCAGGCTCAACGTCCACCGCCGGCGGCCGACCCGTATCCGGGGGCGTTGGCAGCCCGAGGGCGCCCCGCCGTACTACTGGTCCGAGCACAGGTTCATTGCTCGCCGGAAATGGCGGGGCCGTAGCCGGAGCACGGTCAGGAAACCTCGGAGCCGACCCCGCTTGGGAGCACGCACCTGACTCCGGGCCGGACGACCACCGGGCCCATGCTGTTGAGACCAGAGCCAAGGGCGAGAACCTGAGATGCCTGGTGCAGGCGGAATTCCACTTCATTTCCACTGATCGCGACCCTGGAGACCCGGGACCCACTGGTTCCGGGCCCGGACCGCGCCGGCGGCGAAGCGGCGCTCACGGCTTGGGGAGAGTTAACCGGACGGGTGCCGCGTGGCCTTTCGCCAAGGTTGCCCCTGCCCGCTCAGGAACGCCCCTGAACCGGGAATTCATCCGGAAGCAGGGCGCCCCCCCCCCCCCCCCCCCCCCGCCCGGATGCCCACCGCCGTCCGGGTGTCCCTGAGCAGGGAAATCGCCTCGCCGCCGTCGGCAATGGCATTGCGCCGGGACGGTTTGGAACGTCCCATCGGTCAGGCGGAACGCCCGGATAAAGGCGACCAGGAACGACGCCCGTCACCAGGCCGCCTCCGTCATAGTTGCCAAGTCCGTTGGCCGTGGGGCGGCCGAAATCCGGAACGTGTCCCGGATGCTCCTGGACCTTAGCTTGGCGAAAAGCCTGGGCGACGCCGGCCCATCCGGATTCCGTGCCAAGCTGGAATACACGTGTCAACGGCAAGGCGGCCAGTCGGGAAAATCAGACCGCTGGTTGCCAAGCGTCAGGCCGGTCTGTTCCTCTCCAGGCAGCGTTTTTCCTCGAGGCAGGAAACCGCGCCCGTGGCCCCGACCACTACAGAATCGCTGAGCCCCGAGCTACCGACGTTTTCGCTGAGCAATCAGCGGGGGGTGGGTCAATTTTGCGTTGGCCGAATTACCGTCAACGGAGGGTGCGTCAATTTTAAACTGGCGAAAATGCTCAGAATTCAGTTGGCGTTGACATTGCTGCATGGTTTGACCACCGCCTTAGCTTCGATTACTGTATAAACACGTGTATATACGTGGAGGTGGAGGCCATGGAAACGCGCATCAGGAAATGGGGTAACAGCCTGGCCTTGCGAATCCCGCGGTCCCTCGCGCAACAGATTGATCTGGGGCCGGATTCTCCCGTCACGCTGACCGTTAACGGCTCGGACCTGACCATCTCTCCGGTGCGTCGGCACGCCGTGAGTTTGGATGACCTTCTAGCCGCTGTCACCGAGAGCAACCGCCATGGCGAGGTGGATTCCGGCCCGGCAGTCGGGGAGGAGGCATGGTAAGTAGAACCGGTTGGGTCCCAAAGCGGGGTCACATCGTATGGATTGACTTCAATCCTCAAGCAGGGAACGAGCAGGCCGGGCGCCGCCCGGCTGTCGTACTCTCCCCGGCAGCTTACAACGGCCGAGTCGGGCTGGCGCTCTTCTGCCCGATTACCAGACAGGTCAAGGGATACCCTTTCGAAGTCGCCCTGCCTGCAGGGTTAAGCCTGACCGGCGTTATTCTGTCCGACCAGGTCAAAAGCATGGATTGGCGAAGACGCAATGCGGCGCCGGCGGATTCCCTGCCGGCAGGAACTATGGACGAAGTCCTGCAGAGAGTAGGCCTGCTCCTGGGCACTGAAGCCACCTAGCGGTCCGACAGGCCGTGCCGGGCAGGCAGAAAGGGGCAATGGACCACATCGATACCAACTCAGACCAAACCCGCATTAAAGTTTGCTTTGGCCGGGCAGCTTGAGAATACGGCCGTGTAGGATGACAGGAGAGTGGCAGGACGAGTTGCGCCCCTGGCTGTTGGCGACTCGGCGGGACCCCGGCCTGTGTGATCCTGCACTTCAACCCATTAAAGCCACCCCTCACCACCCTTGATGGTTCTTTCATTCCGGGTCAACTAGTCGGCTCCGATGGCGATTCCGTCGCTGTCGAGGTCCGCCTCGACGACCGTGTAACCAAAGCGTAAATTCATGCTGGAATTCGCCTCGTGCCTTTTCTTGGATGCCTCGTGCCAGGTTCCCACGTACTGAGCCGGTTTCGCTTCCCCGTCGAAGTCGAGTTCCAGTTGCGGAACGCCGGTGATATTCACGTCCTCGCTGAGGATCACCCTCACCACAATGATGTCGCCGGCGCCGGAGGTGGAGTCGTCACCGGGATCGCTGGTGATTACGATGGACGAGATGGTGGCCTCCGTTCGGTCAGAGTTGTCCATCCCATGCTCCGCCGCGTTCTGGATGCTGTCATATTGAGGGGAATTCCATGGGGCAGGCCGTCCGGAAGGAAGAGTCAAAGGAGAGGAGGTGTTCACCGGAACCAATGTTGGCGCCATATACGGGAATAGTGGGACCCCCACCTAACTCCGTCTCGATTCTGTCCTATTAACCGGGTCCACTTAAATCTACCGGACTCGGGGGCACACAGACCGCGATCCGGTCGGATGCGGATGTGCCCGGGAGCCGCTAACCAGTCGGGCGTCGCCCCGGCCACCAACAGTCCCGGGCAGACCCGGGGGTTCAATCGGGCGACGGCCTTTGCGGCCGCTGCCGCCGCCCGGTGGAGGCCGACGAGTGGGCTATTTCAGGAGCGTCGCACACCTCATCACCGTCACCGCCGTGGAAGAGGATTTGAGCATACATCCCAATCCCCCAGCACCTGCTTCCCGAGGCCGGTGTCTGGGGCTGCAAAGAATCCCACGGGGCGATTCGACAGCGGTGTCAACCGTGTGGACTTTCCCGGAGTCAATCATCGACTCCATGCTCGACCGGTTGGACGAAAAGCACGGGGACTTCTGCCGTTTGCGCATCGGGCTAGGAATTACCGACTGCGGATGCCTACCATATCCTGGTCGGAATACTTGGGGTGCACGACCATGACGTAACGCCGGCAGCCGCCAGCCCTGAATACTCCTCAGGGAATGTTTCACCATCGCCCGCGGCCCGGTCCCCCACGGGAGTTACGTTCCTGCGCCAACCAACCCGTCCCTTGGCCAAAGCGGGCAGGCTTCTCGAAAGCGCATCCATTCAGCGATGGTATGGGCGCTCGTTTCGGGGTGACCCCGAGCGCCCATACCATCGCCAGATGTTCAAAGAGGGACAGGAAGCCTCGGGCATCCACTGGGTAGTCCACAGGCCTTTGGCTATCCCCAGAAACAAGTTTCCGGAACACCTCCCAGCCCGCATGCCCGCCATACCTTAAACATTGGGCCCGAAGCCCCCGGCGGCGTGTCCCGTTGGGCACCGCCGCCGGGGGCTGGTTTCGCCGTCCCTAACCACCGGCAAGCCGGACGCACAGCCGGCCCTATCCCTGGCGGCCCCGGCGTCCGGACCAAATGGACCGGAGCCCTGCGGCCGTCGCCCCAATCCCCATTTCCACATCCGCAAGGGAGTCCCCCAATTAGAACCCGACCGCTTTCACCCATACCCGCGCGCGCCTGCCCCGCTCACCGGGTGAGTGCCCCCTGTTCACCCCCGGACCAGCCCTTGCAAAGACCCCAACCCCACGCATCTGAATCAAAGTAAGGGACTTTATCGAAATGGAAATCTATCCAGAGCAATTCCCCGAGGACCGCCGGGCCGAGTGCCGCGTCTTTGACGCCATTCAAGACAGCGACCGACCAGGCTCCGCCAACCACGAGGGGCAGCCGGACCCCGAGACGCCGGAAGTGGACTTCACCCTATGGTTGCCGGGCGTGGGCCGCTTCCACCTGGAGATCAAGGGCGTCAGGTAGTCACCTAAGATGGGCAGCCGGACCTGGAAACCATGAACGGCCGCTTGGACAAACCCTCCCCTTTGCGCCTGACCTGGGATGCAGCCATGTCCCTCCGCGAAAGCATCCCGATATCCTGGGAGACTCCCGCTGCCCCGTTATCGCCGCTCTGCCGTTTCCCGACGTGGAGCAGGACCCGGCCGTTGTCGCCGGGGCCAGCAGAGCAACGTCCACCTGCGATGGGGCACGGACAACCTGATGGACCAACTCGCAGAGACTCCCGCCAGAAAGGACTGCGGGCCCCCAAAATTGGAGCCATGGTCCCCCGGCGGCGTTCCCGTTGGGCCACGCCGCCGGGGGCGGAATTCCCCATGCCCAACCGACCGGCAGGACGTCCCCGACCGTCGCCCCAACACCAAACTGTCCCGTAATCCGGACCGGGGACCAACGCCCCAGGGTCCGTCGCTGATGGACCCCTCAAATTCCCATATCCCCATCCTGAAAGGACCCTTTGATGAAACCACACCGGCTTCACCCATATCCCCGCGCGCCCACCACTCTGGGCGGGCCAGCGCCCCAGGACCGGCGCACGCGGGACGCCGACCCCACAGAACTAAATTAACCCAGGAGAAACTCAAATGTTAACCCAACCCCAGCAATTCCCCCTGGACCGCCGGGCCGACCCCAGGCGCCGGGCCGAGGCCCGCGTCTTTGACGCCATCCAGTCCAGCGACCGATCAGGCCTCGCCATCTACGAATGGCAGAGGAACCCTGCCTCGCCCCAGCTGGACTTTGCCATCTGGACCCAGGGCGGCGGCCGGTTCGGCCTCCAGGTAAAGGAAGGCCCCTACTCGCTGATAAATGGCAAGTGGTACCTGGAAACCCCAGGCGGCCCCGAGGAGAAGCCCTCACCCCTGTGCCTGACCTGGGACGCCGCCATGTCCCTCCGGGAGGACATCATCGATGTCCTGGGAGACACCTGCTGCTTCGTCATCGCAGTGCTCCTGTTTCCCGACATGGAGCCCGACCCGGCCATTGTCGCCGAGGCCAAGCGCAGCAACGTCCACGTCCTCTGGGGCACGGACAACCTGATGAACCGGCTGGCGGCAATCGCCGCGAGAAAGGCCTACTACCCGCCCAACGCCGACGACATCCGACGGGAGGTGGCCGCGGTCACCGACGGGCAGATCGCCTACGCCGGGGAAGTCCAGGACCAGTGTCAACGGGAAGGACGGCTGTTCCTGCCGGAGCAGCCCGAAGCCCCGGCGACCCCCAGGTTGGAAATCCCGGCCGCCGGCATCACCATCGGGCACGTGGACACTTTGATTGTCCACACAGGGCCCGGCCCGGTGACCGACGCAGGCAGGGACCCGTAACCCGGGAGCTAGTCCGGGATCCTGGACCTTGCACGGGCGGTTGTCTTCGAGGGTCGGCCGCCCGTGCGGGTGTCAACTCGGAGAGCTGCCCACCACCGTTTCGTTGACGGCGCTCCCGGCTCCCCGGAGCCTGACCCGACGGGGCCACGGTTCGAGCCCGGCGACCCGTTTACCCCGAACACCCGCAGGCCGTGGGGCCGTTTATCGACCACCGTCGCGGGGATGACTTTCACCCGGCCCAGCCCGCAGAGGAGAAATTGCTATGAAACCCGACAAATCCGAACCCGGATCAGATCCCATCATCGGCGACGGCGCGGCCCGTTTCACCGTGGTCCTGTTCCTCGCGCTATTCACCCTGGGAGTGGCCCTGCTCATCTGGAGAGGCCTCAGTTCCGTTCCGGAAGGAGACCACCGGATTGACCAGGTCATGGGGGCACTGCACACCTTTTCGACGTTCGCCGCCATCCTGCTGGTCCTGTACCTGGCCATTGCCGCAAGGATTTATGCCGAGCGGCAAGAGGAGCTGTTGAGACTTCGCTTTCAACAAGGACTGACGGAAGGCTGGAAACAGGCTGCCCGGCGATTCGAGCAGGAAGCTCCCGAGACTTGGCAGTCCTGGACCGAGTGGAAGAAGTTGGCTTAAGCCGCCCCGATGGAGGGCTGGCCGGAGCCTTAGCCGCCGCGGTGACCGGGAAACCCCGGGAGTTGACCCGCCCCGCACTCTGGACACTCGATTCCATGACTGCCCTGGACCGCCGGCCGGGAAGGGGCCGCCGGGGGTCTCCCTCATGCGGGACTCCCCACTGGATCCCTCTTTGAAAAGCCAGTCCGAATACCCCGCTCTGGCCGCCCAGTCCACAGCCGCGGCTCCGGGAGAAACAGCTCAACGGACTCACAAACCGAGACCTTCGAGGAGCAAGAGACATGACCCCCATGATGATATCCAGGACTGGATGGACCGCCTGGCCCAGCGTCAGTACCAGCTGGAGCCCCAGCAGAGGGAGACCACCACGAGAGTAGATGCCCTGAATAGGGATGTCGATCGCCGCATGGATTCTCAGCGCAGAGACATAGACCGGCAGTCCAAGCACAGGGATTGGCGGGTGAGGAGCCTGGAACAGTCCCGGGACACCTTCGAGAACCTTTTCTGGTTTTCGATGCCCCTGGCCGCCGCCGTCGCCGTGATCATTATCCTGGTCATCGCGGTCGTCGCATCCCGGGAGCAGCGCCAGGAACCCGGGGAGCCCGAGCAGCGTTCACCGTCATCGATTGACGCTCCCCTGGCCGGTTCCGGGGGGCCCTTGCCGCCGGGTCTTGTTGCTGCCGGGACACCTTTCCGGCAGCTTCACCGCCGCCCCGGCGACCTTGGCCCGCGGTCCCGGGAACTACTTGTTTCTTTCAATCCTTCAACCGGTGAAGAACGGCCACCGATTGAGTCTCGCTCCTATCGGGTCGGCCGTGTCACTCCCCAATTCGCCATCTGCTTCCTAACCGGGCCCGCGGATACGGTCTGGTCAAGCCGTTACTTGCCTCCCGGCTCCCGGCTTCATGCCGAACGTAGTCAGGGAGCCGCAACTCGGGAACTGGCCCATCTCCGGAACCCCACACGGTCAGGGCGGCTTTCTTCGAGGGACAACCGCCTGTGTTCAGGTCAATCAATCAGTTGGGAACAGTTAGTATCGGAGTGTTATGGACGTAATCAGTAATCGTACCAGCCTGACCGCTTGGGGTCGCCTTCACGGTTTCGACAAGGCCATGACTTCCCGCCTGCACCTCACCGGCAGGCTGCCCCCGGAGCTCCAGTCGGAACGGGCGGTGGCAGCAGCGGAGACGGCCCAATGATAAGCACATACCAGACCCGCGTCACCGTTTTCCGCAGCAAGGACCGTGTGGAGGGGGATGCCGCACTGGCAGCATACGCCGAGTTGTACTCTCGGTTGCAGCGGAAGCTGTTCGCCGACATTGCCGCTGGAAGTTCAGCTACCTCGTTGAAGAGCGCGTACCTGAAGCGGTACGGGATACCGGCGCGGATGTTCAATGCCCTTCGGGTGTCGCTGGAGGGCAAGGTGGCGTCGGTGCGAGAGACGATGGTCCTCAGGCGGGACAGTCTTCAGATACGGATCGCCCGGGCCGAGCGTCAGGTTTCTGATGCCGCTGCGCGGGGCCGCTGGGACCAGGCCCATCAGAAGAAGCGGCGCCTGGTCAATTTGAAGCTACGGCTAGCGGGTTTGGAAGCCGATATTGACGGCGGTCGGGTCAGGCTGTGCTTCGGGTCCAAGCGGCTGTGGCGGAAACAGCACGACCTGAAGGCCAATGGATATGCCAGTCATGAGGAGTGGCTGGCCGATTGGCGGGATGCCCGCAGCGGCGAGTTCTTCGTGCTGGGCAGCCGGGATGAGACCGGAGGGCTGCCAGCTGTGCGTGGCGGCCGTTGCTGACGATGGGTCTCTCACCCTACGGGTTCGGATGCCGGATTGCCTGGGTGATCAGCATGGCAAGTACCTGGTGATTGAAGGAGTCCGGTTTGCCTACGGGAACGAGCAGGTGCTGGGGGCTTTGGGGAGCAATGCCGACTACGCACAGTACCGGCGCGAGCACGGAGAGAAGGCGGCCCGTTCCACCGGTCTGGGCCAGGCCGTCAGCTACCGGTTCAAGCGGGACGCCCGGGGCTGGCGGGTGTTCGCCACCACTGAGTTGCCAGATGTGGAGGTAACCACCGACCGTAGGCTGGGCGTGATCGGTATAGACCTCAACGCCGACCACCTGGCCGTGGCCGAGACCGATGCCTCGGGTAATTACCTGAACGCCTGGCGAGCGCCGCTGGTCACCTACGGCAAGAACACTCACCAGGCCCAGGCCCTGATCGGCGACGTAGTGTCCACCGTGGTCCAGTACGCGAAAGAGGCCGGGAAGCTTATCGTCATGGAGAAGCTGGACTTCCGTCAGAAGAAGGCCGTCCTGGAGGGCGAGTCCAGGAAATACTCCCGGATGATTTCGTCCTTCGGCTATGGGAAGGTAAAGGCATACTTCCTGTCCCGCGGCTACCGTGAGGGAGTTGAGGTACATCAGGTCAACCCGCCCTACAGTTCGGTCATTGGCCGGGTCAAGTTCATGGAACGATATGGGCTCAGTGTCCATCAGGCTGCGGCCCTGGTGCTGGCCCGTCGTTTGCTCCGCTGTTCCGAGCGCATCCCCCGCCGGCGGGTCTGTCCCGCCGGCAATGGCGGACATGTCGCCTTCACCGTACCTGCAAGGAAGCGAGTGAAGCACGTGTGGACGTACTGGGGTGCGGTATTGGGACAGCTGAGACCGGCGCTTGCAGCGCAACACCGGCTGGGAAAGCGGAGACGCAGACCCAATCCGGTTCAGGCTGTTGGGCGGGTGGAAGCCCGCGGGGTGGCTTGAGCTGGGATCAGCTCGGAGTTCCCGGGTGAGATTCCCGGGCGGAGCCGCCTTGAACTGTTGGGGCGGCGGCGCGGCTTGGACCGCGTCTTCAGAGAAGGCTGACGGCAGTCTTGTTACTAAAGTCAACCTTTTTTACAACGGTAGGTCAGAGATCCTATTGATATCTGTACCGGCACGCGGTATAATCATTTCATGATTCGATAGTTTCGCCATCGAGGACTGAAGAGACTCTATGAGCGAGGCGACCCCAGCAGGATAGCCGCCGACCAATTGGACCGAATCACCCTCACTCTGGCAGACCTGGATGCAGCCGGCAAGCCGAGCGACCTCGATCTGCCCGGATACAGACTGCATCCACTCAGAGGGGACCGAAGAGGGTTATGGAGCATTTCGATTTCTGGGAACTGGCGGATCACATTTAGGTTTGAAGCTGGCGACGTGTACGACGTCGCTCTTGTCGATTATCACCAATGAGGAGGGAGAGGCCATGCCCATGAAGAATCCACCCCATCCGGGCCGCAGCGTCAGAGGAAACTGCTTGGACCCTCTTGGCCTAAGCGTTACCCAGGCAGCGGAGGTTCTGGGAGTTGCGCGCCATACCCTTTCGCGGGTATTGAACGGTCACGCGGCGATCTCGCCCGACATGGCTATTCGCCTAGAGAAGGCCGGATGGTCCAGCGCTGATTTCTGGCTGAGCCGTCAGACTGCGTACGACTTGGCTCAGGCGCGCAAGGGTGAAGACAGAATACGAGTCGAGCGCTATCAGCCCCTACCCACTGCATAGGAATCGCCCGCCATCTAGCACGAGTGCAACGAGGCTACTGCTTCTGATTGGTGTCCATACCGACCGCGTGACGGACTGGCGTACCCGCATTGTCCACTCTGGCGGTCCAGCGTTTACTGTTGTCAATGACTGCAGTCTTGTTACTTAAGTCAACCTTTTTTACAACGGCTGAAAAGCAACGCCCCATTGCCTCGTGAGCCTGGAGAGTACATCATATACGCAGTACCTTCGATTTTATGGAAGGAATAGCTGTTGGCGACAACTACTGTGGCTCCAAAGGGCATCTCGGAGAGGAACAGGCGACTCCTCACCGCCTTGTACCGGAGCGCCACCGGGCCGTTCTCCGTCCGGGAGGCCGCCGCCGCCCTCTCCTTCACTATGCGTCGCACGCACCGTTTCCTTGCGTATCTGGCCCAAAGGGGATGGCTGGTGCGTGTCTGCCGTGGTCTCTACGCACCGATTCCCCTTGACGCCATCAACCCGGGCGACTGGCGGGAAGACCCCTGGGTGGTCGCATCCAAGCTATTTGGCCCCGACTACTACATCGGAGGCTGGACGGCGTGCGAGCATTGGGATCTTACCGAGCAGATATTCCGGGAGACCGTGGTCGTCACCACGAAGCAGGTGAGGAGTAAAGAGGTCGATATCCAGGGGTTCCCCTTTCGCATCAGGCGCACCAGTCCGCGTAAGACATTCGGAACCAAGCCCGTCTGGCGGGACCAAACTAGGGTATACGTCTCCGATCCTTCTCGTACTGTCGTCGATGTCCTCGACGACCCAACTCTGGGCGGAGGCATTCGCCACATAGCCGACGTGCTGCACACCTACTTCAGGGGCGAGCGCCGTGACGACACTCTTCTTGAGGATTACGCCCGACGGGTCGGCAACCGCACGAGCTTCAAGCGCTTGGGTTACCTTTTGGAGACACTGGATGTCCATGCACCCTCTCTTCTCCAAGCCTGTGAAACGAGTGTGAGCTCAGGCATCGGTCTCTTGGACCCCAGCCTGCCCCACGAGGGACCCGTAGTGTGGCGGTGGAGGCTGCGTGAGAACGGGAGAGTCTCATCGGACGGTATGGCCAGTTGATTACCAGAACGGACCTCAACGAGAGGATCAACGAGTGGGGCATCCGAGAGGATGTGATCGAGAAGGACTATGTTATCGGTTGGGTGCTTTGGGGAATCGGATGCGCGCAAGTACTGGGACGCTTTCAGTCGGCGGCTGGAACGCTCACGGGAGAGCCGCACCACTCTGACCCGTGAGGCCTGGATGGCCGGACTCTTTGAGCTTCTCGGATTCTTGCCCCTAGAGTACCAACGAGCCGCCACCCGGTGGAGGCCGACGAGCGGGCTATTTCATGAGCGTCATACTCCTCATCACCTTCACCTCCGTGGAAGAGGACTTGAGCATGCATCCAACTCCCCCTCCGCCTGCTTCCTGGGGCCGGCGTCCGGGGCTGCAAAGTATCCCACGGCGGTTCCTCATTACCGGGACCCTCTTCGCCATGGGCAGAAAGGGACAGCTTAAACCCCTCTCTGGCCTGAACCGGGATGGGGTGTTATTCCGTGGCCCGCCCGGACTGGGATTCGACGGCAGTGTCAACCATGTGAATTGTCCCGGAGCCAATCATCAACTCCGTGGTCGACCGGTTGGACGCAAAGCACGAGGACTCCTGCCGTTCGGGCATGGGGCGAGGATTTACCGGTTGCGGATGCCTGCCATATCCCGGTCGGAATACCTGGGGTGCACGACCACGGCGTAACGCCGGCAGCCGCCAGCCCTTAATACTCCTCAGGGCAAGCCACACCATCGCCCGCGGGCCCGGTCCCACACGCGAATAACGTTTTCTCGCCAACCAACCCATCCCCCGCCCAAAGCGGGCTGGCCTCTCGAAAGCGCGTCCCCTCAACGCCGGGATGGGCGCTCGTTTCGGGGTGACCCCCGAGCGCCCATACCATCGCCAGATGTTCGAAGAGGGACAGGATGCTCCGGGCATTCGCCGGGGTGGTACGCAGACCCTTCCCGATCCTCAGGAACAGGTCCCCGAAACACCTCCCAGCCGGCATATCCGCGGCACCCTCAGCATCGGGCCAAAAGCCGCGGCGGCGTTCCCGTTGGGCTGCGCCGCCGGGGCCCGGTTTCGCCATCCCTCACCACCGCCAGGCCTGATGCGTCGCCGGACCAAAACTTTGGAAGCCGTCCCCGACCGTCGCCCCATTCCTCACGTCCCCATCCCCAGAGGATCAGCTCAATGGGAGCCCGACCGCTTTCACCCATACCCGCGCGCCACCTTCCCCGCTCACCGGGTGAGCGCCCCCTGTTCACCCCCGGACCAGCTCACACGGATACCCCGACGCCTCGTATCTATATCAAAGTAAAGGACTGTATCGAAAAGGGCGTCTGGTAGTCACCGAAGAACGGCAAGCGGCACCACGAAGCCATGGGCGCCCCGGGGAGAAGCACTCACCGTTGTGCCTGGCCTGGGAAGCGGCCAGGCCTTTCCGCGCAGACGTCGTCCATATCCTGAAAGATTCCTGCTTCGTCGTCATCGCCGCGTTCCTGTTTCCCGACGTCGAGCCAGACCCGGCCATCGTCGCAAAGGCCAGGCGCAGCAACGTCCACACCCCAATGAGCCACGGACAACCTGATGGACCAACTCGCTTAGGTCGCTACCAGCAAGGACTGCAGGCCCTGAATATCGGAGCCCTAGCCCCCGGCGGCTTTCCCGTTGGGCCACGCCGCCGGGGGCTGGTTTCGCCATGCCCAACCACCGGCAAGCCGGACGCACCGCCGGCTCTACCCCCGATGGCGCCGGCGTCCGGACCAAAGCCCCAGAGGCCGTCGCCTCAAGTCCCCATTTCCACATCCCCCAGGAGTCCCTCACTTGGAGCCCGACCGCTTTCACCCATATCCTCGCGCCATTTCCGCTCACCGAGTGAGCACCCCCGGACCAGCGCACGCGGATACCTCGATTCCACGTATCTAAATCAGAGTAAAGGACTGTATCGAAATGGAAACCTATCCAGAGCAATTCCCCGACGAAGGGCATCCCGATCCCGGCCACCGGGCCGAGGACCCCGTCTTTGACCCCATTCAAGACGGCGACCACCCAGGCTCCACGAACCAGGAGGGGCACCCGGACCCCGAAGCGCCGGAAATGGACTTCACCCTATGGTTATCGGGCGTGGGCCGCTTCGGCCTGCAGGTCAAGGATATCCGGTAGCCCCTGAGTAGAGGCAGCGGGACCTGGAAACCATGAACGGGCGCGAGGCGAAGACCTCCCCGCTGTGCCTGGCCCGGGACTAGGCCATGACTTTCCGCGCAGACGTCGTCTATATCCTGGAAGATTCCTGCTGCTCCGTCATCGCCGTGGTCCTGTTTTCCGACATGGAGCAGGGTCCGGCGATCGTCGCCGGGGCCCGGCGCAGCAATGTCCAGGTTCTCCGGGGCACGGACAGCCTGATGGACCAGCTCGCCGAGGTCGCGGCAGGCAAGACCTCCAGCCCCTACACATTGGAGCGGTAGGCCCCCGGCGGCGTTCCCGTTGGGCACCGCCGCCGCCGGGATCAGCCTTTCCCTAACCACCGGCAAGCCCAACCCCGACGGCCCCGTCGTCCGCACCCAGGGGACCAACGCCCCAGGGTTCGTCGCCAATAGACCCCCTCAAATCCCCACCGGACCATCCTGAAAGGACCCTTTGATGAAACCCCACCGGCTTCACCCATATCCCCGCGCGCCCGGCACCCCCGGCGGGCCAGCGCCCCGGGACCGGCGCACGCGGAGACACCAACCCCACGGAACTAAATCACCCCAGGAGAAGCTCAAATGATTACCCAACCCGACCAGTTCCCCCCGGACCGGCGCGCCGACCCCATGCGCCGGGCCGAGACCCGCGTCTTTGACGCCATCCAGTCCAGCGACCGATCCGGCCTCGCCATCTACGAGTGGCAGAGGAACCCCGGGTCGCCCCAGCTGGACTTTGCCATCTGGACCCAGGGCGGCGGCCGGTTCGGCCTCCAGGTCAAGGGCGGCCAGATCTCGCTGGAGAATGGCAAGTGGTACCTCGAAACCCCCGGCGGCCCCGAGGAGAAGCCCTCACCCCTGTGCCTGACCTGGGACGCAGCCATGTCCCTCCGGGAGGACATCATCGATATCCTGGGAGACACCTGCTGCTTCGTCATCGCGGCACTGCTGTTTCCCGACATGGAGCCCGACCCGGCCATTGTCGCCGAGGCCAAGCGCAGCAACGTCCACGTCCTCTGGGGCACGGACAACCTGATGAACCGGCTGGCGGCAATCGCCGCCAGGAAGGCCTACTACCCCGCCCAACGCCGACGACATCCGGCGGGAGGTGGCCGCGGTCACCGACGGGCAGGTCCTGTACGCCGA